>NZ_JBEOVO010000007.1:0-292573 GCF_040295605.1 Streptomyces sp. NPDC002773
TCGAGGGCGTTGGCGACCTCGTGGAAGGTGACCCGGTCGACCGTGCCGATCGCCACGTGCTCGGACAGGTCGAGCGCGCACTTGTCCTGGATGAGCCGAGGCGGGTAGGGAGGCGGCGCAGGGTGGGGCGGTTTGCTCGGCGGTCAGGCGGGGACGCCGGCCCGGTCGAGGACCGCGGCCATCTCGTCCTCGGGGAGCGCCGGGTTGGCGCCTGCTCTGGAGGCCAGTTCAGGGAGATGCAGCGCCTCGCGGAGCCGGTGGAGCGGGAGACGGGGGTCGCCGGCCGCCGCCTGGCGCGTCCACACGGCGGGGTCGTGGCTGAGCCGTTCGATCAGTGCGGGTGTGGCGGCCGGGTCCCGGACGGCCAGCCGACGGTAGTTCCCGTCCGGATGGTCCGCGTAGCGCGCGGCGAGACCCTCGCGGGGAAAACGGGGGTGCGTCTCCGCGATCCAGGCGGAGAACGTCCCGCCGAACCGCGCGAACACACGCAGCAGGACCTCCTCGGAGGTCTCGGGGTGCCACCTGCCCAAGGACTCATCCACCAGAGGGTCCTCGGCACGGGCGAGCAGGCGCAGCAGGTCGGGCGGCAGATGGGGGCTCCGGGCGGCGGCGCGCCGGAGCAGCGGGTGGGCGGAGGTCACGGCCCGGCGCAGCACCCCGGGGTCGGCAAGCCCGTCTCGTACCCACTCCACCTCCCCCCTGGCGAAGTCCCCCACCGTGAAGTCGATCGCCATGCGCCGCGACTCGTCCAACTCGGGCCTGAGGGAGACCGCGAGCCGTACGGACTCGTCGGGGTCGACGGCGAGCCGCTCCACGAGGTCGGCGGGCAGCGACGGGTTCTCGGCGAGGGCGGTCAGATGCGTCCGCTCGGCGACGCACCGCTCGGTGTCGGCACGGTGGAGGAGTCCGCGGCGCAGCGCCTGGGGGGCGGACTTGGGATCGCGGAGGAGTTCGGCGGTCACGCGTGCGTCTCGCCGGCACTCCCACAGCGCGGCGGCTTGCCGGACCTCCGGGTCAGGGTCGACCAGCAGCGCCGACCGCTCGCCCGGCGGCAGCACCTCCCATGCGCGCACCGAACTCCGGCGTGCTGCCGGCTGGTGGTGCGTAGCCAGCGAGGCCACGAACGGTGGTGCCAGGTGGGGTGATTCCAGCAGATTCGCCCGAACGGAAGGGTCAGGGTCGTCGAGCAGGCGGGCGCACACGGCGTCCGCCAGCGGCGCGACCTTGGTACGCGGGTCGTACAGCTCGGGTCCGTAGGCGAGAGCGGCGCGCACCTTGGGAGAGGGGTCGTTCGCGAGCCGGGCCCGCTGTGCGGGCTCGGCTCTGGCACTCATCGCGAAGTCGATCCGGACACCTGGGCTCGGATGGGCCAGGATCACCGCGACGGCCGGCTCGGGAAGTTCGGCCCGCTCAAGGGCCTGACGGGGCGGACGGTCACTGGCGCCGCCGAAGGCGAGCAGGCGCAGCAGCAGCGGTGTCGGAAGCGCCGGATTGGCGGCGACTCCGTCCAGTGCGGATGCGTGGAACGCGACCATGATTCCCCTACCCCTGCGTCTTGCGTCTTCTGTCTTCCCGGTGCGTCCGCAACCAGGATGCCACCGTTGCCAGAGGTCGGTGCCGCCGTGCTGTTGACCGCCACCGCGCTGGCTCGTACGGCGGGGGCGGTGGCCTCGTACGCGGAGCGGTGGATCACGCCGCGGTTGACGACGGAGACGGACTCGGCGCTGGTGGAGGCGGTGGCGTACGCGGAGGACGGGTTCTCGGACCGACGCGAGGCGGCCGAGATGGGGGTGGTGCGCACCCACGTGATGGTGATGGACGCGCAACGGCTCGTGTCCGCGGTGATCCGTATGGTCACCGCCGGGGGCGTTCTGACGGTACTGAACCCCCTGATGTTGCCCCTTCTCCTGCTCGCCGTACTCCCCGCCGGTGTCGGGGCTGGCGGTCTCCGGGCGGGTCGCCCTCGCGGTCCCGGCGCCGGTCGACGAGATCCGCCTGGACGAGGTCGTCTACCCGTACCCGGGCAAGGGCACATTCGCCGTCGACGGTGTCTCGCTGACCCTGCGGCGCGGCCAGATCCTCGCGATCGTCGGTGCGAACGGCTCGGGGAAGGCCACCCTCACCCGTCTGCTCACCGGGATCTACCTGCCGGACAAAGGCACGGTGACGTGGAACGGCACCGACCTCGCCGGGTGGACCCCGCCACGGTGTGGGCGCACACCGGTCTGGTGCCGCAGATCTTCGCGCAGTGGCCGCTGCGCGTCCGCGAGAACTTCACCCTCGGCCAGCCCCGCGGCCACGACGACGCCGCGGTGTGGGAGGCCATCGACGCGGTCGGTCTGCGGGATGCCGTCGAAGACCTCCCTGCGGGCCTGGACACCCTCCTCGCCCGGAACATCTTCGGCGGGACCGAACTCTCCGGCGGCCAAGGGCAGCGCACCGCATGCTCCAGAGTCTGTACCGCCGCCCGGAGCTGCTGATCCTCGACGAGCCCACCTCCCAGATGGACCCGCGCGGCGAGCACCAGATCTTCGAGCAGATCAAGGCCATCACCTCCGACCGCATCACGATCGTGGTCACGCGCCGGCTGGAGAACACCAAGATCACCGATCACATCATCGTGATGGAGCACGGCCGGATCACCGAACAGGGCCAATACGACGACCTCGCCCATGGCGGCGGAACCTTCGCCGAACTGCTGGCCCTGTCCCAGGACCGCTGATCGAGCCCGTCATCGCCCGTCCGGCACCAGGCACGCTCGCGGTACTCCGCCGGCCTGCTGACCGTGAGCGGCGGCCGGCTCAACGGTCGCCCGGTCGTCGGCCGGGGAACCGACTTCGGGCGCCGTGCCGTTCCCACGGCATGAACTCCGTACTGCAATCCCCCGAGGTCCTGCGTTACACCGCCTTCTCCGACGATCCCGAGGGAGGAAACCCCGCCGGGGTCGTCCTCGACGCCACCGGCCTCGGCGATGCGGAGATGCTGGCGATCGCCGCCGAAGTCGGCTACAGCGAGACCGCGTTCCTCACGGCGCCGTCCGATGGAGCGGACTCCGGCAGGTCGTGGAGCACCGGGCGTGCCTACACCATCCGCTACTTCAGCCCCAAGGCGGAGGTGCCCTTCTGCGGTCACGCCACCGTCGCGGCAGCCGTGGCCCTCGGTGAGCGGCTCGGCCCCGGCGACCTCGTGTTCTTCACCCGGGCAGGGACCGTGCCGGTCACCGTGAAGCAGGAGGGAGGGGCGACACAAGCCACGCTCACCAGCGTGGAGCCGTCCGTCGAGGAGATCGCGGCCGGGGATCTGGACGAGGCTCTCGCCGCGCTCGACTGGCCGGCCGGCGATCTCGATCCGTCGCTGCCTCCCCGTATCGCGTACGCGGGCGCCCGCCACCTGGTCCTGGCCGCCGCGACCCGGGAGCGCCTGGCCCGCCTGACGTACGACTTCGCGCGTCTGGAGGCCCTGATGCACAGGCTCGACCTGACGACGGTGCAGTTGGTCTGGCGTGCCGCCGCCGAGGTCTTCCACGTCCGGGATCCGTTTCCGGTGGGCGGTGTGGTGGAGGACCCGGCGACCGGGGCGGCGGCCGCCGCCTTCGGCGCGTACGCCCGTGAACTCGGCGTCGTACCCGAGGCGGCGGTTCTCACCCTCCACCAGGGGGAAGACATGGGGCGCCCCGGGGTCCTGACGGTGGAGCTGCGCGCCGGTGACCGGCGGGTCAGGGTCGGCGGGGCGGGGGCCCGCATCCCGGCCTGATCCGGACGACAGGCCGTGACCGGTCGAGTCGGCCGAGTCGGTCGGCGGGCGGCCTCCCTTCCCTACCGTCCCCGGTGTGGCGCGACAGCGGGGGCGGTGGACGAACGGCCCACCGCCGACCCCGTCCAGGACGACGCTTCCGGGAGGCCTCCGGGCCGCACCCCTCGTTTCGCGGATCGCGACCACTGATGGCCGCCCCCGAAGTCGGTGACGTCCTTTCCCATTCGTCATCCGTCAACGCTCCTCTCCGGAGTCGTTCTGGACATCGTGGCACGGTTTACCCGCGCCGGAATCAGCGTCGGCATATCGGAAAACACCACTCGGAAACGTCTCTGTTGGAGATACGACCACAAACGTCGGCCGGGGGGCGCAATTCGCCCCGGGGTCGGAGAGAATTCCCGGCGCACTGTCCAGAAGAACAAGAGGAACGATCCGTGCGACCAAGACTCTTCGGCGTGACCGCCTCCATGGCCGCCTTCGGACTGCTGGGCTCCCTCGTCACCGGCTGCGGCTCGTACGAGAGCGGGGGGACGACGCTGCGCCTGGTGGTCCCGGAGTACGGCGACACCCCGGCGACCAGCTCCAAGGCGTACTGGGACAGGCTGACCACGGCCTTCACCGCGGCCCACCCGGGCACGACGGTCGAGGTGACGATCCACCCGTGGGCCGACGTCGACCGCGAGGTCACCCGCATGGTCCAGGAGGACAACGCCCCGGACGTGGCGCTGATGGGCGCGTACTCCGACTTCGCCGCGCAGGGCCGCCTCCATGCCGCCAGTGAGGTGATGTCGATCAGGACGGAGGCGAACTTCCTGCCCGCGCTCGCGGACGCGGGATCGGTCGACGGCACCCTTTACGGCTTCCCGTTCGTAGCCAGCAGCCGGCTGCTCTTCTACAACACGGAATTGTTCGAGAACGCGGGGGCGAAGCCGCCGAAGACCTGGTCCGACCTGAAGGACACGGCCATGGCACTGAAGAAGGAGGGCGTGCTCTACCCCTACGCCCTACCGCTCGGCCCCGAGGAGGCACACGCCGAAGCCCTGATCTGGGAACTCAGCAACGGCGGCGGCTACACCGACGACCAGGGCAACTACAACCTCGCGTCCGAACAGAACATAGAGACGTTCCGCTGGATCCAGGACAATCTGGTCACACCTGAGCTGACCGGCCCTGTCCCACCGGCCCAGCTCAACCGGAAGGACGCGTTCGCGGCCTTTCTGCGCGGCGACGTCGGGATGGTCAACGGCTACCCCTCGCTCCTCCACGAAGCCCGGCAGAAGGGCATGAAGGTCGCCACGTCGCGCATGCCGGTGTCGGACACGCTGGAGGCCGAGGTCGCCCCGCCGGCCGTGGGCGTCGCCGACTGGATGATGGCGTTCAAGCGCGGCGACAACCGGGAACTGGTCGGCCACTTTCTGGACTTCGTCTACGAGGACAAGAACCTCACCGAGTTCGCCAGGCGTTACCACCTGCTGCCGTCGACCGTGACCGCTACCGAGACGTCCCAGGACTCGGCGGCGGACCCCGGCGCCGAGCAGTTCCTGAGCGCTCTGCGCGGCGCCCGGCTCTATCCGGTCGACGATCCGACGTGGCTGCAGGTCAGCGACACCGTCAAGCGGAACATCGGCAAGGCTGTGGCGCCGTCCGCCGAACCGAAGGTCGTGCTGCAGAACATCGCCGAGCAGGCCCGGGAGGCGGAGCAGCAGAGGTAGCGGCGCGGTGAGGTGGGGAAGCGTGGCTGGGGTTCGACGACGCGGTTGTGAGCCTGGGGCTCGTCACCGGTGGCGTCCTTGAGGACGCCTGAGGGCCGCTGCCGGGCACGGTCCCTGGTCAGCCGCGTGAGGCCTCGCGGGCGGTGCAGGTCGTGCTGTCCGCCGGGCACCAGTGGGTACGGCCTCCGACCAGGTGGAGTTCGAGGTCGGCGTCGCGCATGCCGTTGTGGTCGAGGGCCGCGCGCAGGGCGGTGGGGGCGGGTTGCGGGGGCAGGCCCAGGACGCCGATGACCACGATGCCGTTACGGGCCTCGACCGAGGCGATCTGCCAGCTTCCGGCCGACGCCCAGCGTTCGGCGACCGGCCGTGCTTCCGCCGCCAGGGCCCGGTCCCGCGCCACGGTGAGCGTGCCGGTGGTGAGCGGCACGGCGATGAGCAGGACGACGGCGGCCACCGCGACGAGGCTCCGGCCGTGGAACGCGCCCACGGTCAGACCGGCGCCCTCGGCGGCGGTCCGCACGCCGTACGCGAGGAACACCAGGGTGCCGGTGGCGACGATGGCGGCGACATTCGTGGTGAAGAGCAGCGCGGCCTCTCCGGCGTCGTGGTAGCGGCCCACGGCGATCAGCAGGCCGGTCACAGCGAGCGGCGGGACGAGGGAGATGGCGATCGCGACGCCCGGGAGGGTGTCGGAGATGTCGGTGCGGACGAGTGCGAACGCACCCACCGTGCCGGTGGCCAGGGCGGCGACCAGATCGATCAAGCGCGGACTGATCCGCGACGAGACCTGGCTGTTGGAGGCGAACGCGTCCGGCGGGGAGAGCAGCCAGCCGAAGAGCAGCCCGATGACGATGACCGCCGCCGCCCCGCCCAGTACGAGGAGGGCGCTGCGCAGCAGGTGTTCGCGGTCGGCGAGGACGAGGGCCAGAGCGCTGCCGAGGATCGGGGTCATCAGCGGGGCGACGATCATGGCGCCGATCACCGTCGCGGTCGAGTCGCCCACGACGCCCGCGGAGGCGATCACCGCGGCCAGGGTCAGCAGCACCCAGAACCTGGTCGAGCTGCGGCTGCGCCATTCCCGCTCGATGAAGAGGGCCTCGGACATGCGCTGCGCCGCACCCGTGTCCACACCGGTCATGTTCCGCCGTTCCGTGCGAGGAGTGTGACGAGCCGGGCAGCACAACGCCCCCGGCGCGGACGCGAGGGTCAGCCGTCGGCGGTGGCGGCCGGTTCGGTGTGGGCCGCCCCATCGGATCCCTTCCGCCAGTGGGTACCGAGGCCGAGTCGAAGATCGGCACCGGGGGCCATTGCGTTCAGGCCCGCATCCTCACCTCAGGAGCCGAGGATGCGGGCCTTCTCCTGGACGAACTCGGCCTCGGTCAGGATGCCCTGCGCCTTGAGGTCGGCCAAGGCGGTGAGCTGCGCGATCCGGTCGCTCCCGGCGCCGCTCGGGGGCCCCGCCGTCGCCGGCGCGGGGGCCTGGGCCGCCGCCTGTGCGGCGGCCTGGTCCACCAGAGCCTGCTGCTGGGCTTCGGCGGCCAGCTGCTGCTGCGCGGCCCGCTCGTCGGCCCCCCGCTGCATCCGGTGGGATACGGCGTTGGCCGTGCCGGTGATCACCGCGGTGCGGGCGACGGTCCCGAGCAGGCCGGGGCGTCCGATGCGTCGGCGGATCATACGATCACTCCCCTTCCAGGGCACTGACGGCGCGCACCACGGCCTCGCTCGGTACGCGCTCCATGAGGACCAGCCGTCCGTCGGAGTCCCGGACCGCCGAGGCCAGGCGAGCGGCCCAGGAGTTCTCCCAGACGACCACGAGAGCCGACGACTCGGGCGCCAGCCCCTGGCCGACGACGTTCAGGTCCTCGTCGCTCAGCAGGTCGAACTCGGCTCCGGTGAGCCGCTCGAACGCCTCGGAGACATCGGAGTCGGCCAACTCGACGGTGGTGACGCCCCCGTTCCCGTCCTTGGCGACGAACGTGAGATCCAGGATCCGTACGACTCCGCCGTCCTGGAGCTCGCGCAGCGCCGGCGCCACGTCGCCGTTGAAGCGGTTGCCGTCGAACGCGAAGACGGCGACATCGACCGGACCGACCGTGTCGGCGGAAAGACCTTCGGGCATCGCCATCCCTCTTCACTCGGCTCCATTACGTCCTGAAATCTGATCTTATGCGGCATCTCGTCCTCTGCACGGTGGGGCGACCCCCGAAGAAGCAAAGCCAACCCCGGACGCGGCAACCCCGCCCCCCAGGTCGCGCAGCACCTCGCGGGCGGCCCTCGCGCCGGAGGCCAGCGCGCCCTGGACGGAGCCGGTGGCGCGGTGGTCGCCGCACACGTAGCGGCCCGGTGCCACCCGCGCGGTGCGGGTCAGCGGCTGTGGCGGGGGCATGGCGGGGAGCGCGTCCTCGACGGTACGGACGGTCAGCAGGTCCCAGCCGCCGGTGCCGGATCCGTACACCTCGCCGAGCGCCGCCCGCACGTCACGTTCGCGGCCCTCACTGTCCCGGCCGAGGACCGAGGTGGCGACGAGGGCGTGTCCGGGCGGGGCGTAGGCGGACACGACGTCGCTCAGTACACAGGTGTTGAGGAAGCGGCGCCGGGTGTCCACCAGCAGCGTCGGCTCGCCGAGCGGAGAACGTGGGGCGACGTGGTAGTACGTCGTCACGGTCCGGTATCCGGGCAGGGCGACACCGGGGAGCAGTGCCGCGACCGGGCCGGGGCCGGTGGCGACCACGACGGCGCGTGCGGGGTGCTCGCGGCCCGCGACCGTCAGCGCGCCCTCGTCCGTGAGCCCCGCCACGGGGCTCTCCAACCGCACGGTGCCCGGGGGCAGGGCGGCGGCGAGTGCCCGTGGGACCGCTCCGACGCCGGCGGCGGGCAGGCACAGGGTGCCGCGCAGCATGCTCCGCCACACCAGGTGGAACACCCGGGCGGACGTCTCCAGGTCGTCTTCGAGGAAGACCCCTGACAGGAAGGGGCGGAAGAACCTCTCGACGAGCCCGTCGGAGACGCCGGCGTCGGCGAGCGCGGTGCGGGTGGTGGTGTCCGTACGCCGTTTGAGCCGAGCGGGTGGCGACAGCATGTCCCGGGCGGACAGCAGGCCGAGGGCGGCCAGGTCGCGGGGCCCGGCGAGGCGGCCCGGCCGCAAGTCGGACAGCAGGTCGGGCAGCGTGCGCGGGCTGCGGGTGGGGTCGCTGAAGCGGAGTCGGCCCGAGGGAGTGTGGATGAGGACGCCGGGGGTGAAGGGGCGCAGTCGCAGGTCCTTCAGGGGCAGTCGGCGCCGGACCTGGGGGTAGGACGTGTTGAAGACCTGGAATCCGCGGTCCACCACGAAGTCCTCGACCCGGTCCGTACGCATCCGGCCGCCGACCCCGTCGCCGGCTTCCAGCACCCGTACACCGACACCGGCCGCCAGCAGGTCCCGGGCGCAGGCGAGTCCGGCGACACCGGCTCCGATCACCAGCACGTCCGTCACGTCCTGGGTTGTGGACACACGACCACCTCTCCCACCGCTCGTTCCCCCTTCCTTGCCTTTCGCGCGCCGACGGCACCCGGATGCGCCAAGCCCGCCGCCTCTTCAGCGGCCCGCCCACGCGGCGGCCTTCCGCAGGACGGCGGCGCGGCCACGCTCCGGCACCGTCCAGAGGGTCTGCCCTCGTACGCCCCACCGCTCGAGGAGGGCGTTCGCGGCCAGGAACCCAGTCGTGGCCGCCCGTTCCATCAGTGCGACGGGCAGGTCGGTGCGTACGAGGTCGCCTGCCACCACGAGGCTGGGATCGGAGGTGCGGACGGTGGGGCGGTCGGCGTAGCCGCCCACGGGGAACAGCGGGCAGTCCTCCCGCCATTCGTGGCGCGCGTCGACCACCGCGGCGGTCCGGGTCTCCGGGTACACGCGGTGCAGCTGCTCGACGAGGCTCCGCTGTACGGCGGTGCGGGGCGTGCGCGGGTCGACGGCGTAGGCGTGGAGTTCGACCACGGATCCTCCGGCACGGGCCGCCCAGCGGGCCGCCTCGTCCTCCCAGCGGTCAAGGACGCTGATGTTGTCGAGGCCGCCGAAGCCGCTGGTGCCGAGGAAGCCTGGCCGGTCGGGGGCGACGGGCCGGTCCAGCCACAGCCGGGTGACCAGGAAGGGCGGGGCCGTACGCAGGCGTGCGACGCGCTCCCGCCAGGCGGGGTCGCCGAGCCGCTCGGAGCGGGCGGCGAGGGACCGCAGACCGGCGGTGTCCAGGGCGAGGACCACGGCGTCGTACCGGCGCTCGCCGTGGTCCCCGGCGACCTCGAACCCGCCGCCCCGGGCGGGGGCGACGTGCTCGACGGCGCTGCCGGTGCGCACCTCGGTCGCGTGCCGCCGCAGATATCCGACGAGGGGGTCCCACAGCGCGGTCGGGAAGGGCGAGCGGGGTACGTCGAAGAGCAGGCCTTCGGCGGAGCCGAGGAAGTAGATGTGGAACATCAGCGCCATCTCTGCCGCCGAGAGGTGCCGCGGGTCGGCGAAGAAGCTCCGGGAGAACACCTCGAAGGCCAGGTGGCGGGCGCGTTCCGGGAAGCGGACGGCCTCCAGGAAGTCGTAGGCGCTGACGGAGTCGAGGCGGTGGTAGACGTCGGGCACGCGGACGTCGAGCAGGGGCAGGGCCGCGACCGGGTCCATGGCACGCAGGTCGCGCAGCCCGAAGGACGGGCTGAGGGCGACGAAGCCGAGCGCGCTCCACGGCGGGGTGCGCGGCACGCGCCGGAAGCTGTCGCGCAGCCCGTCCGCGTGCAGCAGGGGGTAGTCGGGCAGTCCTCCCAGCCGGGCCAGGGCGGGATCGGTACGGCGCAGCAGGCCGCGCAGGTTGTAGTACTGCCGGAAGAACGCGTGGAAGCCGCGGCTCATCGTGACGTTGCTGCCGTCCCGCAGGCGGGTCGGCCGGCCGCCCACCCGGCCGCCGACGTGGGGCTCGCGCTCGTACAGCGTCACCGCCACGCCCCGCTCGGCCAGCGCGGTGGCGGCGGCGAGTCCTGCGATCCCGGCGCCGACCACGGCCACCGAGGGCCGGTCGGTTGCGTGACCGGCTCCCGGGCGGGCCGGCAGGACACGGGCCCGGCGGTCCCGGCCCCTGCGCGCTGCGGGAAGGCGGTGCGCCGGTACGGTCATCGGCCGTCCTCCCCGCGCGCGGCCACGAAGGTGTGGGTGATGCCCGTCTGCCAGCCCGGCAGGGGCAGGGCCCGGACCTGGTCGAAGCCGGCCGCGCGGATCCGGTCGGCGAACCGGTCGGCCGTGTCGAAGCCGACGACGCTGCGCCAGAGGTGGCGGTAGAGCGGGCCGTCCCCCAGGAGGGTCGCGGCGGGCTGGACGATGCCCCGGCACACCAGCGTCCACACCGCCCGGTCGGCGCGGCGCCCGCTGAGGCTGTACTCGTGCACGCCGAGCCGCCCGCCCGGTCGAAGGACGGCGCGGACCGTGGCGAGGACGGCGTCGGGATCGGCGACGTTACGGAAGAGGTAGGCGGCGACCACCGCGTCGAACGGCCCTTCGACCCCCGCGTCCGCCAGTCGCTCGGCCGGTGCGTGGACGAACCGTACGCCGTCCGCCCATGGTTTGGCGGCGGCCCGCTCCAGCATGCCGGCCGAGGCGTCGACGGCCGTGACGGCGGCGGCCGGGAGGACGGACCGGATCGCGGCCGTCGAGGCGCCGGTGCCGCAGCCGAGGTCGAGCACACGCAGGCCCTCCCCCCGTCCCGGCAGGCCGAGGCGGCGCACCGAGCGCCGCAGCTGCCCGTGGTAGCCGGGATTCACGGCCACCAGCGCGTCGTAACTGCGGGACGCGTGGTCGAACGCGGCGGCGAGGTCCTCGTCGCGCAACAGGGTCATGCGGTCTCCAGGGGCGGGGCGGTGGGGGGGGTGGGCCAGTCGCAGGGGCTGGGCGGCGGTCCGGCGTCAGCCGAAGGGGCGGCGCTGCAGGCCGGGTAGTTCGGCGGCGGTGCGCAGCATGGGGCCGACCGGGGTGTGCCGGCCGATGGAGAGGTCCTCGAACAGGCCGGTGCTCCCGTCGAGGAAACGCAGCAGCCGGCCCATCGGGACGCGGGTGAACAGCCGGGCGAAGAGATCGGGGCCGTCGACCCGGCCGCTGTCCAGAGCGCGCAGGAGCACCGAGTCCATGGCGCGGGCCCGGGCGGAGTAGGCGGCCGGTGGCACCGGTCTGCGCCCTTGCCGCAGCGCGGCGGCGACCGCCCGTGTCTGGCGCTGGAGTCCGGCGAAGGCGTATCCGGTGGACGGCCGGGTCGCACCGCCCGCGGCCCCGATCCGGAACACCGAAGCGCCGACCCTTCGCGGCATGGGAGCGTCCGTCATGGGGATCACCCCGGTCTCGGTCGCGACGATCTCCAGGTCACCGACGCGCAGCACGTCGTCCGCGTAGTGCCGTACCGCCGCCTCGTAGCCCCTCGCCGTCAGGACGCGCGGGGAGAACTCCGTGTACTCCACCAGAGCTTCGCGCGGGCCGGTGGGCAGGACGTAGCCGAAGGAGAGCCCGGCGGCGGGCTGGGGGGTGCGGAAGTCCATCAGGTCCGCGGTCCCCCGGTCGAAGACGGGCCGCGCGGTGCGGACGAACCAGCCGTGGAAGTGCTGGAGCAGGGTGGTGCGCGCGGCCGGGAGGCTGCCCAGAGGACGCGAGTCGAACACCCAGCGGGCTTCCAGGACGCGGGGGCCGTGGGGGCGTCCGTCGGGCCCGGCCAGCCGCACGAGGGCCCCGGAGGGGGTCTCCTCCACGGTGTCCACGACGGCCTCCACGCGCCGGACGTTGGGGCTGCGCGCGAGGTCCCGGGCGACCAGGGACTCGAAGTCGTCGGAGCGGATCATCTTGTATCGCAGCGGTGCGATGTCCCCCTCGATCGCGGGGCCGGTCGGCGGCCGTACCCGCAGGTGGCGCCAGTCCGCTCGCACCGCGGCGTCGAACCGGCCCCGGCCGGCCTCCCAGAAGCACCAGGTGCGCGGGGCCGGCCGCAGCGGGCCGGGCGGGGCGTCGACGAGGATCACGGAGGGGGTACGGGCCCCGGGCACGTGGCCGTTCAGCCGGTGGGCCAGGGACAGCCCGGCGGCCCCCGCCCCGATCACCACCACATCCGCCTTCAGCACGCGGCTCCCTCCGTCCCGGTTCTGGTGCCCCCGACCCGTACCGATTCCCCCCTGGGCGGGCGTTCGGATGCGGTCATCGAGGACAGGCCACCCGGACAGACGAGTCCGGACGGCGGCAATACCGCGCATTGCGGGTACCCGACCGACACCGCATCCGTATCGCGGGAAGGGACCGAAGAGGCGTAGAGACCGATCGATGCCACGACGAGAGGAACCGGGATGCGCCCCACCCAGGCGAAGGACCACCCCGCGGCCACGCCGTCGCCCCTCCTCCCCCGCCTGGCGAGCCCCTCGGGGTCCTCGGCGGGGCCGCCCGCGGGGCCCTCGCCGCGGCGGACGCGCCCGGGCCGAGCGGGCGCCGGCTCGGCGTCGCACGGCGCGGGCCCTCCGGAGGGCGTCGCCCTGACGACGGTCGGACCCCACGCCGCCGACACGGTCGATCCCACGTCCGCCGACACGGTCGACCCCGCGTCCGTCGACGCGGACGTGCCCGCCGCCGTCGGGCACGTCCTGGAGGGGTTGCTCGCCGACCGGCTCACCCGGGCCGGCGCCCTGGACGCCCTCTTCGCGCGCGAACTCGCCGAACGGGTCGCCCACTTCACCCAGGACGGCGGCAAACGCACCCGGTCGCAGCTCCTCTGGTGGTCGACGCGCGCGTGCGGCGGGTCAGGCGCGTCGACGTCCACGGCAGCCCTGCGCATCGGGGCGGCGCTCGAACTGCTCCAGACCTGCGCCCTCGTCCACGACGACGTGATGGACGGCTCGACGCTGCGGCGCGGCCGTCCGGCGCTGCACACGGACGTGCGAGACCGCTACAGCGGCACCACGTCACCGGCCCGTGTCACCCGGTTCGGCGAGGCGACCGCCATCCTGGCCGGGGACCTGGCGCTCGCGTGGTCGGACGACGCGGTGGCCGAGACGCCGCTCGACCCGGGGACGGCGGGCGTGGTGCGCCGGCTGTGGAGCGACATGCGCACGGAGATGGTGGCGGGCCAGTTCCTCGACCTCCAGGGCCAGCTGACCGGTTCGCGCTCCCAGCCGCGCGCCCTGCGCGCCGCCTGCCTCAAGAGCGCGTTGTACTCGGTCGAGCGTCCCCTCGCGCTGGGCGCCGCCGTCGCGGGCGCGGACGACCGCATCATACGGGCACTGTGCTCGGCGGGACGCCGGATCGGCATGGCCTTCCAGCTGCGCGACGACCTCGACGACGTCTTCGGTGACCCCGGGCGCACCGGCAAGAGCTGCGGCGGGGACATCCGCGAGGGCAAGCCGACGTTCCTTGTCGCCGTGGCGGTGGAGCGCGCCGAGGCGACGGGCGACCGGGCGGCCCTGAAAGTGCTCGAACAGGCGCTCGGCGACGAGGGTCTGACTCCGGACGGGCTCGACGAGGTGCGGGACGTCCTGGTGCGTACGGGCGCCCGGGCGGCGGTCGAGTCGAAGATCGACCGCCTGTCGGCGCAGGGACTGCGCCACTTCGACGGCGCCCTGCCCGACACGGAAGCGAAGGGCCGCCTGCGCGGGCTGCTGACCGCGGCGACGGTGTCCCGCGCCACGGACGGCCCGCCGGCCCGCTCGCATCCGGGGCCGTCCACGGCGCCGGCGCCCGCTGCGGCTCCGGCACCGGCACCGGCACGCGCTACGGCTGCGACTCCGGCTCCGGCGTCCGCCGCGACTCCAACGCACTCTTCCACCCTGCCCGGCTCCCCCACCCCACCCGGCTCTCTCCCCCCGGTGGGCTCCGGAGCGCCGGAGGTCCGTCGATGACGCCTCGCTCGCTGTCCGGCCGTACGGACCACGTGGTGGTCGTCGGCGCGGGCCTGGCCGGTCTGTCGGCGGCCCTCCATCTGCTGGGCGCGGGGCGGCGGGTCACCGTCGTCGAACGGGACGACCTGCCCGGTGGCCGTGCGGGCCGTCTGCATCTGAACGGATACCGGATCGACACCGGCCCGACCGTCCTGACCATGCCCGACCTGGCCGACGAGGCCTTCGCGGCGGTCGGCGACAGTCTGCGCCGGCGGGTCGACCTCGTCCCGCTCCACCCGGCCTACCGGGCCTCGTTCGCGGACGGCGGCACGCTGGACGTGCACACCGACGGCGAGGCGATGGCCGCCGAGGTGGAACGGTTCGCCGGGGCCCGTGAGGCGGCGGGCTACCGGCGGCTGCGGGTCTGGCTGGAGCGGCTCTACCGGGCCCAGATGCGCCGTTTCATCGACGCGAACTTCGACTCCCCCCTCGACCTCCTGAACGGAGACCTCGCCCGGCTGGCGGCGCTCGGCGGCTTCGGCCGCCTCGACCGGCGTATCGGAAGCTTCCTCAAGGACGAGCGGTTGCAGCGGGTCTTCTCCTTCCAGGCCCTGTACGCGGGTGTGCCACCGGCCCGCGCGCTCGCCGCGTACGCCGTCATCGCATACATGGACACGGTCGCCGGGGTGTACTTCCCGCGCGGCGGCATGCACGCCCTGCCGCAGGCCATGGCGGACGCCGCCGCCGACGCGGGCGCCGAGCTGCGGTTCGGCGCGCCGGTGACCCGGCTCGAACGGTCGGGCGAGCGCGTCACCGCCGTCGTGACCGCCGAGGACCGCATCCCCTGCGACGCGGTCGTCCTCACGCCGGACCTGCCCGTCGCCTACCGGCTCCTCGGCCGCCGCCCCCGCCGGCCGGCGCGGCTGCGGCACTCGCCGTCCGCCGTCGTGCTGCACGCGGGCACGGACCGCACCTGGCCGCAGCTGGCCCACCACACCATCTCGTTCGGCGCCGCCTGGCGGACCACGTTCGACGAACTCACCCGTCAGGGGCGGCTGATGAGCGATCCCTCCCTGCTCATCACCCGGCCCACGGCCACCGACCCGGGCCTCGCCCCACCGGGCCGCCATCTGCACTACATCCTCGCTCCCTGCCCCAACACCGACATCGGCCCCGGCGGCGCCGCCTGGGGCGAGCTCGGCCCGCGCTACCGGGCCGAGCTGCTGGCCGAGCTGGAGCGGCGCGGTCTCCACGGCATCGAGGCGGCCGTCGAGGACGAGTCCCTCGTCACCCCGGCCGACTGGCTGGGCCAGGGGCATGCGGCGGGCACTCCTTTCTCCGTGGCCCACACGTTCCTGCAGACGGGGCCGTTCCGGCCCCGCAACCTGGTGCGGGGCACGGAGAACGCCGTCCTGGCCGGCTGCGGCACCACCCCCGGCGTGGGTGTGCCGACCGCCCTGGTGTCCGGGAAGCTGGCGGCGGCCCGGGTCACCGGCGGGGCCCGGCGGCGCTCCGCCCGTACCGAGGGGGCAGCGCGATGACCGCACGCGAACTCGACTCCGCGGGCATCACCGACCCAGCGCTGCGGGCGGCGTACCGCCGGTGCCGTCAGCTCAACGCGGCGCACGGCAGGACGTACTTCCTCGCCACCCGGCTGCTGCCGACCGATCGCAGACCCGCCGTGCACGCGCTGTACGGGTTCGCCAGGTGGGCCGACGACATCGTCGACGCGATGGAACCCGACGCGGAGGACAGCCCGCGCGGTACGCGTCTGGCGGCGCTCCAGCGGCAGCTGAACGACGGCCTGCGGCAGGGCGGCGGCGACGAACCGGTGGTGCTCGCCCTCGCCGACACCGCACGCCGCCACGCCATCGCGCACAGCCACTTCACGGACTTCATGGCCGCCATGAGGTCCGACCTGGAGGTCACGGACTACGCCACCTACGCCGACCTGCGCGGCTACATGCACGGGTCGGCCGCCGTGATCGGCCTCCAGATGCTGCCGGTCCTGGGCACGGTGGTGCCGCGCGAGGAGGCCGAGCCGCACGCGGCGGCCCTCGGGGTGGCGTTCCAGCTGACCAACTTCCTGCGGGACGTCGGCGAGGACCTCGACCGCGGGCGGGTGTACCTGCCCGCCGACCTGCTGGCCGGGCACGGCGTCGACAGGGAGCTGCTGCGCCGGTGCCGGGACACCGGCCGCCAGGACCGGCGGGTCGTGGCCGCGCTGCGGGAGTTCGAGGCCCTCACCCGCCGCGTCTACCGCGAGGCGGAGCCCGGCCTCGCCATGCTCGATCCGCTGTCCCGCCCCTGCATCCGCACCGCGTTCATCCTGTACGGCGGCATCCTCGACGCCGTCGCCCGGGACGGGTACGCGGTGCTCCACCGCCGTGCCGCGGTGCCGCGCCGGAAGCGGGCGACGGTCGCCGCGGACGGCCTCGTCCGGGTGCTCGCGGCCCGCCTGCGCCACCGGAGTCGGACCGCGACGCCGCGACGCACCGCAACGCGCCCGACACCGCCGGCCGGCCCGGCCCGACAGGCACCACCCGCCACCTCGCCGTGCCCGGCACCATCCGCCACTTCGGCATGCCCGGCGCCACCCGCCACTTCGGCATGCCCGGCGCCACCCGCCACCCCGGCCCGGCCCGAGCCGCCCGCCGCCCCCGCCCGACCGGTCTCCGAGGAGGTCGCGTGAACCCCGAACCGTCCGCACGGCGCCCCCGTCTGCCCCTGTCGCTGCGCCGCGGGCCCGTCCCGTGGGACCGGCAGCGGCCCACCTGGCGCGATGCCAAGCCGGCCCTCATCGCGAAGGCGCTGAAGCGGGCGCAGGCCCGGCCGTCCGGGAACTGGTTCGTCGTGGGGGCCGCCGCCGCACTCCGCGACGACCGGCCCCTGGCCCGTACGATCGCGGGCCGTGAAGTGGTCGTCTGGCGCGGCGCCGACGGGCGGCTGGTCGCCGGGCCGGGGGTCTGCCCGCACCTCGGGGCGCCCCTCGCGGACAGCCCGGTCCGGTGCGGGACGCTGGTGTGCCACTGGCACGGGCTCGCCCTCGACGGGGCCTCGTTCGCGGGCTGGGAGCCGTTGCCGGCGTTCGACGACGGGGTCCTCGTCTGGGTGCGGCTCGACGAGGTCGGCGGGGAGCAACCCCTCGACGCCCCCGTCGTCCCTGTCCGTCCGGTCCCCGCGCGCGGGGTGACGGCCGTGTACGAGGCCACCGGGGTCTGCGAACCCGAGGACGTCGTGGCCAACCGTCTGGATCCGTGGCACGGGGCCTGGTTCCACCCGTACTCCTTCGTCGACCTGACGGTGGTCGGCTCGCCCGAGGAGGAGGCCGCCGACGACCGCTTCACCGTCGACGTCTCCTTCAAGGTGGCGGGACGCCTCGTGGTGCCGGTACGGGCGGTCTTCACGGCTCCCGAGCCGCGTACCGTCGTCATGCGCATCACCGAAGGAGAGGGCGTGGGCTCCGTGGTGGAGACGCACGCGACCCCGCTCGGGCCGGACGAGCGGGGCCGTCCGCGCACGGCGGTGACCGAGGCCGTGGTGGCCGCCTCCGACCGTCCGGGCTTCGGCTTCGTACGCCGGGCCGCCCCGCTCCTCCGCCCCGTGATCCGCACCGCGGCGGCCCGACTGTGGCGCGACGACCTGGCCTACGCCGAACGCCGCTGGCAACTGCGCTCGGCGGGCCGGTTCCCGGGCTGACGCGGGGCCGACACGTCCGGCCCGCCAGCCGGGGGCCTACTTCGGCATGAGCACCGTGTCGATGATGTGCACGGTCGCGTTGGAGGTGCGCACGTCACCGCAGACGATGGCGGCGGAGTCGTTCACCTTGTACGCGTCCCCGGAGCCGGCCGTCGTCAGCATGCCGCCTTGCAGGGTCTTGAAGGACCCGTCCGCGAGGTCCGCCTTCTCGACCGGTTCGTCGACCACGTGGTAGGTGAGGATCTTGGTCAGCATCTCCTTGTCGGCGAGGACCTTGTCCAGGTCGGCCTTCGGGATCTTGGCGAAGGCGTCGTTGGTGGGCGCGAAGACGGTGACGTCCTTCGCGTTGTTCAGGGTGTCGACCAGACCGGCCTTCTCGACGGCGGCGACGAGGGTGGAAAGGGCCGGGTTGTTCGACGCGGCCGTGGCGACCGGGTCGGCTGCCATGCCGTCGAACGAGCCGGCGCCCTCCTTCGGTACCGAGGCGCACCCGGGGCCGAAGGGGCTGCCGCCCTCTTCGGCCGACGCGGGCGGAGCGAGGGCTCCGAGCGAGACCGAGAGGGCCGCGGCGGCCAGGGCGGCTGCGACGCGACGTCGGGTCAGCGTGGTGTTCATGACGTGCTCCTTCCACCGGCCGGGAGCCGAACGGCCCCGGCCGTGGATCGGTTGTCCTCTCATGGGGACATTCGGCGCCGGACGGGTCCGCGGATGGGGTCGGCGGCATCTTTCTGCATTTCCCCGGAAGCGCACGGCCAGCCGCATCCGGAGGGCGCCCGCGCACGGAAGTGGATGGGGGGCGCGCCGCCCGACGCCCCACGGGCACGAAACGGGCACGGAACAGGGCACGAGACGGATCGGGACCGGTATGACACCTACGCACTGGCTCTTCGGCGACCAGCTGGGTCCGGCCTTCCTCGGGGCGGGCGACGGCGACGTCTCCCGTGACGCCCCCGTGGTGATGATCGAATCCCGGGCCGTCTTCCGCCGTCGGCGCTTCCACCGGGCGAAGGCCCATCTCGTCCTCTCCGCGATGCGGCACCGTGCCGAGGAACTCGGCGACCGGGTGACGTACGTGAAGGCCGACACGTACCGCGAAGGGCTGGAACAGGTGGTGCGCGGCGGACCGGTGACGGTGCATCACCCCACGTCGCGGGCGGCGCTGGCCCTCGTACGGTCACTGGACAACGTCACCGTCCTCCCGCCGCGCGGGTTCCTGGTCCGTCACGAGGACTTCGCGCGGTGGGCGCACGGGCAGCGGGGGCTCCGGATGGAGGGCTTCTACCGGCACGTGCGGCGCGACCACGACCTCCTCATGGAGGGCGGGGGGCCGGCCGGCGGCACCTGGAACCTCGATCACGAGAACCGGGAGCGGCCTCCCCGCGGGGCCCGGACGCTGGGCGCTCCGGCCCCCTACCGGCCCCGGGAGGACGCCGTCGACGAGGAGGTCCGCCGCGACCTGGACCGCTGGGAACGCGACGGGGACGTCTCCTTCGTCGGCCGTGCCGGCCCCCGGTTGTTCCCCGCCCGCCGCCGGGAGGCCCTCGCCGCGCTCCGCCGCTTCCTCGGCCACCGGCTCGCCGGGTTCGGCGCGCACGAGGACGCCATGCTGGCCGGCGACGACACCATGAGCCACAGTCTGCTGTCCTCCTCGCTCAATCTGGGGCTCCTCGACCCGGCCGAGTGCGTGGAGCTCGCGGAGGCCGCCTGGCGGGCGGGCGAGGCGCCGCTGAACTCGGTCGAGGGCTTCGTGCGGCAGATCGCCGGATGGCGCGAGTACGTCTGGCAGCTCTACTGGTACTTCGGTGAGGACTACCGGACGTCGAACACGCTCGGCCACACCGCTCCCCTGCCCGACTGGTGGGACGAGCTCGACGCGGACGCCGTGTCGGCCCGCTGTCTGGCGACGGTGCTCCGCCAGGTCAGGGACACGGGATGGACCCATCACATCCCGCGCCTGATGGTCCTCGGCAGCTACGCCCTCCAGCACGGCTGGGATCCCGCGGCCGTGACCGACTGGTTCCACCGCAGCTTCGTCGACGGCTACGACTGGGTGATGCTGCCGAACGTGGTGGGCATGTCGCAGTACGCGGACGGCGGCAGGATGACCACCAAGCCGTACACCTCGGGCGGTGCCTACATCAACCGTATGAGCGATCTGTGCGGGCCGTGCGCATACCGCCCGGACCGGCGGGTCGGTACGGACGCCTGCCCGTTCACGGCCGGCTACTGGAACTTCCTGCACCGCCACCGCGGCACGCTCCGGCACAACGTCCGGATCTCCCGCGCGGTGCAGGGCCTCGACCGGCTGAAGGACCTGCCGGCCCTCCTTGAGCAGGAGCGGGACCGGGGCGAGGGCCCGCCCTGAATACCCAGGCCTTACACACCGATTTCGGCGCATTCACTCTCCAGTGCGCATATCTGGCCGGTGCACGTCAAGCGCGACTCCTGCGTCGGGTGGCGGGCATGTCTCCCTCCGAGACGCCGGACGGGGCTCGAAGCGCGGGTTCTCCGCGGCACCGGAGCCCTCCGGGACACCACCCAAGGGCGAGAAGCCCAAACGGACAAGGGAGTTGCCATGACGGCCATCACCAAGATCACCGCACGCGTGAAGACGGCGAACGTCTCGGGAGCCGACACCGGCGCCTGGGTCTACCTCGGCATCGGCGGCCGGGAGTTCCTCCTGGACAGCACCGGCGCCGACTTCACCGTGGGAGCGGACCAGACCTTCACCTTCGGTGAGGGAAACAACGTCAACAATCCCGAGTACAACGATCCGCATTCCCCGCAGTTGGACACGCTCCACGTCGACGACTTCCCCGTCTACCTGCGCTTCGAGCCCTCCGGGAGCGAAGCGCCCTGGTGCCTCGACTGGGTCGAGGTGACCGTCAACCCCGACACCAACAGCGCCCAGAGCTTCGTCCACCCCAGCCTGCGCGGCGAGGGCGAGCGCAGCAGGATCTGGCTGGACGACTCGTACGGCAAGTCCGTCTACCTGCTCCGCGAGGGCCTCACGCGCGACGTACTGACGACGCGGGCGAAGTAGCCCCGGCGGGCGGCGAGTCGGCGCGGGAAACGGGACTCGCCGCCGAGGGCGCGCGGCGCCGGCTCGGCGCAGTCGGCGTACGCGCATGACCAGGTCGTCGGTGTGGCGGGGGCGCCGACGCCGCCGTCGGGGGGGGCGCGGGGCCGCTGCTCCTCCATGGCATGACCTGCACCGCCTCCGAGGTCAGCGCACCCGGCTGCGGGCCTTGAGGTGTGCTGCCGGGGTCTCGGGAGCGGCCAGGCGGTCCCCGTCGTAGCCCTTGACCTCGCCGAAGCGGGCGGTGGTCATCCACTGCTCGCGCGCCTCGCGGATCTCCTCATCCGTGCGGCCCACGACGTTCCACCACAGTCCGCAGAGCCCGGAGATTTCCGCGGGTCATCACCCCGCGCCAGGTCCGCGGTCAGCAAAAGGTCGGCATGAGCGCCTGAGAGCCCGTGGCGCCCTGTGTGTCAGGGGCTGCTGACCGCCTGGAGCGACCCCGGGGAAGCCGCGCGCCTCCTCGACGCAGGCTCCTGGTCCGGTGCCGCCGACCGGTCTTCTGCGGCCGCTCGAGCGGCCGGACAAAGAAAGTCCGCACCATCCGCGCCGTTCTGGCCGCCGGCACCGAAGCCCGCGTCACCGTGATCCGTGCCTGGGGATCGCCGCTGACGAGGACCCTCACACCGGCCATTGGCCGGTCTGCCAGGGGGCCGAGGAGGTCACTCACCGGCACGGTGCCGTCCGGGACGCCCCGCGGTCCTCGCACGGCTGTGGACCGGGGCGGTCGTCGACGGGCTCGTCCTCGCACCAGAACAGGGTGCGGTCGCAGGCCGATGCCGGTGGGCACCGCGATCGCCTGGTCGGGGCCGGCGCCCGACAGGGCGGCGGTCTCCTCCCACGCCTTGGTGCGCCGCCCGGCGAGAGCGAAGGACCAGCCCCGGTCGAGAGGGGCGAGAGCTGCCACGCGGCCCGGCCCGCAGCACCTCAGTGCGTCGTGCGACGAAGGAGGGCTGACCGCCGGATGCCGGATCACCACGGTGAGTCCATCGAGGCGGCCGGGCGGGATCGAAGGGCATGCACGGGGCCCTGGTTACCTGTGCGTTCCGCACATACGGAAGGTGACAGCGGCGACTGTCGGAGCTCGTGGGGTGCGTGACAACGTCGTGTCCGTCACCGACCGAGGGAGTGCGCAGTGAACAAGGGGTACGCGGTCTTCTGCGACGCCGACCGTCACTTCTACGACGCGCCCCACCGCCTCGTCTTCGGCGAGGCCGAGAGCGGCTCGCTCTACCGGGCCGCCACCCTCCCCGTACCCGAGGGCTGGACCTCTCACCGGACGGGCGACTGGCTCGCCCTGCGTCCGCTGGACCGCCCGCTCCCTTCGCAGGGCTGGAAGATCCACGTCTCGGCCGGTCTCGACAACGCGGAGGCGGTCCTCGCCAAGGTCCGGGAGTACTGCCTGGGGAAGGACGTCGCCTTCAAGTTCGTCCCCAGCCGCTACCTGCTGCACCAGCGCAACGCCAAGTACGCGGACCGCTCGGCGAGCGGCAAGTTCATCACCGTCTACCCGGCCGACGACCGGGAGTGCGAGCGCGTGGCCACCGACCTGGCCGGGCTACTGGACGGCGAGGCCGGTCCGTACATCCTGAGCGACCTGCGGTGGGGCCGGGGCCCCGTCCACCTGCGGTACGGAAGCTTCACCCGCCGCCACTGTTACGACGAGCACGGGGAGCTGCGCCCGGCCCTGGAGGACGCGTCCGGGGCGCTCGTGCCCGATCGCCGTGGTCCCGTCTTCCACGTACCCGACTGGGTGACGCCGCCCGCCTTCCTGCTCCCGCACCTCGCGGATCGGGCCGCGGTGACCGTGGGGGATCTGCCGTACGACATCGAGAAGGCGCTGCACTTCTCCAACGGCGGCGGAGTGTACGAGGCCCTGCACCGGCCGACCGGTCGGCGGGTCGTCCTGAAGGAGGCGCGCCCATACGCCGGGCTGGCCGCGGACGGGGCGGACGCCGTGACGCGGCTGCGCCGTGAGCGCGAGGCGCTGGAGAGACTGTCGGGTCTCGCCTGCACGCCGGAGGTCCTCGACGGCTTCACGGTGGGCGACCACCACTTCCTGGCGCTGGAGTTCGTGGAGGGCAAGCCGCTCAACACCTTCTTCGCCCGGCGGCATCCCCTCATGGAGGCCGACCCGCCGGCGGAGAAGCTCGCGGAGTACACGGAGTGGGCCCTGCGGATCCACGGGCTCGTCGAGCGGGCCGTGGCCGAAGTCCACGCACGCGGGATCGTCTTCAACGACCTGCACCTGTTCAACATCATGGTGTCCGAGGACGAGTCCTCGGTGGTGCTGCTGGACTTCGAAGCCGCCAAGCCCGCCGCGGAGGGCGGGCGCCAGACCGTCGCCAACCCGGCGTTCGTGGCACCGGCCGACCGACGGGGCTTCGACGTGGACCGGTACGCCCTCGCGTGCCTCCGGATCGCCCTGTTCATCCCCCTCACGAGTCTGCTGGCCGTGGACCGGGCCAAGGCCGCGCACCTGGCGGAGGCCGCCGCGGCGCGGTTCCCGGTGCCCCCTGGTTTCCTGGACGAGGCGGTGCGGGAGATCACGCGCGAGCCGGCCGGGAACCAGCCCCGGGAGGCCGTCCGGGTGCCCGCTCGACACCCGGACGGCGCCCGGTTCCTGCCCGTGGAGCCGGGAGACTGGCCTGCCGCCCGTGACTCCCTGGTGCGCGCCGTCCACGCGTCGGCGACGCCGGACAGGGAGGACCGCTTCTTCCCCGGCGACATCGCTCAGTTCGCCACCGCCGGCGGGGGCATGTCCGTCGCGTACGGCACCGCGGGAGTGCTCCACGCCCTGCGGGAGAGCGGGGCTCCCCGGTGTCCGGAGGCCGAGGACAGACTGCTGCGGTACGCCAAGGCACCCGACTCCGGCACGCCGCTCGGCTTCTACGACGGACTCACCGGCGTCGCGTGGACCCTCGACCGGCTCGGGCACACGGCCGCCGCGCTCGAACTGGCCGCGCTCGTCCTCGAACAGGACCACGACGCCCTCGCCCCCGACCTGCACGGAGGGACCGCCGGCATCGGCCTCGCCCTGGACGCCCTGGCCACCGCCACCGGCGAGACCGCCCTGCACGCGGCGGCCCTGCGCTGCGCCGAGCTGACGGCCCGCCCGCTCCGGACGTCCGCCCGGACGACGGGGGCGGCGGCACCGGGCAAGGTGCGCACGGGGCTGCTGCACGGCGGCGCCGGCCGGGCCCTGCTGTTCGTACGGCTCTACGAACGCGCGCGGGACTCCGCGCTGCTCGACCTCGCCGCCGAGGCGCTCCACGACGACCTCTCCCGCTGCGTCCGCGGGGCCTCCGGGACCCTGCAGGTCGACGAGGGCTGGCGCACGATGCCCTACCTCGGCGCGGGCAGTGTCGGCATCGGCATGGTGCTCGACGACTATCTCCTCCACCGATACGACGACGCCCTGGACCGGGCCCGCCGCGACATCGTACGGGCGGCGCAGGCCACCTTCTACGCCCAGCCGGGCCTCTTCCGAGGCGTCGCCGGGATGGTGCTCCACCTCTCCCGTACGAACGTCGGAGGACCCGGTACGGCGCCGGAGGACGTACGCCGCCAGGTCGGATGCCTCACCTGGCACGCCATGTCCTACCGGGGTCACCTCGCCTTCCCCGGCGAGCAGATGATGCGCCTCTCCATGGACCTCTCCACCGGCACCGCCGGCGTCCTGCTGGCCCTCGCGGCGGCGCTGGACGACCGCCCGGCGCAGCTGCCGTTCCTCCCGCCGCTTCCGCGGCCCCACGAACCGGCCCCATGACGGGGTCGTCCGCACCATCCGTCCCCTACGAAAGGAAACGATCATGAACCTGTTCGACCTTCAGTCGCTGGAGACCCCCAAGGACGAGGCCATCGGTGACGTCGAGACCGGGAGCCGCGCGAGCCTCCTGCTCTGCGGCGACAGCAGCCTCAGCGTGACGACCTGTAACTGACCCGATCCGGCTTCCCGCGCGGCGCCTGAACGCCGGTGTGGAGTCACGGTGCCCCTGGAGCGCTGCTCCCGGGGCACCGGCCGTCGGGGCCGGACACCGTCCGCGGTCCCGGGGGCGCGTTCCGGTACGCATAGGGAGAGAGGGGATCGGATGGCCTCGCCGACCGGTTCCGACCGGCTGCTCACCGGCGCCGCACGGCACACCGCGGGCATCACCGCGGCGCTGCTGCTCTGCTCCGTCGTTGGCGCCGCCTGCTCGCTCGCCGTCCCCGCGCTCGCCGGCGGGACCCTGGACCTGCTGCTGCGCCACGGGGCCGGGGCGGAGACGTGGCTGGCGTGGACCGCCGCGCTGCTCGCCGTGGAGATCCTCGCGGAGACCGGCACCGTGCTCCTGACCCAGCTCGCCAACGCCCGCGCCACCGCGTGGATCCGGCTGCGCGCCCTGGCCGGCCTCCTCGGCACCGCCCCCCACCGGGCGGCGCCCCACTCGGGCGGTGACGTCGCCGCACGGCTGTGCGTCAACGCCAACGACAGCGGCACCGCCCCGGCGGCCCTCGCGACCTCGGTGTCCTCCGTGCTCGTACCGATCGGAGCGCTCGCGGCCCTGGCGCTCATCCATCCCTGGACCGCGATGGTCTTCGCCGCCGGTCTCCCGCTGCTCCTGTTGCTCCTGCGCGCGTTCGCCACCCAGTCCTCCGACTCGGTCGGCCGGTACCAGCAGGCGCAGGGCGCCATGGCCGCCCGGCTAGCCGAAGCGCTGGGCGGCGCCCGTACCATCGCCGCCGCCGACACGGCACGCCGCGAGGAGGACCGCATCCTCGCCCCGCTGCCGGAACTGACCCTGCACGGTACGCGCATGTGGCTCGTCCACGGCCGTGCCGTGGCCCGCAGCGGAGTCCTGCTCCCGCTGCTCACCACGGCCGTCGTCGCGGTGGCGGGGATGGGTCTCGCCGCGGGTGACGTCAGCGTGGGCGAGCTGATGGCCGCGTCCCGGTACGCGGCGCTCGCCGCCGGGATCGGAGGCGTCGCGGCGCCCCTCGGCACCCTGGTCCGGGCCCGCAGCGCGGGCCGCCGCACCGCCGAGCTCGCCCGTCTGGAACCGATGGCCCACGGTGCCGCCGTCCTGCCGCCCGACGGGCCCGGCGATCTGGAACTGCGCCAGGTGCGGGTGGTGCGCGGGGGCGTTCCCCTGATCACGGACGTGACGCTCGCCGTCGCGGGCGGCTCGACGGTGGCCGTCGTGGGCCGCTCGGGTGCGGGCAAGTCCACTCTGGCGGCCGTCGCGGGCAGGCTGACCGACCCCGATGCCGGACACGTTCTTCTGGACGGTGTCGACCTGGCCGACCTGGCCGCCGTGGAGCTGCGGGGGGCCACCGCGTACGCCTTCGCACGTCCGGTCTTCGACGGCGGCGCCACCGTCACGATCGGCGCGGCGCTGGCCGCCGGAACCGGCCCCGCGCGGGGCCCCGCCACAGCGGAGAGGGTCAAGGAGGCCGCGACGGCCGTCCGCGCCGACGCCTTCCTCCGGCTGCTGCCCCGCGGCTACGAGACCCCGGTGGACGAGGCGCCGCTGTCCGGCGGAGAGGCCCAGCGCCTGGGCCTGGCACGGGCCTTCGTCAACCATGGGCGCCTGATGATCCTCGACGACGCGACGTCCAGCCTCGACACGGCCACCGAACGGCAGGTGGAGCGCGCCCTCGCCGCGTCACCGCGACCGTGCACCAAGCTGATCGTCGCCCACCGGGTGTCCACCGCCGCCCGAGCGGACCGGGTGGTCTGGATGGAGGCGGGCCGCGTGCGAAGGACCGGACCTCACCGTCTGCTGTGGGAGGACCCGGAGTACCGCGCGGTGTTCACGGCGGAGGCTTCGACGCCGGTGGCCGAGGCGGACGCCGCGACAGCCGGGGTGGAAGCGGTGACACCCGGAACGAAGACGTCGACGCCGCCGACCGGAGCGGAGGCGCGCACGTGACACCGGCGCCGCGCACGACGCAGGCGAAGGATCCGACGGAGCCGACGGAGGCGGACACTCCGGCGTCAAAGCCGACTCCGACTCCGGCTCCGGCCTCCGGGGAGGCGGCCACGGCCCGGCGCGCCATGGCGCCCGTCCGGTCCCTCCTGCGCCGTCGCAAGGGCGCCCTGGCGAGACTGGCGGCATGGTCGGCCGCCGAGTCCGCCCAGACGTTCTTCGGCGGCTACTGCGTGGCCCGCTCCCTCGACGACGGCTTCTTGAAGGGCTCCCCCGCTACAGGACTGCTCTGGCTGGCTGGAGCCGCCGTGGCCATCCTTCTCGGAGCTCCTGTCGTCCGGGGGGTCTTCGCGCAACTCCCCCACCTCGCGGAATCGTTGAGGGACGACCTCGTACGAGGGTCGGTCGTACGGGCCCTGCGCTCGGCCACCGCCGCGGGCCGCGGCGCGGACACCACCGCGGTGTCCCGGCTGACGAGCCAGACCGAGATCGCCCGGGACAGTTTCGCCGGACTGGTGCTCGCGGCCCGCTCCTTCGTGTTCGTCGCCGTGGGAGCCCTCGCCGGCCTGGTGTCACTCGCGCCGCAGTTCCTCCTCGTCGTGATCCCTCCCCTGGCGCTGGGCCTCGCCCTGTTCACGGCGTCGCTACGGCCCATGGCACGGGCCCAGCACCGCTACCTCGACGCCGACGAGGCGGTCGGCCGGCGCGCCGAGATCACCCGTACCGCCCTGCGCGACATCGTGGCCTGCGGTGCCCAGGAGGCGACCGCCGCGGAGAACCGCCGTGCCGTCGAGGAGGCCGCGGCCGCCCAGCGTGTCCTGGCCCGCTGGGCGGCCGTCCGCACGCTGTCCGTGGCGACGGCCGGGCAGCTGCCGGTGTTCCTGCTGCTCGCCGCGACCCCGTGGCTCCTCCGCCAGGGTGTCACGGCGGGCGCCATGGTGGGGGCGCTCACCTACGTCCTCCAGTCGCTGCTTCCCGCCCTGCACACCCTGATGACCGTGCTGGGCGCGGCGGGCGCGCGGCTGTTCGTCATCCTGGACCGGCTCACCCGGCCGTTGCCCGCCGACCCCTCCCCCGCCGCCCCCACGACCTGTCCCCGTCGCAAGGGCCGGGCGACCGCGGCCCTGGAACTGCACCGCGTGCGCGCCACGTACGGAGCCGGGGCCCGTCCCGTACTGGACGATCTGGAACTGACCGTCGAACGGGGTGAACACCTCGCGGTCGTCGGTCCGAGCGGCATCGGCAAATCCACCCTTCTGCACGCGATGGCGGGCCTGCTGACGCCCGATCGGGGGGAGCTACGGCTCTTCGGCCGCGCGATCGGCACCTGCCGGCCGCCGGAACTCGCGGCCCTGCGCGTGCTCCTTCCTCAGGAGGCGTACGTCTTCACGGGCACCCTGCGGGAGAACCTGTGCTACCTGCGGTCCGGCGCCGGTCGGTCCGATGTCGACGGGGCTGTGGACGCGCTGGCCCTGCGGCCGCTCGTCGACCGGGTGGGCGGTCTCGACCGTACGCTGACGCCCGACACCCTGTCCCTCGGCGAACGCCAGCTCATCGCCCTGGGACGGGCCCATCTGGCCTCCGCCCCGCTGTTGCTGCTCGACGAGGCGACCTGCCACATGGATCCCGTCGCGGAGGCCACGGCCGAACACGCCCTGCGGGCCCGGCCCGGAACCCTGGTCGTCGTCGCCCACCGGCTGTCGTCCGCGCTCCGGGCCGACCGCGTCCTCGTCCTCGACGGCACCCGTGCCCAGTGCGGCACACACGCGGAGCTGCTGGAGCGTTCCGCTCTCTACCGCGACCTCATGGGGCACTGGGGCGAGACCGAGCGGTGAGTCATCCCGGCCGCGGCGACCTCACGCGGCCGCGGTTCAGGCCCACCCGGCGCCCTGGGCGATCCGGATGGCGTCCACACGGTTGCGGGCGCCGACCTTGCGTATGACGCTCGCCATGTAGTTGCGGACGGTGCCCTTGGACAGGAACAGTGTCGCGGCGATCTCGGAGATCGGCGCTCCGTTGGCGGCCAGCGACAGGACACTCAGCTCGCGCCGGGTCAAGGGCATTTCCGCGGCCTGCAGGAACCCGAGCGCCAGCGTTTCGTCGATGAAGCGCTCCCCTCTGGCCAGACGGTGTACCGCCTCCACCAGTCGACACTTGGGGCTGTCCTTGTCGACGAAGCCGGCCGCTCCTGCCGCGTGCGCCCGCCTCAGCACCCCCGGCCGGTGCCCCGGGACGAGGGCCAAGAGCGCCGAGCGGCCCGCCGTGTCGGCTCCGGACGAGGGTAAGCAGGCGGTCGCGGGTAGGACGGAGGGTGGCAGACACTCGGCGTCGACGACGTACACATCCGTCTCCGCCCGCCCGGCGGCCGGGCCGTCGGACCACCGAGGCAGCGAGGAGGCCACATGGATTTCGCTCGACCGCAGCAGTTCCTCGAGCGCGGTGCGCAAGAGCTGTGCCTCGTAGACCACCGTCACTCGTATCATTCCCAGCCCTTCGGTCCTGCGTCGTGCCAGGGGTGCACGACGCGAGCAGTCACCCCCACCCCTCTGCCCTTGACGCCCCGGGAAGAACGGGTCACCGGGCGCACGGAGGGCGCACGGCGCAGCGTCTCGGCCGGATCCGGTCCGTGCCCGTCACGGGAACGCAGGCCGACGACGTGCGGTGCCGACCGGCGCGCGCGGGGGTTGTCCGGATCCCACCCCGGCGCGGCTCGCCCCTGAACAGTCGCGGAACGACATCCTCCGCAGAGCACAGCGGAGGTCAGCGCGGGCGGCCCCGGGCCTTCAGATGGACCGCGGGGACTTCGGGAGCGGCCAGGCGGCCCCCGTCGTAGCCCTTGACCTCGCCGAAGCGGTCGGTGGACTGCGAGCACGTCCCATGCCGGTGGGCAGCGTGCCCACAGCCCGGGAGGCTGAGGTCGGGCGTGGGGGGGCCGGCTTCAGGCGGGGTCGGCTTCAGATCTCGATGACGATCTTCCCCGCGGTGTGGCCCTCCTGGCTGAGGGCGAAGGCCGCTCCGAGTTCGCCGAGCGGGAAGGTCGCAGCGACATCGACCGTGAGTCGGCCCTCGTCGGAGAGTCGGCCCAGAGCCGCGAGATCCTCGCCGGACGGCCTGACCCACATCCACTGGCCGCCCGCGCCGAGCACCCTGTGGTCGGCGACCGAGGCGTGCCGCCCGCCGTCGGCCAGGACGGCCAGGGTGGTTTCCAAGACACCGCCCACGAAGTCGGCGACGACGGTGACCCCGTCCGGAGCCAGTTCGCGGACGCGTTCGGCCAGCGCCTCCCCGTACGTCACGGGCTCGCAGCCGAAGCCGCGCAGCCGGTCGTGGTTGCGCGGGGAGGCGGTGCCGATGACCCGCGCGCCCAGCGCGCGGGCGAGCTGGACGCCGAAGGAGCCGACGCCGCCGGCCGCGCCGTGCACGAGGACGGTGTCGTCGGCGGTCGTGCCCAGGCGCGTGAGGAGCTGATGGGCGGTCAGGCCGGCCAGCGGCAGTCCGGCGGCCTGCGCCCAGTTCAACGAGGCGGGTTTGGCGGCGAGGGCGCGTACGGGCACGCTGACGAACTCCGCGAAGGTGCCGCCGTGCACGTAGTCCTTGCGGGCGTAGGCCATCACCGCGTCGCCGACCGCGAACTCGGGCACGTCGATGCCGAGCTTCTCGACGGTGCCGCTGACGTCCCAGCCGGGGACCGCCGGGTGGACGACGTCCATCAGGCTGTCGAGCCCGCCCGCCATGATCTTCCAGTCGACCGGGTTGACCGCGGCGCACCGGACCTTGACGAGGACCTCCCCGGGAGCGACCTTCGGCAGCGGCAGCCGGGTCTCGCGGAGCACCTCGATCCCGCCGTAGGTCTCGTACGCCATCGCCCTCATGGTGTCCTCGGACATCTCCGCAACCTTTCCTGTGCCGTTCGCTGCGCCGCCCATCTGAGCACGGCGTGTCCCCGGCGCCGCGGACGACTCGCTCGTCCTCGGCGGGCGACCGTGCCGGCGGGGCCGGCCGGGTGACGCCGGAGCGCGGGCCGCTCGGGTCGTGGCGGTCCCTGTGCGCTGGGGGCCCGGTCCGGGAGAGGGCGGGTGGGCGCTGGGTCGCCGTTTCCGTCGTCGTTCAATACTGTGCACAGCGGCCGTTCCGTACCGTGCGGAGTGCTGGAAGGGGACTCGTGATGGCCGGTCTGAGGCTGGGCCCGCTCCTGCGACACGTGGACTGGGAGTCGGGCACGAGCGCGACGGTGTGGGTCGAGGCCGACCGGGCGTGCACGGCGGAGGTCCGGTGCCCCGGGGGCGCGGGGGGTTCGACTCCGACGTTCCTCGTCGCCGGTCACCACTACGCGCTGGTGGTGGTGACCGGGCTCGTCCCCGGGTCGGTCACGGAGTACGAGGTGCTCCTGGACGGCGAGCGGGTGTGGCCCCTCGCCGGCTCGCCCCAGCCACCCAGCACCATCCGCACCCCGCCCGTCCCGGCGACGGGCGCGGTGGTCGCCTTCGGTTCGTGCCGGTGGGCGGCGCCTGCCGTGGGCGAGCCCGATCCGGTGGGTCCCGACGTCCTGGACACCCTCTCCGCGCGGCTCGCCGCCGACCCGGAGGACGGGCGTCCGGACGTTCTCCTCCTCCTCGGTGACCAGGTGTACGCGGACGAGACGTCGGCCGGCACCCGTGCGTGGATCGCCCGGCACCGGCGGGCCGCCGGTACCGGTTCCGCCGCCCCGCCGGACCAGGTCGCCGACTACGAGGAGTACACCCACCTCTATGACGAGTCCTGGGGCGATCCCGAACTGCGCTGGCTGCTGTCGACCGTGCCCAGCTGCATGATCTTCGACGACCACGACGTCATCGACGACTGGAACACCAGCGCCGCCTGGGTGGCCGACATGCGGGCGACGCCCTGGTGGCACGAGCGGATCACCGGTGGGCTGATGTCGTACTGGGTCTACCAGCACCTGGGCAACCTCTCCCCCGCCGAGCTCGCCGAGGACGAGCTGTACGCGGCGGTGCGGGCGGCCGACGACGGCACGGAGGTGCTGCGCGCGTACGCCGAACGCGCCGACGCCGACCCGGCGACGGTGCGCTGGAGCTATCGCAGGGACTTCGGCCGCACCCGGCTGCTGATGGTCGACACCCGGGCCGCGCGGGTGCTGGAGGAGCACGACCGGGCGATGCTGGACGCCGAGGAGGCGGCGTGGCTGCGGACGCAGGCGTTCGACGACCCCGGTCGTGTCGACCACCTGCTGGTGGGGACCTCGCTGCCGTGGCTGCTGCCCCCGATGGTCCATTTCGCGGAGGGGTGGCACGCGGCGCTGTGCCGGGGCGAGCGCGGCCCGCGGTGGGCGCGCTTCGGTGAGTGGCTGCGCCGGCGGGCGGATCTGGAGCACTGGGCGGCGTTCACGTCGTCGTTCGAGAGGCTGACGGAGACGGTCGCGGAGGTGGGGAGGGCCGGGACGGCGCCGGCGACGGTGTGCGTGCTGTCGGGGGACGTGCACCACGGGTATGTGGCGGAGCCCGTCTGGTCTGCCGGGGGGCAGCCGCGTTCCCGTGTCTTCCAGTTCACCTGTTCACCGCTGCACAACTCGGTGCCCGCGGTCATGCGGGTCGGGTTCCGGTTCGGCTGGAGCCGGTTCGCGAAGGGGATCGGGCATCTCCTCGCCCGCCACGGGCGGGTCGCGAGGCCGGCGGTCAGGTGGGAGCGCACCGGGGGGCCGTGGTTCGGCAACCAGTTGATGACGCTGACGCTGCGCGGGCGTACGGCGCGGCTGCGGCTGGAGAGGGCCTCGGCGGGGGCGAGGCGGGGGTCGCGCGGGACCGACCGGGCGGGGGCACGGCTCATCGGTGTCATCGACCGGAGTCTGACGGACGGAAGCTGACGGCGGCCCGGGCGGGTCCCGGAGGGCGGGTTGCGTGTCCTGGCGTGGGCCGCTCCCCCGGTGCCGTACCGGGGGAGCGGGGGTCCGGGCGGGTGCGCGCGGTGCCTGCCTGTGGGCGGCGGGGGCGGGCTTGCCGGTGGGGAGGGGTGGGGCTTGTCCTACAGCGGGCCGGCCCCGCCGGTGTGTCCGTAGTACGCAGCCACCTGGTCGCGGTACGCGATCTCGTCGAGGTGCTTCTCGCGGTGGAACTCGGGGGCGTTCTCGATCTGTGCCCGGCTGAGGTCCAGGTGGATCCTCTTGTCCTCCGCGTCGATGCGGGAGACCGTGTTCGCGGGCAGGAGGACCTCCTTGCCGAAGATCCATACACCGGTGTCGACCACGATGTAGGCGTCGTCGACCTCTTCGGAGTGCTTATCGACCTTGCCGATGCTCCCGTCGACCGCCTCCACCTTGTAGCCGGTGAGGTCCGTGCCGACGGCGTAGTTGAAGGACGGCCGGTAATTCCATGCGTTCTCAGTCACGTACGAACAACTCCTTCGTGTCACCCTCTGGCAAACGCGTGCCCCGTCGCGCCGTTCCCATGCCCGGGGGCCGGCATGGGTAGGGGGCCGTGCGCGGCGGGGGGTGTCGCGGGCGCGGCCCTGGTAGGGGGTGTGGGGGCTAGCTCGGTCTTCAACGTCTGGGGCGTTGGTCAGCCGCTGAACGGAGGTGATCTCAGGCCGCGTGGGACCCTCTCGGCATGCGCCTGGTAGCTGACGGAGCCACACCGACCTCGCGGTCGGTACTGGTCAAGGACCTCGAAACCGACGCCGGGTACGCCTTCGAGCCGGCGAGCGCCCTCTTCCTGGCTGCTGGTGGGGTGCGGAACCATCCCTCCCGGTGGCACGCCGAAAGCCGGAGGCGTGGCCGAGCAAGCCTCCTTCGGGATCGACCATGAGGAGAAAACCCCAGGTCAGCGCACCCTCCCCCGCGCCTTCAGCTGGGTCGCCGGGACCTCCGGGGCGTCCAGGCGGTCGCCGTCGTAGCCCTTGACGTCGCCGAAGCGGCCGGTCGTCATCCAGGCCTCTCTCGCCTCGCGGATCTCCTCGTCCGTGCGGCCCACGAAGTTCCACCACATGACGATCTCCTCCTCGAACGGTTCGCCGCCGAGGAGCATCAGGCCGGCGTCCGAGGCCGCGCGGAGGGGGAGTTCGGTGCGGCCGCAGCCGAGGTAGAGCATCGAGCCGGGGAGGACCGGGACGCCGTCGACGTGGGCCTCGCCGGACATCGCCAGGACCGCGTACTCGAAGTCGGGGTTCAGGGGAAGGCTCGTCTCCGTGCCGGCCGTGAGGGCGAGGTCGGCACCGACGAGCGGGGTGTACGTGGTGCCCGGCGAGGCGGCCCCGTCGAGTGCGCCGAGGATCACCGTGGCCGTGAGGCCCGGGGCCGTGACCCGGGGCAGGTCGGCGTGGTGTTGGAAGTGCGGCTCCACGTGACGGTGGGCGTCGGGGAGGGCGACCCAGAGCTGGGCCCCGTGCAGAAGGCGGGCGTGCTCCCTGGGGCTCTCCTCCGAGTGGGAGATGGCCCGTCCCGAGGTCATCAGGCCCAGTTCGCGCGGCCGGATGGTCTGGAGACTGCCGGTGGAGTCCCGGTGCAGGACCTCGCCCTCATGGAGCCAGCTGACGGTCTGGAGCCCCATGTGCGGATGCGGCGGGACCTGCATCCCCGGTTCGCCGGCGATGTCGTCGGGGCCGTAGTGGTCGACGAAGGCCCAGGCTCCGACCATCCGCCGGCCCAGGTTGGGGAGCAGGCGACGAACCTCGGTCGACTCTCCGAGCCGGACGCGCCGGGGACTGAGGAGTTCCCGTACCGGCTCGGCGACGACGAAGCCGCGGCCGCCGCACACGGTCAGCGTGGCCTGACGATCAAGATTGCTCATGTCGCTCAACCTATTCCTGTCCGGGTTCCGGGGTGCGTGGCGCCTCCCGGGGAGACGAGGCCGATTGTAGTGGAATGTTCAACCATCTTGTCTTGTTGACCTGGTCGGCCACCCCACAGGGTGGCAGATCCAGGGCTCCGGAAGGGGAGAGCAAGTGAGCGACACGTACTACGAGTTCGGAACGGCCGGGGAGCGCTGGGACCGCGCGCGGTTCTTCTTCGACGCGAAGGAGTACGGAACCGCCGTCCGCATCCTGCGCGGCCTGGTCGCCGAGCACCCGGAGCAGACGGCCCAGCGGCTCCTCCTCGCCCGGTCCTACTACCACTCCGCCCAGCTCTCCCGGGCCGAGACCGAACTGCGGGCCGTCCTGGAGCGCGACCCCGTCGAGCACTACGCCCGGCTGATGCTCGGCCGCACGCTGGAACGCCTCGGACGCGCGGACGAGGCCGCGCCGCATCTGCGGATGGCCGCCGCCATGGCCGGCGAGACGCCTGCGCCCTGAGACCGCCGTCCCGGAACCGCCGTCCTGACGCGGCCTCCCCTGACGCTGCCGTCCTGACGCGGAGCTGATACCCCTGGGCGGTATATTGGTCCGCCAGGAGGTCATGGCTTTGCGTACCCATCGAGCAGAACACGGCAGACGAGCGGAAGGCGCCCTCGCGCACCTTCTGCTCGTCGTCGTGCTCGCGCTCGGTGTGTTCCTGATGCACTCCGTCGGCCATCCCGAGGGTTCCGGCGGGAGCGGGAGCGGGGGCCTCGGTGGGGAGACGAGCGCCGCCGCCTTCACCACCTCCGCGCACGACGCCCATAACGCTCCCAGTGACGCGAGTTCCGGCTCCCCGCACGAACCCGGCACCGGGACCGACATGACCACCCTGTGCGTCGCCGTCCTCGCCGGCTTGTTGCTCGCGGGGCTCGTACGGGCCGCACTCGGGCGCCGTCCCCACTGGCTCGCCCTCCTCCTCGCCCGGCTGGCGCCCGCGCTGGGGCCGCACGCGCCGCCGCCCCGGCCTCCCGACCTCGCCCAACTGTCCGTCCTGCGGATCTAGGCCGTACCGCCGCCGCGGGCGCTTCGTGCTGCCCGTGGATGCCTTCGGCCTGCCCCTTTCCGTACGTACGAACATCACACGAGGTACCACGCTCATGCATGCCTTCACCCGTCGCGCCACCCGCACGTCCGTCGTCGGCGCCGCCGTCGCAGCCGGGCTCCTGCTCTCCGCCTGCGGCTCGGACCCCAGCGGTACGTCCGTCTCTGCCTCCGGCTCCCCCACCGCCACGGCCACCGCCGCCGCCCCCGGCGCCTTCAACGACGCGGACGTCATGTTCGCGCAGATGATGATCCCCCACCACGAGCAGGCCCTGGAGATGGCGAAGCTCGCCGAGGGCCGGGCCGAGGACCCGGAGGTCAAGAAGCTGGTCACCGCGATCGAACAGGCCCAGGACCCGGAGATCCAGAAGATGAAGGCCTGGCTGAAGGGCTGGGGCAAGCCCGAGTCGGCCGGTCACGGCGCCTCCGGTGGCGGACACGGCATGGCCGGGATGATGTCCGACCAGGACATGAAGGACCTGGCCGCCGCCAAGGGCAGGGACTTCGACCGCACGTTCGCCGAGCTGATGATCGCCCATCACGACGGCGCCGTCGCCATGGCGAAGGACGAGCAGAAGAACGGCCGCAACGTCACGGCCAAGTCACTCGCCGATGACGTCGTACGGACCCAGTCCGCCGAAGTCACCGCCCTGCGGAAGATCCTCGACCGGCTCTGATCCGGCGCCGCCTGCGGTGGACCGGGGCGGGCCTGCGGCGGACCCGGAACAGCCCCGGGGCGGTCCCGCCGCCCCGGGTTCAGCGCCCCGCTCAGCGCTCCACCACCACCTCCCCGCCCACCACGACCGTCTCCGCCACCGTCCCCGGGATCTCCTCGGGGGCGATGCGGAGGATGTCGCGGGAGAGGACGACGAAGTCCGCCAGCTTGCCGACCGTCAGCGAACCCCGTTCGTGCTCCAGGAAGTTGGCGTACGCCGAGCCCATCGTGTAGCCCTCGACGGCCGTGGCGACATCGATCGTCTCGCCCGCCGTCCAGGCCTCGCCTCCGCCGGGCGGGCGGCGGGTCACGGCAGCGTGGATGCCGACCATCGGGTCCATCTCAGCGACATTCCAGTCGCTGGAGAGGGCCAGGACCGCGCCGGCCGCGTGCAGGCTGCGCAGGGGCCAGGCCTTGTGCCAGCGGTCGGGGCCGACGTTCTCGGCCCAGTCCTGGCCGGGGCCCGCGATGTCCGGGGCCGCGTGCCTCGGCTGCATGCACGCCACGACGCCCAGCGCGGCGAAGCGCGGGGTGTCGGCCGGGTCGAGGCACTCGACGTGCACGATCTGGTGGCGTGCGTCGCGCGGTCCGTTCGCGGCACGGGCCCGCTCGACGGCGTCGAGGACGGTTCGGATGCCCCGGTCGCCGGTGGCGTGGACGAAGCACTGGAAGCCCCGCGCGTCGAGGCGCGTGAACAGTTCGGCGAACTCCTCGGGCGGGTAGAAGGTGTCACCGCGATGGTGGGAGCAGCCCGCGTACGGTTCCAGGAGAGCGGCGGTACGGGGTTCCACGACGTCGTCGATGTACAGCTTGAGCGGGCCGACCCTCAGCCGGTCGTCGGCGTACTCGCCGGCCGCCGCCTCGAACGCGTCCAGGTCCGCGTCGGTCGTACCGCGCGGGTGGAAGAGCGCGGCGACGATCCGGGAGCGCAGGCGGCCCTCGGCCCGGGCGCGGTCGAAGAGGGCGAGGTCGTCGAGGGAGTTCTGGGGTTCGACGACGGTGGTGATGCCGAAACCGATGGCGTCGTCGAGGCTCTTGGCGAGACGGCCGTACTGCCGGTCCTGCGACGCCCAGGGGACGCCGAGTTCGCGCAGGGCCCGATGGCCGTCGCGGGAGAGGCCCTTGATGGCGAAGTCCTGGACGAATCCGGTCGGTTCGCCGGTCGCCGGGTCGGTGACCGCCCGGCCGAAGAGGAGGTCGGTGTGGTCGCGGTCGACGCCGAGGCGCTTGAGGGCGGCGGTGTTGAGCCAGGCGGTGTGGACGTCGTAGCTGAGGACGAGGGCGGGGGTGTCACCGGTGGCCGGGTCGAGGTCGGCCGCGCTGGGCATGCGGCCCCCTGGGACGGCGGAGTAGTCGAAGGCCTCGGCCTCGATCCACTCGGCGTCCGGGTGCGCGCTGCGCCAGGCTCGGATCCGGGCGTGGATCTCGTCGAGGTCGCGCGCGCCGGCGAGCTGGACGCAGGCGTCGTCGGAGCCGAGGCGGACGTGGTTGTGGGCGTCGACGAAGCCGGGGAGGACGAGCCGTCCGCCGGCGTCCAGGACCTGGGTGCCGGGGGCCGTCCAGGCCCCGGCACCGGCGTCGGAGCCGATCCAGACGATGCGCCCGGCCCGGACGGCGAGCGCCTGCGCCTCGGGGAGCGCGGGATCGACGGTGTGGATCCGGGCTCCGATGAGGACCAACTCGGCGGGAGCGGGAGCAGGAGCGGAGGCAGTAGGGGCAGGGGCGGCGGCGGGGGTTGCGCTGTTCATGCGGGGTGGCTCCGTGATGTACGTACGAGGGTGAGGGGGATGGGGCGCGGGCAGCATCCGGGGGCGGAGTAGAGGGCTCAGGCACCCACCGGCCTGACCCGGCCCCGCGCGAGGAGCACGTACACCAGCGCCGAGACCACCGCGCCGAGCAGCGTCAGGTCCGCGCCGCCCAGGGGGGCGACGAGTGGGCCGGTCCACAGTGCGGAGTCGCAGGTGAGTGCCGAGAAGAGAAGGCCGGCAAGGAGCGCCGTCAGGCCCGCCGGGTGCCAGCCGGAGCGGTACCCGTAGGCCCCGCCGGTGCGCGCGTGCAGTGCGGCGGCGTCGTACGTGCAGCGGCGGAGCACCATGTCGGCGAGGAAGACCCCGCCCCAGGGGGCGAAGACGATGATCAGGAGGGAGAGGAAGGAGAGGAGCGAGGTGGTGAAGTCGGTGAGGAAGAGGGCGCCGAGGGAGCCCGCGGCGGTCACGGCGGCGCTGATGACGATGGCGCGGGCCCGGCTCCAGGGGATGCCGAGCACCTGGAGGTTCAGGCTCGACGAGTAGAGCGTGATGATCGAGTTGGTGACGGAGCCGCCGAGGACCAGGGCGAGGAAGAGCGGCTGGAACCAGCCGGGGAGCAGGCTCTCGGTGCCCGCGACGGCGTCGGTCATGTCGGTCTGGGTCGCGGCGGCCACTCCCGCGACGCCGAGGGCGACGGAGGAGACGAAGCCTCCGAGGGCTCCGCTCCAGGTCACGGCCTTGAGGGAGGTGGTACGGGGCAGGTAGCGGGTGTAGTCGGCGGGCATCGGGAGGTACGAGAAGGGGCCCGCGAGCATGACGACGAAGGCGAGGCTCCAGCCGGCGGCGCCGGGCGCGGCGGCGGGGGCGGAGGTGTCGGCGCCGGGCAGGACGAGGACGAGCAGGGCGGCGAAGCCGGCGGCGAGGACGTAGGCCATCCAGCGTTCGGCGAACTGGACGGTCGCGTGGCCCCAGAGGGCGACGGCGAAGGTCAGGGCGAGGGTGACGGCGAGGGCGAGGGCACGGGAGGCGTGGCCGCCGTTCCAGCCGAGGTCGGCGAAGAACGCTTCGAGGGCGAGGGTGCCGACCACGGTGTTGACGATGGTGTAGCCGATGCTGACGATCCAGTTCAGCAGCCCGGCGGGCCAGTTGCCGCGTCGGCCGAAGGCGGCCCGGGAGAGGACGAGGGTGGCGGTGCCGGTGCGCACGCCGCCGAGTCCCGCCGCGCCGATGGCGAGGAAGGAGAGGCCGCTGATGACGACGACGGCGGTGGCCTGCCAGAAGGAGAGCCCGAAGGCGACGGCGAGGGCGCCGTTGATGACGTAGGTGAAGGTGAGGTTCGAGCCGAACCAGAGCCAGAACACGTCCTTGGCGCTTCCGTGCCGCTCGGCGTCGGGTATGGGGTCGATCCCGTGCTCCTCGACCCGGAACACCTCGTCCCGGCCGCCTGTGGTTCCCGCGGCTCCCGTGGTCCCAGGTGCCGTCTCATGTCCGAGCACACCGCACTCCTGTCTTGAATGCCGTTCTAAGTCTTAGAACGGCATTCAAGATGTGCGATGGGTTCAGGCCACGTCAAGACCTTCGGAGGTTGCGATTAAGGTCGACCTGTCGAGTGATGGCGGAGCGAACAGGACGGGGACAGCGGCGGTGGCAGGGGCGGCACGACGGCGGGACGGGCACGTCACCCAGGAACGGATGCTGGAGGAGGCCATGGCGGCGATCGCCGAGGACGGCCTCGCCTCCCTCACGATGTCGGCGCTCGCGGAGCGGCTCGGCACGAGCGGCGGCCACATCCTGTACTACTTCGGCAGCAAGGACCTGCTGCTGCTCGCCGCCCTGCGGTGGAGCGAGGCGGCGCTCGCCGAGGAGCGCCGCGCGCTGCTGGCCCGGCGGACCACCGCCGAGCGCAAGCTCGACCAGTTCCTCCGGCTCTACCTGCCACTCGGCCCGCGCGACCCGCGCTGGACCCTGTGGATCGAGCTCTGGGCCCGCACCCCCGGCAACGGCGCGCTGCGCGAGGCCCAGGAGGAACTCGACCGGGGCTGGCAGGAGGACCTGGAGGCGCTGTTCGCGGCCGGCGTCGCGCGACGCCGGTTCGCCCCGCTCGACGCGGGCGGCCGCGCCTCCGAACTCCTGGCCCTGCTCGACGGGTTGAGCACCCGTGTCGTCCTGGGCCAGGAGTCCGGCCGCGATCCGCGGCCCGCCCTTGAGGTGGCACGCTCGGCCGTACGGGCACTCGTCCCCCCGTACGCCCCCAAGGGCGCCCTCAACAGCCCTTCCGCGCAAGCGATATGACGGTACGTCAGCCCCGGTAGGCCTCAAGGAGGCGCAGCCACGCCTCGCTCAGCGTCGGGTACGAGGGGACGGCGTGCCACAGGCGGGCGATCGGGACCTCGCCGACGACCGCGACGGTCGCCGAGTGGATCAGCTCCCCGATGCCGGGGCCGACGAAGGAGACCCCGAGGACGACCTCCCGGTCGAGGTCGACGACCATCCGGGCGTGCCCGCGGTACCCCTGGGCGTAGAGCCCGGCTCCGGCCACCTGCCCCATGTCCAGGTCCACGGCCCGGACCCGGTACCCGGCCTGTTCGGCCTCGGCCAGGCTGAGGCCGACGGCGGCCGCCTCGGGGTCGCTGAACACCACCTGCGGTACGGCGGCGTGGTCGGCGGTGGCGGCGTGCGCACCCCAACTCCCTTCGTCCAGCGGCTCGGTGCCCCGTGCGCGGGCGGCGATCGCGGCACCGGCGATCCGGGCCTGGTACTTGCCCTGGTGGGTCAGGAGCGCCCGGTGGTTGACGTCCCCGACGGCGTAGAGCCAGTCGCTGCCGGTGACCTTGAGGCTGTCGTCGACGTCGAGCCATGAACCCGGCTTGAGGCCGACCGCCTCCAGGCCGATGTCCTCGGTGCGCGGGGCCCGGCCGGTCGCGAAGAGGACCTCGTCGGCCTCGACGTGGTCACCGCCCTCCAGGACCACGGTGACCGGTCCCGTACCCCCGTCCCGTACGACCGCGCTGACCGCGGCGCCGGTACGGATGTCCGCGCCGCGCGAGGCGAGGGCCGCGGCGACGTGCTCGCCGACGAAGGGTTCCATCCGAGGCAGCAGGCCTCCGCCCCGTACGAGCATCGTGACCTTCGCGCCGAGGGCCTGCCAGGCGGTGGCCATCTCCACGCCCACCACTCCCCCGCCGACGACGGCGAGGCGCTCGGGCACCCGGTCGGCGCTGGTCGCCTCACGGCTGGTCCAGGGCCTGGCGCCGGGCAGGCCGGGCAGTTCGGGGAGGACGGCGCGGCTGCCGGTGCAGACGGCGACCGCGTGCCGGGCGGCGAGTACGTGCCGCTCGCCCTCGGGCCCGGTGACCCCGACCCGGCGCGGGCCGAGGAGTCGGCCGTGGCCCCGGAAGACCCGTACGCCGATGGAGTCGAGCCAGCCCACCTGGCCGTCGTCCTTCCAGTGGCCGACGACCTCGTCCCGGTGGGCGAGGACGTCGAGCGCGTCCAGCGGGCCGTAGACCGACTCGCGCAGTCCGGCGACCTTCCGGGCGTCGGAGCGGGCGATGGCGGGGCGGAGGAGGGCCTTGCTGGGCATGCAGGCCCAGTACGAGCACTCGCCGCCGATCAGCTCGCTCTCGACGATCGCGGCGCTGAGGCCGGCGGCCCGCACCCGGTCGACGACGTTCTCCCCCACCGGGCCCGCGCCGAGGACCACCACGTCGTACTCGAGTTCGTCTTCCACCGTTCGCGTCATGGGTCCCAGTCTGGCGCAGCGGGCCGGAATAGCGCGGCTCGATACGCCGTTGTGCCGGGCGAGTCCCCAGGGGACCGTGAGGACACCGCCAGGAGACCCCCGAGAGGCAGGAAAGCATGAGCACCGTAGAGCTCACCAAGGACAACTTCGACGAGATCGTCAGTGGCAACGAATTCGTCCTGATCGACTTCTGGGCTTCGTGGTGCGGTCCCTGCCGTCAGTTCGGCCCGGTCTTCGAGGCGGCCTCGGAGCGCCACCAGGACCTGGTCTTCGCGAAGGTGGACACCGAGGCGCAGCAGGAGCTGGCCGCCGCGTTCGAGATCCGTTCGATCCCGACGCTGATGATCGTGCGCGACAACGTGGCCGTGTTCGCGCAGCCGGGCGCCCTGCCGGAGGCCGCCCTCGAGGACGTCATCGGGCAGGCGCGCAAGCTGGACATGGACGAGGTCCGCAAGTCCGTCGAGGACGCCAAGGGGAAGTAGGCCCCCTCACGAGGGTGCCAAGGGGGGAGTAGACCCTCACGAGGACGCCGAAGGGAATGTAGACCCTCACGAGGGGGGTACGGGAGGAGTCTCCCGTACCCCCCTCTCGCGGGTCAGTCGCGGGCCGGGGGGCGTACGAGCGCCGTCAGGCCGTAGTCGAGTTCGCGCCCGTCGACGAGCAGCGCCTCGACCGTCCGCGTCTCGGGGTCGATGTCGGCCATGACGCCGTGCCCTTCGTAGATCGGATAGCCCGACTCGCCGCGCCGTCCGGTCGCCTCGACGACGGCCGAGCGGATGGCGCTGTCCGTCACCGAGGCGCCGCCCCGGTCCTCGACGTGCGCGGGTACAAGGAGGATCTCGAATCGCTTCGGAACGTTGCTCATGAACCGACGCTAAGCGTTCAGCTGGACTCCCGCCGGACGACCCGCGAGGCCAGCAGGGCCCGGCTGAGGGGCGGGGCCGCCGGTTCGCGTACGGCCCGGTCGACCAGCTCGGCCAGCTCGCGCCCCAGCACCATGTCGATCTGCACGGTGCTGAGCCGGGGCCGGAGGAGCCGGCCGAGGAGCAGGTCGTCCGCGCCGATGACGGCGGTGTCGGAGGGTACGGCGACGCCCGCGTCCTGGAGCGCCCGCATCAGGAGCATCGCGTACTCGTCGTTGTAGGCGAAGACGCCGTCGAGGCCCAGCTCGCGCCAGCGCGCGGCGAGCGCGTCCGCCGACTCCTCCTCGTACCGCAGCCGCAGGGGTACGACGGAGGCGTCCGTGCCCGCGACGGCGCGCCGGGCGCCTTCGAGGCGGGGGCCGGCGAACATCGCGAGTCCCGGCTCCTCGGGCATCACCACGCCGATCCTGCGGCGGCCGGTCTCCATCAGGTGGGCGGTGGCGACCTCACCGACGCGCCCCTGGTCCATGACGAGGGCGTGGGTGCCCTCGACGCCCTCGGTGCCGAGGGTGATGACCGCCCGCGCGCCGGAGCGTTTCAGGATCTCGACGCCCTGGCCGGTGAGCTGGATCTCGCCGAGCGAGACGACGGCCACCGGCCGGAGTTCGGCCCAGGCGCGGGCGGCCTCCTCGGCCTCCAGGCCGACGCTGCCGTACTGGACGACGGTGTAGTCGAGGCGCCGCAGCGCCCACTGGAAGTCGTTGAAGAACTGGCTGTACAGCGGCCCCACGGGAACGTGGGAGGTCGGCAGCAGCACCATCCGGCTGTGGCCGGCGCGCAGACTGCGGGCGGCGGCGTGCGGGACGTACCCCAGCTCCTCGGCCGCCTCCCGCACCCGTCGGCGGGTGGGCTCGCTGATGCGGACGGCCGAGGTGTTGTTCAGGACGTACGAGACGGTGGCCCGGGAGACGCCCGCGAGGCGGGCGACATCGGCGCTGGTCGGGACCGCGCGCCCGGCGGGGCGTCCGGAGGAGTGTTCGGTTGGCTGGCTCATCGCTCCGGCATCTTTCCAGAACGATCCGGCGCAAGGTCTGGCGGATGGCCGGAATCGAGTGCTACACAGTGCTCACACGCATCGCTGACACGTGTAACCCTACCGCTCGATCCGCTTCTCGCCCCTCCGTGGGGCGATCTCCCCAGGAGGGCACCGTGGCCCTTTCCTCCCCCGGCACCGACGCGTCCGACGCCGACCCTTCCGGCACCGGCTCGTCCGGCGCCGGCGCCTCCAGCACCGACGCCTCCGGTACCCGCCCCACCGGATCGCCCTCGGCGGCCCGGCCCACGCGCGGACTGCTCCCGCTGCTCCTCGCCGGGAACACCGCGATGTACGCCCTGTACGTCGGCGTCCCCGGCATGCTCCTCGCGCTCCAGATCGAGGACATCGACCCCGCCGACAAGGTGGCCAACTTCGGCCTCGTCTCCGGCATATCCGCGATCTTCGCCACCGTCTTCAACCCCGTCGCGGGCGCTCTCTCCGACCGCTCGGGCCGCCGCAACCCGTGGATCCTCGCCGGCGGACTCCTCGCCCTGCCGGTGATGCTGCTGCTCGGCAGCGTGGACACGATCCTGCTCGTCACCATCGCCTGGTGCCTCGGCCAGGCCGTCATGAACGTCTACCAGGCCGCCCTGACCTCCGTGGTGCCCGACCGGGTGCCCCTGGCCGCCCGGGGCAGGGCCTCGGCGGCCGTCGGCCTCGGGCTCCCCTTCGGCTCGACGATCGGCGCCCTCGTCGGCGCGGCCTTCTCCGAGGACTACCGCACCGGCTACCTCGTCTTCGGCGCGGTCGTCGCGGCCACCGCCGTGCTCTTCACGACCTGCGCCCGCGAGCAGCGGATGCCGGCCAAGGCCCCGCTGCCGGTGAGGGAGCAACTGGCGGCCTTCGGCAGCGCCCTCAGGGACCACGACTTCCGCTGGGCGTTCATCGGCCGCGCCCTCCTCGTCCTCGGCTACTTCGCGGTGGCCGGATTCCAGCTGTACATCCTCAAGGACCACACCGACCTGCCCGCCGAGCTCGGCGCCGAGGAGGCCGTGGCGGTCCTCATGCCGCTCAACGCGGTCGCGATGGTGGTCTCCACCGTGCTCGGCGGGTGGCTCTCGGACCGGTACGACCGCCGCAAGCTCTTCGTGGGCGCCTCCGCCGCGCTCGCCGCGGTGGCCCTGCTCATCCCGGCCGTCTCGACGAGTTGGACGGCGATGCTGGTGTTCTCCGTCGTCAACGGGCTCGGCTTCGGCTGCTACATGGCCGTCGACACCGCCCTGGTGACCATGGTCCTGCCGAAGGCCGAGGACGCGGCCCGCGACATGGGTGTCCTCAACGTCGCCAACGCGGGCCCGCAGATCGTCGCCCCCTTCGTGGCCTCGCTCGCCGTCTCCCTCAGTGGCGGGTACACGGCGCTGTTCCTGATCGCGGCCGTACTGTCGGTACTCGGCGCGCTCGCCGTGCGCCCCATCCGCAGCGTGCGCTGACCCCGCCGGCGTCCGCGGAGAACCGTCCATACGGTGGCGAAGCCGGGGCACACCATCCACCGGGACGGGTTCGACGGGTTCATGTCCGCGCCGGGCGACGGGATCTGACGTACCGTTCAGGCATGGACGACGCGTCGATGGACTCCTCGATGGTGGGACTGCTCGGCCGGGTGACCGGCACGATCGGGCCCGGTCTCGTCGGTGAGGTGATCGTCCGGATCCGGGGCGGTGCCGAGCACTTCCTCGCCCATCCGGCGGCCCCGAAGGAGCGGATCGATGTCGGAACGGTCGTGATGGTCATGGAACATCTCCCTCCGCGCACCGTCTATGTCACAGCCGCGTACGACAGTTGACCAAACCGTTGAGTGGCGCCCGTCACAGGCGCACACTCCCTCCACCGGGTCCGTGTCGGCTCCGGTGAAGGGGGACCCAGTCCATGGGCATCGGCATTCTGGCGGGCGTCGTCGTCGGCGCCTTCGCCGTTCTCATCGGTGTGTTCAAAATGATGTGGCGCGTCGCGGAACCCAACGAGGCGCTGATCATCTCCGGTTCCAACCACAAGAACGAGGGCCTCGGCGCGGGTATGGGGTTCCGTATCGTCACCGGCCGCGGCACGCTCGTCATGCCCGGAGTGCAGGCGGTGCGCAAGCTCTCGCTCGACCTCAACGAGACACAGCTGTCCGTCGAATGCGTCACCCACCAGGGCATTCCGCTCAAGGTCCGCGGTGTGGTGATCTTCAAGGTCGGTGACGACTTCGTGTCGATCGCCAACGCCGCACGCCGCTTCCTCGATCAGCAGAAGCTGATGTCGGAGCGGGTGCACATCGTCTTCGCCGGTCATCTCCGCGCCATCGTCGGCGGGTTGACCGTGGAGGACATGATCCGTGACCGGGAGAAGCTGACCGGGCAGGCCCGTTCGGCCTGTGGCACGGAGATGGAGAAGCTCGGTCTGATCGTCGACTCGCTGCAGATCCACGAGATCGAGGACCCGACCGGGTACATCAAGAACCTGGCCGCCCCGCACGCGGCCGCCGTCCAGCGGGACGCGCGGATCGCGCAGGCCGAGGCGAATCGGCGGGCGACCGAGGCCGAGCAGCAGGCCGCGGCGCGCATGTCGGAGGCGACCCGCGACAGCGAGATCCTCCAGGCGGGTTACCAGGCCGAGCGGGACCAGGCGTCCGCGAAGGCCCGGCAGGCAGGGCCGCTGGCCGAGGCGGCCTCCCGCCAGGAGGTCGTCGTCCAGGAGACCCGGGTCGCCGAGCTGGAGGGGCACCGCAAGGAGCAGCAGCTCCAGGCGGAGGTCCGCAAGCCCGCCGACGCGATGGCGTACGAGACCCGGACGCTGGCCGCGGCCGAGCGTGACGCCCGGATCTCGGCCGCCGAGGCCGACGCGAAGGAGACGGAGCTGGCGAGCGCGGCCAAGGCCACGGCGACCCGGCTCACGGGTGAGGCCGAGGCGGCGGCGCAGCACGCCAAGGGGCTCGCGGTCGCCGAGGCGACGCGGGCGAAGGGGCTGGCGGAGGCCGAGGCCATCAAGGCGCGTGCGGCGGCGCTCGCGGAGAACCAGGAGGCCGTGGTCGCCCAGCAGTTGGCCGAGAAGTGGCCGGAGATCGTCTCCGCGGGCGCGTCGGCGTTCGGGAACGTCGACCAGATGGTGCTGCTCAACGGCGCCGACGGGATGGCGGACGTGTTCGCCAAGGCGTTGACCATGGGCGGTACCGGGCTCGGTCTGGCCCGGCAGCTGCTCACCACGATGAACCCGGGCGCCCAGGAGCGGTTGGGGGCGGTGCCGTCACCGCGCGCGTCGGAGGAGAGCGTGGAGATCACGGTCTCCTCCGACGAGGAGTAGTCGCGCCACCTGCGTCCATGGGCCGGGCCCGGTGCCGTCACGACGGCGCCGGGCCCCGGTCGTGCGCTCGGGCGGCCTCAGTTGTGGCCGAACTTGCGTTCCTTGCGGTGCGACGCGTGCTCGACGAGGGGCATCGACGGCTCTCTCGTGGGGGCCGTCGCGGACTTCTCCTTGGTGGCCGCGTCGGTACGGTGTTCATGGCCGCCGGTACGGGCTCCCCGGTTCGTACGGGTCTGTTTCTTGCCCACGATCGTGCCTCCCGTGACGGGTCTCGGACTGCGGTCCGTATCCCCTCAGCGTGGCACGGGGGCAGGAGGGCCGCATGTCAGAGCGGGCGGCCCAGGACGCGGGCGAAAGCGGCGAGCGTCGGCGTGCCCGACGCCCGGTCCAGTACGGCGAAGACGGCCTCCTCGAAGTGGCCGGCGAAGCGCCCGTCGCCGGTGAGGAGCGCCTTGAACGCGCCGGCGACCTGCTCCGGGTCGTTCTGGAAGACCCCGCAGCCCCAGGCGCCGAGCACGAGCCGCCGGTAGCCCGCGGCGGCCGCCGTCTCCAGGACACGCTCGGCGCGGGACGCGAGGGAGGCGGGCAGGCGGTGGGCGAGTTCGGGGGTGCGGCGGCGGACGACGCCCGCGTTGGGGGCGGGCGAGGTGAGGAAGCCGACGGTGAAGGGTTCGGCGAGGAGGGTCCCGCGGTCGTCGCGGAAGACCGGCACCCGGGGCGAGTGGATGACCCGGTCGGTGTAGAAGGCGTCCCGTTCTTCTCGGTGGTGGGCGTAGTAGGCGGGGGCGCGCAGCAGTGTGGCGTGGAGGGCGGAGGAGCGGCAGAGCGCCTCCTCCTGGGCCTGGGCGCCGTTGAGGTAGCCGCCGCCGGGGTTCCGGGCGGAGGCGAAGTTCAGGACGGCGACGGGGCGGGCCGCGTCGGCGCCGGTCATCCTGCGGGCGGCCACCAGGCTGCTCTCGCCGGTGACGTCGATGACCGGGGTGCGGTCGGTGTCGGGGGTGACCGCGACGGGTCCGGGGCCGTGGAGGCGGGTCCCGGCCAGGGCGGCGGTCAGGTCGTCGGTGAGAGAGACGGTCCGGCCGTCGGGAGCCTGGTACCGACCGGCGGCCACGATCTCCTCGGTGTGCCGCGCGATCGCGCGCAGTCGTGCACTCATGCCGTCCAGCTTGATCGTTTCGCCCCGTTCGGCACAACGGGATTTCCCGGATCGGAGGAGCGTCTCCCGGCACGCCGTGGGGGCAGGCGGTTTCGGACGGGCGGGGTCCGCCGGGTCGGGGGCGCTCTTGCACGCCGCTCGGCGGTGGCTTTAGGTGGAGACAGCGAGGAGACAGCACGAGACAGCGGCTCTCCGGGACCGGCCCCGATGCCCGGTCCCGATGACCAGGAGGTGTACGGATGTCGTCGAGCGGCATACCGCGCGGTGGGCCCCCTCTCACCGAGCGTGAGGCGGAGGACCTGCTGCGATGTATCTGCTTCAAGACCGGCCCGCCCCGCACGGTGGGGGTGGAGCTGGAATGGCTCGTGCACGAGCTGCGTGACCCCCGGCTTCCCGTACGGCCGCCGAGACTCGCGGCGGCGATCGACAGCCTGCGGTCAATGCCGCTGGTGTCGTCGCTCACCTTCGAACCCGGCGGGCAGCTGGAGCTCAGCTCGCGCCCGGCCGGATCGCTCATGGAATGTCTCGACTCCCTCGCCGCGGACCTGCGCGCGGTGCGGTCGGCCCTCGGACCGCTCGGTCTGACCCTCAGCGGCTACGGGGTGGACCCCTGGCACGCGCCGCGCGGCCGGGTGCTCCACGAGCCGCGGTACGACGCCATGGAGGCCGTCCTCGACCGGACGGGTCCGGCCGGGCGGGCGATGATGTGCGAATCGGCCTCGGTGCAGATCTGTCTGGACGCCGGCGTCGAGGAGCCGGGCCCGCTGGGCTACCACCGGAGATGGCAGCTCGCGCATCTCGTGGGCGCGGTGCTCGTCGGCGCGTTCGCCAACTCGCCGCTGCACGGCGGCCGTCGCACCGGATGGCGCTCGACGCGGCAGGCGCTGTGGACGGACCTCGACCCGCTGCGGGCGCTCGCGCCCCCGCCGGACGGGGAGCCCCGCGCGGAGTGGGCCGCGCACGTCCTGGACACGCCGGTGATGTGCGTACGGGCCGACGAGGGGCCGTGGGCGGTGCCGGAGGGGCTGACCTTCCGTGACTGGCTGCGTACGGGCCTGCCGCGGCCGGCCGACGCCGACGACCTGCGCTATCACATGACGACGCTCTTCCCGCCGGTGCGGCCGCGCGGTCATCTGGAGCTGCGGATGGTGGACGCGCAGCCGGGACGGGACGGCTGGATGGTGCCGGTGGCGGTGACGACGGCGGTGTTCGACGACCCGGAGGCGGCGGAGAGCGTCTACCGGGCGGTGAAGCCGCTCGCGGAGCGGGCCGGTGCCGGTCCCGCCCCGCGCAATCCGCTCTGGTTGGCCGCCGCCCGCGACGGTCTCGCCGATCCCGAGCTGCACGCCGCCGCCCGCGCGGTGTTCTCGGCCGCCCTTGAGGCGCTGCCCCGGATCGGGGCGAGCGAGGAGTTGCGGCGGCAGGTCGCCGCCTTCCACGAGCGGTACGTGATCCCCGGGAGCTGCCCGGCCGACGACTTCGAGGTGGTGGCGCCATGACGGTCACGGGTACGGGAACGGGGACGGGGCTCGATCCGGAGGCCCTGCGCCGGCGGGCGGTCGACGCCCTCACGGCCGCGCGGGAGCGCACGGCGCTGCTCACCTCCTGCGTCGGGGACGGCGACCTCACCGCCCAGCACTCGCCGTTGATGTCTCCGCTGGTCTGGGACCTGGCGCACATCGGCAACCAGGAGGAGCAGTGGCTGTGGCGGGCGGTGGCGGGCCGGGAGGCGCTGCGGCCCGAGATCGACTCGCTGTACGACGCCTTCGAGCATCCGCGTGCCACCCGTCCTTCGCTGCCGCTGCTCTCGCCGGGCGAGGCCCGCGCCTACGCGGCGGACGTACGGCTCCGGGTCCTCGACGTCCTTGAGCGCACTCCGTTCGAGGGGCGGCCGCTGCTCGACGCCGCGTTCGCCTTCGGGATGGTCGCCCAGCACGAACAGCAGCACGACGAGACGATGCTGATCACCCATCAGCTGCGGAAGGGCCCTGCCGCCCTGACCGCTCCCCCGCCGCCGGTCCGGACGGCCGGCCCGCTGCCGCCCGAAGTCCTCGTACCCGGAGGCCCGTTCACCATGGGTACGTCGGACGAGCCGTGGGCCCTGGACAACGAGCGTCCGGCGCACCCCCGGTCCGTGCCCGCCTTCCACATCGACACGACACCCGTCACCATCGGCGCCTATCTGGCGTTCATGGCCGACGGCGGGTACACGGACGCGCGCTGGTGGCGGGCCGAGGGCTGGGCGCAGATCCGGGAGCACGGCATCGTGGCACCGCTGTTCTGGCGCCAGGACGGCGGGCAGTGGCTGCGCCGCCGGTTCGGGGTGACGGAGCCGGTGCCGGAGGAGGAGCCCGTCCTGCACGTGAGCTGGTACGAGGCGGACGCCTACGCGCGCTGGGCGGGGCGGCGGCTGCCGACCGAGGCCGAATGGGAGAAGGCGGCCCGGTGGGATCCGGTCTCCGGGCGTTCGCGCCGCTACCCGTGGGGGGACGCGGACCCGGGCCCCGAGCACGCCAACCTCGGGCAGCGGCATCTGCGGCCTGCGGCGGCGGGCAGCTACCCGGAGGGCGCCTCGCCGCTCGGCGTACGGCAGCTGATCGGTGACGTGTGGGAGTGGACGGCGAGCGACTTCCTGCCGTACCCGGGCTTCACGGCCTTCCCGTACAAGGAGTACTCGGAGGTGTTCTTCGGGCCGGAGCACAAGGTGCTGCGCGGCGGTTCGTTCGCCGTGGACCCGGTCGCCTGCCGGGGCACCTTCCGCAACTGGGACCTGCCGGTGCGGCGCCAGATCTTCTCCGGCTTCCGTACGGCTCGCAGCGCGGAGCTGGACTGATGTGCCGTCATGTCGCCTACCTGGGAGCGCCGGTGGCGCTCGGCGAGCTGCTCGTCGAGCCGGAGCACGCCCTGCTGCGCCAGTCGTGGGAGCCCCGTACCCAGAGCAGCGGTGTGGTCAACGCCGACGGCTTCGGGGTGGGCTGGTACGCCGAGGGGGATCCGGTGCCCGCCCGGTACCGGCGGGCGGCCCCCATCTGGGGCGACCTGTCGTTCGCGGACCTCGCCCGGGTGGTGCGCTCGGGGGCGCTGCTCGGGGCGGTCAGGGGGGCGACGCTGCCGGGCGCGGACGGGGAGGCCGCGGCGGCGCCGTTCGCCGCCGGGCCCTGGCTGTTCAGCCACAACGGCGCCGTCGCGGGCTGGCCGGACTCCCTTGTGGGGCTGGCCGGTTCGCTGTCGGCCGGTGAGCTGCTCCGGGTCGAGGCGCGCACCGACTCGGCGCTGCTCTGGGCGCTCGTACTGCACCGGCTGCGGGCCGGTGACGCGCCGGGTCCCGCCTTGGCGGACACGGTCCGGGAGGCCGCCGCCGCGGCCCCGGGATCCCGGCTGAACCTGCTGGTCACCGATGGTGTCCAGATCGCCGCGACCACCTGGGGGAACGGCCTCTGGTACCTGAAGGGTCCCGACCGGGTGGTCGTGGCCTCCGAACCGTACGACGACGATCCCCGCTGGCGGGAGGTTCCCGAGCACACGCTCGTGACCGCCACCCGCGCCGATGTCACCCTCACCCCGCTCAAGGAGCCGTCCGCGTGAGCCCGTTCCAGCTGACCCGTACCCTCGCCCCCGACGCCGCCGGCGCCGATCTGCGGACCGACGTCCTCCACGGCCTGACCCGATCCGCCAAGGAGCTGCCGCCGAAGTGGTTCTACGACGCCAGGGGCAGTGAGCTCTTCGAGGAGATCACCCGGCTGCCCGAGTACTACCCGACACGGGCCGAGCGGGAGATCCTGAAGGAGCGGGCACCGGAGATCGCCGCCGCGACCGGGGCCAGGACCCTGGTGGAGCTGGGTTCCGGTTCCTCCGAGAAGACACGGTTCCTGATCGACGCGCTGCTGCCCGGCCTCGACGACTACGTGCCCGTGGACGTGAGCGAGTCGGCGCTGACCGGGGCGGCCGAGTCGTTGCTGGCCGAGCGGCCGGAGCTGAAGGTGCACGCGCTGGTCGCGGACTTCACCCGGGGTCTCGCGCTGCCCGGGTCGCCGGGGCCGCGTCTGGTGGCCTTCCTCGGCGGCACCATCGGCAACCTGCTGCCGAGCGAGCGGCGGACGTTCCTGCGCTCGGTGCGGGCGATGCTCACGCCGGGCGACGCGCTGCTCCTCGGCACGGACCTGGTGAAGGACGAGGCGACACTCGTGGCCGCGTACGACGACTCGGCGGGAGTGACGGCCGCGTTCAACAAGAACGTCCTCTCGGTGATCGACCGTGAGCTGGGCGCGGACTTCGACCCGGACGCCTTCGACCACGTGGCGGTCTGGGACGGCGAGCGGGAGTGGATCGAGATGCGGCTGCGGGCCCGCCGCGCGCTCACCGTGAAGATCCCCGAACTGGACCTCGTGGTGCCCTTCGCGGCGGGCGAGGAGATGCGGACGGAGGTGTCCGCGAAGTTCCGTCAGGCGGGTGTACGCGCCGAGCTGGCGGAGGAGGGCCTCGACCTGGAGCGCTGGTGGACCGACAGCGAGGGCAGGTTCGCGCTGTCGTTGGCTACGGCGCGCTGAGCGACGGGCTGCTGAGCCGCGGCCCGCTGAGGGACGGGCTGCTGAGGGACCGGCTGATGAGGGACCTGCTGATGAGTGGCGGGTTGCTGAGCGACGGCGCACGGCGTGCCGGGTAGCTGGGTGACGGCCCGCTGGGTGACGGCCTGCTCGGCTGCGGCCGCCAGGGCGCGGCGGTCCGGGTGCCGGAGGGCCGGGAGGGGTTCCGGTACCCGGACGACGGCGGTGAGGTGGCGGGTCGTGACGACCCGCCACAGGGAGGCCCCGAGCACGTCGTCCCCGACGTACGCGGCGGCGTCCGTGGGCCGGTAGTCGATCCGTACCGGCTGCACAGCGCACCCGGCGTCCAGGGCGGCCTGGAACGCGGCCGGCCGGAAGCGTCCGCCGGCCCGCCCGCACCAGGTGGAGCCCTCGGGGAAGACGATCACCCGGCCGCCGGCCGCGAGCACCGCGGTCATGGCGCGGACGGTGGTGGGCAGGGCCCTGAGGCCGTCCCGGTCGATGAAGAGGGTGCCGCCGAGCGCGGCCAGCGTGCCGAGGACGGGCCAGCGGCGCACCTCCGCCTTGGCGACCATGCGGCCGGGGAGTACGGCGGCGATCAGCGGGATGTCGAGCCAGGAGACGTGGTTGGCGACGACGAGGAGCGGGCCGGTGGCGGCGGGCGCTCCCTCGTACCGGACGCGTACGCCGAAGGCGCGGACCACCGCCCGCAGCCAGTACCGGACCAGGGCGAGCCGGTGGGCGGCGGGGAGGAGACCGGTGGCGGGGGCGAGCAGGAGACCGAGGAGGACGGTGACGAGGCCGGCGGCCAGCCGGACCGAGGCCCGGACGGCCCCGGCGGCGGCCGCCCCGGTCCGGTGGAAGGTCTCCGGGTGGGCGGCGCAGCGGCCCGGGGTGCAGGGCGCCGTGGGGAGCCACGGCGAGAGGGCCGTGGTCCCGTTCACCGTGCCGGGGCGAGCGAGAGGAAGTGGTTGAGGTAGCGCGGGTTGGTCCGGCGCAGGGAGAGCAGGACGTAGAGGTCGGCGACGCCGAAGTCGGGGTCGTGCGCGGGGGCGCCGCACACCCAGGCACCGAGCCGGATGTAGCCGCGGAGCAGCGGGGGCAGCTCGGTGCGGCCCTCGGGGCGGGTGATGCCGTCGGGGCTCCAGAGCTTGTGCGGGGTGACCCAGTACTCCTCGGGGGCGAGGTGCTTGGCCTTGACGGTGTCCCAGGTGGCGGCGGCGAGGGCGCCGCCGTCCGCGAGCGGGAGGGAGCAGCAGCCGGCGAGCCAGTTGTGGCCGGTGCGGGTCATGTAGCGGGCGAGGCCGGCCCAGATGAGGGCGATGACGGCGCCGTTGCGGTGGGCGGGGTGGACGCAGGAGCGGCCGACCTCCACCAGGTCGTGCCGGACGGGGGCGAGCCGGGTGAGGTCGAACTCGCTCTCGGAGTAGAGGCGTCCGGCGACGGCGGCCCGGTCGGGCGGCAGGATGCGGTAGGTGCCGACGATCTCGCCGGTGCTCTCCTCGCGTACGAGGAGGTGGTCGCAGTACGCGTCGAAGGCGTCGCTGTCGAGGCCGGGCTCGGGGCCGTCGAGCTGGGCGCCCAGTTCGCCGGCGAACACCTGGTGGCGCAGCCGCTGGGCGGCGCGCACGTCCTCCTGGCGCGTGGCGATCTCGACGACGTATCCGGGCGTGGGCTCCTCGGCGGGGAGGGCCGGCTGCTCGGCGGGGATCTGCGGCTGGGCGGCTGCCTGAAGTCGGCCGGGGCCCTGCGGCTGGGTGGGGACCTGGAGCCGGGCGTCGGGCTGCGGCTGGGTGGGGACGGCGAGCGCGGGGGTCGGTGCGGCCATGTCGGGCTCCTCCGGCGTACGGAAGGGGAAGGGGCGGAGCCGGGCCGTGAGCGGTGGCCCGGCTCCTTACTTCTTCCGTGACCGGCTGGATTCGACGTGACCGTCCGGGGGACCGCGGGTGTGGACCCGCTGAATGCTATTCGGCGAGGGTGTCCGTGATCGCGGCCGAAGCCCGCTTCGCCGCCTGCGCCGGGTCCTCGCCCTGGAGGACGGCCGTCATGTACGGCTTGATGGGGTTGTCGGCCTCGACGTTCGCCCACTGCGGGGAGTTGGGGGTGGCACGGCCGCGCGCGGCGCCCTCGGCCATGACGGAGGTGGCCTCCTGGCCGGCGACGACGGAGGCGAGTCCCTTCTTGTTGGGCACGTAGCCCATGGTCCGGGCGAGTTCGGTCTGCCACTTCTCGCCGGCCAGCGCCTTGACGACGTCGATGGCGGCGCCTCGCTCGGGGGCGTTCTCCGGGATGATGAGGTCGGAGCCGCCGGTGAAGACGGCGCAGGGCTGACCGGCCTTCTTGCCCGGTATCGGGAAGTAGCCCAGCTTGCCTTCGAGCTCCGGGTTGGCCTTGAGGATCGCGGCGACGGCGCTGGGCGTGGCGATGACCTGGGCCACGTCGCCCCGGGCGAAGACCTCGGCCTGCGGCGGGTTCTGCTCGTCGGCGTTCTTGGGGCCCTCGCCGAGGGACTGGAGCTCCTTGTAGAAGGCCATTCCGCGCTGGGCCTCGGGGCTGCCGAGGGCTCCGGTCCACTCGCCGCCCTTGTCGACGGCGAGTTCACCTCCTTCTTCCCAGATGAAGCCGGCGAGGGTGTACCAGTCCTGGCCGGCGAGGTAGATGCCCTGGGAGCGGCCGCGGTCGAGCTTCTCGGTGGCGGCGAGCCATGCGGCGCGGTCGGCCGGCGGCTCGCCGATCCCGGCCTCCCGGAAGAGGCTCTTGTTGTAGATGACGATGCGGTTCGCCGCGTACCAGGGAACGCCGTACTGGGATCCGCCGATCCTGCCGGGCTCGGCGAGGCCGGGCAGCCAGTCCTCGCTGCCGAGGTCGCGGACGGACTCCAGGGTGAGGTCGAACAGCTTCTCGGTGTCGGCGTACTGGGCGACCTGGGTGTTGCCGACCTCGATGACGTCGGGGCCGCCCCCGCCCTGGATCGCCTCGGTGACCTTCTTCCCGATGCCGGTCCACTCCTGGATGGTGACCTCGAGTTCGACGCCGTCGTGCTCCTCCTCGTACGCCTCGGTGAAGCGGGTGAGGAAGTCTTCGCTGACGCTGTCCCGCATGAGCCAGATGTCGACGGTCTGCGTCCGGCCGCCGCTGCCCGGCAGCATCCCGCAGCCGGCGAGGACGAGCGCGGTGGCGGCTGCCAGGGGGCAGGCGAGAGGGCGGTTCTTCACGTGGGTCACCTTCTGCGGTTCAGCACAGGGTCGTGCGGCATGGGGGCTGACCCGGCATGGGGGGACCGAACGGGTTGTTCGCGCGGGTATGTGGCCTGGATTCTGGTCTGGACCAACGGGATGGTCAAGTCCTTGACCATCCCGTTCCGCACCTCCGTCGACCCATCTGTTCCCTTACCGTCGGTAAGTACCGGTCGGTCACCTCGCGTCGACGGATCCGTCGGCCGCCCGGCCCCCGCCGTGTCGCGCGGCGTCGCGGCCTGGGGCACGGTGGAGGGAACGCAGCGAGAGGAGTCCGGCCCCCATGTCGAACCACACGTACCGCGTCACCGAGATCGTCGGCACGTCCACCGAGGGCGTCGACGAGGCCATTCGCAACGGCATCAACCGCGCCTCCCAGACGCTGAGGGGCCTCGACTGGTTCGAGGTGACACAGGTCCGCGGCCATATCGTCGACGGCTCGATCGAGCACTACCAGGTCGGACTGAAGGTCGGATTCCGCCTGGAGGACGAGGCCTGAGCGCGAGGCTTGAGGGGCCGGGCCGGCGTTACGCCTCCGATCAGGTCCGGCCCTCCTTCTCCTGAGCGTCCCTCAGCTCCTGCGACGGGGTCGCCCACAGGGCCCGTACGACACGGAACCCGGCCGTCTCCGCCGCGTCGCAGACCAGCGGGTCGTCGTCGACGAGCATCCTGATCGGACGGTCGGCGCCGAGCCGGCGCAGGATCTCCACCTTGGTCACCCGGGCGGGTCGGAAGTCGCGGTGACGGCGCATGTGCAGCGGCCCTTCCGGGAGCGCGTGCGCGGCCAGCCAGTCCAGGGTGTCCCGGCGGCAGCGCTCCGGTCGCCCGGTCAGGTAGACGATGTCGCACTCCTCCGCCGCCTCGCGGCACAGCGCGATGCCCGCGTCGAGCGGCGGATCGTCGGGCGCCGCAGCGAAGAAGGCGTCCCAGTCCTTGGGTCGCCGCTCCAGGAAGTGCTGGCGGTGGGCGGTCGCGGCGAGCGTGTTGTCGAGGTCGAAGACGGCCAGGGGCCGGTGGTCGGCTGTCACGGGCCCAGCCTAGGAGCCGCGGGGGAGGAGGCGCCCCGGCGGCCGCGTGGCGCACGCGCGGTGCGGTCCCGGCGCGCCCGCGCAGTGCGGTCCGCGGCGCACGCGCGGTGCGGTCCCGTGACGCACGCGCGGTGCGGTCCCGACGCCCGCGCGGGGCGGTCCCGTGGCGCTCGCGCTCTGGACGTCCCGCTTCGGGAATCCCTCCCCGCCGGCGGCGTTGAACCCCTTGTGAACACCTTTCCCGACGGCATCCGCATCTCCGTCCTCGACCGCTCCCGCACCCGGGAGGGCGAGGACGTCCCCCAGGCGCTGCGCGACACCGTGCGCCTCGCGCGGGAGGTCGAGGCCCTCGGCTACCACCGCTTCTGGGTGTCGGAGCACCACAGCGTGCCCGGGGTCGCCGGCTCCGCGCCGACGGTCCTCGCCGCCGCCGTGGCCGCCGCCACCTCCGGCATCCGCGTCGGCACGGGCGGGGTGATGCTCCCCAACCACCAGCCCCTCGTCGTGGCCGAGCAGTTCGGCGTCCTGGAGTCCCTCTTCCCCGGCCGGATCGACATGGGCGTCGGCCGCTCGGTCGGCTTCACCGACGGCATCCGCCGGGCCCTCGGGCGGGACAAGGACGACGCCGACCGTTTCGGGGAGCAGCTGGCGGAACTCCTCGGCTGGTTCACCGGCGAGCAGACCGCGCATCCGCAGGTGCACGCCCGGCCCGCGGAGGGCCTGCGGGTGCCGCCCTTCGTCCTGGCGACCGGCGAGGGCGCGGCGATCGCCGCGGCGGCGGGTCTGCCGCTGGTCATCGGCGACCTGCGGGGGCGCGACCGGCTGCTCGCCGCCGTCGACACGTACCGTTCCGGTTTCCGCCCCTCCCCGTGGGCGGGCGAGCCGTACGTGATCGTCGCCGGTACGGTCGCGGTGGCCGCGACGGAGGCGGAGGCCCGGCGGCTGCTGGTCCCGGAGGCCTGGTCCCTCGCGTACTCCCGCACCCAGGGGGTCTTCCCGCCGCTCGTCCCACCGGAGCGGGTCGAGGGGCTGGCGATGACGGAGAAGCGGCGCGGCTTCTACGAGTCGGGGCTGCGCGGCCATGTGCACGGCACGGAGGAGCAGGTGGCGGAGGCGCTGGGGCAGGCCGTGAGGGAGACCGGGGCACAAGAGGTCCTCGTCACGACGAGCACCTACGACCGGGCGGCACTGAGCGAGTCGTACCGGAGACTGGCCCACGCCGTGGGCCTGACGCCGAGGGCGGCTTGACGGCAGGGCGGCCACGCGCCGGGCGGGCTCACGCCCCGGGCATCCCGACCACAGAACGCCCTGGCCCCCCGATCAGGGCAAACCCGCCTCATTGGATAAAATCGCCCCATGCAGGAGACCCTCCACGATCCGTACGTCCGTGTGCGCGGCGCCCGCGAGCACAATCTCGCCGGGGTCGACGTCGACATCCCCCGTGACGCGCTCGTCGTCTTCACCGGTGTCTCCGGCTCCGGCAAGTCCTCCCTCGCCTTCGGAACGATCTACGCGGAGGCCCAGCGGCGCTACTTCGAGTCGGTGGCCCCGTACGCGCGGCGACTGATCCACCAGGTGGGGGCGCCGGCGGTCGGCGAGATCACCGGGCTGCCTCCGGCCGTCTCCCTCGAACAGCGCAGGTCCTCGCCGAACGCCCGCTCTTCCGTCGGTACGGTGACCACCCTCTCCAACTCCCTGCGCATGCTGTTCTCCCGGGCGGGCCGCTACCCGGAGGGCGCGGAGCGGCTCGACTCCGACGCCTTCTCCCCCAACACGGCTGCCGGCGCCTGCCCTTCGTGCCAGGGCCTCGGCCGGGTGCATGACACGAGCGAGGAACTCCTCGTGCCCGACCCGAATCTGTCGATCCGTCAGGGTGCCATCGCCGCCTGGCCGGGTGCCTGGCAGGGCAAGAACCTGCGGGACGTCCTCGACACCCTCGGGTACGACGTCGACCGGCCGTGGCGCGCACTCGACGCGAAGGACCGGGAGTGGATCCTCTTCACGGACGAGCAGCCGGTCGTCACCGTCCATCCGGTACGGGACGCCGACCGCATCCAGCGCCCCTACCAGGGCACCTACATGAGCGCCCGGCGCTATGTGATGCGGACCTTCTCCGACTCGAAGAGCCCGACCCTGCGCACCAAGGCGGAACGCTTCCTCACCAGCTCCCCCTGCCCGGTCTGCGGCGGTGGCCGACTGCGGCCCGAGGCGCTCGCGGTGACCTTCGCCGGCCGGACCATCGCCGATCTCGCCTCGCTGCCGCTGACGACCCTGTCCGGGCTCCTCGCGGAAACGGCGACGGCGGGCGCCACGGAGGGTACGGCGACCGCGCGCGTGCTGACCGAGGACCTCGTCGCCCGGATCGCGACGGTGACCGAACTCGGCCTGGGTTACCTCAGTCTGGACCGTGCCACCCCCACCCTCTCCAACGGCGAGCTCCAGCGACTGCGCCTCGCCACCCAGCTACGTTCGGGGCTCTTCGGTGTCGTGTACGTCCTCGACGAGCCGTCGGCGGGACTGCACCCGGCCGACACCGAGGCCCTGCTCGTGGTCCTCGACCGGCTCAAGGCCGCCGGGAACTCCGTCTTCGTCGTCGAGCACCACCTCGATGTCATCCGGCACGCCGACTGGCTGGTGGACGTCGGTCCGCACGCCGGGGTCCACGGCGGACGGGTGCTGCACAGCGGCCCGCCGGACGGGCTCGCGGACGTCGGGGCGTCCGCGACCCGGCGTTTCCTCTTCGACCGGGCGCCCGCACCCGCCCGGGAGGTGCGGGAGCCGGCCGGATGGCTGCGGACGGGGCCGGTCACCCGGCACAACCTGCGGGCGGTCGACGCGGCCTTCCCCGTCGGCGTCCTGACCGCCGTCACCGGCGTCTCCGGCTCCGGGAAGTCCACCCTCGTCGGTACGCTGACCGAGGAACTCTCCGGTGTGGACCGGCTCGTGACGGTCGATCAGCGTCCGATCGGCCGGACTCCGCGCTCCAACCTCGCCACGTACACGGGTCTCTTCGACGTCGTGCGCAAGCTGTTCGCGGAGACCGAGGAGGCGCGGGCGCGCGGCTACAAGGCGGGGCGCTTCTCCTTCAACGTGGCGGGCGGCCGCTGCGAGACCTGCCAGGGCGAGGGTTTCGTGTCGGTGGAACTGCTCTTCCTGCCCAGTACGTACGCGCCCTGCCCCGACTGCCACGGCGCCCGCTACAACCCCGAGACCCTTGAGGTGCGGCTGCGAGGACTCACCATCGCCGAGGTCCTCGACCTGACCGTCGAGTCCGCCGCCGCCTACTTCGACGACACCCCGGCCGCCGCCCGGAGCCTGCGCACCCTGCTCGACGTGGGCCTCGGGTACCTGCGGCTCGGGCAGCCGGCCACCGAGCTGTCCGGCGGCGAGGCCCAGCGCATCAAGCTCGCGTCCGAACTCCAGCGGCCGCACCGCTCCCCCACCCTGTACGTGCTCGACGAGCCGACGACCGGGCTGCACCCGGCGGATGTCGAGGTCCTGATGCGCCAGCTCCACGGCCTCGTGGACGCCGGGCACTCGGTCATCGTCGTCGAGCACGACATGGACGTCGTCGCCACCGCCGACTGGGTCGTCGACCTGGGACCGGGCGGCGGCGACGAGGGCGGCCGGATCGTGGCGGCAGGGCCCCCGGACCGGGTGGCGCGGGCGGCGGACAGCCGCACCGCGCCATATCTGGCCCGGTCACTGGAGGGCGCCTTGTAGTTCAGGCCGGATCAGGCCGCCGTGTCGAACGTGTAGTGGCGGGTGTGGTCCAGCATGTCCGCCGGGGTCACGTCGTTCCACGGCCGCATCGTGTCGCCGAGGTCGACGACGTTCGCGGTGCCCGCTGCCGGCAGGTACGTGGACCGGGGGTGGCGGGCCTGCCAGTCGGCCCACAGCTTGTCGACGAAGGCGTGGTGCAGCCAGAACACGGGGTCGTTGGGGGAGACTCCGGTGCCCATCTGGCCGCCGACCCAGACGTGGACGCGGTTGTGCAGATTCACTCCGCGCCAGCCTTCCAGGTGGTTGCGGAAGCCGTCGGACGAGCTGTTCCAGGGGGCGGTGTCGTACGTCTCCATGGCGAGGACGGAGTCGACCTCCGCGCGGGTGGGGAGCCGGCGGCCGGCGGCGCCGAGGTCGCGCCGGAGGTAGTCGCGCCCGTCGACCCGGACCGTGATCGTCCAACGGTTGCCGCTCCGGGCGAACGGGCCGTCCGTGACCTGGCCGTCGCGGACGCGCCCGGTGCCGCCGAGGAAGTCGGGCGCCCAGAGCGAGGAGCGGGAGGTGCGGTCGGCCGTCCAGTCCCAGTAGGGCAGGGTGACGGTCGGGTCGACGGACCGCAGCGCCTCCTCGAACTCGATGAGGAAGCGCCGGTGCCAGGGCAGGAACGACGGCGACCGGTGGCCGACGCGGTCGCCGGTGTCGGTGTCGCTCATGATGAAGGCGTTGTGCGTGGTGACGAAGGTGTCGTACCGCCCGGAGCGCTTGAGCTCCAGGAGGGCGTCGACGAAGCGCCGCTTCTCGTCGGCGGTGAGGGTGGCCTGGTTCTTGCGTACGGTCATGACGGTGTGCCGCTCCTGGGTCGGTCAGGCGAGGGTGAGGGGTACGAGCGGGGCGCCCTGGAGTTCGCGGACGGCCGCGCGGGCCAGCGCCTTGGGCGTGGCGACCGGCTCGTAGTGGTTGATCACGCTGATCCAGGTGCCGTCGGCGTTCCGCATGACGTGCAGTTCCTGGCCGTCGACCGTCACGGTGTAGCCGCCTCCGTGGTGTCCCCCTTGATGTCCCCCGTGGTGACCGCCCCCGTGCGAGGGTCCGCCCTTGATGCGGCGGCCCTGGTAGACCTCGTCGAAGGAGGCGGGGTCGGGGCCGGCCGCCGGGGCGGCGGCGCGGGGAGCGGCTGCCGCGGCCGGCCCTGTCCGGGCGAGGACGGCGGCGGCGCCCGCGGCGCCTGCCGCGACGCCGAGAGCCCGGCGGCGGGTGATGCTGGACATGGAACCCCCAAGTGGTCTGTGCGACCGGAGGTTTGGTCATATGCCCCCGGCAGGGGTCATCAGTACCCGGAGGCGTCGGCGCGGCGGAAATCGTCGGCGGACGGTTGGCTGCGAAGTGGTCAACTTGCCATGGAAAGTGCAGATTTGAACGGAGTTGATCTTACTGTCCGGTCGGACCACGGCACCTCGGAGCGAAGATTCTACGGAGAAGATGATCTTTTCGTGGAGAATCTTTCGAACCGGGGTGCGAAGTGTGGCGGCGCCCACGTGGGAATTCTGTCCTGATCCGCACTCCACCGGCATCCGTCGACCCGCACTCCACCGGCATCCGTCGACCCGTACGCCGGACCTGTCCGACCGCCCCGCCCCTACCCCTTCACCTTCCTCCGCGCCCGCAGCCACTCCTTGTTCATGGCCGCGATCGACGGCAGCGGGATGCCCTTCGGGCACGCCGTCGCGCACTCGCCCGTCAAGGTGCAGCCGCCGAAGCCCTCCGCGTCCATCTGGGCGACCATGTCGAGCACCCTGGTCTCGCGCTCGGGAGAGCCCTGGGGCAGCACGTTCAGGTGGTTGATCTTGGCCGAGGTGAAGAGCATCGCCGAGCCGTTGGGGCAGGCCGCCACGCACGCGCCGCAGCCGATGCACTCCGCGTGCTCGAAGGCGGAGTCCGCGTCCGCCTTGGGGACCGGGGTGGCGTGGGCCTCGGGGGCCGCGCCCGTCGGCGCGGTGATGTAGCCGCCGGCCTGGATGACCCGGTCGAAGGCGGAGCGGTCGACGACCAGGTCCTTGACGACGGGGAAGGCGGAGGCGCGCCAGGGCTCGACGTCGATGGTGTCGCCGTCGCGGAAGGAGCGCATGTGGAGCTGGCAGGTGGTGGTGCGCTCGGGGCCGTGGGCCTCGCCGTCGATGACGAGGCTGCACGCGCCGCAGATGCCCTCGCGGCAGTCGTGGTCGAAGGCCACGGGGTCCTCGCCGCGCAGGATGAGGTCCTCGTTGAGGGTGTCGAGCATCTCGAGGAACGACATGTCGGCGGAGATGCCGTCCACGTCGTAGGTGGACATGGCGCCGGGGGCGGCGGCGTCGCGCTGGCGCCAGACGCGCAGGGTGAGCCTCATGCGTAGCTCCGCTGGGTGGGGTGGACGTACTCGAAGGTGAGGTCCTCCTTGTGGAGGACAGGGGCGGCGCCGTCGTTGAACTCCCAGGCCGCCGCGTACGCGAACTCCTCGTCGCGGCGGGCGGCTTCGCCGTCCGGGGTCCGGTGCTCCTCGCGGAAGTGGCCGCCGCACGACTCGGCCCGGTGGAGCGCGTCGAGGCACATCAGCTCGGCGAGTTCGAGGTAGTCGACGATGCGGTTGGCCTTCTCCAGGGACTGGTTGAACTCCGTGCCCGTCCCGGGGACCTTGATGCGGCTCCAGAACTCCGCGCGGATCTCGGGGATGCGTCGCAGGGCCTTTCTGAGGCCCTCGTCCGTGCGGGCCATCCCGCAGTACTCCCACATGAGTTCGCCGAGTTCGCGGTGGAAGGAGTCGGGGGTGCGGTCGCCGTGCACGGAGAGGAGGAGATGGAGCCGGTCCTCCGTCTCGGCGAGCACTTCCCGTACCGCCGGGTGGTCGTCGGTGACCGGTTCGGCGTGCGGGTGGCGGGCGAGGTAGTCGTTGATGGTGGCGGGGAGGACGAAGTAGCCGTCGGCGAGGCCCTGCATGAGGGCGGAGGCGCCGAGCCGGTTGGCCCCGTGGTCGGAGAAGTTGGCCTCGCCGATGGCGAAGAGGCCGGGGACGGTGGTCTGGAGGTCGTAGTCGACCCAGAGTCCGCCCATCGTGTAGTGGACGGCGGGGTAGATCCGCATGGGGACCTCGTACGGGTTCTCCGCGGTGATCCGCTCGTACATGTCGAAGAGGTTGCCGTACTTCTCCTCGACCGCCGTCCGGCCCATGCGGCGGATCGCGTCGGCGAAGTCGAGGTAGACGCCCTGGCCGCCGGGGCCGACGCCCCGGCCCTCGTCGCAGACGTTCTTCGCGGCGCGGGAGGCGATGTCACGGGGGACGAGGTTGCCGAAGGAGGGGTAGATCCGCTCCAGGTAGTAGTCGCGCTCGTCCTCGGGGATGTCGGCGGCGGGGCGGGTGTCGCCCTTGGCCCTGGGGACCCAGATGCGGCCGTCGTTGCGCAGCGACTCGCTCATCAGGGTGAGCTTGGACTGGTGGTCGCCGGTGCGCGGGATGCAGGTGGGGTGGATCTGGGTGAAGCAGGGGTTGGCGAAGTACGCGCCGCGCCGGTGGGCCCGCCAGACGGCGGTGGCGTTGGAGTTCATCGCGTTGGTGGAGAGGTAGAAGACGTTGCCGTAGCCGCCGCTGGCGAGGACGACGGCGTCCGCGTAGTGGGTGGAGATCTCGCCGGTGATCAGGTCGCGGGCGACGATGCCGCGGGCCCGCCCGTCGACGACGACCAGGTCGAGCATCTCCGTACGGGCGTGCATCTCGACGTTTCCGGCGGCGATCTGCCGGGACAGTGCCTGGTAGGCGCCGAGGAGGAGCTGCTGTCCTGTCTGGCCCCGGGCGTAGAACGTACGGGAGACCTGGACGCCGCCGAAGGAACGGGTGTCGAGGAGGCCGCCGTACTCGCGGGCGAAGGGAACGCCCTGGGCGACGCACTGGTCGATGATCTCGACGGAGATCTGCGCGAGGCGGTGGACGTTGGACTCGCGGGCGCGGAAGTCGCCGCCCTTGACGGTGTCGTAGAAGAGGCGGTGGACGGAGTCGCCGTCGTTGCGGTAGTTCTTGGCGGCGTTGATCCCGCCCTGGGCGGCGATGGAGTGGGCGCGGCGCGGGGAGTCCTGGAAGCAGAACTGGACGACGTGGTAGCCCTGTTCGGCGAGGGTGGCGCCGGCGGAGCCGCCGGCCAGGCCGGTGCCGACGACGATGATCCGGTGCTTGCGGCGGTTGGCGGGGTTGACCAGCTTGGCCTGGAAGCGGCGGGTGTCCCAGCGTTCGGCGACGGGTCCCGCGGGGGCCTTGTGGTCGACGACCGGCTCACCGGTCGTGTAGTCGAGGAAGCTCATGTCAGCCCACCACTCCGGTCATGACGGCTACGGGTACGGAGACGAAGCCCACGGTCAGGCCGAGCGCGAGGCCGTTCGCAAGGAGCCTGAGGAGGCGTTCGCGGCGGGCGCTGCCGACGCCGAGGGTCTGGGCGGCGCTCCAGAAGCCGTGGCGGACGTGGAGGCCGACGGCGAGCATGGCGACGATGTAGATGACGTTGCCGTACCAGGTGGAGAAGGTGTCGACGACGTTCTGGTACGGCTTGCCCTCCTCGAAGCCGCCGGGGTGGACGGTGCCGGTGGTCAGGTCGAGGACGTGCCAGACGATGAAGAGGGCGAGGATGATCCCGCCCCAGCGCATGGTGCGGGTGGCGTAGGAGGCGCGCCCGCGGCGGTGGACGTACGCGGTGGGGCGGGCCTTCAGGTCGCGGCGGCTGAGCTGGTACGCGCAGACGGCGTGGGCCACCACGGCGGTGAGGAGCACGATCCGGACGAGCCAGAGGGCCCACTCGTGGTGCAGGACGGGAGCGCCCATGACCCGCAGCCAGTGGCCGTAGGCGTTGAACTCCTCGGGGCCGAAGAAGACCTTGAGGTTGCCTGCGACGTGCGCGACGAGGTAGCCGAGCATGAGCAGCCCGCTGACGGCCATGACCGTCTTCTTGCCGAGGGTCGATGACAGGAATCCGCGTGACGGTGTGGGGGACGGCGGGCGGCCCGTCGTCCGGTCCCTCGTGGGTGCCAGAGCCATGCCCATGACGCTAGGGCCGGAGGACCCGAGAGGTCCAAGACATGGTCTGGCTGATCTCGATAGGCGCTGCCTATCCCCCTCGCTTACGCTGGGTCCATGCAGTTCCAGCAGCTCCTCTACTTCGTGGCCGTCGCCGAGACCCGTCACTTCACCCGGGCCGCAGAGCGCGTCCACGTCTCGCAGCCCTCGCTCTCCCAGCAGATCAAGTCCCTGGAGCAGGAGTTGGGCGCCGAGCTGTTCAGCCGTGCCCGGGGCAACATCACGCTCACCGACGCGGGTGAGGCGCTGCTGCCGCTCGCGCGCCGGATCCTCGCCGACACCGAGACGGCGCGGATCGAGGTGCAGGAGCTGGCCCAGCTGAAGCGGGGCCGGGTGCGGCTCGGCGCGACCCCGAGCCTGTGCACCGGGCTCCTTCCGGACGTGCTGCGGGCCTTCCACGACCTGCACCCGGGGATCGAACTCCTGATCGAGGAGGGCGGCTCGCACGATCTCGTACGGGAGCTGGCACGCGGGGCGCTCGACCTGGCGCTCGTGGTGCTGCCGCTGCCGACCCCGTCGCCGGCCCTGACGACGGTCGAGCTGCTCCGGGAGGACCTCGTGGTCGTCTCGTCCGCCTCGGCCCCGGCGCCGCGCCGCCCCGTGCGGGTCACGGACCTCAGGGACCAGCCCCTTGTGATGTTCCGGCACGGCTACGACCTGCGGGAACTGACCGTGGCGGCCTGCCGGGCGGAGGGGTTCGAGCCGACGTTCACGGTCGAGGGCGGCGAGCTGGACGCGGTGCTCGGTTTCGTACGGGCCGGGCTCGGGCTCGCGGTCGTCCCCGCGATGGTGGCGGCACGCGCGGGCCGGGACCTGAGGGTGACCGCCCTCGCCCGGCCGGGCCTGCGCCGGACGATCGCCCTGGCCCACCGCAGCGACGTGGCTCCCCCGCGGGCGGCGCGGGAACTCCAGCGGATGCTGCTCGCCTCGCGGCGGGGCGGCCCGGACCGGACGGTGGATGCCGACTGAGCCAGTCGCCACCCCCCGCCTCGCGCCCGAAATCCGCGTGCGGTCGCCACCCGGCGGCTGCGAGCATGCCCGCATGGTCCACGCGCTCGAACATCTGGTCGTCCGGCACACCCGTCGCCTCCCCTCCCCCACCGGCCCGGCCGGGGACGGGGCCTCCGCCGCGCGACGGTTCGACGCGGCACTGATGACGGCCGGGTTCAAGCTCTCGGCCGAGCTTCTGGAGCGTCTATCGGGGCTCGCCGAGGCGACCGTGGTCGGGACCGCTGTCCGTACCCTCGCCACCGTCCGCGAACTCGTCGGCGACCACGTCCGGCACAACGTCTACTTCGTGGACTTCCCGGCCAACGTGCCGGACACGCTCGACTTCTGGCGGGAGTGCGTGGCCGAGGCGCTCGCCGACGGCGGCGCCCGCGCCGGCGTGGTCGACCAGCTGCGCGTCGGCGTCCTCGACCTGCTGACCCTCCCGTCGTACGGCCGCTACCGGCACACGTACGAGGAGATGCTCGCCGTCCACGACGAGTTGATCGCGGCGGCCGGCGACCGGCTGACGGTGCTGCACCTCGGCGCGGACGCGGACGCCGAGGCCACCGCGCTCTATCTGGCCCTGGCCGGCAGCACGACCCCGCTCGGCGAGGAGCACCTGCGCGATCTGGCGGAGCTGGCCGAGCACGGCGCGGACGGCCCCCAGCCCGAGGAGATCCCGATCCGGGAGAACCGCGCCGTCGTCAACCTCGCCCGGCTGCGGGTGGGCGCCACGCCGCTGTTCGACACCGTGACCGACGTCCTGCGGCTGGCCTGCGCCCTCGCGGACGGCGATGTCACCCTGCGCGAGCCCACCCGGTTCCGCGCGCTCTCCCGCCCCCACCGCCGTGCCCTGCTCGCGGGACTCGACGCGGTCGTGGCCGCGTCCCCGGCGAAGCTGTCGGACGTGTCCGCGCACGGGGAGGCGTGGAAGCGCCTCGGTGAGCGGCTGCACCCCCACGAGTACCCGCACTGGCCGCACGCCGCCGGGGTGTTCGCGGTGGCGCGCGGCGAGCGGAAGGTGCCGTCGTTCGACAGCCGCGTGGAGGAGCTGCTCGCCCGGGGCGAGGTCGCGGGCGCGGCGGAGCTGCTGGCCTCCCACGCTCCGGGGCGCCTGTTCCGGGCCCTGGACCGGCTCCTGCGCGGCGCGAGCGGGGGCAAGGAGCGGGAGGCGGTCCTCGCGGCCGTCGAGCGGGCCGCCCCCGAGGTGTCGGGCCGGGTCGTCCTGTCGGTGCGCGAGCACGTCCAGAACCGCGTCGGCACGAGCGGCGGGGAGCCCCGCGTGTTCGTGAACCGGGAGGCCAGGGCCTGGGTCGCCGACGACACGCGTCCGCCCCTCGATGACGCCGACCGGGAGCGTCTCATCGCGGTCCTCGATGCCGAGAGCCGGCGCCGACTCCCCCTTTCAGGGCGCCTGTTGATCGACCCCGACGTCCTGGACGTGGCGCTGCCACTGAGCGGCCGGGCGGCCTCGGCGGGGCTGGGCGTGCTACCGCGCGGATCGGTCTCGCCGGTCGAGGGGGAACTGCTGCGCTTCTTCACGTACTGGCGCCAGGCGCAGCGGACGACCGACCTCGATCTGTCGGCGCTGGTCCTGGACGAGGCCTACGCGACGGTGACGTGGCTGTCGTACACGGCCCTGACCGACGTCGAGGGCAGGCACTCGGGTGACATCACCGAAGCCCCGGACGGGGCCTCGGAGTTCATCGACCTGCGGCTCGGCGCGGTACGGGGCACGTACATCGTCCCGCAGGTGCACGTCTACTCGGGTGAGGGCTTCGACGAGGTGGCGGAGGGCTTCTTCGGCTTCATGCTCCGCGAGGGCGAGCAGCGGGGCCGGCCTTTCGAGCCGCGTACCGTGCGGATGAAGTCGGACCTGCGGGGCCCCGGCCGGGTGGCGCTGCCGCTCGCCTTCCGGCGGGACGCCGAGGGCCGCTGGCACGCGCACTGGCTGCACCTGTACCTGAGGGGAGCGCCCTCGGCGAACGAGGTCGAGGGGCACCGGGTGACGATCGCGGTCGTGATGCGCGGCCTGATGGCACGCACCTATCTGACGGTTCGTCATCTGGTGGCGCTGATGGAGCAGTCGGCGTCCGAGACGACGTGGTGGGACGGCCGGACGGTGCCGGACGTCCCGGTCACGTACATCGGTCTGGAGCGGCCGGAGGGCCTCGCCCCCGGTTCGCGGGTGTTCACCCCGGAAAATCTCCGCGACCTGCTGCCCGCCTGAGTGTTACGGTCGTTCCGGGGCGAGGCCATGGAGAGGCTTCCTTCTACCCATTCCTTGAATAGCCTCTCCGCTTTCCTCCCCCGCTTCTCTTCCCGGCCCCCCCGCTTCGCGCGGGGAGGCCGGCTCTGTACGAGCGGTCCTCAGACCGCGTCCGCCAGGAGCAGCGAGTGGATGCGGTCCGGGGCGCCGGGGCGGGCGTAGTACCAGCCCTGGGCCGTGTCGCAGCCGAGGTCGCGGAGCTGTCGGGCCTGGGTACCGGTCTCCACGCCCTCGACGGTGACGGCGAGTTCCAGGCTGTGGGCCAGGGAGACGATCCCCTCGACGATCTTGATGTCGACCGGGTCCACCGGGTGCTGCTGCATGCCCCGGGTGAAGGAGCGGTCGAGCTTGAGGACGCTCACGGGCAGCCGGCGCAGGTTGGCGAGGTTCGAGTAGCCGGTGCCGAAGTCGTCGAGGGCTATGTCCACGCCCATCTCGGCGAGCTGCCGCAGCGGCTTGAGCAGGTCCTCGTCGGCGCCGATGAGCGCCGATTCGGTCACCTCAAGGCAGAGTGCGCCCGGATCGAGTCCCGACCGTTCCAGGACGTCGACGGTGTCGGCGACCAGGCGCGGGTGGTGAAGCTGGGTCGGGGAGAGGTTGACGTTGATCCGCAGCGGGCCTCCGTCGGCGTGCCGGGTCTGCCAGAAGCGGGCCTGGCGGACGGCCTCCTGGAGTACCCAGCGGCCGAGCGGCACGATGAGGCCGGTGTCCTCGGCGAGCGGGATGAAGCGGTCGGGGCCGAGGACCCCGTGCTGCGGGTGGCACCACCGTACGAGCGCCTCGGCGCCGTGCACGCTGCCGTCGTCGAGGTGGACGAGCGGCTGGTACTCGATGAAGAACTCGCCGCGCTCCAGCGCGGTCGGCAGGGCCGTGGTGAGGCCGTGCCGGGTGATGGCGCGGGCGTCGGCCTCCGGGTCGGCGAGTTCGAAGCGGTTGCCGCCCGCCGACTTGGCCCGGTACATGGTGATGTCGGCGCTCCGCAGCACCTCGGCGGGGGTGCGCTCGCCCGACGGGCCCTCGACGACGCCGAGGCTGCCGCGGACGGTCAGTTCCCGGCCGTCGATGCGGAGCGGGGTGGAGAGGGCCGTGAGGATGCGGTCGGCGAGTTCGGTGACGTCCCGTTCGCCGACGGCGCCGGTGGTGAGGGCGACGAACTCGTCCCCGCCGAGCCGGGCCACCATCTCGCCGGAGCCGGTGACGCAGCTCTGGAGCCGGTCGGCGACCTCGACGAGGAGCCGGTCGCCGGTCGAGTGGCCGAGGCTGTCGTTGATGACCTTGAAGCCGTCGAGGTCCAGGTAGCAGAGGCCGAAGCGGGCGTTGTCGCCGGGCGCGAGGGCCTTCTCCAGGCGCTCGAAGAACAGGGTCCGGTTGGGCAGTCCCGTGAGCGCGTCGTGGGTGGCCTCGTACCGCAGCCGCAGATGGAGCAGGCGCCGTTCGGTGGTGTCCTCCATGAGGGCCAGCTGGTACTGGGGGTTGCCCTCGGCGTCCCGGAGGAGGGAGACGGTGAGGTTGGTCCACAGAACCGTTCCGTCACCGCGGTAGTACGGCTTCTCGACCCGGTAGTGCTCCCGGTCGCCGCGGACCAGCTCGTCGTACAGCTTCCAGACGTGCGGGCCGTCCTCGGGGTGGACCCACTCGCTGACGTTCCGGCTGCGGACCTGGCCCTCCATGCCGCCGAACATGCGGGTGAGGGTCTCGTTGACCTCCAGGACGTTGCCGTCGAGGTCGGCGATGCCGATCCCTATGGCCGCCCCGTCGAAGACCGCGCGGAAGCGGCTCTCCGTGGCGTGCAGGGCGATCTCGGCGGCGCTGCGGGCGGCGAGGGCGGAGCGGGCGATGGCCTCCTGCTCGGCACGGGTCCGCTCGCGCAGGGCCCCCGCGTAGCCGGTGGCCATGGCGTGCTGGAGGCGGGAGCAGCGGGCCCGGAGCTCCTCGGCGGGGAGGTCCGGCTCCGTGCCCGTACCCGTGCTCGTACCGCAGTAGAGCACCAGGTACGAGTCGACGACGCCGAGGCTGCGGCCGAGGGCGTCCGGGTCGGTGCAGTGGGCGGCGACGAGGGCGGCTCCGGCGCGCTGGGCCGGCGCCGTGTCGAAGGGCCGGGCGTGCAGCGCGTCGCACAGGGTGCGGGCCAGCGGCAGCAGGTGCCCCTCGAACTCGGCGCGGGTCAGGGAGGTGGCGGTCACCGGGAAGATCGCGCGGCTCCAGATGGTGACGAACCGCCTGAGTCTGTCCTCCGGGCCGTCGGCTTCGGCGACGGCGCCGAACGGCTGCGACGGGACCTTCACGCCTTGCGCCCCACCCCTGCGAAACCGGAGAAGGCGAAGGGATCCTCCTCCTCGACCGGGCTGTCCGGTCGCCAGTGGGGCATCGGGACGAGGCCGGGCTCGACCAGTTCGGTGCCCTCGAAGAAGCGGGCGATCTCGCCGCGCGACCGCATCACCAGGGGGCTGCGGATGTTCCGGTAGACCCCGACGGTGCCGCCCGCCTGCTCCTCGGAGAGCGGGATGCCCTCGTACGAGGCGTGGGTGAGGACGACGAGGCTGCCGGGCGCGAGGGCGCTCAGCAGTTCGGTGACGGCCTCGTACGGCCGGTCCTCGTCCTCCAGGAAGTGCAGAACGGCGACGAGGAGCAGCGCCACCGGCCGGTCCAGGTCGAGGAGTCGGGTCACCTCGGGGCTGTACAGGATGTCGGCCGGCTTGCGCAGGTCGGCGGCGACGACCGCGGCGCCCTCGTCGCCCTCCAGGACGGCGCGGCTGTGGGCCACGGCGACGGGGTCGTGGTCGACGTAGACGACGCGGGCGGCGGGGTCGGCGGCCCGGGCGACCTCGTGGACGTTGCCGAAGGTGGGTATGCCGGAGCCGATGTCCAGGAACTGGGTGACGTCGTTGTCAACGGCGTGGCGGACGGCGCGCCGCATGAAGGCACGGTTCGCCTGCATGATCTTGGGCAGGCCAGGCATGAACTCCATGGCCTTGCGCGCCGCTTCCCGGTCCACTTCGAAATTGTGCGAGCCGCCCAGATAGAAGTCGTACATACGGGACACGCTCGGCACCGAAATGTCGATACCCGGCGGAGCCCAGGCGGGACGCTCCATCAATGTCTCCAACAAGTCGCCATGGGGGATGCGGCCATGTGTTCGCGGCCGGTGTTCGAGGTGAGGCTACTGATCGCCCGCCGGGAGAGCGAGTAGAAACGGAAATTCGCGGTCCGTTCTTGGTCACACGCCATTGGCACGTGCTCTCGGAACGGAGAGTTCACGCCTTCAGGCCGTGCATATTCACGTGCATCTGACTGTGCGTCGGCTCTCCGGGCGGCGGTGGTTCTCTCTGCCGGGCGCCCAGGTCCCGCCCGTACCTCGGTCGTTGTCGCCGTCGGGGCCCGCCGCCGGTGCAGGATGCCCCCTTCAACGTACCCGGCGACAGGGCGACAACCGGACAGATATCGATCCGGGGGCCGGAACGCCGGAAGTCGGCCGACTTCCGGCAGCGCGGCGCGCGTAGCCACCCGCGCTGCGCGCCGCATCGGCCTCCCGGGTGGCGAAACGTCAAAGCGGCGCCTCTCGGGATGCCCACCATCCGGCGAATCCCGCCGGATTCCGCCCCGGCGCGGCGCGTCAGTGATCAAGCTCGACGGTGTGTCTCTGTACGGATCACTCCTCGCGCGGCCGCTGGCGGCCCTGGCACTCGTGTGGCTGCTCGCCGCACCCGTGCCGGCCGCCGCCGACTCCTGCGCCTACGCCACCACCGGCCCCGACGGGTCGAACACCTCGGTGGCGGTCATCGGGCCGGGCGCCTGCTCGCCCAAGCCCACCCCGCCACCACCACCGCCCCCCTCACCGCGGCCCACCACACCCGCGCCCCGGCCGACGCCCGAGCCGCCGCCCCCGCCGGTCCCGGCGCCGCCCCCGCCTCCCGTACGGACGACGACGCCACCGGCTCCCCCGGTCACCACGCCGGCGCCGCGCCCCGAGCCGGCGCCGCCCGTACCGCCCGTCACGGAGCAGCCGGAGCGCGCTCCCGCGTCCACGCCGCCACCGCCCGCGCCCGCTCCCCCGCCCACCGTGCGGCCGCGGCCGCCGGCCGCGGGGCCGGTCGCGCTGCCCCACTACCGCCGCACCGCGCGGCCCCAGCCGAAGGGCAGCACGTCCGTCGTCACCATGACGCTGGTGATCATCGCCCCCGCGGTCCTCGCGACCGCCATCCTGCGCCCCCGCTCCCGCTGACCCCCGCCGGAGGAATCCATGTCTGAATGGCTTGTTCTCGCCCTTGCGATGGCCGCCGCGTGCGCCGTCGTCCTCACGATCGTCGTCATCAACAACCGTCGGATCGCCGATGACGACGATCCCAGCGAAACCCCTGACGTCATCGAGTACATGACGATGATGATCGGCGTGATCTACGCGATCGTCCTCGGTCTGGCCATCGCCGGCGTCTGGGAGGCCCGTGGTGCCGCCCAGGAGACGGTGCGGCAGGAGGCGCAGGCGATGCACGAGATCTCGGCCCGCGTCGAGGTGTACCCGGAGGACGTGCGGGCCCGTATCCGGGCCGACGTCGACGCGTACGTGAGTTACGTGGTCCAGGACGAGTGGACCTACATGGCCGAGGAGGGCTCCCTGAGCGAGAAGGGCACCGCGCTCCTCGACCGCGTCCGGCGCAGCGTCACCGACTACCAGCCGGCCAACGACTTCGAGGGACAGGCCTACCAGCCCCTGGTGGACCAGGTGGCGGTGGCCGACGACGCCCGGGGGGCCCGGGGGCAGAGCGCCGGGGCGACCATGCCGGGGGTGGTGTGGTTCGGCCTGATCATCGGGGCCCTGGTGACGGTCGGCCTGATCTTCACACTGCAGATCCGCAGGACTGGGCGGGAACTGCTGCTCGCCGGGCTCTTCAGCGTCCTGATCGCGTTCCTGCTGTTCCTCATCTGGGACTTCGACGCGCCGTTCGGCCGGGGCATCTCGGCCACCGCCGCGCCGTTCACCGATCTGTTCCCGCAGCTCACACCATGAGGCGAGGGGTCCGCACGGGGCCACACGGGGGACATGCGTGCCCCATTCGCACGTCTGGGATCGCGGTTGTGGTAGTGCGCTTCTAGCGTTTCGGACATCGAGGTGTACGCAAGGTCTTCGGCGGAAACCCCCTTCCGCGGCTGCTCCTCGGGACCCGGAGGATTCACCATGCGCGCGATACGTGCCGCGTCCACTGCCTTGCTGGGGGCGGCCGCCCTCGCCCTGGCAGCCCCCACCGCCGTCGCGGCGGACGGTGCCCCCGCTAGCGACCCGCGGGCACTGCGGGCCAAGGCACCGGGCGATTTCGTCGTGTCGCCCACGCTCGTCGCCCCCGGCGGCCGGGTGACGCTCAGCGCCCCGGGCTGCGCCAGTACGGCGACGGCCTCGGCCGGCATCTTCGACACCGTGACCATCGCGCCGAACTCCGCCGCGACCGCCGTCGTGGACTGGGACGCCCGGCGCGGCGCCGTGTACACGGTGTCCTTCAACTGCACCGGCGGAGTGCAGGACACCGTCGATCTGACGATCAGCGGCATCCCCACCGCCACCCCGACCATCAGCTCCACCGTGCTCACTCCCCCGCGCGGGGTGCAGGGCGGTCTCGGCGGCTCGCAGGGCGGGCTCGAACCGGTCGAGCTGGCCGGCGGAGCGGCGCTCGTGCTGGCCGCGACCGCGGGTGGCGTGTACGTGTTCCGTCGCCGCGCCGCCGCCCGCCGCCACTGAGCGGGTGCCGTGGACCGGAGCGGTGCCCGGCGTCCCCGGACGCCCGTCGCCCCCGGGTCCCGGCAGGGACTCGGGGGCGACGGCGTGGCGGGTGTGGCGGGCCGACCGGGAGGTTCGGCCGGTCAGACCCCCGCACCGGTCATACGGCGACGGCGGGCGATGAACAGTCCGCCGCCGAGGGCGGCCGCGGCGACCAGGCTGCCGCCGACGGCCATCTCGGTGGAGCTGGGCGCCAGCGAGCCGCCGAGGCCACCCGCCGCGCCGCGGCCCGCGAGGACGCGGAACGGGTGCGTGACCACCCTGGAGTTGTCGCTGCACTTGACGGCGAGGTTGTAGCTGCCGGGCGTGGCGTTGTTGTGGACGCGGGCGATCGCGCTGGAGAGCCCGTTGGAGTTCACCGAGAGGTTGGTCGTGGGGAAGGCGTTGGACGTGACGGTGCCACCGTGACCGCAGCCCTTGGCGGTGATCGTGATCGTCGACCCCGCGTGGACGTCGTAGGGGTTGACCTGGACATTGCTCGGCCCGTTGGTGGCGACGGCGAGGGGAGCCGCGAGCCCGACCGCAGCGATTGCGGTGGCGGTCACCGCCAGAGTGCGTGCAGCACGCATGGTTGAACCTCCAGTGGAAGACGCCCCAAAGCGGTGCTCCGGGAGTTTCGACGAGTACGCCTTCCATGACGAACCATCACAAGTCATGGCGAACCACGCATTTCGGCACTGGTCCACCCCGGTGAGGCGACACGCCCGGGATCAGGGCCGCTGAGGCGACAGAACCGCAGGTCAGGGCGAATCAGGGTGCTTATCTGACGATTACTCGGATGGGTCAGCCGCGTGTCACCCACCTGTCGTCCGCCCGTAGCCCGTCGGCCGTCCGTCCGTCAGCTGCTGGGGGTGCGCTCCGTCGCGCCCTCCGCCCGAGGGGTCCGGGGCGCCCGGTCCGCCCCGCTCCGGCACCCGTCCGGCGGCGGCCCCCACCCGTTCGCACCGTCCGGCGCGACGGCTCGGCCGGCCGCCCTTACCGTTTCGACGACGCCACGAAGGGAGAACCATGCCCCCGAAGGACTTCCGCGTCTTCGAGCGCAGGAGACGCCAACCCTGGGGCGTCCTGGCCCTCGCCATGCTGTCCGGGATCGCGATGATGCGCAACGGGGTGGACGTCGAGCTCGGACCTCCGCAACCCGCCGCCGCGGCGCGGCCGGTGGCTCGTCCCGTCGTGCCGCCGCCGCCCGGGGCGAGCGACGGACTCGAGCCGCTGACCTTCGCCCCGGCCTCCCGGATCAAGATCCCGGCGATCCGGGTGGCGGCCCCCATCATGGACGTGGGCCTGGAGCCGAACGGCTGGGTGGCGGCCCCGCCGCCCGAGGACGCCAACCTCGCCGGCTGGTACCAGAACGGCATCTCCCCCGGCCAGCGCGGCACCGCGGTGGTCGTCGGCCACGTCGACAACGCGCAGGGCCCCGCGGTCTTCTACGGCCTGGGGTCGCTGGAGAAGGGCCAGCACATCGAGGTCGAGCGGTACGACGGCCGGGTGGCGGTCTTCGAGATCTACGGCGTCGAGGTGTACGCGAAGGACGACTTCCCGGGTGTGCAGGTCTACTCCGACACCGGCGAGCCCGAACTGCGGGTCATCACCTGCGGCGGCGGCTACACGCGCGCGCGTGGCTACGACGGGAACGTCGTGGTGTACGCCCGTATGGTCGGCTCCCGCTAGCGGGCCCACGGGGAAGGGCCCCGGCACCCTGGGGTGCCGGGGCCCTTCCCCGTGCCGTGCCGGTCAGCGCCGGGGCACGGTGATGTGGTAGCCGGCGTCGAGGAGTTCGGGCAGATAGCGGCGGAGCGCGGCCACGCTCTGGGCGCGGTCGCCGCCGGCGTCGTGGGAGAGGACGATCGCGCCGGGGGCGGCGCCGTCGAGGACCCGGCGGACGATGGTGTCGGTGCCGGGTTCCTTCCAGTCCAGGGTGTCGACGGTCCAGGCGAGCGGCTCCATGCCGAGCTCGGCGCCGATCTCGAAGGAGTGCCGGTTCCAGGCCCCGTAGGGGGCGCGGTACCAGAGCGGGGCCGTGCCGAGGGTCCGTTCGACGACCTCGCTCGTGGAGCCGAGCTCGTCGCGGATGCGGGAGGGCCGCAGTTTGGGGATGAGGGGGTGGGACCAGGAGTGGTTGCCGATGACGTGCCCGTCCTCGGCCATCTCCCGCAGCAGGTCGGGGTTCTCGACGGCCATCTCGCCGCAGACGAAGAACATCGCCCGGCAGTCGTACCTGCGCAGGGTCCGCAGGATGCCGGGGGTGTAGCGGGGGTCCGGGCCGTCGTCGAAGCTCAGGACCATCGAGCGGCCCACCCCGGACATGCTGAGGAAGGGCCGCTGCCGCACCGGCGGCACCGCGCGCCGGAAGGACGGGGGCGCATACGCGGTCATCGGCTGGAGCCGGTACGCGCTGGGACGCAGCCGGGCGGCCTGGGCCTGGGGTCCGGCGGCGGGGCCCGCTCCGGTGCCTCCTCGCCCCGGCGGGCCTCCGGGCAGGGCCGGGGGTGCGGCGCGGGTGGTCCGCTCGGGTGCGGCGAGCCGGTCCACCGCGAGGACCCCGGCGGTGGCGGTGGCCCCGAGGGCGGCGGCGAGCCGGAGCACCGCACGCCGCCCATTGGGCATCTGATCCTTTTTCATGACTAATGGTTCGTACGGATGAGGGTCCGCGCCGTTCATCGACACCGGCCGCCCGCCCGAAAACACCCGATGAGCCGATCGTCGCGCGGGCCCAGGGCCGTACGGGCTACTTCCCCATCACCAGGCCGTCCTGCTCGGCGCCGCGGCTCAGCACCACCTGCCGGATCGTGTCGCGGATGCCGGTGCGGTGCGGGTCGGAGCCGTCGGCGGCGCCGAGGTTGACCACCCGGCCGCGCCCGGTGTCGAACCACTGCGGGACGAACTCGGCCCTGGTGACCTCCCAGCGTCCGCCGGGGGTCCTGGGCGGGGCGAAGGTGAAGCGGCCGATGCTGCCCTGGTTGCCCCGGGGGTCGTAGGCACCCTGGTGGTTGATCATGTCCCCGGCGATCTGGTCGCCCATCCCGTAGACGACCCAGGTGCCGTTGACCTTCTCGTACGCCTGTGGGACGTGTGCGTGTGTGCCGATCACAAGATCGATGTCGGGGCGGCCGCCGGTCCGGGAGGCGGTGAGCGCCCGGCCGAGGGTGAGCTGCCGCTGGTCGGGTTCGGTCTGCCACTCGGTGCCCCAGTGGACGCTGACCACGACCACGTCGGCGCCGGCCGCGCGGGCGGCGCGGGCGTCGGCGATCACCTTCCGCTCGTCGAGCAGGTTGACCGCCCAGGGCTGCCCCTCGGGCAGGGGGTAGCCGTTGGTGTCGTAGGTGTAGGCCAGCTGGGCGACGGTGGCACCGCCCGCCTTCAGGAGGGTGGGCCGGGCCGCCTCCTCGGCGGTACGGGCCGATCCGGCGTGCCGGACGCCCGCCTTGTCGAGGGCGTCGAGGGTACGGCCGAGGCCCGCCGCGCCGTCGTCGAGGGTGTGGTTGGAGGCGGTGGAGCAGGAGTCGTACCCGGTGGCCGCGAGCGCGGTGGCGACCTCGGGCGGCGACTTGAAGGCGGGGTAGCCGGTGTAGGGGCCGCCGTCCTTCCCGTACACCGTCTCCATGTGGCAGATGGCGAGGTCGGCCTTGGCGACGACGGACTTCACGCCGGAGAGCATGGGCGCGAAGTCGTAGCCGGCGCCGCCCGCGTCCTGGGCGGCGCGGCGGATGATCGAGGCGTGCGGGAGGACGTCACCGGAGGCGACGAGGGTGAATCCGGCAGGTGCGGAGGCGCCGCCTGGTGCGGCGGAGGGGACGGCGGGCCGTACGTTCCCCGGTCGTCCGGCCGTCGCCCCGGGGGTGGCGGCGCCGTCGGCCGGGCCGCTCCCGTCGGTGCAGCCGGTCGCCGCCGCGAGCAGGGCGGCGGCGAGCGCCGCCACCCCCGCGGGTCTGGTGCGTGAGGTCATGACGGCACTCCACCCAATTCGTGTGATGAACAGCTGTTCTGACGAATTGATCTCGCGGGAAAGCCGCAGTCAAGGGTCAAGGCCGCATCAGGGCAGGAACCCCGCTGAAACGGACGCAGCGCCTCTGGTCGATCGCCGTCCGACCGTTCGCCGTGCCATTCACCGCTCGGTGCGACCGTTCGTCGCACACCGGTGTCCGTTCCCTGTCCCTCGCCGCCCGGATGCGTTCGTATACGCCCCGGACGACGAGCCGCGGGAGAGGCGGGCAGCATGACGACGGCGACCACCGACGAACGAACCCTTGAGGAGCTCCAGCGGGACCACGGACCCGCGCTGCTCTCCTTCCTGCTCGGCCTCACCTACGGGGACCGCCAGCGGGCCGAGGACCTCGCCCAGGAGACCCTGGTACGGGCCTGGCTCCACCCCGAGGCCTTCGACGGCCCCTACGAGTCGATGCGCCCCTGGCTCTTCACCGTGGCCCGCCGCCTCGCCATCGACGCCCGGCGCTCACGTCTCGCCCGGCCCGCCGAGATCGGCGACGGCGTCCTCGCGGTGACACCGGACCCCGCCGACGCCACCGCGTCGGCCGAGGCCGCGCTCGACGTACGGGCGGCCGTCCGCGGACTGAGCCCCGAGCACCGCGCCGTCCTCGTCCGGCTCTACTTCCACGGACTCACCGTCAACGAGGCCGCCGTGGACCTCGGCATCCCCGCCGGGACCGTCAAGTCCCGCTCCCACTACGCACTGCGGCAGCTCGGCCGGTCCCTGCCCGGCTACCGGCCCCACCACCGCACGGCCGTTGCCCGGCCCCGCACCGGGGCCCCACAATGACGCCGTGACGCTGACACTCGCCGCCGCCGAACAGATCCTCGCCGACCACTTCGCCCCCTGGGTGCTCGATCTGGGACTCACCGTCGAATCCGTGGCTTCCCACGGCACCGACGTGGCCGTCCTCCGGCTCCCGTGGTCGGACCGGCTCGCCCGGGAGGGCGGCGGCCTCTCCGGCCAGGCCCTGATGGCCGCGGCCGACACGGCGACGGTGATCGCGGTCGCCGCGGCCCGGGGCGGCTTCGTGCCGATGACCACCGTCCAGCAGTCCATCAGCTTCCAGCGGGCGGTCACCGGCTCCGACGTCCTGGTGCGGGCCCGGCTCACCAAGGCGGGGAAGCGGATGGCCTTCGCCGACATCGTCATGACGGCCGAGGGCACGGAGGAGACCGCGGCCCACGCGACCGCGGTGTACGCGCTCCTCGGCTGAGCCGCCCCGGCGCCCGGCCGTCGGCCGCCACCCACAGCTCCCCCACCCCGCCCCGCGACACCTCCCCCGTCCCGTACGCCTCCCGAGGCATCGGAAATCCCACCGGTACCGATCCGGCCGGAAAACGTATCCGAAACCACACGGGCGAGTTGAGCAAAGCGGGACCCGCGGGCGCCCTTCGCGGAGGAAGCTCTCCCCGGGCCCCGTACATCCGGGTCCCCCATGTCCGGGAGAAGGTGGGAGCGTTGCTGCCCGAGAGCACGAACGGCACCGGCGGCACGAGTGGCGGCGGCCTCGCCGTCCCGATGGCCTGGCTGTGCGCCGAGTACCTGGCCGACGAGGTGCTGCGGGCCGCCGCACTCGTGGCCCCAGGCTCACTGGAGTACCGGGCGGGCCTCCAGGCGCTCGCCCTCACCGTCCACCTCTCGGAGGAGCCGGACGGGCCCGCGGGCGCGTGGGGCGCCGGCCGGATCGACGAATGGCTGCGCCGCACGGCGTACGACCGGCCGTGGCCGCCCTGGGTCGAGGAGCGGCTCGCCGCGCGCCGCGCAGGCGGCGGCGACGGCCCCGACCTGGAGCTCGCGGAGTCCGCCTGGCGGCGGCTGCGGGACACCTGGGTGCGCGCCGCCGACCTCGACGGCCGGACCGGCGGCGACCCCCAGGAGTCCCCGGTCGACGAGGACGCGCAGATCTGGCTGCCCGCCTGGAAGCTCGGCCTGCCGCTGGCCCACCTCTCACTGCACCTGCACTGATCGGGGCGGGACCGGTCAGTGCGCCGAACGGTGCACTCCCGGACGGTACTTGGGGATGTGTACCGTCACCTTCATCCCCGCACCGACACCGGTCTCGATGACGAGCCCGTACTCCGTCCCGTACACCTGGCGCAGCCGCTCGTCCACGTTCGAGAGACCGATGCCGGAGCCGGCCGGGTGCTCTCCGCGCAGGACCGCGCGGAGCAGCTCCGGGTCCATGCCGATGCCGTCGTCCTCGACGGTCACCACGGCTTCCGCACCCGCGTCCCGGGCGGCGATGGTGACCCGGCAGCCCCGCTCCCGGTCCTGGAGCCCGTGTTTCACCGCGTTCTCGACCAGGGGCTGGAGGCAGAGGAAGGGCAGGGTCACCGGCAGCACCTCGGGGGCGATCTGCAGCGTCACCTTGAGCCGGTTCCCGAAGCGCGCCCCGGCGAGGGCCAAGTACTGCTCGATGGACCGCAGTTCGTCGGCCAGCTGGGCGAACTCGCCGTGCTTGCGGAAGGAGTAGCGGGTGAATTCGGCGAACTCCAGGAGGAGTTCCCTGGCCCGCTCCGGGTCGGTGCGGACGAACGAGGCGATGGCCGCGAGGGAGTTGAAGATGAAGTGCGGGGAGATCTGGGCGCGCAGCGCGCGGATCTCGGCCTCCACGATCCGGGTCCGTGACCGGTCGAGTTCGGCCAGCTCCAGCTGGACGGAGGCCCAGCGGGCCACCTCGGTCGCGGCCCGCACCAGGACGGCCGACTCCCGCGAGCCGTAGGCGACGAGCGTGCCGAGCACCCCGTCCTCCCCGGCGAGCGGGGCGATCACCGCCCAGCGCAGGGGGCAGGCGGGGTCGGCGCAGCCGGTGTGCGCGGACCGGCTGCGGCCGGACTCAAGGGTCTCGGCGGCCTGTTCCGGGACGTGGGCGCGGTGGTGGTCCTCGCCCGGGCCGTCCCAGGCGAGGACGGCGCCGCCGCGGTCGGTGAGGCAGAGCGCCTCCGTGCCGAGCAGTGAACGGAGGGTGCCTGCCGCCTTGCGGGCGGTCTCCTCGGTGAGTCCGGCGCGCAGCGGCGGGGCGGCGAGCGAGGCGGTGTGCAGGGTGTGGAAGGTGGCCCGCTCGACGGGCGTGCCCAGATCGGGATCGGCGGCGCGGCCGCCGCGCCGGGCGGTGAACCGCCCGAGGACGAAGCCCGCGGCGAGCAGTACGGCTCCGGCGGCGACCGCGGCGGCGAGGGCGAAGCCGCTCATCGGGAGACCTTCGGGACGGGGACGGGGACGCTCATCAAGGGGCCTCCCGAGCGGGATCAGTCGCGCTCATCGGCGGGCCTTCCGGGCGGGGTCGGTGGCGCTCATCGGCGGGCCTCCTGGGCGGGGACGGTTCCGGTGAACTCCTCCGGCAGGTGGAGCCGCGCCAGGATCGCCGGGGTGCCGGGGGGCACCCGGCGGGGTGTCGCGAGCGAGACGAGGACCATGCTGAGGAAGCCGAGCGGCACCGACCAGACGGCCGGCCAGGCCATCAGGGTGTGCGGCCAACCCTCGGGGGCGAGTCCGGCGCGGGTCGCCATCACGGCCGCGAGGGCGGAGCCGCCGCCGAGCAGCAGCCCGGCCATGGCACCGGGCGGGGTGAGCCGCCGCCACCAGATGCCGAGGACGAGCAGGGGGCAGAATGAGGAGGCGGAGACGGCGAAGGCGAGGCCGACGGCGTCGGCGACCGGCACCTTCGACGCGACCACCCCGACGGCCAGCGGAACGGCGGTGGCAAGCAGGGTCGCGAGGCGGAAGTGCCGTACGCCCCGGGAGGGCAGTACGTCCTGGGTGAGGACGCCGGCGACGGACATGGTGAGCCCGGAGGCGGTGGAGAGGAAGGCCGCGAAGGCGCCGCCCGCCAGGAGCGCGCCGAGGAGGTCGCCGAGGAGACCGCCGAGGATCCGGTCGGGCAGGACGAGCAGGGCGGCGTCGGCGGAGCCGGTGAGGGCGAGTTCGGGGGCGTAGATCCGGCCGAGCGCTCCGTAAAGCGGCGGCAGCAGGTAGAAGGCTCCGACGAGACCGAGCACGACGAGGGTGGTGCGGCGGGCGGCCCGGCCGTGGGGGCTGGTGTAGAAGCGGACGGCGACGTGCGGAAGGCCCATGGTGCCGAGGAAGGTCGCGAGGATCAGTCCGTACGTGGCGTACAGCTGGTGTCCGTCGCGTCCGCCGGCCAGCGGCTGCGACCAGCCGAGGGGGTCGCTTCCGCTCGCGACCCTCTCCGGCAGGGGCGCGCCCGGCGGGAAGGCGAGGGTGGTGCCGCCGAGGACGTGGTGGGTGCCGGCGGCGAGGGTCACGCTCCGCCGCTCGTACGGGACGGAGTCGACGCGGCCGGTGACGGTGAGGGTGAGCGGGGCGTCGAGGTCGATGCGTACCGTGTCGGCGACCGTGACGACGGTGTGGTCCCGGAGGACGGCGGGGGCGTCGAAGCGGGCCCTGGGTGCCCCGTCGCCGTACCAGGCGGCGAGCAGGAAAAGGACGGGCACGAGGAGGGCAGTGAGCTTCAGCCAGTACTGGAAGGCCTGGACGAAGGTGATGCTGCGCATCCCGCCGGCGGCGACGGCCCCGGTGACGACGAGCGCGACGAGCAGCCCGCCGACCCAGTCGGGGGCTCCGGTGAGGATCTCCAGGGTGAGTCCGGCGCCCTGGAGCTGGGGCAGCAGGTAGAGCCAGCCGATGCCGACGACGAAGAGGCTGGCGAGTCGGCGTGCCTGGGGTGATTCGAGACGGGCCTCGGCGAAGTCGGACAGGGTGTACGCCCCCGAGCGGCGGAGCGGGGCGGCGACGAGGACGAGCAGGACGAGGTATCCGGCGGTGTAGCCGACGGGGTACCAGAGCATGGCGGGGCCCTGGACGAGGACGAGGCCCGCGATGCCGAGGAAGGAGGCGGCGGAGAGGTACTCGCCGCTGATCGCGGCGGCGTTGAGGCCCGGCCGTACGGTGCGGGAGGCGACGTAGAAGTCGGAGGTGGTGCGGGAGATCCGCAGGCCGAGGGCGCCGATGAGGACGGTGGCGAGGACGACGGCGGTGACGGCCGCGACGGCGTAGGTCTGGTTCACGCGGAGCGCTGCGCCGTTCCCGGAGTGCTCACGGTGTTCACCGTTCGACCAGGCCGGTGAAGTCGCGCTCGTTGCGTTCGGCGCGTCGCACGTACCAGTGGGCGATCCCCCAGACGACGGGGTACACCCCGACGCCGAGGGCGACCCAGACGAAGGCCTCGGGCGCGGGCAGCGCGAGCAGCAGCGGCAGCGAGCCGACGAGCAGGGCCAGGGCCCCGAGGGCGGTGAGAGCGGTACGCAGCTGGCTGCGCATCAGGGAGCGGACGTAGGTGTGGCCGAGGGTGGTCTGCTCGTCGATCTCGGAGCGGGCCGGGGGATGGACGGGCCGCCGCCTCGCGGGGCCGGGGACCGCCCCGGAGCCGTGGGCGGAAGCGTAGGTGACGGTCTCGCGGCGGGGTCTGCGCGGGTGGTCCCCCCGGGCGGAGGCCGGGGGTGAGTGGTGCTCGGACATCAGGGTCCCCTCCGGCCTCTCTCGACGACTTCCGTCAGTTCGTCCGGGCGGCGGGCCCGGGACGCGTGGAGTCTACGCAGCGCTCTCCGACCGCGACAGGGGTACGGAGGCTCAGCCTCCGGCTCGCCGCATCAGCAGGTCCCGCAGGTCGCGGGCGTGCCGGCGGCTGACCGCCAGGTCGGTGTCGCCGACCCGCACGGAGGTGGCGCCGCCGTCGAGCCGGAGCTCGTCGATCCGGGCGAGGGCCACGAGATGGCTGCGGTGGATACGGACGAAACCCCGGGCCGCCCAGCGTTCCTCGAGGGTGGAGAGCGGGATGCGGACGAGGTGGCTGCCGTGGTCGGTGTGGAGGCGGGCGTAGTCGCCGTGCGCCTCGACGTACGCGATGTCGTCGACGGAGACGAAGCGGGTGATCCCGCCCAGTTCGACGGGGATCTGCTCGGGCGCGGCGGGTGCGGCGGTCGCGGCCTGGGAGACGGGGCCGGCGGGGGTGGCGGTGGCGTGCACCAGGTCGTGCACCCGGCGGACGGCCTCGGCGAGCCGCTCGCGGCGGACGGGCTTGAGGACGTAGTCGACGGCCTTCAGGTCGAAGGCCTGGAGCGCGAAACCCTCATGGGCGGTGACGAAGACGACGAGCGGCGGCCGGGCGAAGCCGGCGAGGAGCCGGGCCACGTCGAGCCCGGTGAGGCCGGGCATGTGGATGTCGAGGAAGACGACGTCGACGGCGTCGTCGCCGTCGGGTCCGGTCTCCAGGGCGCGGCCGATCCTGCGGAGGGCAGCGGTGGCGTCGCCCGCTCCCTCGGCGCTCCGGACGCGGGGGTCGGCGCGCAGCAGGTAGAGCAGTTCCCCGAGGGCGGGTTCCTCGTCGTCGACGGCCAGTACGCGCAGCATGCGGCGGAGTGTAACTCCCGCTATTTGAGGAACTTCGACAGGCGGCGGTCGGCGAGCGGCTTGCCGCCGGTCTGGCACGTCGGGCAGTACTGGAGGGAGGAGTCGCTGAAGGAGACCTCGCGGATGGTGTCCCCGCACACCGGGCAGGGCTCGCCCGTGCGGCCGTGGACGCGCAGACCGCTCTTCTTCTCGGCCTTGAGCTTGCCGGCGGTGAGGCCGTGGGAGCGTTCGACGGCCTCGTGGAGCGTGGTCCGCATCGCCGTGTACAGGGAGGCCGTCTCCTCGGGTCCGAGGTTCTGGACGGGCTTGAAGGGGGACATCTTCGCGGCGTGGAGGATCTCGTCGCTGTACGCGTTGCCGATGCCCGCGATGAGGCTCTGGTCACGCAGGGCGCCCTTGATCTGGCGGCGTTCGCCGGCGAGCAGCGCGGCGAACTCCTCCTGGCCGAAGTCGTCGGCGAGCGGGTCGGGGCCGAGCCGTGCGACGCCCGGCACCTCCTGGGCGTCGTGGACGAGGTGGACGGCGAGGCGTTTGGTCGTGCCGGCCTCGGTGAGGTCGAAGCCGTCGCCGCCGGTGAGCGCGGTCCGCAGGGCCAGTGGGCCCTTGCCGGGCTTGGGCGGCCCCGAGGGCAGCGGGTCCTGCCAGCGGAGCCAGCCCGCGCGGGCCAGGTGGAAGAGGAGGTGGAGTTCGCCCGCCGGCCCCTCGGTGGTGAGGTCGAGGAACTTCCCGTGCCGTCCGACGGCGGTGACCTCGGCGCCCTCGACGGCGCCGAGGGGCGGGTCGTACGTCTTGAGGACGCTGATCGCGACGGGCAGCACGCGGGCGATCTCCTTGCCCACCAGGTGCGCGTCGAGGAACTCGCGCAGCGCTTCCACCTCGGGGAGTTCGGGCATGGCTCCAGCCTGCCGCAGGGGGGACGGGGTCGCGCGGCGGGGGTGGCCGGTCGACGGAGTCGCCCCGCAGGGGGGACGGGGTCGCGCGGCGGAGGTGGCCGGTCGACGGAGTCGCGCGGCGGGCATCGCGGGCGCGGTCCGGCCGGCGGGGTCGCGCCGAGCGCGTCGGCGTGGTCCGGGCGGGGTTCTCCGGATTTCTCGGCGTTCTCGGCGCGTGCGCCGAGCGTGCGTGCCGGGCGGCCCGGACCCGGCGGGAATTGTCAGACAGACCCTAGGGTGGGTGACGTGCGCGTACTGCTCGTCGAGGACGACGAAGACCTCCGGTTCGGGGTGGCCGCCGCTCTGCGGGCCGCCGGGCTCGCCGTCGACGAGGCCGCCGACCTGCCCCAGGCCGACGAGGCCCTGTTCGTCACCGCGTACGACTGCGCGGTCTTCGACCGGATGCTGCCGTCGGGGGACGCCGCCGCCTACGTCGAGGGGCTGCGCCGCGACGGCCGAGCCGTGCCCGTGCTGTTCCTGACCGCCCGCGACACCGTCGCGGACCGGGTGGAGGGCTTCGCGAGCGGCGGCGACGACTACCTCGTCAAGCCGTTCGCCGTGCCCGAACTCGTCGCCCGGGTGCGCAGCCTGTGCCGCCGCTCCGCCGTCGTCCGCCCGCCGGTGCACCGCGCCGGCGATCTGGAGATCGACACCGCCCGTCGGCTCGTCCGCCGGGCCGGGGTGCTGCTGACGCTCACGACCAGGGAGTTCGCGGTCCTCGAGGTCCTCGCGGCCCGCTCCGACCAGGCGGTCCCGCGCGCCGAGCTGATCGAGAGCTGCTGGGACGAGATGGCCGAGCCGCAGTCCAACGTCCTGGAGGTGCTCGTCTCCCAGCTCCGCCGCAAGCTCGGCGACCCGCCGCTGATCCACACCGTGCGCGGGGTGGGCTACCGGCTCGCGCCCGAGGGCGCGCGGTGAGGAGCGCGGCCAGGCGCACGCCTTCACCCTCGTCCTCGCCATCGCCCTCGCGCTCGTCCTCCCCTTCGCTCACACCGACGGCGCGGGTGTTGCGGCTGCGTAGGCGGATCAGTCTGCTGTTCGCGCTGACCAGCGCCGTGGGCCTGGTCGCGATGGCCGTACTGGCCGTACGCAGCGACAGCGCGCGCTGGCGGGAGCAGCTCGACCACTCGATGGGCGTGGACGTCGGTTGGGCCCTCGGTCTCCTGGAGACCGACGAGAACGGGCGGCTGGCCACCGACGTCCTGGCGGACACGGTGAACACCGGCTGCCCGCCGCTGACCGTGCTGCTCGTGACCGGCACCGGCCCTGGCGAGCCCGGCGACCTGACCGTCCAGCACGCACCGGCCGCGCCGTGCCTCACGGTGAGTCCCGACGTGGTCCTGGAGGCAGGGCGTACCGTGGCGCGGACCGAGGAGGCCCGGGGCTTCGACCGGCGCACGACGGCCGGTGAGGCGGTGCGGGTGTTCGCGCTGCCGTTCTACCCGCCGGAGGCCGCCGAGGACGACGGGCCGCAGGGCGTCCTGGTGACCATGGCCGACGCAACGGCCCAGCGGGACGACCACCGGCGGCTCGTGTGGATGGTGACGGGCGGCTGCGCGGTGCTCGTGCTGCTGTCCGCGGCCGTCGGACATGTCCTGTCGGGGCGGGCGGTCCGGCCCGCGCTCACCGCGCTCGGCCAGCAGGAGGCGTTCCTCGCGGACGCGGCGCACGACTTGCGGACCCCGGCCGCCTCGCTCCGGACGCTCGCGGAGACGGCCCTGCGCGGCGAGACGGACAGCACGGACGTGCACCGGCGCACCCTGCGCCTGGCGGAGGGCATGGGCCGGCTGGTCGACGGGCTGCTCACCCGGGCCAGGCTGATGTCCGGTACGGCCGCGGTGGCGCGCCAGCCGCTGCGTCTGGACCAGTTGGTGGAGGCCGTCGTCCACGAGGCCGACGTCGTCGACGCGGCCGACGTGGCTGACGCGACCGACGGGGCCGGGCCCACGGCGGGCCACCGCGTCCGGGTCCACGCCGAGGACACGGTTGTCGTCGCCGATCCCGATCTGGTGCGCCGGGCCGTCGGCAACCTGCTGGGCAACGCGCTCGCGCACGGCCATGCTCCGGGTGTTCCGGCGAACGTACGGATCACGGTGACCCGGGACGGCACGCTCACGGTCGAGGACGCGGGGCCGGGCCTCCCGCCGGAGGTCGCGGAAGCCCTGTTCGAACGCTTCCGCAGCGGGTCCGGTTCCACCGGCCTCGGCCTGTCCATCGCGTCCTGGGTCGCCCACGCCCACGGCGGCACGCTCACGGCGGGTCGTTCGGAGCACGGCGGGGCGAGATTCGTCCTGCGGCTGCCGACACCGGACACGAAGGGGCGGGGGCCGAAGGACCGGTGAGGCGGCCCGTGGCGGAGCCCACTGCAACAGGGGCCGCAGCGGCCCCCGCCACCCCGCCTCAGCAAATCCTCAGCATCCGCACGTGATCCTTCCCTGGACCGACCATCCAGGGGAGTACCTCGTGATCACCGCCGCCGCCCGCCACCGTCGCCGCCGTCAGACACTCGTCCTCGCTCTCGCCGTGCTCGGCGCCGCCTCCCTGGCGGGCTGTACGAACGGGCCGGGCCCGGACGGGAACCGGCCCCGGTCCTCGGCCGCCCCCGCCGATCCCGCCGACCGTCCCGAACTGCGGCGCTTCTACAGCCAACAGCTCACCTGGCGGCCCTGCGGCGACCACCGGTGCGCCTCGCTCACCGTCCCGATGGACTACTCCCGCCCCGGCAACGGCAAGACGTTCGTCCTGCCCCTGGCGAAGACGGTCACCGCGACCCCGGGAAAGCGGGTCGGTTCGCTCGTCCTCAACCCCGGCGGTCCCGGCGAGCGCGGAGTCCAGCTCATCAAGGACGGCGTCGCCGACGACCTGGGCCGGGGCCTGCGCGAGCGGTTCGACGTCGTGTCCTTCGACCCGCGCGGGGTCGGGGAGAGCAAGCCGGCCCTGACCTGCCTCACGAAGGATCCGATGAAACCGGTGGAACCGGCGGAACGGCCGGTCGCCGAGCAGCCCGAGAGCGCACCACTCCACCCCCGGACGGAGGCCGAGCGTGTCGCCGCCCTCGCCGACGCGCGGACGACGGCCGCCGACTGCCGCAAGGCCAGCGGCCCGCTGCTGCCGCACGTCGGAACGGACGACGCGGCCCGGGACCTGGACGTGCTGCGGGCGGCGCTCGGCGAACGACGGCTGACGTACGTCGGCTGGTCGTACGGTACGAGCCTGGGCACCTCGTACGCCGAGCAGTTCCCGCGACGCGTACGGGCGATGGTCCTGGACGGGGCGGTCGACCCGTCCCTCGACTGGCGGCAGCGCATGCTCGGCCAGTCCACCGGGTTCCGCAAAGCGGTGGAGGAGTACGCCGACTCCTGCGCCGACGCGATCGGCGACGGCTGCCCGGGTGCGACGCCCGAGGAGATACGCGCGCTGATCGACCGCCTCCTCGAACGGACGCGGCGCGAACCGCTGCCGGTCGACGACTCGGCGTACGGCCTGGACGCGGCGGGACTGGTCGCCGCGCTGAGTCTGTCCATGTACACGCCGGAGGACCAGTGGAAGGGCCTGTCCGAGGCCCTGCGCGCGGCAGACGAGGGGGACGCGACGAAGCTGGCCGCCCTGGCCTCAGGCGAGGAGCCCCCGGACACCGACGCCGACGCCGAAACGGAGACGTCCGATGAACCCGTCGACGCCGGCACGGGCACCGCAGAGACCGGGTCCGCGAGCACCGTGCCCGAGGACAACCGCGACGCGGCCCTCATCGCGGTCAACTGCCTCGACGTCCCCCATCCGCGTGACCCGCAGGCCTACTGGGACGCGCTGGCCCCCGCCGAGAAGGCCGCGGGCGCCTACGGCACGGCCGGTGTGACGAACGAGCTGGTCTGCCGGGACTGGCCCGCCGGTCGCGGGCGTCCGCACCGGGTGGACGCCCCGGGTGTCCCGCCGGTCCTCGTCGTGGGCACGGCGGGCGACCCGGCGACCCCGTACGGGGAGGCGGTCGGTCTGGCGCGTCAGTTCCCCGGCGGCATGCTGCTGTCCTTCGACTCCCCCGGCCACACCGGCTACGGCCGCAGCGCCTGCGTCGACGAGAAGGTCGAGGAGTACCTGATCGCCCTCACGAAGGTCCGTCCGGGCACCACCTGCACGGCGTGACGGGGGCGCGTGACGGCAGGCGTCTAGACCGGCGGGTCCAGGAGGTCGAGTTCGGCCGTGAGCGCGGCGGCGAGCGCGTCGAGGTCGGGGACGGCCTCGCCGTCGGCGACGAGGCCGACGTGGACCTGGCCGCCGTACGGGGACATGGCGACGGCGAGGGACTGGCCGCGGGCGAGCGGGGCCATGGGGAAGAGGGCCCGCAGCGGGGCGCCGCCGAGCGAGAGCGCCGAGCGGGGCAGCGGCACCTGGGTGACCAGGACGTCGAAGAGGAGCCGGGCGGCGCCTGAGGCGAGGGGGGCGCCGAAGCGGTGGGCGAGCGGGTGCAGCTGGTCGGCGAGGAGGGCGACGGCGCCTGCGCCCCGGAAGGGGCCGGCGGCCTTGTTGCGGTCCATGGCGCGGCGGACGGCGGCGAGTCGGGCGGCCGGGTCGGCTTCGGTGACGGGCAGGTCGACGAGGTAGCCGGAGAGACTGTTTCCGGGTCCGGGCGGGGCTCCGGGGCGGCGCCGGGAGACGGGGACGAGGGCCCGGGGGTCGGTTTCGGGGAGGGGCAGGTCGCGTCCGTCGAACCAGCGGCGGAGGGCTCCGGCGACGACGGCGAGGAGGACGTCGTTGGCGGTGCCGCCCGTACCGCGGCGGACCCGGTGGACGCGGTCGAGAGGCAGCGTCACGGTGGCGACGCGACGGGTCCCGCTGGACTCGGCGGCGAGCGCGGCCGTGGGGCGGCCGTCGAGGAGGCCGGCCCTGACGACGGAGGAGCCGACGACCGAGGCTCCGACCTCGACGGCCCGGCCGAGGTCGCCGAGCCGGTCCCTGGCCAGGCCGAGGAGCCGCCCGGGGCCGGGGAGCCAGGAGCGCGGCGGTACGGGGCGGGGGCGGCGCGCGGGGCGGCCGCCCGCGGCGATCTCGTCGAAGATCCCGGCGCCGATGGCGACGGCCCGCATGCCGTCGGCGAGCGCGTGGTGGAGTTTGACGAGGACGGCGAAGGAGCCGTCGGGGGCGCCGCTGAGCAGGTACATCTCCCAGGGCGGCAGGCCGCGGGCGACGGGGCGTTCCATGAGTTCGGCGGCGAGCCGGGCGGTCTCGGCGGGGAAGTCGGTGCCGGGGACGGTGAGCTCGTGGACGTGGTGGCGGACGTCGAAGTCGGGGTCGGCGCTCCAGGCGGCGCCGCCGACGGGGATCAGGACGTCGCGGACGCGCATGCGGAGCCGGGGGATCGCGGCGGCGCGGCGGGCGAGGAGGTCCAGGACGTCCAGGGACTCGCGGCCGGGGCTCCCGTCCGAGGGCCCGGGGGCGGTGCGGCCGGCTTCCGGGGGCACGGGGCCGAAGTGGGCGAGGGCCCCGAGGTGCAGGGGGTGGGCGGTGGATTCCAGATGCCAGAAGGCCAGGTCAAGCGGTGCCAGTAGCTCGCTGCTCACGGGTGTCCTCATGTCCTGCGCGGAGAGGCGGGAGAGCGAAGTCAATCGCGTACCGACAGTTACGGTCAAGTACGATCAGTTCACGCTCGGTTAACAGTCTCAGTCCTGCAAGGTGAACTCGCACCACACGCACTTGCCGCCGCCCCGCGACTCCACTCCCCAGACGTCGGAGAGCTGGTCGACCAGGAAGAGTCCGCGCCCGGACACACCCGCCTCCCCCGCCTCGCGGCGCCGGGGAAGGGCGCTCGAACGGTCCTCCACCTCCACCCGGAGCCGTCGCCCGGGCCCGCCGAGGACCCGCAGGGTGACGATCGCCCCGCCGTCGGTGTGCATCAGCGCGTTGGTCATCAGCTCGTCGGCGACCAGCTCGATCTCGTCCGCGCGCTCCCCCGCCCCCCAGGCCCGTACGGCGGCCCTGATCATGTGCCGGGCCGAGCTCAGCGCCTCCGGGTCGTTCTGGGCCACGTGCTGCCGGAACCGGCCGGCTCCCTGGGCGGAGGCCGCGCCGTGGCGGCGGAGCAGCAGGATCGCGACGTCGTCCTCGCCGCCCCGGTCGGCGACCACCTCGCACAGGTGGTCGGCGAGCTCCTGGAGGTCGGCGGGTCCGCGCCGGACGAGGGAGGAGAGCCACTGGAGGCCCTCGTCGAGGTCGGCGCCCGGCTTCTCGACCAGGCCGTCGGTGTAGAGCATCAGGGTCTGCCCGGGGTCCAGTTCCAGGGTGGTCACCGGATAGTCGAGCCGGCCGAACTCCGCGGACAGGCCGAGCGGCAGCCCGCCCTCCACCGGAAGCCTGCGGCTGCTGCCGTCGATCTCCCTGAGCAGCGGGTCGACATGGCCGGCCCGGACCACCTGGACGACCCCGGTGCGGAGGTCGACCTCCGCGTACGTGCAGGTCGCGAAGCGCTCGGTGTCCAGCTCGTGCAGGAAGACGGAGGCGCGGGCCATCACCGTCGCCGGGGTGTGTCCCTCGGCGGCGTACGCGCGCAGCACGATCCGCAGCTGGCCCATGACGGCCGCCGCGTGGGTGTCGTGTCCCTGTACGTCGCCGATGACGGCGCCGACCCGCCCGCCGGGCAGCGGGATGATGTCGTACCAGTCGCCGCCGATGTCCCGGCCGAGACGGGCCGAGCGGTAGCGGACCGCGGTCTGGGCGCCCGGCACCTCGGGGATGCGACGCGGCAGCATCGCCTGCTGGAGGCCCTCGGCGAGGTCGTGCTCCTGCTCGTAGAGCATGGCCCGCTGGAGGCTCTGGGCGATGCTGCTGCCGAGGGCGACGAGCAGGGTCCGCTCGTCCTCGCTGAAGCCGGTCTTGTCGCTGTAGAGCAGCCCGAGCGCGCCGATGGGCCGGGCCTGGGCGATGAGCGGCAGATAGGCGGCGGCGGTGATGCCGAGTCCGCTGATGTGGGGCCAGAGCACCGGGAAGGAGCGGGCGAAGTCCCCTGCCGAGTCGATGAACCGGGGGCGCAGGGTGCGGATCACCTCGCTCATCGGGTACGGCTCGTCCACCCGGGTGAAGCGGGTGCCCGGCACGAAGGCGCCGTCGGGTCCTTCGGCGACGAGATGGATGCGGCCGGCTTCGAGGAGGCCCATGACGAGACTCGCGGCGCCGAAGTGTTCGAGCGCGTGGGAGTCGTTGAGCAGGTCGATGACGTCCTGCACGGTCCGCGCGTAGGCGAGGGCCGCGGTGGTGCCCTCCACGACGCCCGCGCGTCTGCGCCGTCCCTCGTCGAGGCCGAGCCGGGCGGCGGACTCGGTGAGTTCGTGGGTGGCGTCGCGGAGGACGCCGACGATGCGCACGGGACGGCCGGTGTCGTCGCGGTGGACGAGGCCCTGGGTGTGGGTCCACTGGTGGCTGCCGTCGCGGCGGCGGATGCGGAAGTACGCGCCGTACTGCTCGCTGCCGTCCTTGAGCGCCTGGGCGACCAGGGTGTCGAGTCGGCGGCCCTCGTCCGGCAGGACCCGTGAGCCGAGCGTCTCGGGGCGGTCGTCGTAGTCGGCGCGGTCCATGTCGAAGACGTCGAGGGCCGCCTGGTCCATGATCATCGTGCCGGCGACGAGGTCCCAGTCGAAGCCGCCCATCCGGAAGGACGAGCCGTAGGCGGCCAGGATGTCGGCCCCGGCGGTGACCCCGGCGGTATCCCCGGCGGTCCGCCCCTCCTCCGCACGGCGGTGCCGCTCGACCGCCTCCCCGCCCCCGCTGACCGCGTTCATGGGGCCACGCTAGGCGCAGCCCCGCCCGTGCGCACCACGAAGATCCGTTTCACCCTTCGTAGGTCTCCGGCTGCTCCGGGACCGGGTCGGCCGGGAAGAGATCCTCGGGCGGCAGCTCACCGTCGGGAAGCTCGCCGTCCGGCAGTCCGCCGTCCGGCAGCTCGCCGTCGGGCAGCTCGCCGTCGGGCACGGTGGGCGGCTCGCCCGGCGGTTCGGCGTTCGGGTCGGGGAAGGGTTCCGTGTCGGGGTCGGTGTACGGGTCGGGGTAGGGCTCCGCGTCGGGTACGGGGTACGGGTCGGGGTCCGCGGGGCTCGGCACCGTGTCCGTACCGCCGGTCCCCGAGGCGTCGGGGCTGGCGGGGCTCTCCGGAGCCGGCGGGACGGCCTCCCGGGAAGGAGCCTCGGGGGATGCCGGGTCCGGGGAGGTGGGCCGGTCCGGGGTGCTGGGGTCGGGGGACGCCGGGTCGGTCCTGCCGGAGTCGGTCAGGCGGCACTCGTCGGGGTCGCAGTCCGGTTCCACCGCGGGCTTGCGGTCGGCGTCTCCGTCACTGCCGGTGCGCCGCTCGATCCAGCTGCGGTCGGCGGCGTTGACGATGACCAGGCTGGTGACGACGGTGGTCGTCGGCCGGACGGTGATCACGCGGTCGGGGTCGAAGCCGTCCCAGGGATCGCCCCGGTGGACGCCGTCGGTGGCCTTGGCCGGGGTGCGCAGCGGGTTGCCGCAGGCGCAGCGGACACGCGGTGCGCCGTACTGGTCGACGAGGACGGCGGTGCCGGTCTGCAGGACGGACTGGTAGGCGTGGGCCTTGCCCTTGCGGTAGCCGTGGTTGGTGACCCGGGTGTCCGCGCGGAGGACGACCGGGGTGAGGCCGCGCAGCCAGTCGCCGACGTTGGTCTCGGGGATGCCGGCGGCCTCGGCGAAGGCGCGTGTCCTGTCCTGGTCGGCGGCGAGGTAGGAGACCTGCCGTTCGACGTCGCAGCTGCCCTCCGCGCGCGTGCCGCCGTAGAGGCCTGGGGTGGAGCCGGTGACCTCGCGGACCCGTTCGGCCTCGGGGTCCGGCTCCCGGTCCCGGGAGGACGACCGGGCGGTGGCCCGGGCGGTGGACGCCGTGAAGGGGTCGGGGCCCTGCGCGGCGAGCGGCTGGAGGAAGACGTCGTGCGCCGAACCGGCCGCGGCGGGTTCGGCGCCGCCGCGCGCCCCTTCCCAGGCGGAGGAGCAGCCGGTGATGAGCAGGGAGGCGACGAGCGCCGCGAGGGCCGGGGTCGCGGCGCGGGCTGTCCCGCCGGAGGTCGCGCGGGGAGCTGTGGGGGTCCGCCGCGTTCGGCAGGGGGCTGAGCGCACCTGGTTCTCCCTCGTTCTCTCCCCGGGCCCACGGCGCCCGGTACCGGCCAGTCCCTCATGTCTTTCGCAGTGCGCGGACCGCCGCAAGCGGAGGGCGGCCGACCGGGTCTCTCGCCACGAACACCCACTTGAACGTGTTCAAGAAAGGCTCTACGCTCGGACTCGTCAGTTGAACACGTTCAAGTCGGGGTGGTGTCACATGACCGCGCTGTCGGTCCTCGTGGGTACGGTCGTGACCATCGGCATGCTCTGGGTGGTCCCGACCGGGCTCGCCCTCCTCGACGGCCCCCGGCCCCCGGGGTGGGACCCGCTCCGCCGCGCCTGGCCGCTCTTCGCGGTCCCCGGAGCGCTCTCCCTCTGGCTGCCCCGCTCCGGACTCGCGACCGCGCTCGCCGTCGTCTACGCCCTCGCCACCCTGGCGCTCGCGCTCATGGCCCCGGCCCGCCTGTTCCTGACCCGCTCCCTGCGGCCCGGCGAGGTCGCCGTCCTCACCGCCCTGACCGCCCCGTCCGTCGCCGGTCTCGCGCTCGTCGCCGAGCGGGCCTCGTACCCGCTGTTCGGTTTCGACCTGGACATCCTCGCGCTGACCGTCCCGCACTTCCACTTCGCCGGCTTCGCCGCCGCCTTGGTCGCCGGGCTCCTCTGCCGCGCCTTCGACGGCCCCACCGCCCGCTTCGCCGCGCTCAGCGTCCCCGCGGGCACCCTGCTCGTCCTCCTCGGCTACTTCATCGACGACTGGGCCGAACTCGCCGGGGCCGTCGTCCTGACGGCCGGCATGACGGCGGTCGCCGTACTGACCCTGCGCGAGCGCCGCGAGACCGCGGCCGACCGCCTCACCCGCGCGCTGCTCGCCGTCTCCGCCCTGGTCCTCTTCGTCACCATGCTGCTCGCCCTGAGCTGGGCCCTCGGCGAGGCGACCGGACTGCCCCACCTCGACCTGACCTGGACGGCCGCGACGCACGGCCTGGGCAACGCGCTCGGCTTCACCGTCTGCGCCCTGCTCGCCCGCCGCCGCCTCACCACGGACCGCGGTGCCACCCCCGCCCCCTCCCCCACGACCCGCCCGCGAACGGAGCTTCCGGCATGACCCGCCTCCTGAACAGCCTGTCCCGGCGCGAGCGCCCCCGCCCGGCCCTCACCTACCCCGAGGTCGGCGCCACCCGTACCCCGGCGGCGCTCCCCGACGGCTACCACCACCTCCGGCACACCGAGGCCGTCGGGCACGGCCGCGCCGCCTTCGAGGCAGCGGGCGCCGCCGTCACCACCTGGCGGATGCACCGCGCCACCGGGGCCCGTGTCGTCGCCGACGCCGACCGCGCCGGGCCGGGCACCGCCGTCGAGGTGTCGGCGGGCATCGGTCCGCTGCGGATCCGCGTCCCCTGCTCGGTGATCTGGACGGCGTACGAGAAGGACCGGATCGGCTTCGCCTACGGCACCCTCACCGGGCATCCGGAGTGCGGCGAGGAGTCCTTCATGGTCGACCTCGACCCCGACGGCACGGTCCGGTTCACGGTCACCGCCTTCAGCCGCCCGGCCACTTGGTACACGCGGCTCGGCGGCCCCCTGGTCCCGCCGCTCCAGCACGCGTACGCGCGCCACCTGGGCCGGACCCTCCGGCGTCTCGTCAGGACGTGATCCCGGGCCGATACTGGAAGCGATGGAGTGGTTCACCGCACCCGAGCACTGGCTGAGCCGGATCGCCTTCCAGCGGGGCCTCGCCGGGCTGTACTGCGTCGCGTTCCTGTCGGCCGCCCTCCAGTTCCGGGCGCTGATCGGGGAGCGCGGCATGCTCCCCGTACCGGAGTACCTGCGCGGGACCCGGCCCCTGCAGACCCCCTCGCTCTTCCACTGGCGCTACTCCGACCGCCTCTTCGCGGCCGTCGCCTGGACCGGCGCCGCGCTCTCCCTCGCGCTCGTGGCGGGCGCCGGGGACGCGGTGCCGCTGCCGGTGTCGATGCTGCTGTGGCTGCTGCTCTGGAGCCTCTACCTGTCGATCGTGAACGTGGGCCAGACCTGGTACTCCTTCGGCTGGGAGTCACTCCTCCTGGAGACCGGGTTCCTGGCGGTCTTCCTCGGCAACGACGACACGGGACCACCCGTCCTCGTCCTGTTCCTGCTGCTCTGGCTGCTCTTCCGGGTCGAGTTCGGCGCCGGGCTCATCAAGATCCGCGGCGACCACTGCTGGCGCGACCTGACCTGCCTCTACCACCACCACGAGACCCAGCCGATGCCCGGCCCGCTGAGCTGGTTCTTCCACCATCTGCCGCGCCCCCTGCACCGCGTCGAGGTGGCCGCCAACCACGTCGTCCAGCTGCTCGTGCCGTTCCTGCTCTTCACCCCGCAGCCGGTCGCCACGATCGCGGCCGGCCTGATGATCGCGACCCAGCTGTGGCTGGTGCTCTCCGGCAACTTCGCCTGGCTGAACTGGATCACCATCGTGATCGCCCTGTCCGCCGTGGACGCCTCCCCGCTCACCGGCGACCACCCGCAGCCGGATCCGCCGCTCTGGTACGTGGTGCTGGTCGTCGCGGTGACCGTCTTCGTCCTGGTACGGAGCTACCGCCCGGCGCGGAACCTGCTCTCCAGGCACCAGGCGATGAACCGCTCGTACGATCCGTTCCACCTGGTCAACACGTACGGAGCGTTCGGCACGGTCGGCCGGGTCCGGGACGAGATCGTCGTCGAGGGCACCGACGACCCGGCGCCGCATCCGGGCACGGAGTGGCGGGAGTACGGCTTCAAGGGCAAGCCCGGTGATCCGCGCCGGCTGCCCCGGCAGTTCGCCCCGTACCACCTGCGGCTGGACTGGCTGATGTGGTTCGCGGCGCTCAGCCCCGGGTACGCGCGCGCGTGGTTCGGTCCGTTCGTGGAGCGGCTGCTCGACGGCGACCGGGACACCCTGCGGCTGCTGGCCCACAACCCCTTCCCCGAGGCGCCGCCGGCCTACGTCCGCGCCCGGCTGTACCGCTACCGGTACACGACCTGGCGCGAGCTCCGCGAGACCGGGGCCTGGTGGCACCGGACGCTCGTACGGGAGTACCTGCCGCCGACGCGGCTGCGGGAGCGGGCACACAGGCCCGGGTGAACGCACCGGTGCCCCCGGCCGCGAACGGCCGGGGGCACCGGGGGGTGAAGCAGGGGCTCAGTCGATGCCGGGCAGGATGTGGGGCTCCGCGAGGTCGTCCTCGTAGCCCGCGAGTCGGATCGGGGCCGCGTGGGCCCACACTTCGAGGCTCCCCAGCTCGCCGTTCTTGCGTGGCCGGTCGTTGCGTTCGGCCGGTCGCGGTTCCTGCTTCGTCAGTTCGGGTGTCACCGCGCACTCCTCTGTGTCGCGTACCTGTAGGACAAGTGCCGGTCGGTCGCGGTGGCGCCGTTCGTCGGGCGGGACCGCGGCCTTGGTGGAAGGCCTGTCCCTGGTCGACCGTGAGGATGGTGTGTCTCCCCGGTGGCCGACCGTGAACATCAGAGTAACCAAATGAGCGCGGCCGCGCTCTACCGGGCTCGAAAGTGTGACGCGATCGGGTGAAGTGAGCCGAAAGAGCGCCCCACCGGCCGGTGGGGCGCTCTTGTCAGGACGACGGGAGCCGCTTCCCGCGAGTGGGCGGGAGCCGCTTCCTACCAGTTGGCGCGGGCGTAGTCCTTGAGGAAGCAGCCGTAGAGGTCCTCGCCCTCCTCGCCGCGCACGATCGGGTCGTACACCCGGGCCGCGCCGTCGACCAGGTCCAGCGGGGCGTGGAAGCCCTCGTCGGCGAGGCGCAGCTTGTCGAAGTGCGGGCGCTCGTCGGTGATCCAACCGGTGTCGACGGAGGTCATGAGGATGCCGTCGGTCTCGAACATCTCCTGGCCGCTGGTCCGCGTCACCATGTTCATCGCGGCCTTCGCGGCATTGGTGTTCGGGTGTCCCGCACCCTTGTAACCGCGGCTGAAGACGCCCTCCATCGCGGACACGTTCACCACGTAGGAACGGCCGCTGGCCGCCTTCTTCGCGGCCTCGGCCATCACCGGCCGCAACGCGCTGATCAGGATGAACGGCGCCGTGTAGTTGCACAGCTGCGTTTCGAGCAGCTCCACCGGGGAGATCTGCTCGATGCTCTGCACCCAGGTGTTGCTCTCGACGACGTCCGGCACCAGGCCGCCCGCGTCGATGGCGGTGCCGTCGAGGTGCCGGGCGATGCTCGCGTTGCCCGCGACGAGCGCGAGGTCCGCGACCTGCTGCGCGTCGAGGCCGCTCACCCCTGCGGGCAGCGACGAGCCGCCCACCAGCTCGCCGACGGCGCCGGAGTTGAACGCGCCGATGACGTGATGGGCGGGAAGCTCACCGGCCGGCAGCGGCGCGCTCTCGCCGTCGACCAGGGCGGCGTACGCGGACGGCAGCCGGCGCACGGTCTGCGTCGCGTTGTTGATGAGGATGTCCAGGGGCCCGGCCTCGGCCATCTGGTCGGCGAGGGCCACGGCCTGGGCGGGGTCGCGCAGGTCGATGCCGACGACCTCAAGACGGTGCATCCAGTCCGCGGAGTCGTCCATCGCCTTGAAGCGGCGGATGGCGTCCTTGGGGAAGCGGGTGGTGATGGTGGTGTGGGCGCCGTCGCGCAGCAACCGCAGCGCGATGTACATCCCGATCTTCGCCCGGCCGCCGGTGAGCAGGGCGCGCTTGCCGGAGAGGTCGGCGCGGGCCTCGCGCTTGGCCCGGTTCTCGGCGGCGCATCTCTGGCAGAGCTGGTGGTAGAAGTAGTCGACCTCGACGAACCGCGTCTTGCACACGTAGCAGGAGCGCGGGCGCTGGAGTATCCCCGCGATCCGGCCCTCCTCGGTGACGGAGGAGGGCAGGATGCCCTCGGTCTCGTCGTCGATGCGCTGCGCGGAGCCCGTCGCGGTCGCCTCGGTGACCGCCTTGTCGTTGGCGGTCTTGGCGGCCCTGCGCTCCTGGCGGCGGCGCTGCTTCACGGTCCGGTAGATCCCGGCGGTGGCGCGCCGGACGAGGATCGCGTCCGGGTGGTCGACGTCCAGCTTGTCGAGCTCGTCGAGGACGGCGAGGCAGACGGCCAGGCGCTCGGGGTCGACGCCCGGCCCGTAGTCCTGGGTTTCTTCGGTCACCGTCATGGCCTTCGGGTTCCTCGTTCGCTCGTGCGTCGCCGTTCGCGGGCGGGCCGCCGTTCGTGGGCTTTCGAAAGGGCAACTTTACGGAGCGGGGGGCCGCGCCTCCAAACCCGTTCGGGGGGCGTGGTCGAAGACACAGTCGCCGCACAGGCCCGCGCCGGGGCAGCGGTAGTAGAGACAGCAACTGGCGCGGCGCAGCCGGGGGCCGCGGACCGTACCGGCGAGGTCGGGGTGGTCGAGGAGCCCGGAGACCAGTGCGGCGGCCCGTTCGGCCACGTCCGGGCGGCTGCGGGCGTTCGCCCAGCGGGTCAGTTCGCGCAGGGCCCCGGCGAGGGCGGAGCCCGCGTTGCCCCAGAGCAGGCGCGGTGAGACGCGGCCGTCGCGGCGCAGTGCCGCGTGCAGCGGCACCAGGTGGGCCTCCTGGACGGCCGCCCTGAGCTCGTCCACGGTGGCGGGACGGGTCGCGGAGCCGGCCCACCACAGGTCGTCGGGGGAGGTCAGTGCCCCGTCCCAGTACAGCTCGGCGGGGGCGAGGTCGGGGAAGCGGCCGTGGAGGGCGGCGGGGCCGAGGGCGGTGGACCAGAGCCTGGCCGCGAGCCCGAGGTGGGCGACGGAGGCCCCGACGCGCCGCTCGGGGGCACCGAGCCGGGCGGCGACCCGGTCCACGCGCGCGTGGAGGGGGCCGTCCTCCCCCGCGTACAACAGGGCGAGCGGGCGGTGCGCGCCGGCGCTCTCCGGCGCGGAGGTCCGCAGGGCGAAGAACCCGCCCACCGATCCACTTTCGACGAGATCCACCCGAGGTCCCCCTGGTTCGGTCCGGCCGGTCGATTCGGCTCCGGCGCGACGGTTCACGCCCACCGTAGCCGCCCTCGGACAGACGCCCGACACGGCTCGAAAAGGACCCTTTGCACCCGTTCCGACCTGCGGTGGCGTACGTCTCCAGGCGTACGCGGCGGCCTCGTACTGCGTCGGCGGTATCCCCGAAGACGTCCCCTGGTACGACGACGCGATCGCCCGGGAAGGAGGATCGTGGAAGGCATGAGTCCCCTTCTGCTGTCCGTCCTCCTGGCCCTGGTCTCGGCGGTCGCCTACGCGGCCGCGGCGATCGTGCAGGAGCGGGTCGCGGCCTCCGCCACCGGGCCGCGTTACGCGCCGCTGCGCAGCCGCGCCTGGTGGGGGTCCGTCCTGCTCAACGGCGTCGGCGCGGCTCTGCACGTCGCGGCCCTCGCGTACGGACCGCTCAGCCTGGTGCAGCCGCTGGGGGCCCTCACGATCGTGTTCGCGCTGCCCATGGCCGCCCTCTTCGTCGGCCGCAGGGCCGGCCGGCGGGCCTGGCGCGGCGCCCTGATGGCGACGGTGGGCCTGGCCGGGCTGCTCAGCCTCACCAGCGGCGCCGAGGCGCGGTCCCTGGCCGACGGCGACCGGTGGCTGCTCACGGTCTGCACCTTCGGTCTGGTGGGCGTCCTGTTCATGGCCGCGCACCTGGTGGGCAGGTCGGTGCTGCGCAGTGTGGTCCTCGCCGCGGCGGCGGGTGTCTCCTTCGGTATGGCCTCGGTCTTCACGAAGGCGGTCGCGGAGGTGTGGACCTCCGCCGCGCCGCTCGCCGAGTGGACCGGTCTGCTGGTCCTCTCGGCCTTCGCCGTGACCGGCCTGCTCCTCTCCCAGGCCTCGTACCGGGGCGCCGGGCTCGCCGCCCCGCTGGCCACCGTCACGGTGGTCAACCCGGTGGTCGCCGCCGCCGTGGGCCTGACGCTGTTCGGCGAGAGCTTCCGCTACGGCACGGCGGGTACCGTCGCCGCGCTGATCTGCGGCGCGGTCGCCGCGAGCGGCCTGGTCCAGCTCACGCTGGACCGGATGACGGTGCCGGTCGAGTCGTCGGCGGGGTCAGAGGGTGACGCCGCGGGCCCTGAGGTAGGCCAGGGGGTCGATGTCGGAGCCGTACCCGGGACCCGTCCGCACCTCGAAGTGGAGGTGCGGTCCCGAGCTGTTGCCGGTCGATCCTGAGCGCCCGATGCGCTGCCCCGCGTGGACCCGCTGGCCCTCGCGGACGGTGAGCGCGGAGAGGTGGGCGTACTGGCTGTAGCGGCCGTCGTCGTGGCGGAGCACGATCTGGTAGCCGTACGCGCCGCCCCACCCGGCGGAGACGATCCGCCCGGCGGCCACGGCCTTGACCGAGGTGCCGGTGGGCACGGGGAAGTCGACGCCGGTGTGGTAGCCGCTGGACCAGGAGGAGCCGCGGGTGCCGTAGCGGGTGCCGATGCCGGCGGCGATGGGGGCGGAGTAGCGGTCCTCCTGTGCCGCGGGGGGCCGCGGAGTGGAGGAGGGCCGGGAGGCGGGCTTGGCGCTGGGCTTCGCGGCCGGCCTGGCGGCGGGCTTGGTGCTCGGCTTCGCCGCGGGCCTGGCGGCCGGCTTGGTGCTGGGCTTCGCGGCCGTCCCCGACGCGGGCTTCGCTGCGGGCTTCGTCACCGGCTTCGCGACCGGCTTCGTCACGGGCTTCGCGGCGGGCTTCGTCGCCGACTGCGCGACGGGCCGGGTGCGGGGTGCCGGGACCTGCGTGGCGGGCTTCGCCGGCGGCGTCGTGGCCGCGGGGGGCTTCGGAGCCGCGGACTTCGTCGGGGGCGTGGTCCGCGGCAGGGTCGGGGCCTGCGGAGTGGCGGCCCTCGGAGCGGCGATGCGCAGCGTCAGACGCTGGCCGGGGTGGATGAGGTCGGGGTCGTCGCCGACGACGGGCCGGTTCGTCGCGTACAGCCGCTGCCAGCCGCCCTGGAGCCGCTCCTCGCGGGCGATCTTCGACAGGGAGTCGCCGGGTGTGACGGTGTACATCTCGCGGACGGTCGGCACGGCGGTGGGGCCGACGTTCCTCGCGGGCTGCTCGGGTAACGCGCGCTGCCCCGGCAGGGAGGCGGTCCTCACGTCGTTCCCGCCGCCCGCTGCCTTCGTGGCCGTGGCGCCGGGGGCGGGGTCCGGCGCGTCCCCGCCGCGGGCGAGGCCCGCGCGGGGCGCGCAGGACGGCCAGGCGCCGGGCCCCTGGCCCTTCAGGACGCGCTCGGCGATGGCGATCTGCTGGTCCTTGGAGGCGAGGTCGGCGCGCGGCGCGTAGTGCGTGCCGCCGTACCGCTCCCAGGTGGACTGGCTGAACTGGAGCCCGCCGAAGTAGCCGTTGCCCGTGTTGATCCGCCAGTTGGAGGTGGATTCGCAGGCCGCGACCTTCTCCCAGACATCGAGCGAGGCGGCCTGCACCGCGCCCGCGCCGATGAGCGGCAGCGCCATTCCGGCGCCTCCCGCGGTGACGGTGAGCGAGGCACGGTTGATCCGGCTCGGCTGGTGGCGGCGGTGACGTCCGCGTACGGCCATGGGCCCCCCTTGAACACAGCAGCAGCCGCCCAAGTTAGGGGTGGCGCACGCTCCGTGACAAGGGATACGCGAAAGCTCAAGCTCCTTTCGTCACCTTCGTGTTGACTCCGGGCGCCGGTCGGCGGGGCCCGGCTGGGGCTGAGGCTCCGGTTCCGGTACGGGTCCGCCGGGCTGAGGAGCCGGGCCGGGCTCAGGGCTCGGAGGCACCGGGACCGGGTTCGGCGGGGGCACGGGCGGCGGTACCGGAGGGGGTATGGGCGGCGGGACGGGAGTGGGGGGCGGGCCGGGAAAGGGGGGACGGGTCATGACGGGCCTCTCTGTCGACGGGTTCGTCCGTCTCCAGGGTGGCCCGACCGGACCCGGCGCGCCCGCCGGGCCACGTCCTTCGGGTCAGCGGGCGTCGCGGTCCCCGGCTGCGGCGGTCCGCGCGGCGGCCACCGCCGCGGCCGCCGCGGCGAGCCCCGGACGAGGGCTGGCCAGGACGGGCCGCCGGGTGGTCATCCGCTCGACGGCGTCCGCCATGGACGCCTGGGCGAGTACGACGACACTGTCGTCCGTCCCGGTCCACGGGGCGCGGTCCACGGCCGCCGCCACGGCGTCCAGGTAGCCGTCCCGGTCCCCCGTCTCGAACAACTCCCAGGCCTCGTCGACCACCGCGGTGGTGATGATCGAGGTCTCCGGTCCGGACTCCTCCGCGATGAGGGCGACGGTGGGTTCCAGGGTGGAGCGCAGGGCGGCCACCACGATGACCCGGGGGAAGCGGGCGGCCTCGGCGGCCATCGGCCGGTCGACGCGGAGCACGGGTACGCCGAGGCGGCCCGCCTGCCGCTCGGCGACGGCGCCGATCGTGGAGCAGGTGCAGAGGACGGCGTCGGCGCCGTCCCCGACGGCGGCCGCGAGCGCGGTCGCCACGGACTCGGTGACCGCCTCGGGCCCCGCGTCCCGGGCCCGTACGAGCAACTCCTCGTCGACGATGTGGCGGAGGGCGAGCCCGGGGTGGTCCAGGTCCCGCAGCCCGTCGAAGACGGGGACGTGGACCGGCGAGGTGTGCAGCAGGGCCAGGGTGCCGGCCGGGGTCACCACAGCTCCGGAGTGGCCTTCAGCTGGAGCTTCGCCGCGCGGACCACCTCGGACGGAGGGACCGGGGCCTCGTCGGGGTGCCGCTCGGCCCACTTGGCGGCGTAGGGGCAGAGCGGCACGACGGGCACGCCCTCGTCGGCGGCGATCGTGTAGAACTCGCGCACGAGCGCCCCCGCGATCCCCTTGCCCTCGTTGCCCTCCTCGACGACCGTGTGCACGGCCACGAGCGCGTGGGGCTCGGCGTCCAGGACGAAGTAGACGACGACACCGACGAAGGCGTCGTCCTCGAACGCCTCCAGGCGCCCGTTCGCCCGGTCGTCACGGATCTTCAACTCGGCCACGCGGCGGCTCTCCCTCGACTCGGACGGATCAGCTCTGTACGGAAACGGGCGCCGGCGCGGGGACGGCGTGCGGACCCCGCACCGTGTCGCTGCCGGGGACGGGCGCGGACGCGTCGGTCCCGAGCTCGACGATGCGGTTGTCGCCGTCGACGTGCACGACGCGCGGGACGAACGTCCGGGCCTCCGCGTCCTCGACCTGCGCGTAACTGATGAGGATCACGAGGTCACCGGGGTGCACGAGGTGAGCGGCGGCGCCGTTGATCCCGATGACTCCGGAGCCGCGCTCGCCCTCGATGACGTAGGTCTCGAGCCGGGCCCCGTTGTCGATGTCGACGATGTGCACCAGTTCACCGGGGAGGAGGTCGGCCGCCTCCATCAGGTCCGCGTCGACGGTGACCGACCCCACGTAGTGCAGGTCCGCCTGGGTCACGGTCGCCCGGTGGATCTTGGACTTGAATATCGTTCGAAGCATTGAGGTACTCCTGGACATAGGCTCCCTGCCTGCGTTTTTGCAGGTCAAGGGCTGTTTCCACACCTTACAACGAGTCGCAAGTTCGGGCACCTGTCCCCAGGTTTTTCAGGACTCAGGCTGACCACTTGCTGACTTTACTGACGCATCATCAGGCGATGCCAAGGGGCTGCCTAGGCATGCCCCGGCTCCACCGCGACGACCTCAAGCCTACGCAGTGCACCCACAGAAGCCCTCGTGACCACCATCACTCTCGCGGTACGGCGGCACACGATCCGTGTGAGCACGAGAACTCGCCGCCGCCGGAAGCCGCAGACAGCGCGGCTGTCTAGCAGCAATCTCCGGCCGAGCAAAACCAGCTCTTCTCGTGACCATGGCCTAGTACTCCAGCCGTAGATCGTGATCTTCACGTCTGACCGGCTTGCCGTCGATAGTGGCTGGCCTGGGCGCGGGCTTGGTGGCGACGTCGCCGGCAGGACCAGTCGAGCTGGTGGGCCGCGTCGCGGACGGACCGGATGACGAGCGTGGTGAACAGGCGCTGGATCTCGTGGCAGGTGAGCGGTATCAGGTCGGCCGGTCCGGGTTGCCGGCTGCGCTCGTCGGCTCGGACGACTGCGAGGAAGGCGTGGGCGAGCATGGCGAGGGTGACCCAGCGGGACCAGGAAGCGAAGCGGCGGACCTGGTGCTCGTCCAGTCCGGCCAAGCCCTTGCCGGACTGGAAGAACTCCTCCACCCGCCACCGTGACCCCGCGACTCTCACCAGCGTGGGCAGCGGCACGGGGGTGGTCGAGTAGCAGCGGTAGAAGGCGAGTTCACCCGTGCCGCGGTTGCGGCGGATCAGCAGCTGGTAGCTGCCGGGGCCGGGGTGGACGAGGTCGATGACGGCCCAGTCGTAGAAGCGGTGTCCCTGCGCCCCGGTCCCGGCGGACAGTTTCTGCCAGGCCCTCTTCGGCAGCTTCTTGGCCAGGGCGTCCGCGTGGCCCGCGTCCAGGAACCGGCCGATCATGCGGGCGGCCAGCTCCGGCTTGGTGGCGAACACGGTCTCCCCGCCGAGCCCGGCGGCCCGGCAGCGGTCGGGCTGGTCGGTCCACGAGCGCGGCACGTACAACTCCCGGTCCACCGCGGCGTGACCGCGCCGCCCCGCGTAGACGAGGTGGACAGCGACCTGCGAGTTCTCGATCCTGCCCGCCGTGCCGGTGTACTGGCGCTGGACACCGACCGTGTGGGTGCCCTTCTTCACGTCCCCGCTCTCGTCGACCACCAGCACCGCTTGGTCGTCGCGCAGATGCTCCACCACGTACTCGCGGACCTCGTCGCGCACCAGGTCGGCGTCCCACTTGGCCCGGCCCAGCAGGTGCTGCATCCCGTCCGGAGTCGCATCGCCGGCCCACTCGGCGATCGTCCAGCAGTTCTTGCGCGGCAGGTCAGACGGCAGACCGAGCACCAACAACCTCACCCGGCGCCGGGGCTCGACCCGCGTGAACCGCCCCGCGATCCGGCCCACCAGGCCCTCGAACGCGTCCTGCCAGCGGGCGGGATCTATGCTGTGACCTGCGGCCACCGTCTCTTCGTCAGTCCACACGACTCACGATGATCAACGGTGGCCGCACCTGTGTCGGCACAGGCCCTGACCAGCGAAGTCACGCAGTGCCGCTACTGGCTAGACTCGAATCAGGGGCATCTCAAGGTCGGAGGTGACTCCATGCCCGCTATCCTCTTCGTCCGGATCACATCCGGACTCGATGCGCAGGAGTTCGAGCGGCGCCTGCTGGAGCGGCGGCCCCGCTTCCGTGACGTACCCGGTCTCCTGCAGAAGGTCTACGGCCGCGACAGCGCGACCGGCGACGTGTGCGGCATCTACTTCTTCGAGAGCCAGGAGGCGCTCGACGCGTTCCGGGAGACCGAGCTTGCCCGCACCATCCCTGCCGCGTACGAAGCGGTCGAGGTCCGTCGCGAGGTGTACGAAGTGCTCTATTCGCTGCGGCCCGACCGGGGGCCCTTTGCCGAGTCCGGCCACCCGGCGGCGTGACCCGCCGACGACTGGCGCGAGGGCATCAGACCGAGCCCGTGCCAGCCGCTACCAGCGCCAAGCAGCGCAACAACCGTGAAGATCACGATCTACGGCTGGAGTCCTAGGACCTGCCCGACAAAGAATCTTGGGGTGGGTTCGTGGAACTAGAGGGCGAGTGCGGCAAGGCGGAATCCAGCCTTGTGGCGGCCGCAGGTTTGTCGAATTGGGTGGCGATCGCACGGACGCTGCTTCAGGCGACCGAAGCAGCATGCAAACGCGTCCAAACTGTCAGCCGAGCCTACGAAGGCCCGAACCACTGACCTTCGCTTATTGATCGAGATCCACTGTCGGTACTCGCTGGAGATCCGGAGGGCTCAAGAGAGGACGGGCAGGGAATCTGAGGCATCACCTGCTGTCCCGCGGTCGTCTGCAGACCAGCCCTTACTCTCGCCGCGCCCGGGATCCAGACGGTGTACGTACGCCCGACCGTCCCGCGCGACACGATCGGGACGTACGCGCTGCGCGACGCGGGCGGCTTCGGGGCCGCGAGCCATGCCCCCCTTACCCGTCCGCGGGAAGCCGTGGGAGATCCGACCCATCGGAGCCGGGTCGGATCGGCGGGCGTGGCAGACCGGATCTTCGTGTCGGGCCTCGGTCGAAGATCCGGCGCTGTCATCAGCTCTTGGTCAGGGTGCAGGTGTAGGTGGCGGTTCCGCTGCCGCTGTAGGCCTCCACATCGACGTAGTACGTACCGGTCCCGGAGGCGGTTCTGGTGAAGGTGAGGTTCTCGTCGGTGCCGGCGCCGTCGTTGACGGAGCGCTCCAGTGTGCTGCCGGCCGAGTCCAGGAGGTAGGCGTCGGCGTCGTACGCGGCGGGGACGGCGCACTGCACGGACGCGGTCTGCCCGGATGCCAGCCCGACCTTGAAGTAGTCGCGGTCACTCGTCGACTTCATGGTGCCGGTGACGGAGCCGGGTGATGCCAGGGCGGTGGCGTCGTCGGCCGTGTCCCGGGTGTCGTTCGGCTCGCTCTCGGCGAGCGTGCTCCCGCCCGAACTGCCGCAGTTCGTCACGGGCGTGCCGTTGTAGAGATTGGCGTCGGGGACGCCGTTGGTGACGCTGCGCAGGTAGTAGCCGCAGGTGGGGCGGTTCTTGAAGTCGAAGGTCGCCCCGGGCGTGAGGCGCCAGATCTTGAAGCCGGAGTACGTCAGTGGCTTGCGGTCGACGGCCTGCTCGGGCTGGTGGTCGGCGAGGACGACGTAGGCGTCCTTGCCGTACTGGGTGGCCCTGCCGTCGCGGTCGATGAACAGCGAGCCGCCGCCCTCCTCGACGCCGACGCCCCAGGCGGCGCCACCCGGTGTGAGGCCGTCCTTCACCGCCCGGGCGAGGAACGCCATGGTGCGGCCCATGCGGTCGCGGGTCACGAAGTGGGAGTCGTTGACGACACCGCCGTAGTTGGCCCACTGGAACATGCCGGTGGTGAAGCTGATGTACCGGTCGTAGGGGTTGGCCAGTGCTTCGCCGCTGGTGACGCTGCCGTTGCAGGCGTCGTACACGACGGGGCTGTTGATGTGATGGCCGGCGCTGCCTCCTCCCGAACCGCCTCCCTTGGCCACCACGGACTCCACGGAGGCTTCGAGGGGGGTTCCCTTCCAGGCGGCGTACCGGCACTGGTCGCCGCCGGCGAAGTAGACGAACTCGGCGTTGCGAACGTCCGTGTTGACCTGGCTGTTGTTGCCGTCCGCGGCCGTGGTGAGGGTCCAGGTCGTACAGGAGTTGACTCCCGTCAGACCCGTGACGGAGTCGCACTCGGGGGTCTTGCTGCCCGATGTGGGCGCCGAGCCGGCGAGGACGACGACATCGATGCTGCCGGTTCCGCCGCGGATGTCGTCGATGGCCCGTGTCATCGAGGCCGCGACGACACCGCCGGCACCGTTCATCGTGAACGCGGGCCCGTTCCACGAGGCGCGGCTCACGTCGGAGGCGCTGCCCAGCCTGATCCTGTCCGCGGCCGCGTGGGCGGGCTGCTGGATCGTCATGGCTGCGGTCACCGCTATCAGGGCGACGGCGAGTGGTGCGGTCCTGCGTGAGAGGCGTGACGTCATCTGCGCTCCAGAAGAAGGGGTGGGGCATGCGGCACCGCGGACGGACGCCACGAGGGCAACTGTGTCCCTCGCGGGCTCCGAGGATTGGTAGCGGAACATACAAGCCATCCGCTGGAACGGGAAGATGTAAGACGTCGGCAACCTCTTGAGCCCTTGAGAGCTGCCGAATGCACCAGACAAATACGGACTGAACGGCATACCGAACACCCTGAGGTCCGCGTTACGTGAACGTAACGTGAGATACATCTAGCCAGTTTGATGATTGATATGTAACTTCCCTGCTGTGGCCGACGGCCAGAATCCGCCGGCAAGAATCCTCGAGAGGATCCACCCCGATGAACACGCGTCTCGCCCACCGCGCGGCGGCCGCCGCCGTAGCGACCACAGCGCTCATGTCCCTCTCCGCATGCGGGGGCGACGGCTCCACCCCCAAGGCGGCCGACAAGGTCTCCGTCGCCGGCGTGGAGATCGAGAAGGACCAGTCCCTGCACGACATGCTGCCCGAGAAGATCAAGAAGGCCGGCAAGGTCAGGGTGGCCACCGACGTCCCCTACCCGCCCTTCGAGATGTTCGTGAAGGAGGGCGGGAGCGAACTGACCGGCCTGGACTACGACCTGGGCCAGGCGCTCGGCGGCAAGCTCGGTGTGACGTTCGCCTTCACCCCGCAGAAGTTCGACGGCATCGTCCCGGCCATCCAGGCCGGCAAGTTCGACGTCGCGATGTCGGCCATCACTGACAACAAGGACCGTCAGAAGGTCGTGGACTTCGTCGACTACTCGCAGTCCGGATCGGGCGTCCTCGTCCCGGAGGGCAACCCGGCCAAGATCACCACGCTGGACACCCTGTGCGGACAGAAGGTCGCGGTACAGGCCGCGACCAACCAGCTCGACCTGCTGAAGGGCCATCAGGCGGCCTGCGCGAAGGCGGGCAAGGGGAAGATCGACATCCAGACCTTCCCCAAGGACTCCGACGCCCAGCTCGCCCTGCGCTCCGGCAAGGCCGTCGCCCAGGTCCTCACCAAGCCCGCCGCCGGCTGGGTCGCCAAGACCGCCGACGACGGCAAGACCTTCGACCTCGTCGACGACCCCGATGCACCCGGAGGTTACAACGCCTCCCCCAACGGCATCGCCGTCAGCAAGGAACTGCCCGAGCTGACCGACGCGATCCTCAAGGCCCTGCAGGCCCTCCTCGACGACGGCACCGTCGCGGCGATCTACAACCAGTACGGCGTCGCGTCGATCGCCGTCCCCAAGGCCACCAAGAACGCGGCGGTGGACTAGAGATGATCGGCACCAAGGCGCCCACCGTGACCACCCCCAAGGGTGATCCGCACGCCCAGGACCTCGAAGTCGTCCCCCTCCGCAACTACGGGCGCTGGATCGCCGCGGTCGCGTCGCTGCTGGCCCTCGTCGGACTGATCGGCTCCCTCGCCAAGAACGACAACCTGCACTGGGACGTCGTCGGCCACTACCTCTTCGCCGACCTCATCTTCGACGGACTCGCCACCACCCTCTGGCTGACCGCCGCCGCCATGGCCCTCGGCCTGGCGCTCGGAACACTGATCGCCGTCATGAGGCTGTCCACCAGCCCCGTCCTCCACGGCCTGGCCACCGCGTTCGTCTGGGTCTTCCGCGGCACCCCCCTGCTCGTACAGATCATCTTCTGGGGTTACGCGGCCGCCCTCTACCAGTACGTGAAGATCGGCGTCCCGTTCACCGACATCACGTTCTTCCAGGCCGAGACCAACTCCCTCCTCACCCCCGCGATCGCGGCCCTGCTCGCCCTGGGCCTCAACGAGGCCGCCTACGCCTCGGAGATCGTCCGCGCCGGCATCCAGTCCGTCGACCCCGGCCAGACCGAAGCCGCGCACTCGCTCGGCATGCGCCCCGCGCTCACCATGCGACGGATCGTCCTGCCCCAGGCCATGCGCGTCATCATCCCGCCGATGGGCAACGAGACCATCAACATGCTCAAGATGACCGCCCTCGTCTCGGTCATCTCCGCCCACGACCTCATGTCGAACATCCAGGACGTCTACGCCCAGAACTACCAGGTCATCCCCATGCTGGTCGTCGCCAGCCTCTGGTACCTCGCGCTCGTCACCCTGCTCAGCATCCCCCAGGCATGGCTGGAACGACGCTACGGCCGCGGTACCACGGGGGCCGGGCAGGTCTCTCCGCTCCGGCGCATGCTCGGCGGAGCCATGGAGCGGATCGGCAAGAACGACAAGGAGCGGAGCCGATGAGCACTCCCATGGTGCGTGCCCAAGGCGTGCGCAAGCATTTCGGCAGGCTCGAGGTGCTCAAGGGCATCGACCTCACCGTGGAACGCGGCCAGGTCTGCTGTCTCCTGGGCCCCTCCGGTTCCGGCAAGTCCACCTTCCTGCGCTGCATCAACCACCTGGAGAAGGTCGACGGCGGCAAGCTCACCGTCGACGGAGAACTGGTCGGATACCGGCAGCACGGCAACAGGCTGCACGAGCTGCGCGAGCGCGAAGTCGCCGAACACCGCCGGGACATCGGCATGGTCTTCCAGCGGTTCAACCTCTTCCCGCACATGACGGCCCTGGAGAACGTCATGGAGGCCCCCGTCAGGGTCGGCGCCGTCGCCAGGAGCGCCGCCCGCGAGCACGCACAGAGCCTCCTCGAACAGGTCGGCCTGGCGGACAGGGCCCGCCACTATCCCGCTCAGCTGTCCGGCGGACAGCAGCAGCGCGTCGCCATCGCCCGCGCGCTCGCCATGAAGCCCAAGCTGATGCTCTTCGACGAGCCGACCTCCGCACTGGACCCCGAACTCGTGGGCGACGTACTGGACGTCATGCGACAGCTCGCCGCCGACGGCATGACCATGGTCGTCGTCACCCACGAGATCGGCTTCGCCCGCGAGGTCGGCGACACCGCCGTCTTCATGGACGAAGGCGTCGTCGTCGAAGCCGGCGACCCCCGCCGGGTACTCGTCGACCCGGAACAGGAACGCACCCGCGCCTTCCTGTCCAAGGTCCTGTGAGCGCCCCTGCCCGCCGGCGGGAAGTGGCCACGGAGCTCCTCGACCTGGCCCGCGCCCACCGCTCCCCGTACCTGCGCGATCTCGAGACCCTCGTCTCCATCGACTCCGGGTCCTACAGCGCCGAAGGGGTCGACAAGGTCGCAGACTGGGTGGAGCAACGCCTGGGCCTTCTCGGATTCGACGTCGAGCGCGTCAGCTTCCCCCCCGAAGCCGGACAGCGGTCCGGCGACGCGCTGATCGGCCGCAGACGAGGCACGCTCCCCGAATCCCAAGGCGGCAGGAGGATCCTTCTCGCGGGCCACATGGACACCGTCTTCGAGGACGGAACCGCCGCCGCACGCCCCTTCCGGACGCACGGCTCCCTCGCTCACGGGCCCGGGGTGAGCGACGACAAGGGAGGCCTGCTGGCAGGCCTCACCGCCCTGGAGGTCCTCGCCGAGCACGGTACCGAGGCCTACGACGAGCTGGTGTTCCTGGCCACGCCCGACGAGGAGATCGGCTCACCGGCCAGCCGCGGTCTCATCGAACGCACCGCCCGGGGCATGCACTACGGTCTCGGGCTCGAATGCGCCCGGGAGAACGGCGACCTCGTCATCGCCCGCAAAGGCGTCGCCGACTTCCGCCTCACCGTCACCGGCAGAGCCGCGCACGCCGGCATCGAACCCGAGCGCGGCGCCAACGCCGCCCTCGCGGCCGCGCACCTGATCGTCGCCCTCCAAGCCCTCAACGGCCACTGGGACGACGTCACCCTCAACGTGGGCGTGGTCAGGGCCGGCACGCGCGCCAACATCGTCTGCCCGGAAGCAGAACTGCGCGTCGAAGTGCGCGCGGCCACCACGGCCGACGTCCGGCGTGTGAAGCGGGCCATCCAGGAAGCCGCGGACCGCCCCACCGTGCCCGGCACCAGCGTCGTCGTCGAGCAGCTCGACCTCTGCCCGCCGATGGAGGACACCCCTGCCGCGCGCCACATGCTCGACAAGGCCCGGCAGGCGGCACGGGCGGTCGGCGTGGAACTCGGCGCCACGGCCACGGGCGGAGTCGGGGACGCCAACCTCATCGCCGGAATGGGTGTCCCGACCCTCGACGGGCTCGGGCCCGTCGGCGGTGCCGACCACACCCCCCAGGAATGGCTCGACATCTCCAGCGTCCCCCAGCGCGTCGCCGTACTCGCCGCGCTCATCGCCTCCCTCGGTGACGCGAGAAACACCTGAACCGCCTCCGACCGGACGAACCCGCGAGACCCCTCGCACGCCGTTCCCCGCTCTCCCCCTGTCCGCAGGAAGCACATGCCGCACCCCCGCCCGCGCGGAACCGGCCTTGGCGCCCGCACACGGGCAAGGGTCCGGTCCGGCTCATCCACCCCCCGATCCACGGAGGCACTCATGCGCGCTCCCTCAGGACCCGCACGCCGCACTGTTCTCACGTGCGGCATCGCCCTCGCTCTCCTCGCCGCGACCCCCGCCGCCCAGGCCGAGCCCGAACGCCCCGGCCACGTCGCCGGCTCGCTCGTCCTGATCGGCGGAGCACTCAAGGAGAGCAACACGGCGGTCTACGGCGAGATCATCCGACGCGCCGGCGGCCCTGCCGCCCGTATCGGAGTGATCACCGCCGCCTCCGTGCCCGAGAGCCAGGACCCCGACGCCGACGACCCGGACCTGTGCAGCAACTCGGCGTGCAACGGGGCCTACTACGCCGACCTCTTCAAGAGGCACGGCGCGGCCGACGCCGAATGGCTCCCGCTCGACATCGACCACGTGGCGAACGCCGAATCGGACGCCGTCGTCGCCCAGGTCAACTCCATGACCGGCTTCTTCTTCGGCGGCGGCGACCAGTACCGCTACATCACCACCCTGCTGCGCGGCGACGAGCACGCGGACTCCAAAGTCCTCGCCGCCATCCGTGCCAAGCTCGCCCAAGGGGCGGTGATCTCCGGCTCCTCCGCCGGCGCGCAGATCGCCGCCGGCCCGGACATGGTCAGCGGCGGCGAATCCTACGAAGGGCTGAGGGACGGCAGCGCCCCCGGATACTTCGACGACCCCACCAGACTCGGCTACGTCCCCCGGGGCGGCTTCGGGTTCCTCCGGTCCGGACTCATCGACACGCACACCGGAGCCTACGGGCGGGAAGGCCGGGCGTTCCGCCTGGCCGCCGACACCGGCCACGACCGTGTCTACGCGCTGGAGGAGAACACCGCCCTGGTCGTCGACGCCCCGGGCAGCCGGCACGAGCGGATGACGGTCCTCGGCCCCAACGGCGTCGCCGTCCTGGACCTGCGTGACGTACGCATCCGGGCCGACGCCGGCTGGAGCATGCGCGAGGCCCGGTACACCTATCTCACCCAGTCGGACCGCTACCACCCGAGCACCTGGTCGGTCCGTCCCGCCGCGGACAAGCAGCGCCTGCGCCCCGCCGGCACGACACCCGTCCCCGCCAACGACGACGTCTTCTTCTCCGTGTCCAACCCCGCCGGCACGCCGTACTCCTTCCGCACCACCGCGCGTGCCCTCGCGTCGGCCGGGACGCAGAGCACCGCGACCGCCACCACCTTCGAGACCGACCCCCGCTTCACCGTCACCTTCACCAAGGCCGGCGGCTTCAGCGCCTGGACGAACGACGGCGCCGTCCCGCAGACGCTCGTCGACCTGCGGGTCGCCATCGCGCCACGATGACCGTCTCGGCGGGGCCGGTCCACACGTACCGGCCCCGCCCCGCTCTCCACCCGGTCCCGAGGACCTCAGCTCACACGGAGGACCCCCCATGACAACCGGCCTCCTCGCCGACGACATCCGACGCGGGCTCGGCACACTCACCCCGGCAGAACGCAAGGTCGCCCGCGTCCTGCTCGCCGCCTACCCCTCGGCCGGCTTCGAGACCGTCGCCACCGTCGCCGAACGCGCGGGCGTCAGCGCCCCGACCGTCCTGCGCTTCGTGGCACGCCTGGGGTACCACGGATACCCGGACTTCCAGGCCGCCCTGCGCCACGAACTCGACGAACGCAACGCCTCCCCGATCCATCTCTACGAAACAGCGAACGAGACGGCCTTCCCGCAGTCCCCGGGCGGCCTGATGGCCCACAGCGCGCACCTCTTCGGCAACGCCCTGGCCCGGACGTTCGCGGAGATACCGCCCCACGACCTCCAGACCGCCGTCTCGCTCCTCGCCGACCGCAAGCGCCGTATCACTCTCAGCGGCGGCCGGTTCACCCACGTCATGGCCCAGTACCTCGGGCTGCACCTCATGCAGCTCCGCGAAGACGTCCGCTTCCTGCCCGATCGGGACGTCGAACGCACAGCCGCGCTCACCACTCTCGGCAGGCGTGACGTCCTGGTCGTCTTCGACTACCGGCGCTACGAGGACGACAAGCAGGCCATGGCGCAACTCGTCAGGGAGAACGGCGGCAAAGTCATCGTCTTCACCGACGCGTGGTTGTCACCGACCAGCGCCCACGCGGAAGTCGTGCTCCCCAGCCGTGTCGACACCCCCTCTCCCTATGACAGCCTCGTCCCCACACTCGCCGTCATCGAGACCGTGGTCGCCGGCCTCGTCGCCACTCTCGGCGACGCCGCCCACCGGCACATGAAGCACAGCGAGGAGATCGCCCGCCGCGTACACCTGGTCTGACTCGGAAGACCGGCCGTCACCCCGGGCAGCGCAGTGCCGTGAAGCCCAGCCCCCTGCGGCGCCTCCCCGTCACAGCAGGCCGGTGCGGCGGGCCACGCTCTCGGCCAGCTTCATCCTCTCGTGCCCCTCACTTCCGACCCGGTCGAGCACGGCGGCGACCAACGACTCGATGAGAGCCAGCGCCGGCGTGAGACTGTCGTACGGGGAATCGGACGTCACCTGGGTGACGAGAACGACGTCGGCGTGAGCCGCGGCCGGGGAGAGCCAGGGGTCCGTGAACACGATGACCTTCCCTCCGCGTTCGCGGGCCAGCTCGGCGATGACGGTCTTGTCGGCCTCGTAACGCCGGTAGTCGAAAAGGACGGTGACGTCGCGACGAGCGAGCTGTGTGAGGAAGGAAGCCCGTTCCACATCCCTGTCGGGAAAGAAGTCCACCTGGTCGCGGAACTGCGTCAGATGCAGGCCCAGATACCGGGCCAGCAGATGGGTGAACCTGCCGCCCGCGACGTGCACGCGGCGCCGCGGGTCGCTCAGGAGACGCACCGCGTCGCTGAACTCCTGAGGAGCGACCTCCTTGAAGGTCTGGGACACGGCCTGCTGCACAAGCGCCAGGCGCTCTCCGAGGCGGGCGTCGGACGCCTCTTCCGAACGGTCCGGTACGTCGCGCCGGGACGATCCGGAGGTCTCGTACAGGGTGATCGGGGAAGCGGTGCGCGCGTCGAGTTCGAGCCGCAGAGCGGCCTGCAGGTCGGGGAAGCCCTTGTAGCCCAGCCGGGACGCGCAGCGCAGCACCGTGGGAGCGGAGACCGAGGCGCGCGCCGCGATCGTGGCGACCGTCTCGAAGACCGCGGCCGGATACCCGGCCAGCAGGACCCGCGCGACCTTGCGCTCGGCCGGACTGAGATCCCCCAGCCTGTCGCGGATCTCATCGGCCAGCGTAGGACTCATGGGCTTTCCTCCCTGCGTGGTCAGATCGCTGTCGCCTGCCACTGTTCCCGGCCGCGACCTGACGGACGTACCCCCTGTCCTGAAGACTCCGGACGTACAGGCGGCGCTTTCTCCTTCACCAAATGTATCGCCTGTTACGTATGAGCCGTAGGGGTCCCGCAGGTTGTCCACGGCCTCCTCCGCGTTACGCCCTTCTGCGCTGCGGTACCCGCCATGGGTTGGAGGCCCGCAGGGGGTACGGCAACAGGGCCTCGGGCATGTTCTGGTAGGCGACCGGGCGCAGCCAGCGGGCGACGGCGGTGCCGCCCACACTGGTGTGCAGCGGGCTGGTCGTGGCCGGCCAGGGACCGCCGTGGTGCATGGCGCGGGTGACCGCCACTCCGGTCGGCCAGTCGTTCCAGATCAGGCGGCCGGCGCGCAGGGCGGACCAGATCTCGCGGGACAGTGCCTCGTCCGCGTCCTCCTGGCCGTGCACCGTGGCCGTGAGGCTGCCCGGGAGCTCCCGGAGGGTGGTGAGCAAGTCCTCGGTGGAGGCATAGGTGACGACGGTCGATGCCGGGCCGAAGCACTCCCGGAGGAGTTCGGGATGGGCGCGCAGGTCGTGGGCCGTGACGGTGAGGAGTGCCGCCGAGGGCCCGTCGGCGGGTCGTCCGGTGCGGTGGGTGCCGGTCGGTGCGGCCGCGATCCGCCGGACGGCGGGGTGGGTGGCCAGCTCGTCGAGGGTCGCGCGGTAGGCCTCGGCGATCCAGGGTCCCAGCATCGGCGCGGGAGAGGTCCGGGTGACGGCCAGGCGGAGAAGTTCGTCCAGGTCGTGCCGTTCGGGCAAGAAGAGCAGACCCGGCTTGGTGCACAGCTGGCCCTGGCTGCGGGTGACGGACGCGATGTACTCGCTCACCAGGGCGGGCCCGCGTGCGGCGAGGGCGTGGGGGGTGACCACCACGGGGTTGAGGGAGCCCAGTTCTCCGTAGAACGGGATCGGGTCGGGCCGGCCGGAGGCGAGATCGAACAGCGCCCGGCCGCCGGTGGTGGAGCCGGTGAAGCCGACGGCCTGGATGTCGGGGTCGGTGACCAGGGCTCGGCCCGCCTCGCGGCCGTGGACGACGGAGAGGGCGCCCGGCGGCAGGACTTCGGCCGCGAGGGCGGCGGTGCGGTCGGTGAGCCGGGGATGGCCCTCGTGGGCCTTGACCACGACCGGGCAGCCGGCTGCGAGCGCGCTGGCGGTGTCCCCGCCGAGGACGGAGAAGGCGAAGGGGAAGTTGGAAGCGGTGAAGACGGCGACCGGGCCGAGAGGGACGAGCACGCGCCGTACGTCCGGGCGCGGGGCGGGGACGGCGGCGTCGTCCGCCCGGTCGATCATGACGTCGAGGTGGGCGCCCTCTTCGGCGATCTCGGCGAACATCTCCAGCTGGGCGCGGGTACGCAGTACCTCGCTCCGCAGTCTGATGTCGCCGAGGCGGGTCTCCTCCTCCGCGAGGGCGACCAGTTCGTCGGTGTGCTCGTGGAGTGCGTCGGCGAGGGCGCGGAGGAGTGTGCCGACCTCGGCCGGGGCGAGTGCGGCAAGGCCGGGAGCGGCGGCACGGGCGGCTTCGGTGGCCAGGGGGTCGAGCGGGGGTCGGGAAGGCATGTCTTCTCCCAGTGGTACGGCGAGGGATGTGCTGGAGTCGGTGTCCCGGGTGGGACGGTCCGCCCTAGGTGGCCGGAGGTCCGTTCTCTCCGGCCATGACCAGGAGTTCGGCCAGATGCACGGCCTTGACCCGCGAGCGTCTGCGGCGCAGGCCGGTGCGGAGCTGGCGCAGACAGCCCGGATTGACCGCGGCGACGAAGTCGACGCCGGCGGCCTCGATCTCGTCGATCTTGGCGGTGAGGATGCGGCGCGATTCCCGGGGCCGCAGCAGGGAGTAGGTCCCGGCGGCACCGCAGCAGCTGCCGGCCGAGGGAAGTTCGACGTAGTCGGCGATCCCGGCGAGCAGATCACGTGGGGCGGTCCACACTCCGAGGCCGTTGCGCAGGTGGCAGGAGTCCTGGAGGGCGACACGGGCCCGGCGGCCGTCGGCCCGGAGCTCGCCGACAGGGCGGTAGGGGGAGCCGGTGGCCAGGAGGTCGGAGAGTTCGCGGACGCGAGCCTTGCCGAGGACCGAGGCGAGGTGGGCGGCGCAGCCGCCGGAGGTGGTGACGATGGTGCCGGGAAGGTCATCGCCCATCCGGTGGGCGAGGCGTTCGCCGGTGGCGGTGTCGCCGTTGTGGGCGTGCAGCGCGCCGCAGCAGCCCTGGGAGGCGGGGGCGGCCAGGCCGGGGACGAGGGCGAGGGCGGCGCGGCTGACCCGTGGGAAGAGGACGCGTTCGAAGCATCCGAGCATGAGCGAAGCCCCGTCGGACGCGATGGCCGAGGTCTCGGCGACGTGCGGGCGCGGTGTCCCTCGCAGTCGTCCCAGCAGGCGGAAGAGGCTCCGCCGGCCGGCGACCAGCATGAGGGAGCGGGCGAGTACGGGCATCCGACGGCCGCGCCACTGATGGTCGCGCCACTGCTCCAGGAGCTGCCCGTACTCGACGCCGGCCGGGCAGACCGGCTCGCAGGCGCGGCAGCCTAGGCACTGCGAGGACTGTTCCTTCAGGGTGGGGTCGTCGGGTTCGAGATCGCCGTTCTGCAGGGCGCGCATGAGATTGATCCGGCCTCGGGGCGAGGACGCCTCGTCACCGGTCTCGGCGTAGGTGGGGCAGACGGGGAGGCAGAAGCCGCAGGAGATGCAGCGGGAGAGGAGGTCCGGGTCGAGGACGGGCTTCGGGAGGGGGTCGCCCGTGCGGTCGGTCATGAGCCCAGCTTTCCGGGGTTGAGAATGCCGGCCGGGTCGAAGGCCGTCTTCAGGCGGCGCAGGAGGGTGATCTGGTCGGCGCCCAGCTGCGTGGACAGATAGGGGAGCTTGGCCGCGCCGACGCCGTGTTCGCCGGTGATGGTGCCGCCCAGGTCGATCGCGGCGGCGAAGATGTCGGCGAAGGCCCGCTCCGCGCGGGCGACGGCGTCCGTGTCGTCCTGCGACTTCACCACGCAGGTGGGATGGAGGTTGCCGTCGCCGGCGTGTCCGAAGGTGGCGATCGTGACGCCGTGGCGGGCTCCGATCGCGTCGATGCGGTCGACCATCTCCGCGATGCGGGGCCGGGGCACGGTGGCGTCTTCCAGGATGGTCAGCTCACCCAGCCGGGAGAGGGCGGGAAGAGCGCATCGCCGGGCGGCGAGCAGCGCCTCGGCCTGCGCCACTTCGGCGGTGGTCGTGACGTCGAGGGCATGGTGGGCGGTGCAGACGTCACTCATGCGCTCCAGCGCGCGGTCGACCGTGTCGCTTTCGCCGTCGTCGCCGAAGAGGAGCAGTGCCCCGGCGTCGGTGCGCAGCCCGAGACGGGCGAAGTCCTCCACCGCCCGGACGCAGGACCGGTCGAGGAACTCCAGGGTGGCGGGGAGGATGCCGGCGGCGATGATCGCGGCGACGGCCCGGCCCGCGGCTGCCAGGTCGGGGAAATAGGCGACTCCCGTACCCGCCGTCGCGGGTGCGGGCCGCAGGGCGAGGGTGGCTTCGGTGATCACGGCGAGGGTGCCCTCGGAGCCGGTGAGGAGCCGGGTGAGGTCGTATCCCGCGACGTCCTTGTGGAGGCGGCCGCCGGTGCGGATCACCTCTCCTGTGGGCAGGACCGCCTCCAGGCCGAGGACGTAGTCGCGGGTGACGCCGTATTTGAGGCCGCGCAGGCCTCCGGCGTTGGTGGCGATCGTGCCGCCGATGGTGGCCACCGTGCGGCTGCCGGGGTCGGGGGCCCACAGGAGGTGGTCGCGGGCGGCGGCATGCGCCAGGGCGGCGCTGGTGACGCCGGGCTGGACCCGGGCCAGGAGTTCGGCCGGTGCGATTTCGAGGATCCGGTTCAGACGGGTCAGGACCAGGACGACGCCGCCCTGGGAGGCGACGGTGGCGGCGCACAGGTTGGAGCCGGCGCCGCGCGGGACCACGGGGACGGCGTGGCGGGTGGCGATGTCGAGGACGGCGGCGACCTCTGCGGTGTCCGCGGGAAAGACGACGGCGTCGGGCCGGGCGTGGAACAGCGGGGTGGCGTCTCGGCTGTAGGGGACGAGTTCGCCGTCCGTCTCCCGGAAGTGTCCGGGTCCGACGACCGACCGCAGGGCCGCTCGTGCGGTGGCGTGCATGGGGGTCTCCTCGGAGCCGGGCCCCGCCCAGGAGGGAAGGGCGGGGCCCGGCGGGTTCTAGAGCCTGATCGTGGAACGGTCGGCGATGAGGACGGGCGAGTCGTACACCGGCACGTTGCGGAAGGTGTGGGTGCTGCCCGACACCGTCCAGTCGGCGGCCGGGATGTCGAAGACGGCGCCGGTCCGTACGTCGACGTAGACGGGGTCGGTGAAGTCGCCGTCGGGGAGGGTCAGGCGGACCGGGGTGCGGGTCGTGCTGTCGCCGGGGGTGGCGGTGCCGTTCCAGACACCGACGATCTGGCGCCCGGTGTCGCGCTTGGCGAAGCCCTGGACGGTCAGGGTGGTGGCGGAGTCGGTGGTGAACGGGTAGGCCGGCAGTGCCGTCACCGTGCTGTCGATGACGGAGGCGAGGGTCTGGACCGCGTAGTAGGAGGGCTTGGCGTAGCGGATCGACTTGTCGCTGTTGGTCTGGAGCAGGCCCTTGCTGTTGATCTTCGAGGGGTAGTGGAGGTCGGAGATGCTGAAGGCGCTGGTGCTGATGTTCTGACCGAGGTCGTGCGTGAGGCGGCGCAGGAACCACTTGGTCTGGCTCAGTTCGGTCCAGTCCAGGTCACCGAGCGCGCCGAAGCTGTTGGGCGCGCTGGGGGCTCCGTTCTCCCCCTGCCTCAGTACGGCTCCGGGTGCGTACTGGTCGATCAGGGCCCGGATCTTGTCGACCTGCTGGTAGGTCCACACGTCGTCGGGGTTGGGGTTGTAGGGGTGGTAGCTGATGCCGTCGAGCAGGTGACTCTTGCCCTGTCCGGAGAGCCGGACGAGGAAGTCCTTGGTGTACGGGACGTCGATGCCGGCCTCGCCCGGCCCGTAGATGACGGATTCGGGCTGTTCGGCGCGGACCCGGGCCGCGGTGCGGGCGAAGAAGTCGGCGTACGTGGCTGCCGGGATGCCGGCGAGGTTGGGCTCGTTCCAGATCTCCCACTCGGTGACCCGGTTCTCGTACCGCTTGACCATGGCGGTCACCCAGGCGTCCCAGGCGGCCAGGGCCTCGGTGGACGTCGGGATCTGACCGCCGAGGCCGGAACCTCCGCCGCCCGTGTAGATGCCGTTGCCGTAGGACAGCTGGAGCCATGGCCTGACGCCGCGGGCCCTGGCGTCGTCGACGATCCGGTCGAGCCATGTCCAGTCGTAGACCCCCTTCGCCTTCTCGGTCTTGGCCCAGCCGCCCTGCAGGCGGACCCCGGTCGCTCCCAGCCGTCCCAGGTAGGGGGCGTAAGCCTGGTAGTTCGTGTAGTCGCGGTCGAGGGTCTCCGCTCCGACGAGCAGCTTGGAGGTGCCCACCTGCGCGGCCGTGCGGGGGGCGACCGTGCCGAGGTGCGGCCAGCCGGTCGGGAACGCCTCGACGGCGGTGCGGACGTCGTCGAGATAGGCGGTGCCGGTATCGCCTACGGAGATCCCGACCTGAAGGCTGCGCAGATCGGTGGTGGAGGTGCGGAAGTCCAGCCCGGCCGCCCGGCGTTCGCCGTCGATGTGGAGGTCGGCGCTCGCGGTGCCCGGTCGGGCGACGAGACGGATGTCGTACCAGCGGTTGGCGACATAGGTGCCGAGATCGATCTGGGTGGCGCCGTCGTAGGTGTAGAGACGGCCGGTGGGGCTCATGGCGACCGTGACGCTGTGGCCGCCCGAGCTGTCGAGGTGCGCGCCGACCGTGGCGGTGGACTGTGCGGCTCGCAGGCGGAATCCGGCGACGACGGTCGAGGTCGTGGTCCCGAACGTGCCGGTCGCGGTGACGTTGGCGGTGGTGGAGGTGTCTCGTAGACGAAGGCTTCGGTCGACGGTGCCGGTCACGTCCTGCACGGTGACGTCCCCACCGGTGGCCCAGCCGGGAGCGGGCGCGCCGGGGGCGACGGTGTCGAAGGTGCTGGAGAGGTTCGCCGCGGCGGCCGGGCCGGCCGAGGCGACGGATGTCAGGGCGCCGACCAGGGCGCCGGAGAGGAGGAGCGGGACAGTCCTTCCCGTACGGGAGCGTACAGAGCCGGATGTGGCGGGGTTGACCATGATTCCTGCCTTCTGCGGGGGAGGGCGAATCGATCGGTGAACGGGATGTGAGCCGTGCTTCCGGAGCACCGGTTCCGGCGCTCCGGAGACTGTGCCGCCGGCTCGGTCGGAGGTCGGCCGGGCGGGCGGGTCAGTCGGTCGCCGGGAGCGCGCCGCGCGACTCGTCGTAGGCGCGGCGGGTCGCCTCGTCCGGGGGGTAGGTGCCGCGCAGGGGGGCGCCGCCTGCGACGCGGGCGACGATGAACGCCTCCTGCAGTTCCTGTTCGCGGGCCGCCTCGGCGATGACCGGGACGAGGTGGCGGGGTACGCAGACCACACCGTCGGCGTCGCCGACCATGACGTCCCCGGGGTAGACGGCGACGCCGGCGCACCCGATGGGCACTTGCAGGTCGACCGCGTGGTGCTGGGCGAGGTTGGTCATGGCCGCCGCCCCGGTGGCGAAGACAGGCAGGGGCAGGCGGCTGATCTCCTCGATGTCGCGCAGAGTGCCGTCGGTGACCACGCCGGCGGCGCCGTTGACCGCCATGCGGGTCAACAGGATGTTGCCCGCGGCGGCCGCGCGTCCCTGGCCGCGGCAGTCCACGACGAGAACCTGGCCGGGGCCGGCCTGCTCGACCGCCAGGCGCTGCGGGTGGTCGTAGTCGTCGTAGACCTCGAGGGTGTCGATGTCCTCGCGGGCCGGGATGTAGCGCAGGGTGAAAGCTTCGCCGACCATGCGCCTGGCGTCGGGCGTGACGCAGGTCAGGCCCGCCAGGAAGGTGTTGCGCAGGCCGTGCTTGAAGAGCTGGGTGGTGATGGTGGCGGTGCTGGCCTCGCCCAGGGCGGCCAGATCATCGGGGTCGAGGGGCTGCCGGGGGGTCTGGGTCATGTCGTGCTTCCTTCGGTGCGGCAGAACGGATGGCGGATACGGGCCGGGGCGGTGGTGCGGCCGGTCAGGGGACGGGGTGGTCGAGAGCCGGGTCGGCCCCCGGCGGCCTGAGCTGCGCGCTCAGTCCCCCGTCGACGTTCAGCACCTGTCCGGTGATGAAGGACGCGTCCGCCGAGGCGAGGAACGCGACGGCCCCGGCGACATCGGATCCGTCGCCGACCCGACCCAGTGGGACCGGCTGCGCGCGGGTCCGCTGCTGGGCCGGATCGAGGAGGGCGAACCGGTCGTTGATGACCGGGCCGGGGGCGACCGCGTTGACGCGGATCCCCCGGGGCGCGAGTTCCAGGGCCATCGCACGGGTCGCCGCGTCGACGGCGCCCTTGCTGGCGTCGTAGGCGACGGCGGCCCGGTGGGCGCGGGTGGCCCCGACCGAGGAGATGTTCACGATCGAGGAACCGGCGGGCATCACCCGGGCGGCTGCCACCGTGCACAGGAACACCCCGCGCGCGTTCACGGCGAAACTGCGGTCCCAGTCGGCGACGTCGATGTCGAGCAGCGGACCACGGCCCAGCATGGGGGCGGCCGCGTTGTTGACCAGCAGGTCGAGTCCGCCGAGGACGTCGACCGTACGGTCGAGGCAGGCGTCGACCTGGCGGGCGTCGGATACGTCGCCGGGGCAGGCCACCGCGGACATGCCCCTGTCGCGCATGGCCGCGGCCGCGGCTTCGGTCTCGGCCGGGTCGGGGCCGTTGAGGGCCACCGCCGCGCCTTCCTGGGCGAGCCGCCACGCGATGGCGAGGCCGATGTTGCGTGCGCCGCCGGTGACCAGCGCGACCCGGCCGGTGAAGCGGCCTTCAGCACGGGCGTCGCCCGTCGGCTGCGGTGCGTCGCTCACGTGGCGGCCACCTGCCGGTCGACAACGGCGGCGGCACTGGTGGCCGCCCAGGTCAGCGGCCCGGCGGAAGCCGACACCAGTTGCGGGTCGAGAGTCATGCCGAGGCCGGGGCCCTGCGGCACGGACAGCAGACCGCCGGTGTAACGGACGGGGTCGGTGACGACGTCCCGTGTGTAGAGAAGCGGCCCGACCGGGTCGCTCGGGACGGTGACGGCCGACATCGCCATCGCGACGTGGGCGGCGGCCGCCGTGCCGATGGACAGCTCCTGCGTGGTGCCGACCAGGCACGCCTTGCCGGCGGCGTCGGCTATCGCGAAGATCCGGCGGGCCGGCGTGATCCCGCCGATGGCGATGACGCTGACGTTGAACACGTCCACCGCGTCCGCGGCGACGAGGTCCAGTGCCCACCGGAAGCTGTAGACGTGCTCGCTGATCGGGACGGCGAGCCGGTCACGGGCCTGGACCAGACCGCGGATGTCGTGGTGCGGGGCGGGCGACTCGATGAGGTCGTAGCCGACGTCGGCCACCCGCTCGGCGAAGGCGCAGGCCGCCTTGGCGTCGAGGAGGTTGGAGAAGTCCAGGGACTTGATGGTGATGCGGTCGCCGAACCGTTCACGGGCGGTGCGCAGGAACCGCTCGTCCAGGTCGAGGCGGCGCCCGACATACACGCGGAAGAAGGTGAAGCCCTCCGCCAGCCGGCGCTCGACCATGGCGAGGTTGCGTTCGACGTCCTCCTCGTGCTGCTGGCGGAAGATCGGATACGCGATGGGCACCGACTCGCGGACCGCGCCGCCGAGCAGGTCGCACACCCGGACACCGAGCTGTTTCGCCGCCAGGTCCCAGAAGGCGATGTCGACGCCGCACTTGATGGCGCGGCTCTTGTCGTAGATGTACCCGGCCTGCGGGAAGTTGGCCTCCATACGGCGCTCCATCTCCGTGATCTGGAGGGCGTCCAGACCGACGAGGAGTTCGTTGAGGGTGGCCTCCAGATCGGGTACGTCGAGGTGGTAGCGCGGGAGGTGCTGGAGGTCGGACATCTCGCCGACGCCGGTCAGTTCGTCGTCGTCGGTGAGGAGTTCGACCAGGATGTGTCCACAGGTGATGCTGTTGTGGCGTGGCGTGTTGATCGGGGTCAGGCGGACCTGGGTCACCTTGGCCATGTGGTGTTCCGTTCGTTGTCGGTGTTGCCGGTGCTCACTGCGCGGGGGTCACGGTCCGCCCCGGAGCCATCGAGAGCAGCTCACGGGTGTACGGGTGGGAGGGGGTCTCGTAGATCCGGTCCGCCGGGCCTTCCTCGACGATCCGGCCCTGTCGCATGACGGCGATGCGGTGGGCGACCGACCTGACGACGGCCAGGTCGTGGGTGATGAAGAGGTAGGCCATGCCGTGCTCGGCCTGGAGGTCGGCGAGCAGGTTGAGGATCTGGGCCTGGACGGAGACGTCCAGGGCGCTGACGGCCTCGTCGCAGACGATCAGCCGTGGTTTCAGGGACAGCGCCCGGGCGATCGCGATGCGCTGGCGCTGACCGCCGGAGAAGGCGGAGGGGAAGCGGTCCAGCGCGTACGCGTCGAGGCCGACGTCCTGGAGGAGGCGTACGAGCTCGGGTTCCGCGGTGTCCAGTCGGTGGACCCGCATCGGCTCGGCGAGGATCTCGCGGACCGTCATACGGGGGTCGAGACTGGCGTACGGGTTCTGGAAGACGACCTGGATCTCCCGCTGGAGCCGCCGCAGCTCCGGCGCGGACGGCCGTCGGACGTCGATGCCGTCGTAGCGGACGGTCCCCCCGGACGGGGTCTCGAGCCGCAGCAGCATCTTGGTCAGGCTGGTCTTCCCCGAGCCGGACTCCCCCACGAGAGCGAGGGTGCGCCCCGGTTCGACCGCCAGGCTCACCTGCCGGACGGCGTCGACGTGCCCGGTGATACGGCGCAGCGCCCCGGTGCGGACCGGATAGCGCAGGTCGGTGGCGTCGAACTCGACGAGCGGCGTGCCGCCTTCCTGTTCGGCGTCCTGGGGCAGTTCGCCGGTCGTCACGGGCAGCGGCACGGGCCGTTCGCGTGATGCGGCGGCGAACAGGCATGCCGCCGCATGGTTCTCGCCGACGGTGAGCAGCGGGGGCACGACGCTCTCACAGTCGTCGGTGCGGACCGGGCAGCGTGGTGCGAAGGAGCAGCCCGGGGGGCGGTCGCTGAGCCGGGGCGGCCGGCCCTCGATGGAGGCGAGGCGGGTGCGGGCGGGTGCGTCCAGCCGCGGGGTCGCCGCCAGGAGTGCCTGGGTGTAGGGCATGCGCGGATCGGCCAGGACCTGGGCGGTGGGTCCGCTCTCGACGATCCGTCCGGCGTACATGACCGCGACCCGGTCGGCCTGTTCGGCGACCACGCCGAGGTCGTGGGTGATGAGGATCAGGCCCATGCCGAGGTCGTCGCACAGCGAACGGAGCATGGTCATGATCTCGGCCTGGACGGCGGCGTCGAGGGCGGTGGTGGGTTCGTCGGCGATGAGGAGTCGTGGGCGGGCGGCGATCGCCAGGGCGATGGCGGCGCGCTGGCGCATGCCTCCGGACAGTTCGTGGACGTACTGGGTCAGGCGCTTCTCGGGCTCGGGCATGCGGGCCTGCGCCAGCGCCTCGACCGCCCGCTTCCGTGCCTGCTCGCGGCTCATGCGTTCGTGCGCGCGGACGGCGTCCATGATCTGTGTGCCGATGGTCAGCAGCGGGTTGAGGGCGGTGCCGGGGTCCTGGAAGACCATGGCGACCCGGTTGCCGCGTACCTCCCGCCAGGAGCGCCGGTCCAGGCCGCGCAGGTCGGTCCCGTCCAGCAGGATCGACCCGGTGGTCTCGCACAGGGGTGGGGGCGGGTTGAGGCCCAGCAGGCTCAGGGCCGTGACGGTCTTGCCCGAGCCGGACTCGCCCACGATGGCGAGGGTCTCACCGGTTTCGAGGTGCAGGCTGACCTCGTCCACAGCGCGCACGGGCGGCTCGTCGGGGGCGGTGTGGAAGGTGACGCCGAGCCGGCTGATCTCGAGGAGGGTCATCGCGGGCCCCTCAGGCGCCGAGCCGGGCACGCTCGAGGCGCCACTGGCCGTCGACGTCGAGGCCGACGCCCTTGAGGCCGCTGCTGTGGATCAGCGGCGACTTGGCCTGGTGCAGGAAGACCCAGTAGTTGTTCTCCAGGATGCGGCGCTGCACGTCGACGTACGCCTGCTTGCGCACGGTGCGGTCGTCCGTGCTCAACCCCTTGTCGAGCAGGGCGTCGAGGGCGGAGTCCTCCAGGCCCGACCAGTTGCTCGGGCCGTCACTGGCGAAGTACGGGTCGAAGGTGAGGGAGGGATCCAGACGGGGGATGTCGATGACGAGGATCGCCGCGTCGAAGTCCTGCTTCCGCATGCGTTCCAGCTGGGTCTGGAATTCGAGGATCTCCACCTTGGGGGCGAATCCCGCCGCGGTGAGCTGGCTCTGGAGCAGTTCCGCGACGGTGGGGTCGGGGGCGCGGCGGCGGGCGACGAGGGTGATGGGCACCTTTCCGCGCAGTCCCGCCTTGTCCAGGGTGGCGCGGGCCTTCGCGGGGTCGTACGGCAGGGGGGCGAGGGCGTCGTCGTAGAACCAGTCGTCGGAGGTGGCGAAGGAGGGGGCGAGGTCGAAGTCGCCGCCGGCCGCGGCCTTGCCGACGGACCTGCGCTCGACGGCCATCGCGAAGGCCGCGCGTACCCGCGGGTCGCGGAAGGGCCCCTTGGTGACGTTGAGCGAAGCGTAGTAGTTGCGGCGTACGCCCTCGTCCTTGATGGTGATCCGTGGGGCGTCGGCCAGCTGCTTGTACTCCTCCGGGGGCAGGGCGCGCACCAGGTGCACTCCCCCGGTGGACAGTTCGGCGCGCAGTACCTTGGCCTCGGTGACGAAGCGCAGGACCACCTTGTCGAGGAGCGGAAGCGCGCCGCCTTCCGCGGTCCTGGCCCAGTAGGTCTTGTTGCGCTCGGCGGTCAGCTGGACCTTCGTCCGCCACTGGCGGAAGGTGAAGGGGCCGGTGCCCACCGGCCTGCGGCCGAACTCCTCGGCCCCCTTGGCGAGCGCGGCGGGCGAGGCGATCATCCCGGGCTCGTGGGCGAGCTGGGTGAGCAGCAGCGGATCGGCCGCCTTCAGGGTGACCGTGACGGTCAGCGGGCCGGTTGCCTTCACTTCGCGGACGGAGGCCAGTGCGGCCGTCTTGGTGGAGCGGGTGGCGGGATCCGAGATCCGCTTCAGGTTGAGGACGACCGCGTCGGCGTCGAACGGGGTGCCGTCGTGGAACTTCACGCCCTGGCGGAGCTCGAAGGTGATCTCGGTGCCCGTGTCGGTCCATCGAGTGGCGAGGGCCGGCTCGAAGGTCCCGTCGCGGCGCTGACGCAGCAGGGTGTCGAAGAACAGGTTCAGGACGTTGCGGTCGGAGGAGATGGCGGAGCTCAGCGCCGGGTCGAGGGTGACGGGCTCGTTGTCGAAACCGGCGGTGAGCGTCCCCCCGGAGGTTCCGTCGGAGGCGTCCGAGGAGCCGCATCCGGCCAGGGTGGCGATGGCCGCGGTGGCCGCGGCACCGGCCAGGACGGTGCGACGTGGTATCAGGGGCGGCGTGGAGTTGGGCATGACGAAGTACTTCCTCTGTACGGGGGGAACGGGGAAAGGGCTGGGAGGCGGCTCAGCGCGCGGGTGCGAGGTCCGGGCGGTGGGCGTCCAGCGCGTCGCGCAGGGCGTCGGCGAGCAGGTTGAACGCGGCGACGGTGAGGAGGATCGCGAGCCCGGGGAAGACGCTGAGCGACCAGCTCGCGCTCAGGTGGTCGGTGCCGCTGGCGACGATCGCGCCCCAACTCGGCTGCGGGGGCTGGACGCTCAGCCCCAGGAAGCTCAGCGCGGCCTCGGCCATGATCGCGGTGGACACCTGGAGGGCGGCGAAGACCAGCAGGGTGCCGGCGAGGTGGGGCAGCAGGTGACGGCGCATGATCGTGGTCCGTGTGACGCCCACGATACGCGCGGCGGACACCCATTCACGGGTGCGCAGGGAGAGCACCTCGCCCCGGACCACACGGGCGAAACGCGGGGTGGTGACGACGGCGATCGCGATCAGGGCGTTGCGCAGCCCGGGGCCGAGGGCCGCGACCACGGTGAGGGCGAGGACGAGGAGGGGGAAGGCGAGCAGTCCGTCGGAGACGCGCATGACGAGGGTGTCCACCCAGCCGCCGCGGTATCCGGCGATCAGGCCGAGCACCGTTCCGGCGATGAGGGCGGCGCCCACGGTGATGGTGGCCACCCCTACGGTGACCACGGCGCCGGCGACGATCCGGGCCAGGACGTCCCGCCCGATCTCGTCGGTGCCGAGCAGGTGCTGGGAACTGGGGCCGGCCAGGAGCCGGCCGGTGTCCGTGGCGCTGACCGAGTCCGACATGAAGGGTGCCGCGGCCGCGGCCACGAGCAGGAGGAACAGCAGGGGTACGGCGATGTGGGCGCGGCGGTCACGGCGCAGCCGGTCCAGAACCGGTCTGCGGGAGACTTTCGGCGCGAGGTCTGTGGCCATCGGCGCTCCAGGAGGTGCGTGCGGGACGTGCGGTGCGGGACGTGCTGATCGGCGCAGGGGGCGCGGATCGGGTGACTCTGTGGCCGAGGGGCCGAGGGGCCGGGTCAGTACGTGATGCGCGGGTCGAGCCAGGCGTAGACCAGGTCCGCCAGAAGGTTCACCAGGAGGACGAGGACCACGACCATCAGCACGGCGCCCTGGACGACGGGGAGATCCCGGCTGAAGATGCCGTTGACGATCAAGGTGCCCATGCCGGGAACGGTGAAGACGGTCTCGGTGACGACGGTGGCGCTCATCAGCGCCCCGATCTGGAGAGCGATCACGGTCACGACCGGCACGATGGCGTTCCGCAGGGCGTAGACGCCCACGATCCTGCCGCGTGAGAGGCCTGATGCCTCGGCTGTGCGGATGTAGTCCTCGTTGAACGCGGCGAGGAGAGCGGCGCGGGTCTGGCGCATGGTGACCGCGGCGATGGTGGAGCCGATCGTGACGGCTGGGAGGATCATGCGCCGCAGGTTCTCGACGGGGTCCTCGGTGAAGGGGACGTATCCCGAGGGTGGGAGGACCTTGAGCCACAGGGCGAAGACGAGGATGAGCAGTGCGGCGAGGTAGAAGTGGGGGGCGGACAGGGCGAGCAGACCGACGGAGTTCAGCGCGGTGTCCGTGCGGGTGCGACGGCGGACGGCGGCGAGGACGCCCGCGGGGATCCCGATGAGGACGGCGAAGACCAGAGCGATGACTCCGAGCTCGACCGTGGCGGCGAACCGGTCGGAGATGACCGTGCCCACCTTCTCGTCGGTGAGCCATGAGCTGCCCAGGTCGCCACGGACGAGATCGCCGAGCCACTGGGTGAACTGCTGCCACAGTGGCGCATCGAGACCGAGGTCCTCTCGGAGCACCGCACGGTCCTGCTCGGTGGCCTCCTGGCCGAGGATGGCGAGGGTGGGGTCGCCCGGCATCAGCCGCAGGAGCATGAAGAGCACCAGGGAGACGACGAGGGCGACCGGGATCAGCTGGAAGAGTCTGCGTACGAGGTATCCGGTCATTTCACCGGCTCCGGTATGAGGGGCGTCAGTGCGGGCTCGGCCGTGTCAGGACGGTCGGTGGGGCGGGAGAGGCCGCGCAGCCACGTGAGGCGCTGTGCCGGGGCCAGGTCGTAGGCGTAAAGGGCCAGGGAGCGGGCTCCTGCCGCGTACGCGTCCTGGGCGACGTCCGTGAGTTGCCGCTCACCGGTGGTCCGGTCCGCGGCCAGGTTCCATCCGGCGGTCATCTGTGCGCCGGTCCGGGCTGCCGCGGCGAGTTCGCGGCGCAGGGCGTCCTGGTTTCCCGACAGGTCGGTGACGGTGAGGGCGCCCGCTGCTGCTGCGAGGGTGCTCGTGTCGGCGGCGGACTTGCCGTCGCAGGCGTACGGGTCGCCGGTGGTGCGTACGGAGACGGGCAGCCCGTCGGCTGCGGCGACGGCGTCCCGCACGAGGGTCACGGTGGTTCGCGAGCGCACGGCGAGGACGGTGTCGTGCAGGTCGGAGCCCAGGGCGGCGCGGGCGTCGGCACCGAGCTCGCCGGCTTCGCGCGGCTCGGCGAGTTGGGTGAGCAGTGTCGCGCGGACGGTTTCGGCCAGGGCGGGCACGTCGATGCCCGCGTCGGTGAAGCGTTCCGTGCAGGCGGAGCAGAAGCACAGCGAGAGCAGCCAGCGGTCCACCGGTCGAAGGGCCGCGCCGAGTTTGTCGTGGGCGCTCTGGTGCTGCCAGCCGAGGTAGCCGAAGGCTTCGAGTTCGAGGCCGGTGACACCGGGCCGGCGGGCGGTTCGGGCGACGAGGTCGGCGGCATAGGCGCGGACCTCGGGCCTTGCCGGGCACAGTGCGTGCCGGTAGTGGTGTCCGAAGGCGTTACGCAGCGCCGACCCGGGATGGCGGGTGGCGGGTCCGGACTGGTGGAGCCCGACGAGCCAGGCCGTCACACCGAGGCCGGCCCGCAGCAGGGCGGTCGTGGCGACCGTCGCTTCGTCACCGAGAACCGGCAGGGCGAGGCCGTTCCCGTTGACGGGGGCGGCTTCGTCGCGGAACCACTGCCCGGCCCTGAAGTCGGCCACGGCACACGGGTCGCTGGTCGTCAGCAGCCACCGCCCACCGTGATAACTGAACGCCAGGCGCACACCGTCGACGCCGTGTGCGGCCAGTCGGTCCGCCTGGGCCTGCGGCTGTCGGCGGAAGGAGAGCGGGTGAGCGAACAGCTCGACGTTCATCGGCCGTCTCCGGAATCGTCGCCGAGGGCGCGGGAGATGGTCTGCTGGGCCTTCTCGATGTGCGCGCGGGTCAGCCGTTCCACGAGCGGACCGTCGCCCTGCTCCACCGCCTCCAGGATCGCCGCGTGTTCGGCAGCCTCTTCCTCCCAGGTGGCGCGCAACCGCCAGCCGAGGCCGGCCACGAAGGCCGTGAGGTCCTGGAGCTGGTCCAGGAAGTCGCAGAGGAAGCTGTTACCGCAGGCGCTGTACAGCTCGCGGTGGAAACGCCGGTTGGCGATGCCCAGGCCGCGCGTCTCGCCCGAGCCGATCAGCGTGGTCGCGTCCTGGAGCGCCTGGCGGGCAGCGGCGTGGGGGGTCGCACCGAGGCGGACCACGCCCAGGCGTACGGCCTCGGGTTCCGCTGCGCGGCGGGCGGCGTAGAGCTCCTGCACCAGACGGTTGTCGGGGCGGCGGACGCTGACTCCCTGGTAGGCGTTGATCTCCACCAGGCCGGTGGAGTGCAGCTGCTTCAGGGCTTCGCGCACCGGCGTCTTGGACACCCCGTACACCTCCGCGAGTTCCCGTTCGACCAGGGCCTTTCCGGGCGGGAGCACGCCTTCGAGGATCGCCTGCCGCAACGCCTCCCGCACCCGGTCGGTTCGGGAGACGGCCTGACGCAAAGGCGGCAGTGAGCCGGGGGGCAGGGCTTCAGCGCTGTTCACTGGATAGTCGATCTGTGGCATGGCGGCATGCTGGTATACCAGCATGCCAACCCGCAACCCCCGTGCAGAAGTTCTCGAAAACGATGCCTGCCGGCAGTCGACACCGCTCAGCCCGCCTGACCGGGCGTCAGAACATTTACAGGCGGTACGGGGTTGCGTTCAATTTCCAGTTCTGTAACTGTCACTCACGCAAAACCCCACCCCCACAGCGGACTTCGGAGCGCACCCGTGTGTCGCGCGCCGCCCCGTGCCGGCGCCCTGACACGGTGTAACGCCCTTGCCTTGCCCTTCCCGGCGCCCTCTTTCCTGCGCACGGCCTCCCGGCCGAGGGGGACACGGCCCGCTTCAGTCCGGACGACTTCGGAGACCAGGCACCAATGAAACGCACGCGCACCTTCGCCGTCACCGCAGCACTGCTCGCGTCATCCGCCCCACTCGGCGTCGTCACCGTGGGAGCCGGTACGGCCCATGCTGCGAACCAGACCTACTTCGTGAGCCCCGAAGGCAGCGACACCAATCCGGGAACCTCGCCCGGAGCGGCCTTCCGCACCCTTCAGAAGGCCGCCGACAGCGCCGGCCCCGGCGACACCGTCTCGATCATGAACGGCACGTACTCCGAGCGATCCGCGGGCTCCAACGTGCTGACCATCAAGCGCTCGGGCCGCCCCGACTCACCCATCACCTTCACCGCGCACCCCGGCCACAAGCCGGTGATCCACCCGGTGAAGGCGTGGAACGGCATCAGCGTCTACGGCGCGTCCTACATCTCCATCAAGAACCTGGAAATCAGGGGCAACAACGCCGCCCTGAACCTGGCCGGTGCCGAACGCGGATCGAAGAAGGGCGACCCCACCTACAACACCAACTGCATCTCGATCGAACGAGACAAATCCACGGGTGCTCCGTCGCACCACATCGAGGTGACCGGCAACAAGGTGCACGCCTGTGCAGGCGGCGGCATATCGGCGATCGAATCCGACCACGTGACCATCTCCGCGAACCACGTGCACTCCAACTCGTGGTACACGGTCTATGCCACCAGCGGCATCTCCATCCTCACTCCGCGCGACGTGGGGAGCTCCGACGCCAGGACGTACAAGATCCGCATCACCGGCAATCGCGTCCACGACAACGAAACCAAGATCAAATGGGAGAGGTGCCGCTGCTACTCCGACGGCAACGGCATCATCGTCGACACGCTCAAGGGCGACGCCGGCCACCCCGCGTACGGCGGACGTGTCCTGGTCGCCGGCAACCTCTCCTACGACAACGGCGGCTCGGGAATCCACTCCTTCAAGAGCCGGCACGTCGACATCGTCCACAACACGGCGTACATGAACGGCCGGAGCACTCGCATGGAGAGCTACGCCAACATCTTCGCCCACGACAGCACCGACGTCCGGCTGCTCAACAACATCTCGTACGGCCGGCCCGGCCAGGCGACGAACAGCAAGTCCCGCAACGTGGACGTGACCTACGACTACAACGTCTACTTCGGCGGCAAAGCTCCTGAGGTCAAGGGTCCGCACGACATCGTCGCCGACCCGAAGTTCGCCGACGCCGGCACCACGGCGGACACCGCCTTCCGGCTGCGCGACGGCTCCCCCGCCATCGGGTCGGGCACCCCGTTCGCCGCTGTCACCACCGGCACCCACCGAACCGGCGGCGCGCCCGACCGCGGCGCCTACGGTTTCGGGGCGGGTACCGACGACGTGACACAGGACGCTTCCGGATCCGGCGTCGACGAGACGGGCTCCAGCGGTCGGCAGGATGACGCCACGCCCGAGGAGGAGCAGCCCGGCGAAACCGGCACGGCCCCCTCGCCCGGCACGGGCGGAACCAGCACCTCGCCCAGCGCGGAAGGACCGGACGATACCGAGGGTGACAGCGGTTCCGGCCTGAACGCGGACGGCGGGAGCGGTCCGCTCGCGGAGACCGGCGGCTCCGATCCCCTGGTCCCCCTCGGCATCGCGGCGGCCGTTCTCGTCCTCGGCGGCGGTCTCGTCCTGGCCGCCCGTCGCAAGCGTTCCTGACAGTCCGGTACACCCGGACTCCCTGACGTGGTGCCGGCCCCGTCCCCCCGTACCAAGGGGTCGGCACCACCGCGTCCTCATCCGGCCGCACGCCCGCGGACCTACTCGCGCTCCGCGGCTCAACCCGCGGACAGACTTGTGTCATGGCAACCGAACAACGACACAGAACGAATTACCCCGCAGGTGAAGAATCACCTGATCCCCCGCGCGTCGCCTGGCGCAAACAGATGAGGGTAAGCGTCCTCGATGCCGCTCACGACCTGACCTGCGAAGCCGGGTGGGACCAGGTCAGCCTTTCGGCCGTCGCAGCACGCGCTCGGGTCTCCCGCCCCTCCGTCTACAAGGAGTTCGGCAACCGAGCCGGTCTGGGACGCGCTCTGGTGGTCCGTGAGACCCGGCAGTTCCTCGCCGGGGTGGCCGACACGCTCTATCCCGGCCTGCCCGACTCCCAAACCTGTCTCGAAGCCGCCATCCTGTACGTGCTCAAGGAAGCTGACCACCAGCCCCTTATACGGGCTGTCATCGCAGCCGCCCGGCACGGCTCCGACAGCCTGCTCCCCTACCTCACCGCCCGAGCGGACCCGATCTTCGACGCGGGCCAGAGCCTGGTGCAGGAATGGTTGGGCACACGGTATCCGGAGCAGCGCACAGAGACTCTTGAGATGACAGCGGACGTCATCGTCCGTATGACCATCAGCCATCTCGTCCTGCCTGCCGCCGAACCACACATCACCGCCCGAAGGATTGCTACAGCCGCACTGAAACTGCTGCAAAGCTCAGCGTCAGCCAGAAGCTGCTGCGACCAATAGCCCCATCGAATCGGCCGAGCCTTTCCGACCACGCACTGAAGCATGCGGCCGGAAAGGCTCAGCGAGCCTCTGACCCAGGTAAGAGAGCGACACGCATGACGGGGGTCTTCCATACGGCGGGCTCAGGTGGCGCGGTGCCAGAGTTACACCCACCCCGAGGTTCTCTCTCGATCGGCTCGTCCCGCATCCCCGCACTTTCCTCGGCACGGAAGGAACGAACTGTCAGCGAGACCCCGCGTCGGCGGGCTCCTACTGGCCGAAGTAGTGGTTGAAGCGGATCCTTGTCGATCAGCCCCCCCTATCCGTGGTCTCCCCACCCGACAGGATCGTCGTCCACCGCTCTTGCGGATCGTCTCAGAATGAGTTCGGCGTGAGGGCTTGGCGGTCGGGTCTGGTGGCGGCAGAGTGGTGCGGATGGCGGATGATCTTGTGCCTGATGGCCTGTGGGAACGCATCGCTCCGCTGCTGCCATCCCGTCCTGCTCCGACTCACCTGCAGCATCATCTGCTTGAGGCGCCTGCGAACCTCATTCCGAAAAGATCAGCAAGGCGGCTCCCTGCCTGCTTTCTGCAGGTCAAAGACGGCCCCGACTTTACACCGACACCCTCGTTCGATGTTTGTAAAAAACATCACCCTAAGGACTCCTAACAATAAATCTGGCGACGCCGGCGATCACCTCCGGGATACTGCTCACCCATGGATGAGGTCAAAGTCGTCGTCGCCCACTCCGAGCGCGCGACCCTGCGCGTCGGCGACGTGTTCCTGAAGGTGGACGCCGATCAGGCGCGTATCGACGTCGAAGTCGAGGCGATGTCCCTCGCGCCGGTCCCGACCCCGGAGGTCCTGTGGCGCAAGCCGCCCGTGCTCGCGATCGCTGCGCTCCCGGGGACGACGCTCGGGCGCCTCGGCGGGCCGTCGACCGGATCGTCGGCGGCGTGGGCCGCGGCGGGCGCCGCAATCCGGAAGCTGCACGACGCGCCGCTGCCGCCCCGGACCGGCCGGGCGGGCCGGAGCATCGTCGCGCTGGCGGCGGAACTCGACGACGAGTGCGAGTTGCTCGTGACGAACGGCCTCCTGCCCGCTGACCTGGTCACCCGTAACCGCCGGGTCGCCGAGGCCGCGCTCCGGCCGTGGACTCCGGCATTCACGCACGGCGACCTGCAGATCGCGCACGTCTTCGTCGACGGCGACGAGGTGACGGGCATCATCGACTGGTCCGAGGCGGGCCAGGGTGATGCTCTGTACGACCTCGCCACCTTCACCCTCGGACACGAGGAGCACCTCGACGACGTCCTTGCCGGCTACGGCACCGACGTCGACCTCGACGTGATCCACGCCTGGTGGTCGTTGCGAAGCCTGCTGGCAGTTCGCTGGCTGAGCGAGCACGGCTTCGACCCGTTCGCACCAGGCTGTGAGGCCGACGTGCTGAGATCCCGGATGTGAGGCTACACACCCTCGCCGCAGGCATCGACCGCGACCGCGACGCGGTCATCGCCGGTCTGACCCTGTCCTGGAACTCAGGTGTGGTCGAAGGGCACGTCAACCGGATCAAGATGCTCAAGCGCCGGATGTTCGGCCGCGCCGGCTTCGACCTTCCGCGAAAACGAGTCCTACTCGCTGAGTGACTCCTCAGCTTCCGAGCGAAGATCGTAGATCGGGAACGTCGTGGGTGAGGGATGTTCCTTGCATGCTTCTCCGTGCAGTTCTTCGGCCCGCAGCGCCCAGGCGATGGCCTCGCCCGGACCGCAGAATGAAGGATCGAGGTGGAACGTGGTCCGCGTCCCGACCGGTTTCGGTGCTATGAACTCTTCCCTGGGACCGGTCGGTTCTATCCCGACCAGCTCCTGGCGATAGCCGTGGCCATGCTGGGCGTCGCCGCACGTGCTTCACGAAATCGACCACCCGAAGCGGCTCGACGGTGAACCTCTCGACTCACGCTCCCCGCTCGTCCAGTAGCCGTGACGGATTGTCACCAATCACGGAAGTTGAGCCAGAACCCGGGTGGGGGCAGCGGGTGGGTTCGGCGCAGTTGCAGTCCTTGAAGAAGGTCCCCATGCCGCGGGCGAGCTGTCGGGGCATGTGTCGGACCATCCGTTCCAGCCCAAGAATCGTGCTCAGGCGCCTTGCTGCGGGTCGGGGGTCAGCAGGCGCGGACATGCCGGGGACACATGCTGACCGTTTGCTGACCTGAGGGGGACACATGGCGCCCCTGACCTGCGGCGACGCCAGATAGTCAGATCTTGGACTTGAACAGAGTGCGCAGCAGCGTGGACTCCTCGAAGACGGCTCCCCGCCTGCTTTATGCAGGTCAAGGGCGGTCTCGATTTTACACCGACACCCCCGTCCGATGGTTGTGAGGGACATCGCTCCGGTCCGGCGAGACGGCTCTCCGCCTGGGCTTTCACGCCGCCACCGACGCCTGTTGGGGCGACTGTCGACCCGGCGCGGGCGGTCACCGAGGTGTGCCGCCGCGCGGGTGTGGTTCGTGGTCATGCCCGGCTTCCTTGGGGCCGCCCGGTGCCTTGCCGCCAGGTCAGGCAGGCACCGGGCGCCGGGCGCGGCGGGTGACCGCCCGACGAGTCGCGCGGCGCCGGCCTGCCGATGAGATGCGGTCGCCGTCCCCTCCGGGCAAAGTGGGGAAGGACCTGTTCGTACCGAGGTGGTCCCCTGTGGTCCCGCGTACTGGAGACGGGACGGACTGATGCGAGGATCGTCGTGACGTCGGAGTGATCGATGTTCCGCAGACGGCCGGCCGACAACAGCGAGGACCTCCTGGTCCGGCTCGGGTCGCTGACCGCCAGGGCGCGGGAGTTGGCCGAGACGCAGCGTTCCCGTGTCGAGCTCGCCGTGGCCCTGCAGCGCGACATGCTGCCCTCGGACCTGCCCAGTTTTCCGGGCGCACGGCTGGCCGTCCGCTATGAGCCCGCCAACCACGGGCTCAACGTCGGCGGTGACTGGTACGACGCCTTCGCCCTGCCCGGCGGGCGGATCGGCATGTCCATCGGTGACGTGCAGGGGCACAACATCGAGGCCGCCGCCTTCATGGGCCAGGTCCGCGTGGCACTGCGCGCGCTGGCCTCCGTCACCGGAGACCCGGGAGAGCTGCTCTCTCGCACCAACGACCTGCTGATCTCTCTGGACGCCGACCTCTTCGCCACCTGCACCTTCCTGCGGCTCGACCCCGCTGCCGGCACCCTGGAGTGTGCCCGGGCCGGTCACATCCCCTACATCTGGGCCACCACCGACGGCCGCTCCGGCATCGACGACAGCGAGGGCGGGCCTCCGCTCGGTGTGCTCCGCGGCGTCGAATACCCGGCCACGCGCCACCGGCTCACCGCCGACGGTGTCTTCGTCCTCCTGACCGACGGGGTGGTGGAGGGGCCCTCGCTCCACGTCGACGAGGGTCTGGACCGGGTGACGAGGCTCGCCGGGATCACAGCCGTCGCCGGCCTGGACGTCGACGCGCTCGCCACCGCCGTCATGAAGCTGGCGGCCACGGTGGGGCACGAGGACGACGCGGCCGTCCTGGTCGTCGGCCATGACGGGGGTCCGGCCCGGTCGGCGGCCGAGGAGTGGGGAGAGGGGACTCGCCTCGGGCCGGCTCGGTCCTCGGACCGGCCCGGGCCCGTGCCGTAAGGCGGCGCCCGACACGCAGGGGCCCTTGCCCGGTCGTGGCGGCCCGGCCGGTGTCTGATGGCTGACGTGTTGGATACTCGGCAGTTCAGGCCCTCTGCGGAGGCGGCTCTGATGTCGCTGGCCGTGGCGGTTTGCTACTACGCGGCCGGACGACTCGGCCTGCTGGGCCGCCTCGTCGTCGAAGGCGTGGTGGTCACCCCCATCTGGCCGCCCACCGGCGTCGCCGTCGCCGCCCTGATGCTGCTCGGCGCGCGGGTCTGGCCTGGGATCGCCCTCGGCTCCTTCCTCGTCATCGCCTCCCTCACCGCTCCGGGGCCCACCACAGTGCTCACCGTGGTGAGCAACACCGTCGCGCCGCTCTGCGCCTTCCTGCTGCTGAGACGGGCGGGTTTCCGGCGCGACATGGCGCGGCTGCGGGACGGACTCTCCCTGGTCTTTCTCGGCGGGTTCGGCGCCATGCTGATCAGTGCGACCGCGGGGGTCGGACTGCAGGTGGCGAAGGGCTCCCTGGACGAGAGCGAGTTCTGGTTCGTCTGGCTGGCCTGGTGGGTGGGCGACACGATGGGGGTGCTGCTCGTCGCCCCGCTCCTGCTCGTGCTCGCGGGGCCGGCCGGACGGTTCCGGGTACGGCGCTGGAAGGAGGCGGCCTTTCTGGGGCTGACGACCCTGGTCCTCATGCCCATGGCCGTGCTCAGCCCGATGAGCATGCTCTTCCTCGTCTTCCCCCTGCTGATCTGGGCAGCGCTCCGCTTCCAGCTCGCCGGAAGCATGCTGTGCGCGCTCTTCGCCTCCGTGCTCACCACCTTCGAGGCGACCTCCGGGCGGGGCGCGTTCCTCCACCTGACGGACGTCGAGATCATGGCCAAGCTCCAGGCGTTCAACGGTTCCGCCGCCTTGACCGCCCTGCTTCTCGCCTCCGTCATCACCGAGCAGCGTGCGACCCGCCGGTCGGTGCGCCGCGCCTGCCAGGAACTGGCGGAGGTCCTGGAGCACCTCGCGGCGGGCGAGCCCTCACCGGGTCCACCCGGCACCGCCGAGAGCCGGGCAGCCCCACCCGGCGGGCACCGGGATCCGTGACACCCGGGCCGGAGCCGACGCAGGGATCAGGAGCCGTACGACGCCTGCGCGGCATGGGAACTGTCCGGCGCCAGCAAGCTAGTGCGTGCTCGCGCTGCCTGCCGAGCGCGTCCCGGAAACGGATCATGTACGGGTGAGGGCAGCTGCTTCGCGCAGCCGCAGACCTTGTACGCACCATCCGTTCCGGCCCGCGAACCTGCTCTGGCGCCGCGCTGTCGGTCGCAGGTCAGCAAGCGGGGACACGTCCGGGACGCATGCCGACCGTTTGCTGAGCCCCTGGGGATTGGTGACGCCCACGAGGCGCAGCTCCGTGTCGTGCGTGAACTCGTGCCGCGCGCCGTCAGGTGTGGTGCGGGCGGCGACCATGTCGAAGTGGGTGTACTCGAACTGTGTCTCGCCGCCGAGCGCGTCGGTGTGCACCAGACAGTTGCCCTCGCCGTCGTAGGTCCAGGACTGCTGGGAGCCGTCCGGGGCCGCGTGCCGCAGGAGCTTGCCCTCGGCGCTCCACTCCAGCGCGGTGGTGTTGCCCCGCGCGTCGGTGATGCGGACGGCGCGGCCGAACGCGTCGCGGGTGTAGCGGGTGACCGCTCCCCCGCGGACCGCGGGCGGTCAGCGGGAGACCTGCGGGGTCACCGCGCAGCCGGTCCAGCGCACCGAGGGAGTCGTCGATCCCTACGAGGCGGCCCGAGGCATCGTGGGCGAGCCGGGTCGTGGAGCCGTCCGGGTGGGTGACCCTGGTGAGAGGCGAACGTGGACGACGGGAACCCGTCGGGGCCGACCGTCCGGACGACTCGGCCTGCGCTGGACGAGGGGCAAGACGGCTTCGATGTCGTCCGGCTGCGGCAGCCGCGGGTAGATCAGGAGGGAACCGTCCTCGCGGGCCCAGACCGCACCACCACCCACCGGGTCGAGCTCGATCCGCTCGTACAGGGTCGAAGCCCAACTGGCCTTTCCCAGGGTCTCCATCGCCTTGTCGACCACGGGGTCCAAGGCGCCGGCGATGTCGTCCCTGCCACGGGTCCGGCGCGTCCACGCCGTCCTGAGCATCCGCTCCGAGCTGGACCGCCAGATCCGCGGCCATGTTCTCCAGAGCGGCGACGGCCGGTTCGGTCATCGCGGAGACGATGTAGGCGACGACCTCCTCCAGGCACTCCTTAATGACTTTGCGGACGGCCTGCTGGGCGGCCGCGATCGCCACGCCCCCGATGAGCATGGACAGCCCGCCGGAACATCGCCCCGGTCCGGCGAGACGGCTCCCCGTCCGGGCTTTCACGCCGCCACCGACGCCTGATTCCGACCGCGAGCGTGCAGGGCGCCCCACTCTTGCCCTCGACCTTCCGGACGGCGCCCTGAGTGGGGGTCGACGACGTCGCCCCGGCCGACGCCCGCCTTTGGCGCGAGGTTGCCGGGGCCGACCCCCACTGATGGACGAAGCCGGCAGTCAGCAGCGGGGGCCACCGGGCAGGCTGACGCACCCCGGCGAGCATTCCGCGTTCTGGTCCAACAGATTGGCGAGGTCCGAGAGCTGCTCCTCGCCGAGGATGATCCGCAACCCCTTGTCGGACATCTCGATGTTCGCCTCCGGGATGCGGAGCGTGTCCTCGCACTCCGTTTCCGGAGCGTCAGGCACCTTGGAATCATCGGCCATGAATTTCCCTTTCTCGGCTGTTACCGCACGTGCTGAGCGAAATCGCCAGCCATCTTCACGTAGATACGACGCTTGTCCTCAGGCGTGCACGTGGTAATCAGGCGAGAGCCGGTGTTCTTGCTGTCGCGTACGCGGCACGTCCCGCCGCAAAGATACCGAATCTCGCACGTCTTGCAGCCCTCGACATGGTCGACGTCGATCTGTGTTGCCAGTCCCGCCACCAGGTCGACAATTCTGCGCACGGGCATGTCGTCGATGTGGCAGACCTTCCCGTCAAGCAGGTGGCACGGGTAGACCGACCCATCGGGTCCGATCACCATCTGATCGGCGTATCCGCACGTGGCCATGTACCGCGTAATCTCGGGAGCGCCGCCGTTGACCGATCTGAGGAATTCGTTCACTTCCTCTCGCGACGCCGGCCCGGTGGGGTCGATCTGGCTGCCGCGGCCGTGCGGCATGATGCCGTAGGTGAACTTGAAGACGACGTTCGGCGCCCCCGCGAAGCGATCTCGCAGCTGAGGGAATTTCTGCACCCAGTTGGTCCACGTGGCGGGCACGATCGTCATTCCGATGCGCGTCGGAGTGCCCAGTTCGGCCAGCTTTTCAACTGCCGCGATCGCGTGCTTGAAGGAGTTGCGGCCGCGGATGGCATCGTGTGACTCGGCATCGGGTCCGTCGATGCTGATCTGCACCAGGTCGGCCAGCGGATGAATCTGCTCGGCCAGCTTGGGAATCAGCAGGCCGTTGCTGAACAGGGTCACCTTCATGCGGTGCTCTTTGGCGGCCGCCATGAGCTCGAGGCAGCCGCGGTGCATCAGCGCCTCACCGCCGGTGAACAGCACCTGCCGGCCCCCGAGCGCGGCGAAGTCGTCGATGAACCTGCGCCACCGCGCCGTCGGGAGTTCGTTCGCGCGATCGACGTGCGGGCTGGAATCCGCATAGCAGTGTGCGCATTCGAGCTGGCAGGCCTGTGTGAGGTGGAGACGGGCGAACACCGCGACGCCTACGGGTGTGCGGTCGCGGTAGCCCGTCAATCCGCGAATCAGCCCGGAGGTCGCCAGGAGGGACACGACGTTCGAAACATCGCCCCATCCGACGTCGTTCGCGATGCTGCGCGGCGACTCGCCGGCCACGAGCCTGACGATGAGCCGGTGCTGTGCGTCGTCCGCCACGGCCAGCGCCGCCTCCTGGACGCCGACCCAGACGTGGGAACCGTTCACCGGCTCGTGGTGGAGCTCCTTGACCAGTGACACGGGTTCGTCGAGCGCGAGCGTGAGCTCCGTGGGCCCCGAGTCGGTCCGCGCCGCGCTCAGCGTGACGTGTTCGGCCTGCTGGTCGGCTGCTCGCTGCACCAGGGTGCGCATCTCTTCTTGCAGCGCGAGGGCGGAGGTGTCCGGTGGGCGGGCTTTGGATGCGCACGACCCGCACCCGGATGTGTTCGAGACGTTCAGGAGCGGCAGCTGTTTCAGCATTCTGCCTCCATTCGTGGGGACCGTAAGCCGCAATCCCCGTGCTGAACCTGCTCGAGGTGCCGCCGTTCGGCGTGCGGGCTTCATTCGGATGGGTTAGCGGGGCGGCCTTCCATCGGCCAATTCGACGACGACGCCACCCGTCGGGCTTAGGCTTGGCATGCGCGCCGGTCGCCTCCGATTTCCGATGGTAGGGCGGGAGAATACTTGAGTAAGACTGAAACGCCGTGGATTCTCGGACTCAGCGCCGCGCACAACGGCGGCGCGTGTCTGCTGCACGGAACCGAGATCGTCGCCGCCGTCCAAGAGGAACGCCTCTCAGGAATCAAGCGCGACCGCACCTACGGCGCGAGCTTCAGCCTGGCCACCGAGTACTGCCTTCGCCATGCCGGGATCGGGCCGGGGCAATTGGACACCATCGTGCTGTGCGTGCAGGGGGAGGCGGGTCACGCCGAGCAGGACGTGAGCCTGAATCAGCAACTGCGCCCAGCTTTTCACGGGATTCCCACCCTGCGAATTTCTCACCACCTCGGCCACGCCATCAGCGCCTACGCGGTGTCGGGCTTCTCGGATGCCGCCATCCTCGTCGTGGACGGAATGGGGTCACCCGAGCAAGATCTCAGTGAGGAGGAGCGCCGCGCCGTCATCGGCGCACCCCGCGGCTGGGAGATCATCTCGGCGTACGAGGCAACGGGAACGACCGTCCGCCCCATCGCCAAACAGCTCGTCCCGGAAGGCAGGTGGCTGGCCCGCGCCGGCGAGGGAATGCCCAGCTTCGGCAGTATCGGCGGCATGTACTCCGCCGTCGCTCAGCAGATCTTCGGCGACCCCATGGACGCGGGCAAGGTCATGGGGCTTGCTCCGTTCGGTACGCCGTCGTTCCCGCCGCACCAATTCGTGTCCGTGGCCGATGGCCTGGCGACGTTCGGCACTGCGGTACCGGAGCAGTTCCGACACTCCGATCGATGGCCTCTGCGCCGGCGCGAGTACGCGGACCTCGCCGCCTCGGTCCAATCCGCCCTTGAGGAGGCGATCCTGGCGTTGGTGAGTCGGTTGCGCGCGTCGTCCACCTCGGACTACCTGTGCTATTCCGGCGGCGTGGCGCTGAACTGTCTGGTGAACGAACGCCTGACGCACGAGTCCGGCTTCTCCGACGTCTTCGTCGCGCCCTTCGCCGAGGACAGCGGACCCGCCGTAGGCGCCGCGTTCTACGGACTCTGGCGTCACCGCCGGCACCGCCCGGCCAGGCTGGTGAGTGAGGGCTTCGGGCACCGCTACGGCCCGAACGAGGTGCGCGAAGCCATCCGATCGGTCCCGCTCGTCGCCGTGTGCCCGGACGGGGATGTGACCGACATCGCCGAGGCCGCCGCGGACCGGTTGGAGCGCGGACAGCTCGGGGCGTGGTTCGACGGCAGGAGCGAACTCGGCCCGCGCGCGCTGGGGCAGCGCAGCATCGTGGCGGATCCCCGCCGTGCGGAGCACAAGGTGAGACTGAACCGCGACGTCAAGCAGCGAGAGGCGTTCCGCCCGTTCGCTCCCTCGGTGCTGGCCGAACACGTGCACACCTGGTTCGACGTCGACGAGGCGCGGTGCTCCAGCCCGTTCATGCTGCGCACGTTCACTTTCCGACCGGGTTACGGATCCCGGGTGCCCGCCGTCGCGCACGTCGACGACAGCGCGCGCGTGCAATCCGTTCACGGAGAGCTCCAGCCACGCTTCCACGCGCTGATCCGGCGCTTCCACGAGCACACCGGCGTCCCGATGATCTTGAATACGTCGCTGAACGGCTCCGGGCAGCCCATCGTCGAGACGCCGTCCGACGCGTTGTGGGCGATGCTCGAACTGGGTCTGGACTTCGCGGTGATCGAGGGCGTGCTCGTCGAGCCGGCGGCGGACTTCGACTCCGTCCTGGGGCTGGTGCCCGTCATCGCCGCCGATGGTTACACCGTCGACCATTCCTTCCCGCCGGGGTCGACGGCCTCGGTCAGGAGCCGGGCGTCGGCCGTCGACTTCACGGTGGTCACACCGTGGGGCAGCAGACGCCAGCCGGTCACTGCGAGGGCCCTGTCCGTGCTGGCGCTGATCGACGGCGTGGCGACGGGGCACGAGATCCACGAGCGGCTTCGGCGCGACCGGACCGGCGGACTCACCGCCGCCCAGCTGACCCGGACGCTGCGGTTTCTTCGCCGAACCCGGATCGTGGATTTCCGGGCGAGGTTGCCCACGATTCCATTGGTTGAGCGCCAGGAGGTCGCAGCATCATGACGGGCATCGAGACGGTGACACGCGGTCGGGTCGACAGCTTCGTGTCCTCCACGGCCGCCGAGCTCCGGAACCGGTGGCGACGGGCCGGCAACACCCGCGAATCGTTTCCATCCCTTGCCGCCCGAGCCATTTCGGATGGTCTCGCCCGCGACCCCGTCACGGGCGACGACGTACTGCACTGGGTGCTCGACGGCGCCGAGCTCCCGTTTCAGCCGCGGCTCGACGAGACCTTCGGGCAGCCTCCCGTCACGCTCTACCACGACGGCGAGTTTCAGCTCGACGCCCTGTACTGGGTCCAGAGCAGCACCGACGTGCACGCACACGGCTTCTCCGGTGCGTTCGCCGTCCTGAACGGTCAGAGCGTCCACACCCGCTACGCCTTCGCCGAGACACACCGGGTCGACGACCACTTCATGATCGGGCAAGTCGTCGCCACCGACGCGGAGTTGCTCGATGTCGGAGCGGTGCGCGAGATCCACGAAGGCCCCGCTTTGATCCACTCCGTCGTGCATCTCGGTTGCCCCAGTGTCACCCTGGTGGCTCGCACTTGCGGGCATACCGCCCCCACCCCGGAGTACGCCTACTTTCCGCCCGCCATCGCTCTCGACCCCAGCAAGAACGATCTCCTTCGTACGCGCACGGTGCAGTTGGTCAGAATGCTGATCCGTTCCGGTGCGCCGGGACTTGGCCGGACGGTGGAGACTCTGATCGGCCGTTGCGACGTGCACACGGCGTTCCGGGTGGTGCGCGAACTCAGCCGCAACGCGGCGGCCTCGGCACTGGTGCACGCCGCGCTCGGGTGGTCGGACGCGCGGTGGCCGGGAGTGGCGGAGCCGTTCGGCGACGCCCTGGCTGCCGAGCTGCGCCATGTGGGCGCCGTGACGCTGCTGCACCGCATCACCGAGCCCGACCACCGGGTGGTTCTCGGTGCCCTGGCCGCACTCGACGAGCCCGCACAGGTGCGTAGGTTCCTGCAGCAGCACGCGGCCGCCGAAACCGATGCGCTCATCGCGGGTTTCGTACGCGCCGTGAAGGAGACCGGCGCACTGGACATCCCCGCCGAGAGCCCCTTCGACCACATGCTGCTCCGACCCTTGGCAGGCGGGGCAGGAAGATGATGGTCACTGACGCCCGTGTCGTCGGCATGCCCGGCCAGTGGGCCACGATCGTGCCCGGGCTCGCCCCCGCCGTCTGTGCGGAACTGGCCGAGCGGTGCAGGTCTCTCGATATCGTCGCCCCTGAGGTCGTCGGCCAGGAGTCCTTGCCCGAGCACCGCGTGGGCCATTCACGTCTGCTTCCGCGGTCGGCGCTGTTCGAGGACATCTATCAACTCATCTGGGACGCGGGCGAGGCACTGAACCGCCGCTACTTCGAGCTGGACGTCTCCGACATCGTCAAACCCCCGCAGTTCCTCGAGTACGTCGGGGGCCACGGGCACTTCCACTGGCACAACGACTACGGCCTCGAACGACCCGTGTCAAAGAGGAAGTTGACCGTCAGCATTCAACTCAGCGATGGCCGCGACTACGAGGGTGGCGACTTCGAGCTGTTCGGCACGCCGCAGCCCATGCCGAGGGCGCAGGGCAGCATCCTCGTGTTCCCCGCCTTCGTGCAGCACAAGATCACACCCGTCACATCGGGAACCAGGTGCGCATTGGTCGGGTGGCTGGCCGGACCGCCCTTGCGATAGGAGGCACCGACGCTCAGAGGCGTTCGACGACGGTCACGTTGGCCTGGCCGCCGCCCTCGCACATGGTCTGGAGCCCGAACCGGCCGCCGGTGCGCTCCAGTTCGTTCAGGAGCGAGGTCATCAGCCGGGTGCCGGTGGCGCCGATCGGATGGCCGAGGGCGATGGCCCCGCCGTTGACGTTGACCTTGGCCGGGTCCACGCCGATCTCCTTCGCCCAGGCGAGGACCACGGAGGCGAAGGCCTCGTTCATCTCGAACAGGTCGATGTCGTCGAGGGTCAGGCCGGACTTCCGCAGGGCGTGGCGGGTCGCCTCGATCGGCCCGGTCAGCATCCACACCGGGTCGTCGGCGCGCACCGAGAGGTGGTGGATCCGGGCGCGCGGGGTCAGGCCGTGGTCGCGTACGGCCTGTGCGGAGGCGATCAGCATCGCCGAGGCCGCGTCGGAGTTCTGGGCGGCGAGCGCGGCGGTGATCCGGCCGCCTTCGGTGAGGGGCTTGAGCGCGGCCATCTTCTCCGGTGACGTGTCGCGGCGCGGGCACTCGTCGGTGTCGACGTCCCCGTACGGCGCGATCTCGTTCTTGAACCGTCCGGCGTCGATCGCGGCGGCGGCCCGCAGGTGGCTGCGGTAGGCGTACTCCTCCATCTCCTCGCGGGTGAGCCGCCACTTCTCGGCGATCATCTCGGCGGCTCGGAACTGCGACACCTCCTGCGTGCCGTACCGCCGGATCCAGCCTGGCGACTCGGCGAACGGCGTGCTGAACCCGTACGCCTGACCCACGGTCATCGCGGCCGATATCGGGATCGCCGACATGTTCTGCACCCCGCCGGCGACGATCAGGTCGGCGGTGCCCGACATGACGCCCTGGGCCGCGAAGTGCACCGCCTGCTGGCTGGATCCGCACTGCCGGTCGATCGTCACACCGGGCACGTGGTCGGGCAGTCCGGCGACGAGCCATGCGGTGCGGGCGATGTCTCCGGCCTGCGAGCCGATCGTGTCGCAGCAGCCGAGGATGACGTCGTCGACGGCGCCGGGGTCGAGGTCCGTACGGCGGATCAGGGCGCCGACGGCGTGCGCCGCGAGGTCCGCGGAGTGCACGGCGGACAGGGAGCCGCCGCGCCGCCCGACCGGGGTGCGTACGGCGTCGACGATGTAGGCCTCGGCCATGCTGGTCCTCTTCTTCCTGGTCGTCCGGTGGTCGCTGAGCTGCACTGCTTACGGGTGCCGGCTGCTCACCGACACCACCTCGCCGGTCATGTACGAGGAGTAGTCGGCGGCCAGGAAGACCATCACGTTGGCCACCTCCCAGGGTTCCGCGGCCCGGCCGAAGGCCTCCTGGCCCTTGAGTCCGTCGAGGAACTCCTCGGTGGTCACCTTGGCGAGGAACGGGTGCATGGCCAGGCTCGGGGCGACCGCGTTGACGCGGATCCCGTGCGGGGCGAGGTCCATCGCGGCGCAGCGGGTCAGCGCCATCACTCCGGCCTTGGCCGCCGCGTAGTGCGCCTGGCCCTCCTGGGCGCGCCAGCCGACCACCGAGGCGTTGTTGACGATGACGCCCTGGCGTCCGGCGGCGACCATCCGGTTCCCGGCGGCGCGCACACAGCGGAAGGTGCCGGTGAGGGTGATGTCGAGGACCCGGGACCATTCCTCGTCCGTCAGCTCCAGGACCGAGCGGGTGCCGCCGAGCCCCGCGTTGTTGATCATGACGTCGACGCCGCCGTACGGTTCGGCCGCGTCGAGGAGGGCCCCCACCTGTTCCTCCTTCGTCACGTCGCAGACCACCGACGCCACCCGCTCCGGCCCGAACTCCTTGGCGAGGGTCTCGTGGGCCTCGCCGAGGCGCCGCTCGTGCACGTCGCCGAGGACCACGGCCCGCGCCTGCTCCTCCAGGCAGCGCCGCACCACCGCGGCGCCGATGCCGGCGCCCGCCGCGGCGGTCACCACCACCGTCCGGTCCTTCAGCAGTCCGTGGCCGGGCACATAGGCCGGCGGCTGCGCCGCGCTGGCGTTCGAGTTCACCGCTTGGGCTCCTTCGGCAGGCCGAGTACGCGCTCGGCGATGATGTTGCGCTGGATCTCGTCCGAGCCGCCGTAGATCGTGTCGGCCCGGCTGAACAGGAACAGGCGCTGGAAGTCGTCGAGGTCGTACGGTGCTCCGGCGGCCACCAGGGACGAGGCGCCGGCCACCTCCATCGCGAGCTCGCCGAGCGAGCGGTGCCACGTCCCCCAGAGGAGCTTGGCGATGGATGCCTGCGGCCCCTGCGCGCCCGTGCCGTCGAGCATGCGGAGGGCGTTGAGCCGGATCACCTCGAGGCCCATGTGGGCCCGGGTGATGCGGTCCTGGACGGCGGGGTCCTCGATGGCGCCGTTGCGGCGGGCGAGGGCCACCACCGCCTCCAGCTCCCGGGCGAAGCCGATCTGCTGCCCGAGCGTGGAGACCCCGCGCTCGAAGCCGAGGGTGGCCATGGCGACCTTCCAGCCGTCCCCGGGTGCGCCGACGACCAGGTCGGCGTCGGTCCTGGCCCCCTCGAAGTACACCTCGTTGAACTCCGAGGTGCCGGTGAGCTGGGTGATGGGCCGCACCTCGACTCCCTCCTGCCGCATGGGCACCAGGAGGTAGGAGAGCCCGGCGTGCCGCGCCGAGCCCGGTTCGGTGCGGGCGAGGACGAAGCACCAGTCGGCCAGGTGTGCCAGCGAGGTCCACACCTTCTGCCCGTCGATCACCCACCGGCCGTCCTCCGCACGGCGCGCCCTGGTGGACACCGCGGCGAGGTCGGAGCCGGCGCCCGGCTCCGAGTAGCCCTGGCACCAGAGTTCCTCGACCGCGCGGATCCTGGGCAGGAAGCGGGCCTTCTGTTCCGGGGTGCCGAAGGCGATCAGGGTGGGGCCGAGGAGTTCCTCGCCGAGGTGGTTGACCCGGGCGGGGCCGCCGGCCCGTGCGTACTCCTCGTGGAAGACCACCTGCTGGGCGAGGCCGAGTCCGCGGCCTCCGTGCTCCTCGGGCCAGCCGACGCACGTCCAGCCGTGGGCGGCCAGATGCCGGTCCCAGGCGAGGCGTTCGTCGTACGCCTCGTGTTCGCGGCCGGACCCTCCCAGGCCCCGGAGGGCGGCGAAGTCGCCGTGGAGGTGCGTCTCCAGCCAGTCCCGGACCTCCCGGCGGAACCTCTCGTCCTTCGTCGGTCGCATCTGATCCACGGTCACCTCTCGAAGGATCCGCCGGCAGTCCGGTGCTGGTCGGGAGACGGGGCATGGCCTACAGTAACCCACCAAGCACTTGTTTGGGTACGGTGTGCGTCGGACCGTGATCGTGATCGCGAAGGAGCTGCCATGTCCCCTGCCGAGAAGGCCGAAGAGTCCGTCGTCACGTATGAGGTACGCGGCACCGTCGCGGTCGTGACGCTGAACCGCCCCCGGTACCGCAACGCGCAGAACTCGAAGATGACGTACGCGCTTGACGCCGCGTTCAGCCGTGCGGTCGACGACGACGACGTGAAGGTCATCGTCCTGGCCGGCAACGGCGAGCACTTCAGCGGGGGCCACGACATCGGCACCCCCGGCCGTGACGTCGACCAGACCTTCGAGCGCAAGGCCGTCATCTGGTGGGACCACACCGACAAGCAGGGCGTCGACGCGCGCATCGCCCGCGAGTCCGAGGTGTACCTGGGCATGTGCCGGCGCTGGCGGGAGATCCCGAAGCCGGTCATCGCGATGGTGCAGGGCGCGTGCATCGCGGGCGGCCTCATGCTCGCCTGGTGCTGCGACTTCATCGTCGCCGCCGAGGACGCGTTCTTCGCCGACCCCGTCGTGCGCATGGGCATCCCGGGCGTCGAGTACTTCGCCCACCCGTGGGTGATGAATCCGCGCGCGGCGAAGGAGTTCCTGTACACCGGGGACCGTTTCGACGCGGAGCGCGCGCTGCGGCTCGGCATGGTCAACCACGTCGTGCCGCGCGAGGACCTGGAGTCGGCGACCTTCGCGCTGGCGGAGCGGATCAGCGCGATGCCCCGCTTCGGCCTCGCGCTCACCAAGAAGGCCGTCAACCAGGCCGAGGACCTGCAGGGCATGCGCTCGGGCATGGACTCGGTCTTCGGCCTGCACCACGCCGCGCACTCCCACAACGCGGAGGTCGGCGCCGACTCCCTGGCCGGGATGGACGCCCGTGCCATGCGCGACGCCGCCGCGAAGGCCTGAGGCCCGGTCCGCCGGGGGAAGGAGATCCGATGACGTTCGCGGCTCGACCCAGCGAGGAGCAGCACGAACTCTCCTCGATCGTACGGAACCTCCTCGCACGGCGCAGCGACAGCGTCGCGGTCCGCGCGGCGGCCGAGTCGGAGCTCGGGTACGACCCGGAGCTGTGGCGGACCGTGTGCGAGCAGGTCGGCGTGGCGGCCCTGGCCGTACCCGAGGAGTACGGCGGTGCGGGCTTCACGCTCGTCGAAACCCATGTCGTACTGGAGGAGTTGGGGGCGGCTCTGACCCCGAGCCCGCTGCTCGGATCGGGTGTGCTGGCCACGCAGGCGCTGCTCCTCTCGGGCGACGAGGCCGCCTGCCACCGCCTGCTTCCGGGCCTGGCGGAGGGCACGCGCACGGCGGCCGTGTGCTGGGCGGGCGAGGACGGCCGCTGGCACACGGACCGCGCGGCGGTACGCGCCGACGCCGTCGACAGCCACGCCGACGCTGGCACCGACGCCGTCGACGCCGCGGGCGGGACCGAGGCCGGCTGGGCCCTGTCCGGTACGGCCACCCTGGTCCTCGACGGCGTCGGCGCGGACACGCTCCTGGTCGTCGCGGCCCTCGGGGCAGGGCGGGTCGGCCTGTTCGAGGTGGACCCGGGCGACGCCGGGGTCCACCGCACCGCCACCCCCGCGATGGACACCACGCTGCGCTTCGCCCGCGTGGAGTTCGCGGGCGCACGGGCCGTCCCCGTCACCCTCGACGCGGGCGCGCTGCTCCCCGTCCTCCACGACATCGCCGCCGTCGCCGTGACGGCGCTCCAGGTCGGCGCGGCCCGGCGCGGCCTGGACATGACCGTCGAGTACGCGGGGCAGCGCGAGCAGTTCGGGCGTCCGATCGGCTCGTTCCAGGCGCTGAAGCACCGTATGGCCGACATGCTGGTCGCCGTCGAGACGGCCCGCTCGGCGTCCTGGGCGGCGGCCCAGTCGGCGGCCCACCGGACACCCCGGCTCCCCCACGACGCCGCTCTGGCGAAGGCCTGGTGCTCCGAGGCGCTGCACCACATCGCCTCGGAGACCGTCCAGTTGCACGGCGGCATCGCGATCACCTGGGAGCACGACGCCCAGATGGTGTTCAAGCGCGCCCACGCCACGTCCCAGCTGTTCGGCCAGCCCCACGAACACCGGCGCCGGCTCTTCCGCCTGCTGGAGCAGGCCGCCGACGGCCGCCCGGCCTCCTGACGGCGTCCGACCGAACCACACGTGAGAGGAAGACCGTATGGGCGACAAGTCGATGCACGTGGAGGACTTCGCCGCGACGATCGAATCCGGCATGACGATCGGGATCGGCGGCTGGGGCTCGCGGCGCAAGCCGATGGCCCTCGTGCGCGCGCTGCTGCGCAGCGACGTCACGGATCTGACCGTCGTCTCGTTCGGCGGCCCGGACGTCGGGCTGCTGTGCGCCGCGGGGAAGGTCCGCAAGCTCGTCTACGGATTCGTGTCGCTCGACAGCATCGCGCTCGACCCGCACTTCCGCGCCGTGCGGGAGCGCGGCGGCGTGGAGACCGCGGAGTACGACGAGGGCATGTTCGTGACGGGGCTGCGGGCGGCGGCCCAGCGGCTGGCCTTCCTGCCGACGCGCGCCGGGCTCGGCTCCGACGTCCTCACCATGAACCCGGACCTGGTGACGGTTCCCAGCCCGTACAGCGACGAGGAGTACGTCGCCATGAAGGCGCTGCGGCTCGACGTCGCTCTGGTGCACGTGAACCGTGCCGACGCCGCCGGCAACGCCCAGTACCTGGGCCCCGACCCGTACTTCGACGACCTGTACGCGATGGCCGCCGACCGCTGCTACGTCAGCTGCGAGCGGATCGTGCCCACCGAGGAGCTGCTCGGCGCAGGGCCGGCCCAGTCGCTGCTGATCAGCCGGCTCTTCGTCGACGGCGTGGTCGAGACCCCGCGCGGCGCCCACTTCACCTCCTGCGCTCCGGACTACGGCCGGGACGAGGCGTTCCAGCGGTACTACGCGTCCACGGCCGCGGACGCCGACGCGTGGGAGCTCTTCCGCAAGCAGTACCTGGCGGGCGGCGAGGACGAGTACCTGGCGGCCGTGGACCGGTTCCACGCGTCGCGCGACAGCGAGCGGGAGGGACAGTGACCATGGAGATCACCAGGGCCGAAGTGTGCGCGGTGGCCTGCGCCGGTGTCTGGCGCGACGCCGGAGAGGTGCTCGCGCACGCGGTGGGCACGATTCCCGCGATCGGGGCCAGGCTCGCCCGGCTGACGACGAGCCCGGACCTCGTCCTCTCGGACGGGGAGGCGTACTTCGTCAGCGACCCGCCGCCGCTCGGGCAGAGCGCCGCCGACGGGGGAAGCGCCGTGGTGGAGAGCTGGGTGCCGTACCGGCGGGTGTTCGACATCGTCGGGAGCGGGCGCCGCCAGAGCATGATGGGCGCCAGCCAGATCGACCCGTACGGCAACCAGAACATCTCGCTCATCGGCGACTGGCGCCGCCCCCGGCGGCAGCTCATCGGCGTCCGGGGTGCGCCGGGCAACACGGCCAACCACCGCACCGACTACTGGGTGGCCCGGCACTCCCCGAAGGTCTTCGTCGAGAAGGTCGACGTGGTGTGCGGGGTGGGCAACGACCGGGCCCGCGCCCAGCGCGGCCAGGCACTGCGCTTCCACCACCTGGGCGTGGTCGTCACCAATCTGGCGGTCCTGGACTACGGGCAGGACGGCCGGCTCCGCATCCGCTCGACGCATCCCGGCGTCACCGTCGACGAGGTCCGGCGGAGCACCGGCTTCGACCTCGACGCGACCGGGGCGACGGAGACCCGGCTGCCGAGCGAGGAGGAGCTGCGCCTCGTCCGCGAGGTGATCGACCCGCGCGGCACCCGCGACCGGGAGATCCCCGCCTGAGAGTCCGGCACGGACCGCTACGTGGCGAGCAGACCGGTGTGCAGCACCCTGAGGTACTGCGCCGCCAGGGTCTCGGGGCGGTACTTCCCGCCGGGCCGGTACCAGCGCACCGCCGACCACACGGTGTCCCGGATGAACAGGTAGTTCAGCTTCATGTCGATGTCGTCCGGGAAGACGCCGGACTTCTGTCCGGCGGTGAGGGCGCCCAGCCAGATCCGCTCGATCTTCTCGCTGAACTCGTCGACGTACTCGAAGCCGGGCAGTCCGCTCAGCGTCCCCGACTCGTTCTGGTACAGGGCGACGGCTTCGGGTCTCTCGTGGATCGTGGTGAAGGAGTGCTGGATGAGGCCGTCGAGGACCTCCCTCGGCCCCTCCCCCTCCTTCTCGATCTCCTGGAACCGTTCGAAGAGGCTGCCGAGGAAGTCCCGCAGGATCTCGTCGAGCATCTCCTCCTTGGAGCGGAAGTGGTGGTACAGGCTGCCGGAGAGGATGCCCGCCTCGTCGGCGATGTCCCGGACGGTGGTCGCGGCGAATCCGTGCGAGGCGAACTGGCCCGCGGCGATCCTGAGCAGCTCGGCACGTCGGCCCGAAGCGGCGTTCCCGCGCGTTCGGGGTGTGCGGACCTCTGCCCGGCCGAGCCGTCGTGTCGCCATGTCGTCCGTCCCTTCGGGTGGGGCCGGCGCCCCTCACAAGCAAGTGCTTGATCGATCTTGCCACAGCGCACGGCCGACGGCGTCAGGGGCCGGGGCCGGCTCCCCGCGCCTCGAGGGTCAGCCGAGCCGTTCGATGATCATCGCCGGCGCGGACCATGTCGGCGCCCAGGTCATCTCCTCGTAGGTCCTTGAGCGAACCCTTGTCGGCCCGGCCTATGGGCGAGCGGGCGGCCGACACGATGACTGCTTCGGGCACGACGGAATCCGTCTCCTCGGTGACGCGCGGTCTCATCGCTGACGCGTGGGAACCTGCAACGACGCGCTGTTCGGGGTGTGTTGGAGAAAGGCCGGCCACTCGCCGCCGCCGTCGACGTTCAGGACGGCGCCGGTGACGTGGGAGGCGAGCGGCGAGGCGAGCAGGACGCAGGCCGAGCCGATCTCCTCGGGCCGGGCGAGGACGCCACGCGGGATGGTGGCCGCGACCCGGGCGACCTGTTCGGCGCCGCCGTAGTGGTCCTCCGATCCCGGGGTCGCCACCAGGCCGCAGCTGACCGCGTTGACCCGCACCCGCGGGGCCCATTCGACGGCGAGGCTCGTGGTGAGGCTCTCCAGGGCCGCCTTCGCCGCGCCGTACACGGCTGTGCCGGGGCTGGGCCTGCGCGCGCTGATGGAGGTGATGTTGAGGACCACTCCCCCGTCGTCCTGGGCGCTCATGACCGGGTGGACCGCGCCGCACACGTGGACCGGCCCCAGGAAGTTGAGCTCGGTGATCCTGCGGTGGAAGTTCGCGGACGCGTCCGCGAAGCCGGCGAACGGCGCGCCGCCCGCGTTGTTCACGGCGACGTCGATCCGCCCGTGCCGGTCCACCACATCGCCGACCCAGCGGGCGACCTGGTCCGCGTCGCGGACGTCGACCCGACTGAAGCGGGCGGCCCCACCCCCCGGCGGCGGGGCCGTGCGACCGCAGATCTCCACCTGGGCCCCTGCCCGCAGGAACATCTCCACGATCCCGGCACCGACCCCGCGAGCGCCTCCCGTGACCAGGACGACCTTCCCTGACATGTCTATCCGCAGCGACATGGCGCTCCTTCCGTGTCGTCGTGCCGGAGGCCTCACTGTAGGCAGCAAGAACAAGCAAGCGATAGGTTGAGGCACGGAGGCGCGTCCCGGTCAGGCGCCGTAGACCGGCGCCGGCACCGGAGCCTTGGCCAGGAGGTCGCGTACGGCGGGGCCGACCTCGCGCGGGTCCCAGCGGCGCTCGCGCACCGCACGCGGACCGTGCTGCCAGCCGTCGGCGACGGAGATCGTGCCGCCCTCGGACTCGAAGACCCGGCCGGTGACGTCGCCGGACTCGGCGGAGACCAGCCAGACCACGAGCGGCGAGACGTTGCCGGGATGCATGGCGTCGAAGCCGGACTCGGGGGCACGCATCTTGTCGGCGAACGCCTCGACCGCCTCCGTCATGGGCGTACGGGCGGAGGGCGCGATGGCGTTCACGGTGACGCCGTACCGTGCCGCCTCCGCGGCGGCGATGACGGTCAGGGCGACGATGCCGGCCTTGGCGGCGCCGTAGTTGCCCTGCCCGACACTCCCCATGAGGCCGGCTCCGGAACTGGTGTTGACGACGCGCGCGGCGACCGGGCGCCCCTGCTTGGCCCGCTCGCGCCAGTAGGCGAGGGCGTGGCGCAGCGGCGCCGCGTGCCCCTTGAGGTCCACCTTCATGACCAGGTCCCACTCGGCCTCGGTCATGGAGACGAGCATCCGGTCGCGGTTCAGACCCGCGTTGTTCACCAGGGCGTCCAGCGTGCCGTACGCCGCGACGGCGCGTCCGACGAGTCCTTCGGCGTACGCCCAGTCGCTGACGTCGCCCGGGTCGGCGACGGCGGTGCCGCCGACCGCGCGGATCTCGTCGGCGACGGCACGCGCCGCCGCCTCCCCGAGGTCGTTGACGACGACCCTCGCTCCCTCGGCGGCCAGCGCCAGGGCGTGCTCACGGCCGAGGCCCTGGCCCGCGCCGGTCACGACGACGACCCGGCCCTCGCAGATTCCCGTCACTGTCACGGTCCTTTCGTTTCGTCACGGAGCCGGAGCCGGAGCCGAAGCCGGTGTCAGACCGAGTCGGCGCGCCATCCGTTCGCGGTGGTACGCGGGACCGCCCCAGTCGGCGGCGAGCGCCCAGGCCCGCTTGGCGTACAGGTGGAGGTCGTACTCGGTGGTGTATCCGATGGCGCCGTGGCACTGGATCGCCGTCCGGGCGACCCGGCGGGCGGCATCGGAGGCGAGCACCTTCGCCATCGACGTACGGAGCTCCGCGTCGGGGGCGCCGGTCGCCTGCGCCCAGCCGGCGGCGAGGACGGCGGGGCGGGCGAAGCGCACCGCCGTCTCGGCATCGGCGAGGGCGTGCTTGACCGCCTGGAACGAGCCGACCGGTACCCCGAACTGATGGCGCTCCCGCACGTACCCGACGGTCAGTTCGAGCATCCGTCCGGCGAGTCCGACGAGGAGACCCGAGGTGGCGAGGACACCGCGCCGCCAGGGGACGTCCAGAGCCTCCTCCCCCGCGAGGACCAGGCCGCCGGCGGGCGGGGCGGTGACGCGGCCCAGGTGACGTGAACCGTCGACGGCGGCGAGCGGCTCGACGCGCACCTCGCCCCGCTCGTACAGCCGCGCCTGCCGTCCGACGCGTACGACGACCAGGTCGGCGCGGGCGGCGAAGGGCACGGCCGCGCCTTCGGTGAGGCCGACGGCGAGGAGCGCCGTTCCGTCCAGGACGGCGGCGAGGTACGAGGTGGCCCCCGCGGCGGCGAGCAGCGGAGCCCCGACGGCCACCACCTCCGCGGCCGGCACCGGCAGGCCGCTGCGGCCCAGGGTCTCCATCAGCGGCGGCAGGGCCCGCTCGTCGAGGCCGAGGCCGTCGGCGTGCTGCGGGACGAGCGTCCCGGTGATCCCGACCTGGGCGAGGGTGCGCCACACCGCGCCGACCCGGTCGCCCGGACCCCCGTGCGGCCCGGCGCCCGGCCACCCGGCCCGGACCACCTCCGCGTCCACCTCCCGGTCCAGCACCTCCCCGGCCGCCTCGGCCAGGGCCGTGTCCTGCTCCGCTACGGCGAACCGCATCGCGTCACCTCCTGGGCAGGCCGAGCAGCCGCTCGGCGACGATGTTGCGCTGGATCTCGTTGGTTCCGGCGTAGAGGGGGCCGGCGAGGGAGAAAAGGAAGCCCCGGCTCCAGCCGTCCTCCAACTCCATTTCGGATCCCAGCAGTTCGAGGGCCGTCTCGTGCAGACGGATGTCCATGTCCGACCAGAAGAGCTTGTTGAGGCTGGACTCGGCTCCGACGGCGCGGCCCTCGGTGATCGCGGTGACCTGCTCCAGGGTGAACAGCTCGTACGCCTGGGCGTCGATCCACGCCTGCACGAGCCGGTCCCGGTGCGCGGCGGCGGCGTCGGGGGTGCTGCGGGCCAGGTCCAGGAGCCGGTCGGCGGCGTGCAGGAAGCGGCCGGGCGAGCGCAGGGTGAGGCCGCGTTCGGAACCGGTGGTGGCCATGGCGACCCGCCAGCCCTGACCGACGCCGCCGAGCACGTCCGCGTCCGGCACGAAGACCTCGTCGAGGAAGACCTCGGCGAACCCCTCGTCGCCGTCGAGGCGTTCGAAGCCGCGGACGGTGACGCCGGGGGCGTCCAGCGGAAGCAGGAAGTACGTCAGTCCGTGATGGCGTCCGGCCTCGGGATCCGCACGAAAGAGCCCGAACAGGTGCGTGCAGAAGGCACCGCGGGTGGTCCACGTCTTCTGGCCGCTGAGCCGCCAGCCGCCCGCGGCCTCGTCGCGGACGGCGCGGCTGCGGATGCCGGCGAGGTCGCTGCCCGCGCCCGGCTCGGACCAGCCCTGCGCCCACAGGTCCTGGGCGGCGGCCATGCGCGGCAGAAGTCGCTTCTGCTGCTCGGGGGTTCCGTACGTGAAGAGGGTCGGGGCGAGCAGGAAGATGCCGTTCTGGGTGACGCGGGCGGGCGCCCCGGCCCGGTAGTACTCCTCCTCGAAGATCAGCCACTGCCACAGGGTGGCGTCCCGGCCGCCGAACTCCTCGGGCCAGGAGACCACCGACCACCGGGCGTCGAACAGCTTCCGCTCCCACTCCAGACAGGCGGCGAAGCCCGCGCGGGTGTCGCCGGAGGGCAGGGGCTCTCGCGGCACGTGTGCCGTGAGCCACTGCCGGGCCTCCTGCCGGAAGGCATCCTCCTCGGGGCTCCAGGTCAGGTCCACGTCACTCCCCGTCCCCTACGCGCTCCTCCGTGACGCGCTCCTCCGTACTCCCGAAGGCGCCGCGGACCTCGCGGGCGACTCCGGAGAGGGCGATCTCGAAGGTGAAGCCCTGCTCGTACCGGTAGCTGCGTTTGACGTCCCACGGGTCGATGCCGTTGAAGGCCTCCTTGGCGGCCCGCACCACCTTCGGGTTCTTCTCCGCGATGCCGGCCGCGATCTCGAGCGCCCGGTCGCGCAGCCGCTCGCCGGGGACGACCTCCAGAACGGAGCCGAAGGCGTGGAGTTCGGCGGCGCTCGCGGTCGCGCAGGTGTACATCATGGCCCGTGCCTTGTGCTGCGGGACGAGACGGGAGAGGTGGGTGGCGGCGCCCAGGGCGCCCCGGTCGACCTCGGGCAGTCCGAACGTGGCGTCCTCGGCGGCGATCACGATGTCGGCGTTGCCGACGAGACCGATGCCGCCGCCCAGGCAGTAGCCGTGGACCGCGACCACGACGGGGACCGGGCAGTCGTAGACGGCGGCGAAGGCGGCGAAGCAGGCCCGGTTGACGCCGACGAGCGCGGCGTTGGTGGCGTCGGCCTGGAGTTCCTTGACGTCGACCCCGGCGTTGAAGCCACGCCCTCCGGCGCGGAGTACGACGACCCGGACGTCCGCATCGCGACCCAAGTCCGCGATCTTCTCGGCGAGTCGGAACCAGTCTTCGACCGGGAGGGCGTTGACGGGCGGGCGGTCGACGACGATCTCGGCGATACCGCGCCCGTCGACGGTGGTCGTGAGGGTGTCTGTGCCCATGCGTTCTCCCTGGGTTGTCGTGGGCGGCGCTCAGGAGGGCTCGACGTGCCGGTCAGGCGCGCTTCGCCGCCGTCTGGGGCGCGGCGGCGAGTCGGTTGAGTACGGCGCCTGCTTCGGCCACGATCCGCTCGATCAGTTCCTGGCAGCTGGGCAGGTCGTCGATGACGCCGACGACCTGGCCGGAGGCCAGCGTGCCGACGTCCGTGCGGCCCTCGGTCATGCTGGCGCGCAGCAGCATCGGGGTGTTGGCCGCCATGAGCACCTGGGACCACCCGAGGTCGTGTCGGCGGCGCATGGCGAGGCCCTCGCGCACCATGTCCCGCCAGGAGATGCCGGAGATCCGCTGGAAGGCGACGGCGTGCTTGAGGGAGCGGCCCGCGCGGGCGAGTGCCTTCTGCCGCAGCAGCCGCTCCACCGGGTCGGTGCGCAGCAGCCGCTGCGGGATGCCGTCGAGGACCGTGGTGACGACGGTGCCGTCGACACCGCGCCGCAGGTATTCGGCCTTCACCTGGTCCGGCACCGTGCTGTCGCTGGTGAGGAGGAAGCGGGTGCCCATCGCGATGCCGACGGCTCCCTGCGCCAGGGCCCCGACGAGACCCCGGCCGTCATGGAAGCCGCCGGCCGCGATGACCGGGATGTCGACGGCGTCGACCACCTGCGGCAACAGGATCGAGGTGGGCACCGGGCCGGTGTGGCCGCCGCCCTCTCCTCCCTGGACGACGACCGCGTCCACGCCCCACGCCTGGACCTTCTCGGCGTGGCGGCGAGCGCCGACGGAGGGGATGACGACGAGCCCGGCGTCCTTCAGGCGGCGGATCACCCGCTCGTTCGGGGCGAGGGCGAAGGACGCGATCCGGACGCCCTCCTGGACGAGGAGTTCGCCGCGTTCCAGTACGTCGGAGGCGTCGCCGCGCATGTTGACGCCGAACGGCGCGTCGGTGCGCTCCTTGACGACGCGGACGGCGGTACGGGTCTGTTCCAGGGTCAGGGTGGCACCGGCCAGGATGCCGAGGCCGCCCGCGGCGGCCGTGGCCGCCGTCAGTTCGGGGCCGGACACGTAGCCCATGCCGGTCTGCACGATCGGGTACCTGACCCCGACCAGGTCGCACAGCGCGGTGCGCAGGGCCGGGTGGGTCGCGGGGTGGGTCATCGAAGTCATGCCGGGATCCTCCGGAGCTCGACGGTCCGGGGACCGGATGCGACTGCGGCCGGGCCCGGCACCTCGGCACACTACCAAGCACTTGCTTGGGTCTCAATGGCCTGCCGGCGTCCGCGCGCCCGCCCGCGCTACCTCCTTTCGTCCCGGAGTCACGAAACGGCGGGGCGCGGACCTGTCACCAGTACGACCTCGAGGGTGCGCGGCCCGTGGACGCCTTCGACGCGGTCGAGTTCGATGTCGCTGGTGGCCGACGGGCCGGAGATCCAGGTCGAAGGGCGGGTCGGATCGAGGCGTTCGAGGGCCTCCGGAAGGGAGGAGACCACCTGGTCCGGGACACGCACCACGCAGATGTGGTGGTCGGGGACCAGCGTGATGCGACGGCGGCCCTGGCCGGGGCCGGCGTCGAGCACGAGGGTGCCCGTCTCGGCGACGGCCACCGCGCAGCCGGTGATCACGCTGTCGATCCGGTCGAGTTCGTGCGGCGTGGTGTCCGCCCGGTCCTGGACCCGCACGACGTCGGTCGCCGAGAGCCAGCCGGGATCCAGGCCCGGCGGGACGAGCACCGTCGTCGCGCCCCGGGCGGCCAGCATCACGGCGACCGTCCGCGGCAGCTGGTCGGCCGTGCAACGGTGCACGACCGCCCGGTAGTCCGCCAGGTTCTCCGCGAGGAGTTCCACCGTCTGCTCGGCGTCCAGGTCACCGTGGACGCGTAGATAGGAGCGGTCGACGGCCTGTTCGTACGGCGTGTCGTCCGGTGGTACGTCGGCGAGCGCGCTCCGCACCCGGCCGAGGATCAGATCCCTGCTGCTCATGTCCCGTCCTTCTTCCCGCCGTCGGTGCGCTGCCACCAGTCACGGAACGGCTCCGCGGGCACCGGTGGCAGGTCCCGCGTCGCGCTCCACGCCTTGCCGGGACCCGGCAGTGTCCGTGGATGCAGCTTCCGCGTGCGTGCGGCGAGCCGCTGTCCGGCCCGCAGCACACCCGGTCGGCCGAGCGCCCAGCGCGCCGCCCGCATGGCCGCACGCTCGGCCGCGTGCCCCTTGGCCGGCCTCAGGACGACCAGGTCGCCCTCGCGGGTCACCGGTCCGCCCTGGGCGATCCGCTCCCGGAGATGCACCAGGACCTCGGGGATGTCGATGGCGACGGGGCAGACGTCGTAGCAGGCGCCGCAGAGGGTGGAGGCGTACGGCAGCGAGGCGTCGACCTCGCTCTGTGTGCCCCGGAGCTGGGGGCTCAGGATCGCGCCGATGGGGCCCGGGTAGACCGAGCCGTACGCGTGACCCCCGGCCCGCTCGTACACCGGGCAGACGTTGAGACAGGCCGAGCAGCGGATGCAGCGCAGGGCCTGGCGGCCCACCTCGTCCGCGAGGGTGTCGGTGCGGCCGTTGTCGAGGAGGACGAGGTGGAAGTCGCTGGGGCCGTCGCCCTCGCTCGTCCCCGTCCACATGCTCGTGTACGGGTTCATCCGCTCGGCGGTCGAGGAGCGGGGCAGGGTCTGCAGGAACACCTCCAGGTCCCGCCAGGTCGGGACGACCTTCTCGATGCCGACGACCGAGATCAGCGTCTCGGGGAGCGTCAGGCACATCCGGCCGTTGCCCTCGGACTCCACGACGACGAGCGTGCCCGTCTCGGCGACCATGAAGTTGGCGCCGGACACGGCGACCTTGGCCCGGAGGAACTTGTCCCGCAGGTGCAGCCGCGCGGCGTCGGCGAGCTCGGCGGGGCTGTCGGTGAGGCCGGCGGGTGCGGGCCGGCCCCACTCGCTCATCTCGCGGACGAAGATGTCGCGGATCTCGCCGCGGTTGCGGTGGATCGCGGGGACGAGGATGTGCGAGGGCCGGTCCTTGCCCAACTGGACGATGAGTTCGGCGAGGTCGGTCTCGTAGGCGGCGATGCCCTCGGCTTCGAGGGCCTCGTTGAGGCCGATCTCCTGGGTGGCCATGGACTTGACCTTGACGACCTCGGTCTCGCCGGTGGCCTTGACCAGGTCGGTGACGATCCTGTTGGCCTCGTCCGCGTCCGCCGCCCAGTGCACGGTCCCGCCCGCGGCGATCACCGACTCCTCCAGCTGGACCAGGTAGCGGTCGAGATGGCGGAGGGTGTGGTCCTTGATCTGCTTGCCGGCCTCGCGCAGCCGCGCCCAGTCGTCGAGTTCGGCGACGGCGGCCGCGCGCTTGTCGCGGATGGTGTGGGTGGCGTGGCGGAGGTTGGCCCGCAGGGTGGGGTTGCCGACCGCGTCGCGCGCCGCCTTCGGGAAGGCCGGCATCCCGACGAACGTACCGCTCACAGCAGGGGCTCCTTCTCCGTGCTCGCTAGGATCTCCGCGATGTGGACGGGCCGCATGCCCACCTTCAGCCGCGACATCGTTCCTCCGATGTGCATCAGGCACGAGTTGTCGGCGGCGCACAGCACCTCGGCACCCGTCGACTCGGCACTGCGCGCCTTGTCCGCGCCCATGGCGGCCGAGACGTCGGGATTCTTCACCGCGAAGGTGCCGCCGAAGCCGCAGCATTCCTCCGCTCCGGGCAGTTCCGCCAGTTCGAGGCCCTTGACGGCCTGGAGCAGCCGGTACGGCCGGTCGGCGAGCCCCAGGCCGCGCAGGCCGTGGCAGGTCGGGTGATAGGTGACCCTGTGCGGGTAGTACGCGCCGACGTCCGTCACACCGAGCACGTCCACCAGGAACTCGGTGAGCTCGTACGTCTTCGGCACGACCGGCGCGAGCGTGCGGGTGAGCCTGTCGCCGCGGCCCTCCGCGCGGGCGCGCTCGCCCATGCGGGGGTACAGCTCGCGGACCATGGCGCCGCAGGACCCGGACGGGGTCACGATCGCGTCGTAGCCGGCGAAGACCTCGGCGTAGCGCAGCGCGAGCGGTTCGGCCTGGTGCCGGTAGCCGTTGTTGTAGTGGGCCTGTCCGCAGCAGGTCTGGCCCGCGGGGAAGTCGACGTCCACGCCCAGACGGGACAGGAGCCTCACCACGGCCCGGCCGGTGTCCGGATAGAGCGTGTCGTTGACACAGGTCAGGAACAGAGCGACACGCATCGCGGCTCCTTCTTCTCGGTGTGCGGGGACCGGGTGGGCACGGTTGTCAGGTTCCGTGCCCACCCGGCGTTTCGGGCGTGGCCGTCAGCCGGCGATCCGTCGGGCCGCCGCGTCCCACTCTGCCCGGTCGCCGCGGGGTTCGTAGGTGGTCAGCGGCTGGGTGCGGGCCAGCAGGCCGCGCATCGAGGCGAGGTCCCCGACCGCGCGGTGGGCGCGGGCCTGGACCAGGACGTTGCCGAGGGCCGCTGATTCGGCCGGTCCTGCGACGACCGGCAGCCCGCAGGCGTCGGCGGTCAGCCGGCACAGCAGCTCGTTGCGGGCCCCGCCGCCGACCACGTGGACGACGTCGGCGGACCGTCCGGACAGCCGCTGCGCGTCCTCGATCGCCTTGCGGTGGGCGAGGGCGAGGGAGTCGAGGACGCACCGGGTGATCTCGGCCGGCGTCTCCGGGACGGGCTGACCGGTGGCGCGGCACGCCGCCTGGATGCGCCGGGGCATCCCGCCGGGGGCCAGGAACGCCGGTTCGGCCGCGTCCACCACCGCACGCAGGCCCGGCACCCGGGCCGCCTCGCGCAGCAGGGGTACGACGTCCGCCAGGCCCCAGTCCCGCATGCACTCCTGGAGCAGCCACAGGCCCATGATGTTGCGCAGGTAGCGGACCGTGCCGTCGATGCCCAGCTCGTTGGTGAAGTTGGCGGCGCGGCTCGCCTCGGTGAGCACGGGCGCCTCCAGCTCCAGGCCGGCCAGGGACCAGGTGCCCGTGCAGATGTACGCGAAGTTCCGCGTGGTCGCGGGGACCGCGGCCACCGCGGAGGCCGTGTCGTGCGAGCCCACCGCCGTCACCGGCACCGGCCCCTGGAGCCCCGTCTCGTCCAGCACCTCCGGCCGCAGCAGCCCGGCCGGATCGCCCGGCTGCCGCAGCGGGGCGAACAGTTCCAGGTCGATGCCGAGGCGGGCGGCCGTGTCGTAGGACCAGTCGCGCGTCCGGGGGTCGACGAGCTGCGTGGTGGAGGCGTTGGTCAGCTCGGTGCCCTGCTCGCCGGTGAGCCAGTACGAGATCAGGTCGGGGATCATCAACAGCCGCTCGGCGCACGCGAGTTGACGCGCCTCGCGGGCCGCCGCGAGCTGGTACAGGGTGTTGAACGGGGCGTACTGGATGCCGGTCGCCGCGTACAGCTCGGCGGCCGGCACGGTCGTCCACACCTTCTCCGCGACGCCCTCGGTGCGGCTGTCCCGGTAGTGCACCGGGTTGCCGAGCAGCGCCCCGTCGGCGTCGAGCAGGCCGTAGTCGACGGCCCAGCTGTCGATGCCGACGGAGTCGACCCGGCCGGCCGCGCGCAGGCCGTCGAGCACACCCGCGTAAAGCCCGAGGATGTCCCACCGCAAGCCCTCGGGTAGGCGGACCGGCCGGTTGGGGAAGCGGTGTGCCACGGAGACGTGGAGGGTGTCGGGGCCGACGTGGCCGACCATGACGCGCCCGCTGGACGCGCCCAGGTCGACCGCGGCGAACGCCTTCGTACGATCGCTCATCGCAGGAAGGCGGCGGCGACACCGGCGTCGACCGGGACGTGAAGGCCGGTGGTGTGGGTCAGCTCGCCGCCGGTGAGCGCGAACACGGCGTTGGCGACGTGCTCGGGCAGTACCTCGCGCTTGAGGATGGTGCGCTGGGCGTAGAACTCACCGAGCTTCTCCTCCTCGATGCCGTACGTCGCCGCCCGCTGCGCGCCCCAGCCGGCGGCGAAGATGCCCGAGCCGCGCACGACCCCGTCCGGGTTGACGCCGTTGACGCGGATGCCGTGCTCGCCCAGCTCGGCGGCGAGGAGCCGCACCTGGTGGGCCTGGTCGGCCTTGGTCGCGGAGTAGGCGATGTTGTTCGGTCCTGCGAACACCGCGTTCTTCGACGCGATGTAGACGATGTCACCGCCGAGACCCTGCTCGATCATGATGCGGGCCGCCTCGCGGGAGACGAGGAACGAGCCGCGCGCCATGATGTCGTGCTGGAGGTCCCAGTCGCGCGCCGAGGTCTCCAGGAGCGGCTTGGAGAGGGAGATGCCCGCGTTGTTGACGACCAGGTCGACGCCGCCGAAGGCCAGCGCGGCCGCCTTGAACGCGTCGGCGATCTGCTCCTCCGAGGTGACGTCCACGGTCACGGCCACAGCCTTGTCGGGCCCGCCGATCTCCTCCGCGACGGCCCCGGCGCTCGAAGCGTTGAGGTCGGCGACGACGACACAGGCGCCCTCGGCGACGAGCCGCTGGGCGATGGCCTTGCCGATGCCGCTTCCGGCACCGGTCACGAGGGCGACGCGGGTCGCGAGCGCCTTGGGCTTCGGCATCCGCTGGAGCTTGGCCTCCTCGAGGGCCCAGTACTCGATGCGGAACTTCTCCGACTCCTCGATCGGCGCGTACGTCGACACCGCCTCTGCGCCCCGCATCACGTTGATCGCGTTGACGTAGAACTCACCCGCCACGCGAGCGGTCTGCTTGTCCTTGCCGAAGGAGAACATGCCCACGCCCGGGACGAGCACGATGGCCGGGTCGGCGCCGCGGATCGCGGGCGAGTCGGCGTCCGCGTGCCGGTCGTAGTACGCCTGGTACTCCTCGCGGTACTCGGCGTGCAGCGCGCGCAGCCGCGCGACGACTTCTTCGACCGGGACGGTCGGCGGAAGGTCGAGGACCAGCGGCCGGACCTTGGTCCGCAGGAAGTGGTCGGGGCAGGAGGTGCCGAGCGCGGCGAGCCGGGGGTGCTCCGCGCGGGCCGTGAAGTCGAGGACGGCCGCGGAGTCGTCGAAGTGACCCACCTGCGGCCGGTCCTGCGAGGCGATGCCCCGGATGTGGGGCGCGAGGACGGCGGCGCGCTCACGCCGCTCGGCCTCGGGCAGCGCCCCGTACCCGTCGAGGAGGGGACCGAAGGGCTCGGGGCGGCCGCGCTCGGCGAGGAAGCTCTCCGCGGTCCGGATGATGAGCAGCGAGTTGCGCTCGCACTCCTCGGCCGTGTCGCCCCAGGCGGTGACTCCGTGTCCGCCGAGGATGCAGCCGATGGCCTGCGGGTTGTCCTTCTTCACGGCCGCGATGTCGAGGCCGAGCTGGAACCCGGGGCGCCGCCACGGCACCCACACGACGGTCTCGCCGAAGCACTCGGCGGTCAGCTTCTCCCCGTCGGCCGCGCAGGCGAGCGCGATCCCGGAGTCGGGGTGCAGATGATCCACGTGGACGGCGTCGACCAGTCCGTGCATGGCGGTGTCGATGGACGGAGCGGCGCCGCCCTTGCCGTGCAGGCAGTAGTCGAACGCCGCGACCATCTCGTCCTCGCGCTCGACGCCCGGGTAGACGCCGACGAGGGAGCGGAGCCGGTCGAGGCGGAGCACGGCGAGGCCGGACTCCGTGAGGGTGCCGAGGTCGCCGCCCGAGCCCTTGACCCACATCAGCTCGACGTCTCCGCCGGTCACGGGGTCGGGCGCGGTGCCCTTGGCGGACGTGTTGCCGCCGGCGTAGTTGGTGGTGCGGGGATCGGCGCCGAGGCGATGGGAGCGGGCGAGCAGAGCGGCCGCTTCGGGGTGGAGGGAGGAAGACATGGGCGTGTCCTTGCGGGTCGGTGAGGAGGGTCGTCTCGTACGGTCCGGGGCTCAGGCGCCCCAGCCGGCCTGGTCGCCTGGGTCGTCTCGTACGGTCCGGGGCTCAGGCGCCCCAGCCGGCCTGGTCGCCGCCGACACGCTCGGCGGCGATCCGCTCCTGCCATCCGGAGCGGCGGTACGCGGCGATCGGGTCCGGGTCGAGGCCCGTCTCTTCGCGGACCTCGGCGAGCAGGGGGCGTACGTCGGTGTTGTAGGCGTCCATGAGCACGGCGTTCGCGGTGAGTACGTCACCCTCGCGTTGCGCCGCGGCGAGCGCGGGCCGGTCGACGAGCAGGGCCTTGGCCGTCGCCTCCTGCACGTTCATCACCGAGCGGATGATCGCCGGGATCTTGGTCTCGATGTTGTGGCACTGGTCGAGCATGAACGCGACGTCGGAGCCGAGTCCGCCGCCCCGGATGACCTCGTACATGATCCGGAACAGCTGGAACGGGTCGGCGGAGCCCACCATCAGGTCGTCGTCGGCGTAGAAGCGCGAGTTGAAGTCGAACGCGCCGAGCTTGTTCTCCCGCAGCAGCGTGGCGACGATGAACTCGATGTTGGTGCCGGGCGCGTGGTGGCCGGTGTCGACGACGACCTGCGCCTTGTCGCCGAGCTTGAGGCAGTGGGCGTAGGCGGTGCCCCAGTCCGGGACGTCGGTGGTGTAGAAGGACGGCTCGAAGAACTTGTACTCGAGCAGCATCCGCTGGTCGTCGCCGAGACGCTCGTAGATCTCGGCGAGGCCCTCGGTGAGCCGGTCCTGCCGCTCGCGGATGTCGTCCTGGCCGGGGTAGTTCGTGCCGTCGGCGAACCAGAGCTTCAGGTCCCGCGAGCCGGTCGCGTCCATGATGTCGACGCACTCGAGCAGGTGGTCGACGGCCTTGCGGCGCACCACCGCGTCGGGGTGGCAGATGCTGCCCAGCTTGTAGTCGTCGTCCTGGAAGGTGTTGGAGTTGATCGCTCCCAGCTTCACCCCGCGGTCGACGGCGTACTTCGCGAGTGCCGTGTAGTCGTCGACCTCGTCCCAGGGGATGTGCAGGGCGACGGTCGGGGCCACGCCGGTGAGCTCGTGCACCTTGGCGGCGTCGGCCAGCTTCTCCTGAGGGGTACGGGGCACGCCCTCCTGGGCGAAGACCTTGAAACGGGTCCCCGAGTTCCCGTACGCCCACGACGGCGTCTCGACGGCCTGGGTCTTGAGCGCGGTCTTCACCGCGGCGAGATCGGTCACTTCAGGGCTCCTACGGCTTCGGCACCGGCGATCTTCTGTTCTGAAACGATTCAGCAGGAACCTAGGAGCCCTGCCCGAGAGTGTCAACCCGGCCAACGCCGCCAGCCGACGGTGACGACTCGGCGGCTGAGATCAGTTGAGAACTGCGCTGAGCAGGCCATTGACGGGATGCGACCTCCACGCTTAATGTCCCGGGAACCGCTTTGAAACCTTTCATGAAGCCCGTGCGGCTTTCCCGGAGAGACGGTTCCGTGCAGCGTGTCTGCTTCTTGCTCAAGGTCCGCCAGGACCGGCTCGCCGAGTACCGCGAGCGCCACGCCGCCGTCTGGCCCGAGATGCTCGACGCCCTCTCGGCGAGCGGCTGGCACAATTACTCGCTCTTCCTCGGCGAGGACGGTCTGCTCGTCGGCTATCTGGAGACGGAGGACTTCGCCGCGGCCGTGGCCGCCATGGAGGCCACCGAGGTCAACGCCCGCTGGCAGGCCGAGATGGCCGACTTCTTCGAAGCCCTGGACGGGCAGCGGCCCGACGAGGCCATGCGGCCTCTGACGGAGGTGTTCCACCTGTCCTGACCCCGGCACCAGGCGTACCCCGCCTTCCGTCGCGGCGCCGGCCTGCCCCGCCCGGCGCAGCGACGGAGGGGGACGGGCACCGCGAGTAACCTGAAGGCACCGTGGCTCTACATACCGGGAGGTCCCAGTCCGATGACCCAGTCAGTGGGTATCAAGGACATCGCACGCGCCGCAGGCGTGTCCGTGGGCACGGTCTCCAATGTGATCAACCGGCCGGAATCGGTCTCCCCCCGGACCCTGGCCCGTGTCCGGGCCGAGATAGACCGCCTCGGATACGTCCGCAGCGAGTCCGCCCGGCAGTTGCGTGCCGGCAGCAGCCGCATGATGGGGCTGCTCGTCCACGACATGGGCAACCCGTTCTTCGTGGACATCGCGCGCGGCGCGGAACGCGCGGCGCGCGCCGCGGGGCTCGGCGTCATGGTGTGCAACACCGCCCAGAGCCCGGCCGAGGAGGCGGAGTACCTGGGACTCTTCGCCGAGCAGCGCGTACGCGGGGTGCTTCTCACCCCGGCCGACGCCAGTGGCCGCACCATCGAGGACTTCCGCCGCCACAAGATCCCCTTCGTCCTCGTGGACCGCGTGGCCGCGGGCAGCTCCGAGTGCTCGGTGTCCGTCGACGACGTCGCCGGTGGGGCCCTCGCCGTGCGCCACCTGATCGAAGCCGGACACCGCTCGATCGCCTACATCAGCGGCCCGCCCGAGCTCAACCAGGTGCGTGACCGGCGCAGCGGCGCCCTCACGGCCCTCACCGCGGCCGGACTCGGCCACGACGTCCTCCGCGAGCTCCCCACCGAGCGCCTCGACGTCTCCGCCGGGCGCGACGCCGGCGCCCGGCTGCTCGGTCTCGCCGACCGGCCGACCGCCGTGTTCTGCGCCAACGACCTGCTCGCCCTCGGTGTCCTGCAAGCCATGTACGACGCGGGGATGAACGTCCCCGACGACATGGCGATCGTCGGCTACGACGACATCGAGTTCGCCGCCGCCGCGACCGTCCCCCTCACCTCGGTCCGCCAGCCCGCCGTCACCATGGGCGCCCTGGCCGCCGAGCTCCTCCTGAGCGAGATCGGGGCGGAAGGCGACGCGACCGCGCACGAGCACCGCCGGGTCGTGCTCCAGCCCGAGTTGGTGGTACGGCGCTCCAGCCTGCCGGCACGGTGAACGAGCGCCGCCCCTGACCGTCTCCGAGTCCCCGCCGAGGGCATGGCAGCGACCCGGTACACCTCCACGGGAGGGCTCAGCGGAGGCGGCGGGCGCGGAGTACGACGTCGTCGGTGTGGTGGGCGCCTGCGCCGCCGTCGGGTGCCACGCGGGGCCGCTGCTCGTCCACCTCCACCACCCAGTCGTCGTCGAGCAGCGCCGTGACCATCGAGGGCCAGACGTAGTCCGCCGGGTCGAAGCCGCTCTCGTCCGCCTGGTGGGTGTCCATTCCCGCGTGGTGGACGAGCAGCAGCACACCGCCGACGGCGACGGCCGCGAGCAGCGCCCGCTCCGACTCGGCGTCGGGGGTGCGCAGCAGCGCCGGGTACTGCGCGGAGACCAGGTCGAAGGAGGCCGGCGGGAGCGCCGCGTCCGTCAGGGTGGCGTGGACCCAGCGGACGTCGACGCCGGCGTCCCGCGCGTGCCCGGCCGCTCGGTCCAGGGCCACGCCCGAGACTTCGAGCGCCGTCACGTCCCAGCCGCCGCGTGCGAGCCAGACGGCGTCCGCTCCCTCGCCGCAGCCGACGTCGAGCACCCGGCCCGGGGTGAGCCCGGCGACCTCGGCCACGAGCGCGCCGTTGGGCTGTCCGCTCCAGAGTTGCTGCCGGTCGGCGTACCGGTCGTCCCACTCGGCCCGCACGGCGGGGTCTCCGACGTATCCGTCGGCGGGCGGGGCGGTGTCGGAGGCGGGCGGTCCCGCTGCGATGTCGTCGGTCATGGGCCCACCGTCGCCCACCGGGCCGCGGTCACGCCACCGCTGTTGCCGGACCGGCAAAACGGGGTCCGGCACAACGGGGTCGCGGGGTCCGGATGCCGTACCCGGGCTACATGTGCGGCATCCCGTAGTACCGGCCGAACTGTTCGAGATAGCCGGGGTCGCGGGGCTCCTTCGCCCGCTCGAATTCGGGCGCGTCCTTGATCTGGTCCTTCGTGCGGTCGACGTACACCGTTTCGTCGTCGCGGTCGACGCGCCGGATGACGCTGGCGGGGAGCAGCACGTGCTTGCCGAAGATCCATACGCCGGTGTCGACGACCAGGTAGCCGGCCCCTGCCTCGTCGGTGTGCTCGTCGACCTTGCCGATGCTCCCGTCGGTGGCCTCGACCTTGAAACCGATCAGGTCGGTCCCCGTCTCGTAACCGGAATCCGTGCGGTAGCCCCAGATCTCTTCGCTCGCCATACTCGCTCTCCTCGCTCTGCTCGCTCGCCGGGCGCTGTCGTGCCGCTCAGCCTGCCCCGCTTCGGTACGACGGCCCGCGCGGCGCTCCGGCGACTCGCCTGCGAGGCGTAGCGGCGGGTCGGCGCGCGGTTCACTCGCCGGACACGCCCAAGAGGCGGCGGGTGCGGTTGCTCGCCCCGCTGAGGGTGAGCGGGATGCCCAGGCTGGTGCACATGCGGTGGGCGCGGGCGAGGGTGCTGAGGGTGGCGGGGGTGGGGTCGGCGCTGGGGACGGCGATGACCACCCGGGCGGGCCGGTGCGCCTGGACCAGGGCCTGGATCTGGAGGGCGCCCGCGGCCCGGTTGGTGACGTCCAGGTCCCGGTGGAGGGTCACCGTCAGGACCTCGTGACGTACGGCATGGCTGATGAGCATGGCGACCCTCCGCGCAGGACGAGGAAGACCCACGTCCGGACACGGGGTGGGCGGTTCGTCCGAGGATGTCATGGGGATCGGCCCGACGGCGTTCTCGTGGCGTCGACGGCGTGAAGTGTCCGCCGGACGGGGACACGAGGCCGCTGGCTAAGGTGGGGAAGGCCGGGGTGGGTGACCGGTCGAGATTTCGAACGCGACCTTCCCTCAACGGGCGACTCACCAGGCGGTACGCATGACTCAGTTCGACCTCCCCCTCGATCGGCTCCGCACGTACCGGAGCGCGTCCGTGGAGCCCGAGGACTTCGACGCCTTCTGGGCGGAGACCCTCCGTGAGGCGCGCGGGCACGAGCTCGGCGCCCGGTTCGAGGCCGTCCCGACGGGGCTCTCCACGGTGGAGGCGTTCGACGTCACCTTCGCCGGCTTCGACGGGCAGCCGGTCAAGGGCTGGTTCGTCCTGCCCGCCGGCACGACCGAACCGCTGCCGGTGGTGGTGGAGTTCCTGGGGTACGGCGGTGGGCGCGGCCTTCCGCACACCCATCTGCTCTGGGCCTCGGCCGGGTTCGCGCACTTCGTGATGGACACGCGCGGGCAGGGCAGCGGCTGGGCGACCGGTGACACCCCGGACCCGGTGGGCAGCGGGCCGGCGTTCCCCGGCTTCATGACGCGCGGCGTCGAGGACCCGTACACCTACTACTACCGGCGGCTCTTCACCGACGCCGTCCGCGCCGTGGAGGCCGCCCGCTCGCACCCGCTGGTGGACGCGGCCCGTACGGCGGTGACCGGTGTCAGCCAGGGTGGCGGGATCACGCTGGCCGTGGCCGGGCTCGTGCCGGACCTGGTCGCCGTGGCGCCGGACGTGCCGTTCCTGTGCGACTTCCCGCGCGCGACGACGGTCACGGACCGCACCCCGTACCGCGAGATAGGCAACTACCTGAAGACGCACCGCGGCCGGGTCGAGCAGGTCCAGGAGACGCTGGCCTATTTCGACGGGGTTCACTTCACCGCCCGCGCCACGGCCCCGGCCCTCTTCTCGACGGCCCTGGAGGACCTGACGTGCCCGCCGTCGACGGTGTTCGCGGCCTTCAACGCGTACGCCGGGGACGAGAAGGCGATCGAGGTGTACGACTTCAACGACCACGAGGGCGGCGGCGTCTTCCAGCAGGCGGCCCAACTCCGCTGGCTGCCGGGGAAGCTGCGCGGCTGAGCCGACGGGTGTGGTGCCCGCCTCCACGCCTATTGGTTTCCGTGCCAGTACTTCATGGTCGTACCTCCTCCCCCGTGTCTGGACGCAGGGTGACCTAGAAGCGGTCGAGGCCGTGCCCGCCGGGGAACGAGGTGTCAGGCGCGCCCGCGCAGGGCGGTCGCGTAGGCCTCGTCGGGGTCGAGGCGGCGGAGTTCCTCTGCGATCAGCTCGGCGGTGGTCCGGACCTTGAGGGCGAGGACCCGGCTGGGCTGGCCGGGGATCGAGAGCCTGGCCACCGGGCCCTCGGGCCGGTCGATGCGGATCTCACCGTCCGCGGTGCCCATCCGGACGGCCGTGACGACGGGGCCGTCGGTGACGACGCGGTCGACGGGGACGCCGAGCCGGACCTCGAACCAGCGGGCGAGGAGTTCGGCGCTCGGGTTCTCCGCCTCGCTCTCGACGGCGGCCGAGGTCACGGTCAGCGGGGCCTGGTCGAGCGCGGCGGCCAGCATGGAGCGCCAGGGGGTGAGCCTGGTCCAGGCGAGGTCCGTGTCCCCGGGGGCGTAGGAGGCGGCCCTGGTCTCCAAGGCGGCGAGGGGGTCCTCGACCGCGTACATGTCGGTGATACGGCGCTGCGCGAGTGAGCCCAGCGGGTCCCGGGAGGGCACGTCCGGGGCGTCGACGGGCCACCAGATGACGACGGGTGCGTCGGGCAGGAGCAGCGGCAGGACCACGGAGTCGGCGCGGGCGCCGAGTTCACCGTGGAGCCGGAGCAGGACCGTCTCGCCCGAACCGGCGTCGGTGCCGAGGCGGACCTCTGCGTCGAGCCGGGTGACGAGTCGCTCGCGGGGCGAACGGGCGTGGCGCTTGATGACCACGAGGGTGCGGGAGGGATGCTCCCGGGAGGCTTCGTTGGCGGCCCTGACCGCGTCGTAGGCGTTCTCCTCGTCGGTGACGACGACAAGGGTGAGCACAGCGCCGACGGCGGGCGTGCCGACGGCCCTGCGGCCTTGAAGAATCGCCTTGTTGATCCTGCTGGAGTCGGTGTCCGTCAGATCGATCTTCATGCGCGGCGGCCGTCCCTTCCTCTGCGGCGAGCCTAACCCTCCCCCGTGGCGGACGCGTTGCGGGCCCCCTGGGCGCCGGTGCCGCTACCCGAATTCCTGGTCCGGCTCGTCGGCGGTCCGGCCCTCGGCGCGGCGGCCGACCACGGCCGCGGCGGCGAGCGCGGTGCCGAGGAAGGCGGCGGCCACCACCCAGGGGCGGTCGAGGACGTGCCCGGAGACGTGGTCGACGGAGTACCGGCCGGCGCCCGTGACGCCGATCGCGGCGGCGACGAAGCCGAGGAACGCCGGGTACTCGTAACCGCCGCCCTGGGCGAAGAAGCCCGCCGGCGCGTGGACGGAGACGGCACCCGCCATGGCGCCGGCGGCCGCGGCGCCGGCCGCCGGGGTGGCGAGGCCGAGGGCGAGCAGCGCTCCGCCGCCGGCTTCGCCGAGACCGGCGGCGACGGCGCTCTGCCGGCCGGGCCGGAAGCCCATGGCCTCCATCGCCTGGGTGGTGCCCTCGATCCCGCCGCCGCCGAACCAGCCGAAGAGCTTCTGGGTGCCGTGCGCGGCGAGCACGGCACCGGTGCCGACCCTCAGCACGAGGAGGCCGAGGTCGCGTCGGTTGGGGTGGCCCATGGGTGTCTCCAGTGCGGGGAGGACGGACACGTACGCCTCCACTGTCGTCGCCCTCTCCGGTCCGCGCCTGCCGTAATGCCGGGCGAATACTCCGCTTGAGTCACGCTTTGCGGCATTTGTTCACTGTTGGTTTAGTGGGGAGGGCCCGAACGCATGACCGTCGAGTCCACCGCCATGAAAGGACGGACACCGTCCATGACACAGACTCATGACCGCCCGCCGCAGCAGGACGTACCGCCCGGCCCGCTGGGCGCGCTCGCCGGAGCCGCCTGGCAGGCGCTGCTCGTGGCCGGAATCGCGGCGCTGGTCCTCGGCGTCCTCGTGCTGGTCTGGCCCGGCGCCTCACTGTTCGTGGCCGGGGTGCTCTTCGGCCTCTTCCTGCTGTTCAGCGGTGTGATGCAGCTGGTGGCCGCCTTCGGTACGCACGCGAGCACCGCGCCGCGGGTCATGGCCTTCATCAGCGGCGCCCTGTCGATCCTGCTCGGCCTGCTCTGCTTCCGCGGCGCGATGCAGTCGATCCTGCTGCTCGCTCTCTGGATCGGCATCGGCTGGCTGTTCCGCGGCATCACCCAGATCATGGCGGCGGCCTCCGACGCGGCGATGCCGGCGCGCGGCTGGCAGGTCTTCCTCGGCGTCGTCAACGCGCTCGCCGGTGTGGTGCTCATCGTCTCCCCGCTGGAGTCCGCCGCGGTGCTCGCGCTCCTCGGCGGCATCTGGCTCGTCGCCGTCGGAGCGGTCGAGATCGTGACGGCCTTCCAGGTGCGCTCGCGTGCCAAACACCTGCCGCCGGGAGCCTGACGAGGCGGTCCGCCCGGCCTCACATCCCGCCCGCCGTCCGCCCGATGCCTGGGCGGGCGGCGGGCGCTGTTGACGCGTGCGCTACATTTTGCCGGTCCTTGACCACCGATCCCCCGTGATCGTGACCTTGCGGAGCCGGCACACCATGAGCGACATCGTCAACGGCCTCGGCCGGGCCGGCGCCTACGGCGCCCTCGGCGTGGTCCTGCTGATCCTCGGCATCGTGCTCGTGGACCTGCTGACCCCCGGCAAGCTCGGGCGCCAGATCTGGGAGGACCGCAACCGCAACGCGGCGACGCTGCTGAGCTCGGCGCTCCTCGGTATCGGTGGCATCGTCTTCACCTCTATCTGGACGACGTACGACGACTTCGGCAAGGGCCTCGTCTCGACGGCGGCCTTCGGACTCCTCGGCCTGGCGATGATGGCCGTGGCGTTCCTGGTGGTGGACCTGGTCACGCCGGGGAAGCTGGGTGCCACCCTGGTCGACCCCGAGCCGCACCCGGCGGTCTGGGTGACGGCCTCCTGCAACATCGCGGTCTCGGCGATCGTCTCCGCCTCGATCGCCTGACACCGGACGTCTGACTCTTGACGCCGGACGCCGGACGCCAGCGACTGACACCGGACGCCTGGCACCCGGTTCCTTTCCGGGTTCAGCTCCCCAGCGGTTCCACCTCCAGGAAGCGGCGCCCGCGCGGCCCCTTGTAGAGCAGGGCCTCCCAGCCGAGCCGTGCCAGGGCCGGCACGCACGCGCCGAGAGCCGCCGCCTCCTCCTGTGCGGCGCCCGAGCCCGCAGGGCCCAGCCACTCCACCACGGCCGTGCCCGGCCGGTCCCCCGCGCGGACCCGGTAGCCGGTGGTGGTCCTCGCTCCCGACGCGTCCATGGACGACGGGACGAGGCCGCCGTACTCCAGGGCGAGGGCCACGGCGCGGACCGGCTGCCGGCGCTCCCAGTCGGCGGGCACCGCCCTCGGGTCGCCGCCCTGGCGCAGGGTCAGGCGTCTGATCTGGAGCAGCCCGTCGAGGGCGGCCCGGATCTCCCGGGACCGCTGCTCGGCGTCGGCCGGGGGCAGCGGTGGGCCGTCGCCGGTGGCCGCCTCGAAGGTCCCGCCGCCCCCGGGCGCCGCCGTCACAGCAGCCGCCGGATGTCGCCGCGGACCCGGTAGAAGCCGCCCGCCGCGGTGTGCAGGGCATCGACCACGTAGCGCGCGCCGGGCTCCCGGATCGCCCTCGGGAACTGCACGTTCCACGCGGAGTCGTAGCCCTGGGAGACGACTCTCACCCGGGTCCTGCCCGACTCGTTCACGCATTCCACGACGATCGAGCCCGCCGGGGCGTCGCTGACGGTGCTCACGGCGGTGACGGTCGTCGCCGGCTCGTACACCGGCAGGGCGGCGGCGAGCTTGATGTCCCGGGCGACCGGCACCGTGCCCTCCTGGGCGGCCCCGATCGCCGCCTCGCTCGCGTCCACGCACACCAGGGAACCGTCCGTGGTCACCAGGTAGAGCCGCTCGTCGCGGTACTGCATGGAGAGCGCCGATCCCCCTCCCGTACCGAGCTTCCACAGCCGGGTCCCGTCCTCCGCGAAACAGTAGACGGAGGAGGCCGAGTCGGCGGCGAAGACGAACCTTCCGCCGGGCGAGGTGGCGCACGAGTACACGGGGCTGTCGCAGGCGTAGACCGCCTCGACGCGTCCGTCCTTCTTCGCCAGCCGCTGGACCTTCTTGCGCGCCGTCCCCGCGTAGACCGCGGTGTCCTCCTGCCAGCCGAAGAGGACCCCGCCCTCGGTGGCCGTGTGCCACAGTTCGCCGCCGCCGTCCGGCGCGTGGGCGGCGACGCCCCGGGTGTCCCCGTAGTAGACGGCGTCGCCGTCGGCGCGGACCATCCAGGCCTGCTCGCCCTGGCCGCCGCGCGCCCACTGGTGCTCGTCCTCGTGGTCGATGACGGTGAGCCGGCCCGAGCGGTCGGCGACGTGCAGGACGCCCTCGTGGATGTCGAGCCAGAAGATGTCGACGTCGGTGGCGATGTCGTACGCGGCGAAGGGCAGCTTGGACGACAGGTCGTACACCTTGCCGTCGTCGCAGCCCGCGTAGATCCAGAAGTCGTCGGCGACCAGGCACTTGACGCCGTCCGGCAGGCTGAACCGGGCCTGCACCTCGCCGGAGCGGTCGAGCGTGAAGACGTCCCCCGCCTGGTTGCCGACCCAGCAGCGCTCCTCGTCGACGTGGATGCCGAAGGCGGCCGACCCGGTCCTGAAGCGCCAGAGCACGGGGGCGACGGCGCGCGCGGTGGACGGCGCCGAGGTCACCTCGCGGCGCGTCACGGAGCGGGCGGCGCGCTGTCCGCGCACCGCCGGCGCGTATCCCTTGCGGACCTTCTCGCCCAGCTTCCGCGCCGCGGCGGCCTGCGCCTTCGCCTGCGTCGGGAACGTGGAGTGCTGCGTCTGGCCCGCGGAGCCGATCCGGCCGTAACGGACCGACACCGCCAGGTCGTCCACGGTCACTTCGTAGAACTTGTGGGCACCGCCGCCGTCCTGCGACAGCTCCAGATAGGTCGTCGTCGTCATGGTGAAAACGGTAGGGGCACCCACTGACAACGGCCCCCGGTCCGGCGGCCGGTCAGGCCTCGACCGGGTCCGGAGCCGCCGCCGGGCGGTTCTCCTTGAGCGTGATCCGGCCCTTGCGGATCGTGGCGAGGCGGGGCGCCCGGCGGGCGATGGCGCTGTCGTGGGTCACCATGACGAAGGTCAGACCGTGCTCCTTCCAGAGCCCTTCGAGCAGGTCGACGATCTCGTCGCGCATCGACTCGTCGAGGTTTCCGGTGGGTTCGTCGGCCAGCAGCACCTTCGGTCGCTTCACCAGGGCGCGGGCGATCGCCACCCGCTGCTGCTGGCCGCCGGAGAGCTCGGAGGGCAGATGGCCGAGGCGTTCGCCGAGGCCGACCGACTCCAGGGCCTCCGCGGCGCGCCCGCGTCGCTCGGACGGACGGATGCCGAGCGGGACGAGCGCGGTCTCCACGTTCTCCTGGGCGGTGAGTGTGGGGATGAGGTTGAAGCTCTGGAAGACGAAGCCGATGTTCTGGCCGCGTACGGCCGTCAGCCGGCGCTCGGAGAGCGACGCGAGGTCGGTGCCGTCGAGCAGGACCCGGCCGGAGGTGGGGCGGTCGAGGCCGCCGAGCATCTGGAGGAGGGTGGACTTGCCGCCGCCTGTCGGGCCCTGGATGACCAGCCGGTCCCCCTGGGCGAGGGTGAGGTCGATCCCGGCGAGCGCGTCGACTCTCGTCTGCCCCCGCCGGTACTGCTTGGTGACGCCGATGAGTTCGTACACGGTGTGACTCCTGTGGTACGTGGGTGGGTGGGGCGGCCGGGTGGCTACGCGACGCGGCGCAGGGCGTCGGCGGGGCGGAGGCGTGAGGCGCGCCAGGCGCCGAAGGCGCCCGCGACGAGGCCGCCGCCGAGGGCGAGGAGGACGGCGAGGCCCACGGTGGTGAGGGAGACCGGGGCGGTGAGGGCGATGTCGACGGTCTTGCCGGCGGCCGTGCCGGCGGGACCGCCGCCGAAGATCACGCCGCCCCGCCCGCCGCCGCCGAACGCGCTTCCGCCGACGCCGAGTTCCGCGGAGAGTGTCGGGCCCGCGACGGTCACGGCGTACGCGCCGGCCAGGCCGACCGCGATGCCGAGGGCGCCGCCGATGACACCGTTGACGAGGGCCTCGCCGACCACCTGCCGGGTGACCCGGCCGCTCGTCCAGCCGAGCGCCTTGAGCGTGCCGAACTCGCGGACCCGCCGGGTGACGGCGGAGGAGGTGAGCAGTCCCGCGACGAGGACGGCGGCGAGCAGTACGGCGTACGAGAGCCACCTGCCGACGTTCGAGGCGAGGTCGGCGGCGGTGTCGAGCGAGCCGGAGACCGTCTGCGCGAGGTCGGCCGAGGTGGTGACGGTGGTGCCGGTGACGTTCTTCTGGATGGCGGCCTTGACCGCGTCGATCCGGGTCGAGTCGGTCGCCTTCACATAGATCGTGGTGATCTTCGCCGCGGAGGCGGAGAGCGTCTGCGCCTGCTTCAGTGGCAGGTAGACCTGGGCGGCGGACTGGCCGCGGTCGGCGGTCGCGATGCCGACGATCTCGAACTTCACGCCCTTGACGGTCAGTTCGTCGCCGACGGCGAGGCCCTGCTGTTGGGCGTAGGCGCTGTCGACGACGGCGACCTTGGCGTCGGTCTCGGTGGTCTTGAAGGTACGGCCCGGGGACACCGTGGAGGTGGTGAGGGGGCCGAGGTCGGGCGCGGTGACGTCGGTGCCGTAGAGGGTGAAGGAGTCGACGTCGAACGCCGCGCCGCCGCCGGTGACGGTGTCGCCGGGCCCGGAGCCGCCACCGCTGCCGCCGCTGTCGGCCCCGCCGCTGCCGCCGGTTCCGTCGCCCGGCTGGGCCGGTTGGGGCTGGCCGCGCTGGATCCGGCCCCGCTCGAACTCGCCGTTGATCTTCAGGTTGACGAGGCTGAGCCCGCCCACCGCCCGGTCGACGCCGGGCTGTCGGCCGACCGTGGCGACGGTCGAGTCCGCGAGGGTCTGGAAGCCCTGGACCATCAGCCGGTCACTGCTCTGCTCCTCGCCGTCCTCCTTGCCCTGGAACTCGAACCGGGGCCGCTGCGCCCGCGCACCCTCCTCGGGCCGTTCCTGCGCCTTGGTCACCGTGAGGTCCGTACCGAGCCCGTAGAGCGATTCGAGGACCTTGCCCTGGGCCCGGTTCATGCCGGAGGAGACGGAGTTGACGACGATGACCAGCGCGATCCCGAGCGCGAGCCCGGAGGCGACGACGAGCGCCGCCCTTCTGCGGCGGCGCAGTTCGCGCCGGAGGTAGGTGAAGAACATGGGCGTGAAGCTAGGGGCGGCGTGTGATGACGGGATAAGGCCCGCGTGAGAGGGGGATGAGAGCGCGAGATCTCCTGGTCGCGCGGCCCTCCGGGTGCTCTCGAACCCCTGCGCGCGCACGGCCTCCTGGTGGCAGAGTCGCCCCCATGACGCAGAGCGGCAGCACGGACAGCGGCACGGTGGCGCGCAGTGGCCCGGTGACAGCGCTCCTCGATGCCACGGGGTCCTTCTTCAAGTCGGCGCGGGACGCCTTCCCCGGTGCCACCGCCGCGGACTGGGCGGCCGCCTCCGCGCTCGACCCGGACGCGTTCGGGCCCGGGGGCTCGTGGCGGCTGGACTTCCGCTGCTTCGCCGTCGCGGACCCTGACGGTACGGGCTGGACGCTGATCGACGCGGGTGTGGGCCCCGCCGAGGGCCCCGGGGCGCCCTGGTGTCCCGTACCCGGGAGGCTGCCGGAACTGCTCACGGCGGCCGGGATCGACCGGGCGGACGTCCACACCGTCGTCCTGACGCATCTGCACGAGGACCACACCGGCTGGGCGGCCGACGCCGCCGGGCAGCCCTTCTTCCCCCGGGCCCGGTACGTCGTCCAGCGCGCGGAGACCGAGGCCCTCGACCGGCGGGATCCCGTGTGGGACTGGGTGGTCGAGCCGCTGCGTACCTCCGGACAGCTGCACGAGGTCGAGGGAAGGCACCGGCTGCGCCCCGGCGTCACGCTGCTGCCGACCCCCGGGCACACCCCGGGCCACCAGTCCGTCCTGGTCGAACGGCCGGACGGCCGGGACGTCCTGGTCACCGGCGACCTCCTCGTGCACGCCGTCCAACTCGCCGCCCCGGGCGTGGCCTACGCCCACGAACGCGACCCGGCCACCGCCCGCGCCTCCCGCGAGCAACTGCTCGCCCGCGCCGCCGACACCGGGGCGGTCCTCGCGACGGCCCACCTGACCCGGCCGTTCGTCGAACCCCGGGCGACTCCCGCCGGAGAGGCCCCCGTCGGCCGGACGGCGTCCGCTGAGGCCCCGTCAGGCGGATAGACGCCGCCGAGGGCGACCGCGGTGGGGGTACGGAGGTGTCGACGGCACCCGTCATCGAGGGCCGGCGGGAGCGGAAAGCGCGGCTTGGACTTTCGTACCCCTTCGTGGATCTTCGTCCCATGCCGTAGCGGGCCGTCGACCCGCTCGCGATCATTGCCGTATGAACGACGAGATCTCGCTCCCGCTCGCCATGGAGTGGCTGACCACCCCCGAGGCGTGGTCCCTCTCCGAAGGTGTCCTGTCGGTCACGGCCGGCCCGCGTACGGACGTCTTCACCGACCCGGTCGGTGGGGGCGTCCGACGGGACGCCGCCGTGGCCCTGACCGATGCGCCGGAAGGCGACTGGCAGTTCTCGGCGCGGCTTCGCGTCGGGTTCCGGTCCGCCTGGGACGCGGGTGCGCTCGTCGTGTGGGCGGACGACGACCACTGGGGGAAGCTCACCTTCGAGCAGGCGCACGACGGTGTTCCGAGCGTCTATTCGGTCGTGACGCGCGGACGGTCCGACGACGCGCTCGCCGGCCCCGTGCCGGGGGACGCGCTGTGGCTGCGCATCAGCCGGGTCGGGGAGGGTTACGTCTTCCACGTGTCGGAGGACGGCGGCTTCTGGCGCCTGGTGCGGCAGTTCGCCCTGGGCGGCGCCGGCGGCCGTGCCGCACGGGTCGGCGTCGTGGCGCAGTCACCCGTCGGCGAGGGCTGCCGTGTCGACTTTGACGCGTTCCGACTCGCCCCCACGACTCTGGCGCACCTCTTCGACGGTCGGTGAACCGTCGACGCACGGCCCGCACGGCCCGGTGGGCGCGCGGGCCGTGTGCGCCGCAGCGACAGGCCCTACGCCGAGTCGCGGCGGACGAGTTCCGTCGGCAGGATCACCGCCGACGGGTCCTCGCCCGCGATCCGGGCCAGGAGCATCCGCACCATCTCGGTGCTGATCCGGTCCCAGGGTTGGCGGATGGTGGTGAGCGAGGGGCGGGAGGAGAGGGCGGCCGGGGAGTCGTCGAAGCCGCCCACGGCGATGTCCTCGGGGACCCTGCGGTCCGCGCGGGCGAGCGCGTCGAGGACGCCCTGCGCCATCAGGTCGGAGGCGACGAACACGGCGTCGATGTCCGGGGCGCGCTCCAGGAGGGCGCGGGCCGCGTCCTCGCCGCTGGCCCTGCTGTAGTCGCCGGCGGCGATCAGCGTCTCGTCGACGGGCAGTCCGCACTCGGCGAGCGTCTCGCGGTAGCCGGCGAGGCGCTCCACCCCGCCGGGGGTGTCGAGCGGTCCGGTGACGGTGGCGATCCGCCGTCGCCCGGACGCGTACAGATGACGGACCATGTCGCGGGCGCCGTCGCGGTCGTCGGCCGCGACGTAGCCGATCTTGGCGGTCTGGCCGAGCGGCTTGCCGCAGGCGACGACGGGCACGCCGGCCTCGTGCAGCCGGGCCACCACGGGGTCGCCGGAGTGGCTGGAGACGAGGAGGACGCCGTCGACGTGGCCGGCCTCGATGTAGCGGAGGTTGCGGCGGCGCTCGTCCTCGGTGCCCGCGATCATCAGGAGCAGTGGGATGTCCTGGGCCGCGAGCGCCTGGGTGCAGGCGCGGAGCAGCACGTTGAAGTTGGGGTCCTCGAAGAAGCGCTCCTGCGGCTCGGTGAGGAGGAAGGCGACGGAGTCGGACTTGCCGGTGATCAGCGAGCGGGCGTGCCGGTTGACGACGTATCCCGTTCTTCGGATCGCGGCGTCGACGGCCGCCTTCGCCGTCGGGCTGACGTAGTGGCCGCCGTTGAGGACACGGGAGACGGTGCCGCGCGAGACGCCGGCCTCGCGGGCCACGTCGTGGATGGTCGCCGGGCGGCGCCTGCTCGCTGCTGTGCTCATGCTGTGTGTTTCTCCTCGATCCCCTGTGCTCAGGACTTTACGGCGCCGGAGAGCAGGTCGAGGCTCCAGAAGCGCTGGATGACGAGGAAGAGGGCGATGAGCGGGGCGATGGCGAGCAGCGCGCCCGTGATGACCAGGGTGTACAGCGCGGGCTGGCTGGCACCCTGCTTGAGGAGGGTGAACAGGCCCACGGTCATGGGGAACTTCTCGTCGTCGCCGAGCATGATGAACGGCAGCAGGAAGTTGTTCCAGATGGCGACGAACTGGAAGAGGAAGATCGTCACCAGGCCCGGGGACATCATCGGGACGCCGATCCTGAGGAAGATCCTCCACTCTCCGGCGCCGTCCATGCGGCCGGCCTCGACGAGTTCCATGGGGATGGCGGCCTGGGCGTAGATGCGGCCGAGGTAGACGCCGTACGGGGAGAGGATCAGCGGCAGCATCACCGAGGCGTACGTGTCCGTCAGGTCGGCCTCGGCCATCAGCAGGTACTGCGGGATGGCGAGGATGACCGGGGGCATGAGGACGCCCGCCAGCATGATGTTGAAGAACGCCTCGCGGCCGCGGAAACGGTAGACGGCGAGGGCGTACCCGGCGAAGGCGGAGACCACGGTGGACAGGATGCCGCCGAGCCCGGCGTAGACCACCGAGTTGCCCATCCAGCGCCAGTAGATGCCGTCGCGGTATCCGGTGAGGTCACCGACGTTCTCGGCGAAGCCGCTGCCGGGCAGGAAGGTGAAGGTGGAGAAGAGCTCGTCGTCGGCCTTGGTGGCGGCGACGAGGACCCAGGCGACGGGCAGCAGGCAGTAGAGGGCGCCGAGGACGAGGGCGGCCGTCGGCAGCAGGGCGGTGCGGCGGGGGCGCGGCGGGCCCTGGGAGGTGCCGGGGGTGGAACCGGCGGCGGGGGCTTTCTTGCGCAGCGGCGGGGAGGCGAGCCCGGTCATCGGGTGGTTCCTTGCGTGGTGCGGCGGTTGGAGATCCTGAGGAGGGCGAAGGAGAGCGCGAAGGTGGCGAGGGCGAGCACGACGGCGGTGGCCGAGGCGGCGTGGATGTTCCCGCCGGTGAAGGCGTCGCTGTAGACCTTCATCAGCGGGCTCCAGGTGGACGGGATGCCGTTGGTGAGCGGCTTGAGCGTCATGGGCTCGTTGAAGACCTGGAGGGTCGCGATGATCGAGAAGAAGAAGGTGAGCACCAGCGAGGGCACCACCATCGGGATCTTGACGCGGAGCGCGATCTGGAGCTCCGAGCAGCCGTCGAGCTTGGCCGCCTCGTAGACCTCGGTGGGCAGGGAGCGCAGCGCGGTGTAGATGACGATCATGTTGAAGCCGGTGCCGCCCCAGATCGCGATGTTGGACATCGCCAGGTAGAGCGGTCCGCCGTCCATGAGGTCGGGCTGCGGGAGGCCGGCCTTGTCGAGGAGGTAGTGGAAGGGGCTGACGGCGGGGAGGTAGAGGAAGCCCCAGAGGACGGCCGCGATGACGCCGGGGACGGCGTACGGGAGGAAGATCGCGAGCCGGGCGAAGGAGCGGGCCCGGACGCGCTCGGAGTCGAGCAGGAGCGCGAAGAAGAGGGCGAGGCCGAGCATGACGGGGACGACGACGGCGCCGTAGCCGAGGACGCGTAGGGCGCTCGCGAGGAGTTCGGAGTCGGAGAGGGCGGAGGCGTAGTTCTCCAGGCCGGCCCAGACCTCGGACTTGGCGCCCTTGCCGAGGCCGAGCCCCTTGATCTCGACCTTGTGGAAGCTGAGCCAGACGGCGTAGCCGATGGGGAGGGCGAAGAAGAGGGCGAAGAGGACGGCTGCGGGGAGGAGGAAGCCGTACGGGGCCGCCTTGACCCCGTACGACCGGCGCGCGCCCTTGGGGGGCTGCGTCACTTGGCGACCTCGAAGCCCTGCTTCTGCAGGTCCGCGACGGTGGCGTCCTGCATGGCGGTCAGGGCCTCGGGGAAGCCCTTCTTCGCCTTGGCGGCCTTGCCGAACTGGTCCTTGAAGGAGGTGTAGGCGACGTTCACGTTGGGGCCCCAGGCGGCCGGTGCGGTGGTCTTCGCGATGGCGGCGGCGCTGGTGTAGAAGTCGGGCTGGTTGGCGAAGTAGTCGGGGGCCTTGGCGAGGGCGCCGCTGGTCTGGGCGGCGGTGGCCGCCGGGTAGACGCCGCTCTCCTTGACGAGGGCGGCGAGGGCCTTCGGGTCGGTGTTCAGCCAGGTGGCGAACCGGGCGGCGGCTTCCTTGTGCTTCGAGTCGGTGGTCACGGCGGTGGAGGAGCCGCCCCAGCTGCCGGTGGTGTTCGCGCCCTTGGTCCACTGCGGGAGGGGGGCCATGGCCCACTTGCCCTTGGTGTCGGGGGCGGCGGTGGTCAGGGTGCCGGGGGCCCAGACGGCGCTGACCCAGGCGATCTGCTCGCCGGTGTTGAGGGCCTTGTTCCAGGCGGGGGTGTACATCGGCTGGTTGTCGACGGCGCCCTCGGCGACCAGGCCGCCCCAGAAGTCGGTGACCTTCTTGGTGGCGGCGTCGTCGATGCCGACCTTCCAGGTGTCGCCCTCGAAGGTCCACCACTTGGCGCCGGCCTGCTGGGAGAGGCCGGCGAAGAGGCCGGAGTCGTTGGCGGAGAAGGTGGTGAGGGACTTCTTCGGCGCCTTCTTCTTCAGGTCGCGGGCGGTCTCGGCGAACTCGTCCCAGGTGGTGGGGACGGTCAGGCCGTACTGCTTGAAGAGGTCCTCGCGGTAGAAGAACATCAGCGGCCCCGAGTCCTGCGGCAGGGCGTAGACGGCCTCGCTGCCGAACGTGGTCTGCTGCCAGATGCCGGGGGCGAACTTGTCCTTGGCGCCCTGGGTTTCGCGGGCGATGTCGGCGAGGGCGTCGTTGCTGACGAGGGTCGGGAGGGCCTGGTACTCGGCCTGGACCAGGTCGGGGGCCTTGTGCGCCTTCGCCGCGGTGATGATCTTGGTGACGAGGTCGTCCCCGGAGGCCTGCTTCTGCACCGTGACCTGGATGTCGGGGTGCTCGGCGTTCCAGAGGGCCGCGACCTTGTCCATGCCGGGCGCCCAGGCCCAGTAGGTGAGCTTGACCGGGCCGGACCCGGCGCCGGCCTCGTCGCCGGAGTCGGAGGATCCACAGGCGGTGAGCGCGGTGGCGCCGAGGAGGACGGCGGTGGCGGCGGCGAGGCTGCGGCGCGTGATGTGGGGCATGGGGTACTTCTCCCTGACCGAAAGGGGCCTCTCTCGCAGACGGAGAGGCCGGCCATGCATCTGTGAGCGTTCACAGTAGAGAAACGTTCCGGACACTTGTCAATGGTTGTTCCTGTGCGGTTATGTTGCGTTGCCACATCGAGACCGGGTGTGTGCACGTTCCCAGCACTAGGCTTCCCTCGTTCGACGTTTCAGGAGAGACTCATGCCGCAGACCACTCCCAAGGGCCTGCACCGGCTCGCGTTCGGCGGGGATTACAACCCCGAACAATGGCCGGAAAGCGTCTGGCAGGACGACGTCCGGCTCATGCGTGAGGCCGGCGTCACCATGGTGAGCGTCGGGATCTTCTCCTGGGCCCTCCTCGAACCGGAGCCGGGCCGTTACGACTTCGGCTGGCTCGACCGGCTCCTCGACCTGCTCCACGAGCACGGCGTGCGGGTCGACCTCGGCACGCCGACCGTGGCGCCGCCCGCCTGGTTCTACCGCGCCCACCCGGAGGCCCTGCCCGTCACCGCCGAGGGCCTGCGCCACTCGTACGGATCACGCGGGGCGATCTGCCACAGCTCCGCCGCCTACCGCGCGGCCGCCGCGGGCATCACCACCGAGCTGGCCCGCCGCTACGGCAGCCACCCCGCGCTCGCGCTCTGGCACGTCCACAACGAGTACGGCGTCCCCGTGAGCGCCTGCTACTGCGACAGTTGCGCCGCCCACTTCCGCCGCTGGCTCCACGAGACGTACGGCTCGGTGGCGGCCGTCAACGAGGCCTGGGGCACGGCCTTCTGGGGGCAGCGGTACGGTTCGTACGAGGAGATCGACCCGCCGAGGCTCACCCCCACCGTCGGCAATCCTGCGCAGCAGCTCGACTACCGCCGCTTCGCCGACGCCACCATCCGCGAGAACTTCCGGACGGAACGGGACATCCTCCACGCGCTCGCGCCCGGCATCCCCGTCACCACCAACTTCATGACCGCCCTCAGCCAGTGCGACTCCCTCGACTACTGGGCCTGGGGCCGCGAGGTCGACCTCGTCACCAACGACCACTACCTCATCACCGACGGCCGACGCACCCACGTCAACCTCGCCATGGCCGCCGACCTCACCCGCTCCGTCGCCGGCGGCGCCCCCTGGCTGCTCCTCGAGCACTCCACCTCCGGGGTGAACTGGCAGGCCCGCAACCCGGCCAAGCGCCCCGGCGAGATGGCCCGCAACTCCCTCGCCCATGTCGCCCGCGGCTCCGAGGGCGCCATGTTCTTCCAGTGGCGCCAGTCCCGGCGCGGCGCCGAGAAGTTCCACTCCGCGATGGTCCCGCACGGCGGTACCGACACCCGGATCTGGCGCGAGGTCGTCGCCCTCGGAGCCGACCTCGACGCGCTCGCCGAGGTACGCGGCACCCGGACCGTCGCCGATGTCGCCGTGCTCTGGGACTGGCACTCCTGGTGGGCGCAGAACCTGGAATGGCGCCCCAACGCGGCCCACGACGCCCGCGAGCGCGCCGACAGCTTCTACGAGACCCTCTACGACCGGCACCTCACCGTCGACTTCGCCCATCCCGAGTCCGACCTCTCGGCCTACCCGCTGGTCGTCGTCCCCGCGCTCTACCTCACCACCGAGGCCGCCGGGCAGAACCTCCGCGAGTACGTCGAGAACGGCGGCACGCTGGTCGTCTCGTACTTCTCCGGGATCGTCGACGAGCACGACGCCGTCCACCCCGGCGCCTACCCGGGCGCCCTGCGGGACGTACTGGGCCTCACCGTGGAGGAGTGGTCGCCGCTCCTCGACGAGCAGCGCGTACGGATCGCGGGGCCGGACGGAACCGCGCTCACCGGTGACGTGTGGACGGAGTTCGTCCGGCCGCGCGGCGCCGAGACCGTCTGGACGTACGCGGACGGGCCGGCCGCCGGCGGCCCCGCCGTCACCCGGCACCGGCTCGGCCGGGGCACCGCCTGGTACGTCTCCACCCGGCTCGACGCGGCCTCGCTCGACCCGATCGTCGCCGCCGCCTGCGAGGACGCCGGGGTCGCCCCGCGCGCCGCGCTGCCGCGTGACGTGGAGGTCGTGCGCCGCGCCGGGGAGGGCGGCGCGGAGTACGTCTTCGTCCTGAACCACTCCGACGAGGAGGCCGAGGTGCCGCTGGACGGCACGGGCACGGAACTCCTCGCCGCCGGCGCCCCGGCGGCGGGCAAGCTCACCGTCCCGGCCGGCGCCGCCAGGGTCGTACGCCTGGACGGCTGACGGCGCCGAACCCTGCGGACGGGTCCGTGCCGAGCACGCACGTCACCCGCCCAGCCGGTGCCGTACCGACCGCGCCCGGTCGGTACGGCGCCTCCCCCACCCGGCCCGGCCGGGTCCCCGGACTCCCCGGGGGCGGCTGCGCATGCAGCGCCGCCCCCGGGCGAGCAGCACCACCCGCACCACCCGCACCACCCGTGAGGAACCGCACCACTGTTCATATCCGCCGCCGTCGAAGGGACTCGACGATGCACCCCACCACGCACCCCACCACCAGAAGCCGCTTCCGGCTTCGTGCCGCGGCCGTTGCCGCGGCGCTCGCCGCCCTGCTCCTGACCCCGCTGCCCGCGGCCCCGCGGGCCGAGGCCGCCGCCACGCTCACCAACGCCGGGTTCGAGACCGGCGCCGCCGGGACCGCCACCCCGGCCGGCTGGTCCACCTACTCGGCTGCCGGTCAGAACGCCGCCTCGTTCACCGAGGCCGGAGGCCGCACCGGCGGCTACCGCCTCACCCACTGGGCCTCCGCCGCGTACAAGGTGGAGACGTACCAGTACCTCTCCGGGCTCACCGACGGCACGTACACGCTGAGCGCCTGGGTGCGCTCGGGCGGCGGCCAGAACGCGGCCTATCTGGCCCTGCGCAACTGCGGCTCCGCCGAACAGCGCACCGACCTGCCGGTGACCTCCAACGGTGCCTGGATACGGCTCGTCACCTCGGTCCAGGTGACCGGCGGCGCCTGCACGGTCAGCGTCAACTCGGACGCCAAGGCGGGCAATTGGCTGAACGTCGACGATCTCACCTTCACCTCCGGGTCCACCGGGCTCACCGTGAAGGGCGTCGACCTCTCCACGCTCAAGAAGAGCCAGGACCTCGGCGGTACGTACCGCACCGCCGCCGGCGCCACCGGTGACCCGGTCGCGATCCTGAAGAACGCGGGCGCCACCTACGGCCGCCTCAAGGTGTGGGTGAACCCGGCCGACGGCTACAACGACAAGGCCCGCGTCCTCGCCACCGCGCAGCGGATCAAGGCCCAGGGCATGAAGCTGCTCGTCGACTTCCACTACTCCGACATCTGGGCCGACCCGGGCGCCCAGACGAAGCCCGCCGCCTGGCAGGGCCACTCGTACGCACAGCTCAGGACCGACGTCTACAACCACACGTACGACGTCCTGAACGCCCTCAAGGCGCAGGGCACCACGGCCGACATGGTCCAGATCGGCAACGAGATCAACACCGGCATGCTCTGGCCCGAGGGCTCGACGAGCAACTGGTCCCAGCTCGCGGGGCTGCTCAACTCCGGGATCTCGGCCGCCAAGGCGGTCTCCTCCGGGACGCAGATCGCACTGCACCTCGCGCACGGCGGCGACAACGCCCTGTACCGCACGTGGTTCGACAACGCCAAGGCGCAGGGCGTGAGTTACGACGTGATCGCGCTCTCCTTCTACGGTTACTGGCACGGCGCCCTGTCCTCGCTCCAGACCAACCTGGACGACATCTCGGCCCGTTACGGCAAGAAGGTCCTCGTCGTGGAGACCGCGTACCCCTTCCGACTGGACAGCGAGGACACCCACGAGAACATCATCGACCTGTCGTCCGAGCTGGTCTCCGGCTACCCGGCGAGCCCGGCCGGACAGTCGGCCTGGCTGCGGGACATCATGAACGTCGTCGAGGCCGTCCCGAACGGCCGCGGCCTCGGGGTCGTCTACTGGGAGCCGACCTGGACCGCCGTCACGGGCAACGGATGGGACCCGGCCGACCCCTCCTCCGGCAACGGCTGGGAGAACCAGGCCCTGTTCGACTACGACAGCAAGCTGCTGCCGGCGGCGAGCTGGCTCGCCCACCGCTGACCGGTCCACGCGTGAGGAGGGGCGGGCTCGTTCGCGAGCCCGCCCCTTCCGTGCGTCCTGCCTACCACTCGGCGAGCGAGCCGTCGTCGCGGCGCCAGGCCGGGTTGCGCCAGCGGTGACCCACCTCGGCCGCCCGCTCGACCGCCTTCGCGTCGACCTCGATGCCGAGGCCCGGCCCGGTCGGCAGGCCCACGTGCCCGTCCTCGTACCGGAAGACCGAGGGGTCGACCAGGTAGTCGAGCAGGTCGGAGCCGGTGTTGTAGTGGATGCCGAGGCTCTGCTCCTGGATCAGCAGGTTCGGCGCGGCGAAGCCGACCTGGAGGCAGGAGGCGAGCGCGATCGGACCCAGCGGGCAGTGCGGGGCGAGGGAGACGTCGTACGCCTCCGCCATCGCGGCGATCCTGCGCACCTCCGAGATGCCGCCGGCGTGCGAGAGGTCCGGCTGCGCGACCGCGATGCCCTGGTCGAGCACCTTCTTGAAGTCCCAGCGGGAGTAGAGGCGTTCGCCGGTCGCGATCGGGATGGAGGTGGAGCGGACGATGTCGCCGATGTGGTCGCTCATCTCCGGGACGACCGGCTCCTCCACGAAGAAGGGCAGGTACGGCTCCAGGAGCGGGAGCACCCGGCGGGCCATGGGGGCGGTGAGCCGGCCGTGGAAGTCGATGGCGATGTCGAACTCGTCGCCGACGGCCTCCCGGATCGAGGCGACCCGGTCCACGATGGCCTGCGTCGCGGCGGGGGTGTCGATGAGCCGCAGCTGCGCCGAGGCGTTCATCTTGATCGCGGTGAAGCCCTCGTTCTTGCGCGCCAGGGCCTCGGAGGCGACCTCGTCGGGGCGGTCGCCGCCGATCCAGCTGTACACGCGCGCGCGGTCGCGGACGTTGCCGCCGAGCAGCTGCCAGACGGGGACACCGAGGGCCTTGCCCGTGATGTCCCACAGGGCCTGGTCGATACCGGCGATGGCGCTGGAGAGGATCGGGCCGCCCCGGTAGAAGCCGCCCTTGGTGAGGACCTGCCAGTGGTCCTCGATCTTCATCGGGTCCTGCCCGATGAGGTAGTCGGAGAGCTCCTCGACGGCGGCGGCGACGGTGTGGGCGCGGCCCTCGACGACGGGCTCGCCCCAGCCGGTGATGCCTTCGTCGGTGTCGATGCGCAGGAAGCACCAGCGCGGGGCGACGAGGTAGGTGCGCAGGGAGGTGATCTTCACTTGGATTCCTTCTTCACGGTCCAGCCGCCGTCGACGACCAGGTTGGTTCCGGTGATGTAGGCGGCGTCGGCGGAGGCGAGGAAGGCGACCGCCGAGGCGACCTCCTCGGGACGGCCGAGCCGCGCGAGGGCGGTGGCTTCGGCGGAGAGCCGGCGTCCCTCCTCGTCGACGTCGTTCCAGACCTCGGTGAGGATGGGGCCCGGCAGGACGGAGTTGAAGCGCACGTCGGGCCCGTACTCGACGGCCAGCTGGCGGACCAGGGCGCACATGCCGCCCTTGGCGGCGGCGTACGCGGCGTAGCCCGGCAGTCCGAAGTCGGCGTGCACGCTGGAGGTGGCGACGAGGCTGCCGCGCTCGGCGCGCAGGTCGTCGAGGAAGGTGCGGGTGGCGAGGTACAGGGCCCGCAGGTTGATGGCCATCTCCCGGTCCCAGAGGGCGACGGGGAGTTCGTGGGCCGCGGCGGAGGTGTGGATGAAGGCGTTGCTGTGGAGGATGCCCACCGGGCCGAAACGGGCGTGGGTCTCGGCGCGCAGGGCGGTCCAATCCTCCTCGGAGGCGACGTCGCAGTGCACGTAGGCGGCCTGGCCCCCGTCGGCGCGGATCGCGGCGGCGACGGCTTCGCCGGCCTCGTCGGCGATGTCGGAGACGATCACGGACGCGCCCTCGGCGGCGAGCCGGGCGGCGCTGGCCGCCCCGATGCCGGAGGCCGCGCCGGTGACGACGGCGGTCTGTCCGGAGAAACGGTTCATGGCAGTGGGTTCCTGGTGTTTCCGGGTGCGGATACGGGAGGGAGGGCGCCGTCGCCGCCCGGGATGCGGGCCGGGCGGGGTGGCGGCCGGCGGAGTGGCGGCCGGCGGGATGGCGGCCGGCGGGATGGCGTCCGCCGGGGTGGCGGCCGGCGGGGTGGCGTTCGGGAGGTCAGCGGCTGATGTCCTGGGCCGTGAGCAGGCCGAGTTCGGCTCGGCGCGGGAGGCCCTCCCAGTCGCCGGGGACCGAGACGGCGAAGGCCCCGCAGAGCGCGGCGAGGTGCAGGCACTCCTCGACCGGGGAGCCGTCGAGGACGGCCGCGAGGTAGCCGGAGACGAAGGCGTCGCCTGCGCCGACGGGGTCGACGGCGGTGACGGGGACGGCGTGCCGGACGTGGAGCGCGTCGTCGCCGGTGGCGACGAGGGCTCCCTGCGCGCCGAGTTTCAGCACGGCCTGGCCCGGCCCGAGCCGGGTGAGGGCGCGGGCCATCCGCTCCGGTGTGTCCTCGGGCACGAAGAGGGAGGCCTCCTCGGGTCCGGCGAAGACGATGTCGGCGTACGGGAGGAGACCGGCCAGCACCCTGGCGGCGTCGGCACGGCTCCAGAGCCGTTCGCGGTGGTTGACGTCGAAGGAGACGGTGACCCCCGCGGCGCGGGCGACCGCGACGGCGCGTTCGACCGCGGCGCGCGCGGTGGCGCTCAACGCCGGCGTGATGCCGGTGACATGGAGCACCCGCGCGCCACTGATCTGCGTTTCGTCGAGGTCCTCGGGCGCGAGGCGGGATCCGGCGAGCCCGGCCCGGTAGTAGCTGACGCGGAGCCGGTCGGCGGTGCGGCGCTCACGGAGCATCAGACCGGTGGGCGCCGCCGCGTCCGTACGGGCGGCGGAGACGTCGACGCCCTCGGCGCGGAGGCCCGAGAGGACCATCGCGCCCGCCGCGTCGTCGCCGACCCGGCCGGTCCAGGCGGCCGGGTGGCCGAGGCGGCTGACGCCGATGGCGACGGTCGCCTCGGCGCCCGCCCAGCCGAGCCGGAGGGGGGTGCCGGTGGCGAGCGGTCCCGGCACGATCGCGGCGGCCACCGCCATGGCCTCGCCGAGGGTGACGAGGGCGGGCGGGTTCCCGGCCGTCATCGGCGTATCCCGTCGAGGAAGGCGGCGGCGCGGTCGGCGAGGGCGGCGAGCGAGCCGCCCTCGCAGGCGTCCCCGACGAGGGGGCTGCCGACGCCGAGCGCGGTGGCGCCGGCGGCGAGGTAGGCGGGGGCGTCGGCGGCGCCGATCCCGCCGGTCGGGACGAGGGGGACGTCGGGCAGCGGGGCGCGGACGGCGCGGAGGTACTCCGGTCCCCCGGCGGCGGCGGGGAACAGCTTCACCAGGGTGGCGCCCGCCCGCCAGGCGGTGAGGATCTCGGTGGGGGTGTACGCGCCGGGGAGCACGGGGACGCCCAGGCGGATGCCTTCCGCGATGACCTCGGTGGAGGTGGTCGGGGTGATGAGGTAGGTGGCTCCGGCCTCGACGGCGGCCTGCGCCTCGGCGGGTGTGGTGACCGTGCCGGCGCCGAGGGCGAGCCCGGGCGGGGCGTCGGCGGCGTACTCGCGCAGGGCGTCGAGCACACCGGGGGTGGTGAGGGTGAACTCGGCGGCGCGGACGCCGGACGCCACCAGGGTGTCGGTGACCTCGGCGAAGCGGGTGGCGGAGGTGGAGCGGAGGATCGCGATGACGGGGGCGGCGGCGAGGGCGGCCCGGAGGGCGTCGTGGGGGGCGGATCCCTCGTACCGGGCGGCTGTTGTCGGGTCTGGGGTGCTCATGGTGCTGCTTCTTCCTGTGGTGCGGGGAGGGTGCGGCTCAGCGACCGGCCGGCCGTACGGGGAGCGGGGGCCGGGCGGTCAGCGGTCGGCGTACGGGGGCCGGCTCAGCGGTCGGCGTACGGCGGGGTGGGCAGGCCGCGGGCGCCGGGGCGGCAGGCGAAGAGGCGGCCGGCTTCCGGTTCCGCGCGGCGGCGGTCCTCGTCGAGGCCCTCGGTCGCCGTGGTGATGACGAGGACGTCGAGGTCGGGTCCGGCGAAGGCGCAGCTCGTCACGTGCGAGGCGGGCACCTCCACGCGCGCGTGGAGGGCGCCTTGGGGGGTGAAGGCGAGGACTTCGCCGCCTCCCCACACGGCGACCCAGACGCGTCCCTCGCTGTCGACGGTGAGGCCGTCGGGGACGCCGCGGTCGAGGACCGCGAAGGGCCGGCGGTCGCTCAAGGTGCCGGTCACCGTGTCGTAGGTGAAGACGTCGACCCGGGTGGTGGGGCTGTCGGCGTAGTAGAGGCGGGTGCCGTCGGGGCTCCAGCCGAGGCCGTTGGAGATGGTGACGGAGTCGATGAGGGTGACCAGGCCTTCGCCGTCGAGACGGTAGAGGGCTCCCGCGCCGGGGCTCTCGTCGTACGCCATGGTCCCGGCGAGGAGTCGGCCCGCGGGGTCGACCGCGGCGTCGTTCATCCGGCGCGGCAGGCCGTCCTCGGGGAGCGCGGGCGCGGCGAGTTCGACGGCCTCGGTGACCGGCCGGTCCTGGTCCAGGTGCAGGAAGGAGGTGCCGGCGGCGGCGAGCAGGGCTCCCGAGGCGCAGGGCAGGGCCGCGCCGACGGGACGGTCGAACCGGAGCGTGGCCACGGGGCCGAGGTCCGGCCGGCCCTGCTCGTCGGTGAGCGCGGCCCGGTGGACGAGGCCCTCGGGGATGTCCACCCAGAGGAGTTCCTGGCGCCGGTCGTCCCAGACGGGCCCTTCCGTCAGTCGTCCTGGCAGGGGGGAGCAGGGTACGGCCCTGAGGTGCTGCATCTGGCCTCCTCGGTCGGCGGGTGGTGCGGCAGACGAAAAGTTACGGGTTCGTCTAACGGTTGTAAATATCCCGCCCGCCGCTTCTTCCAACCCTTTGAATAAGATCGCGGCAACGGGTGCCCACTCGGGGCCTTACAAGCGGAGGACACCAGCCATGCTCAAGCGGACGTCGCAGGACATTCGCCGCCTCAACCGCTTCGAGGTCCTGCGGCGCTTCTACGCGGGAGCCGACGCCGTCAGCCGTCAGGACCTCGCGGCCGCGACCGGCCTCTCCTTCGCCACCGTCGCCAATCTGACCTCCGAGCTCCTGGAGGCCGGCGTCCTCGTCGAGGCCGGCCACGAGGACTCCAGCGGCGGCCGCCCCCGCGCCCGGCTGGCGGTCAACGCCGGCCGGGGCGCGCTGATCGGCGTCGACATCGCCGAGACCTGCGTCCAGGCCGAGCTGTTCGACCTGGCCCTGGAGGTCCGGCACTCCGTCGAACGCCCGCTCCCGCCGGGCGACGTACGGCCCGCCGACGTGGTCGAGCAGCTCGCCGACTGCGTCGAGGAACTGCTGCGGGTCTCGGCCGTGCCCCGCGCGCGCGTGCTCGGCGTGGGCGTCAGCGTGCCGGGCATGGTGGAGCGCGAGGGCGGGGTCTCCTCCTTCTCCCCGTACTGGTCGTGGCACGAGGTACCTCTGCGCGCCCTCCTCGACGAACGCCTCGGGCTTCCCCTCCGGCTCGACAACCCGCTACGGGCCAGCACCGTGGCCGAGCTGTGGTTCGGTGCCGGGCGGGAGGTGGACGACCTGGTCGTGCTCACCCTGCGGGCCGGGGTCGGCGCCGGGATCGCGATCGGCGGCCAGCTCTACCGGGGGTTCACCAACAGCGCGGGCGAGTGGGGCCACACCTGCCTCGCGATCGACGGCCGGCTCTGCACCTGCGGCAACCGGGGTTGTGTGGAGGCGTACGTCAGCACCCGGGGCATCGCCCAGACCTGGCGCGAGCTGGCACCCGGCGACGAGCGGGCGACGGGCCCCGACGACGCGGCCACGGTCGCCGCCCTGGCGCGCGCGGCGGACGAGCGGGACCCGGCGGCCGCCGAGGTCATCGACCGGACCGGGCGGTATCTGGGCGCTGCGACGGCGAACTTGGTCAATCTGCTCAACCCCCGGGTCCTCGTCCTCGGCAACCAGGTCGTCGACCTGCTCGGCGAACGCCTGCTGACCGCCACGTACGAGGCGGTCACCCGGCACGCGCTGCCGCTGCCGCACCGGGCCGCGTCCCTGCGGCGCAGCGCGGTCCCGCATAACGCGGTGACGCGCGGCGCGGCCGCCTTCGCCCTGGAGGGCTTCCTCGACGACCGCGAGGTCTTCGGCCCGGTCAGCCGGATGCGCCAGCCCAGGGAGCGCAAGGACGGCAGACGCGCGGGGGCCACGGGGGCCTGAAGCCGGCCGGGCGAACGGGCACGGGCGGCACCGGCCGGCAGCACGGACAGCCAGGGCCGGCACGGGCAGCGGGCAGCCAGGACCGGCCGTACAGACCGAGAGCCGGTCGGCTCAGGCCGACGCGGACCGCCCGACGGCCGGCCGCCAGGGCCCAGCACGACCCGCCGGACCGTCGAACCGCCGGACCGCCCCCGCCGTTCAGCGCGTCGGGCGGTGCCCGAGGCGTTGGGACAGCTCGTTCGCGCCCTTCACGGCCAGGGCCGTGAGTTCGTTCTCGCCGTCCTCCGTCCAGCGGTGCACCGGCACCGAGATGGAGAGCGCGGCGACGACACGGCCGGAGCGGTCCCGGACCGGCGCGGCGACGCAGCTGACGTCGGGGTTGGACTCCTGCTGCTCGACGGCGACGCCGAGGATCCGGATCTCGGCGAGCGCGGTCCGCAACGCGTCCGGACCGGTGAGGCTGCGGGGCGTCATGGCCACCAGCTCGCGCCCTTCGAGGCGTTCGTCGAGCTCGGCCTCGTCGAGGGTGGCGAGCAGCATCTTGCCGACGGCGGTGCAGTGGGCGGGCAGCCGGCGCCCGGTCGCGGAGACCATCCGCACCGCGTGGCTGGAGTCGACCTTGGCGATGTAGATGACGTCCATGTCCTCGAGTACGGCCACGTGGACGGTCTCGCCGCACGTGTCGGCCACGTCGCGGGCGACCTGGTGGCCCTCGGCCGCGAGGTCGAGCTGCTCGGCGTAACGGCTGCCGAGCTGGTACGTGCGGACGCCGAGCCGGTAGCGGCCGGGCTGTCCCGTGACCGGGACGAGGTAGTTGCGTGCGGTCAGGGTGGCGACCAGCTCATGGGTGGTCGTGCGGGGCAGCTGGAGCCTGCGGGTGATCTCGGGGGCGGACAGGGTCCCGTCGCCCTCCAGGAAGAGTTCCAGTACGTCGAATGCCCTGGTCACCGCCGGAACGAGTCGCCCCATGACCCCCACCTCACCTCTGACCGTTCGAAATCCCGTCGCACGATCGAAATCGCGAACAGAGACTAGCGGCGCGCCTCGGACCGGGGCAACGGATTCGGCCGGGGCCGCCTCTCATCGAAGCGCTTCGACCTTCTTCCGCCGTCTCTCTGGACACGTCAACCCGGCCGCGTTACGGTCTCGCTGAGATGCCGAAGTGATCATTCGACACCCGTCGTCGAAGCGATTCACCTCAGTCACGGCCCGGGGGAGAACGGATGGTCACGCTCGCCGAAGTCGCCCGGCACGCCGGGGTGTCGGCCAGCACGGTGAGCTACGTCCTCAGCGGCAAGCGGCCCATCTCGGACGACACCCGGGAGCGGGTGCGGGCCAGTATCGACCGGCTCGGCTACCAACCCCACGCGGGCGCCCGCGCGCTCGCCAGCAGCCGTTCGCGGATCATCGCGCTCATGGTGCCGCTGCGCACCGACATGTACGTGCCGGTGATGCTGGAGATCGCGGTCGCCGTCGCCACCGCCGCCCGTGCGCACGGCTACGACGTCCTGCTCCTCACCGGGGAGGAGGGCCCGTCGGCGCTGCGCCGGGTCAGCGGCAGCGGGCTCGCGGAGGCGGTGATCCTGATGGACGTCCAGCTCGACGACGAGCGGCTGCCGGTCCTGCGCGCGGAGGGCCCGCCTGCTGTCCTGGTCGGCCTGCCCGCCGACCCCTCCGGACTGAATTGCGTCGACCTGGACTTCGCGGCGGCCGGAGCGCTCTGCGTGGAGCATCTGGCCGGTCTCGGACACCGGGAGATCGCGGTGATCGGCGAGTCCCCCGGTGTCTACGCACGGCACACGGGCTTCGCCGAGCGGACCCTGCGCGGGCTGCGCGACCGGGCTGCCGAGCGCGGCGTCCGCCTGCTGCACCGGCCGTGCGAGGGCGGTCATGGCGCCGTGGCGGGCGTGCTCGCGCGGATCCTCGACGAACGGCCGGCGACCAGTGCCTTCGTCGTGCAGAACGAGACGGCGGTCGAGCCGCTGCTCGCACTGCTGCGACGCGCGGGCAGGGCTGTACCGGAGGACGTGTCGGTGGTCGCGGTCTGCGCCGACCAGGTCGCCGCCCAGGCCTCGGTGGCGCTGACCTCGGTGGCGATCCCGGCACAGGAGCTGGGCCGCAGGGCGGTGGAGCGGCTCGTCGCCCGCCTGGCCCGGCCGGAGGGGGCGGACACCGTCGGGGTCGAACTCCTCACGCCCGAGCTGTCCGTACGGGACAGCTCGGGACCTCCACCGCGCGGGCCGGCAACCTGACGGCCCACTCCACGCGGCCCGCCCTCGGCTCAGGAGCCGGCGGTCCGCGACGCCACGCGTCCTGAGGAGCCGACGGTCCGCTCCTCCCCCGCGCGCAGCACCAGCCTGGACGCCCCCGCCGGGGTCCTGAGGTCGATCTCCGCGTCCCGGTCGGGGCGGAGGACGGCGTGGTACGCCCCCGGCGTCCAGGTCAGGTCGAGGCGGGCGCCGAATCTCGTCCGCACGCCCGTCAGGCGGCCGCGCGGATACGCGTCGGGCCGCGCGGGCAACAGGACGAGCCGTCCCGGTGTGGACTGGACGAGGGCTTCGATGAGGAGCGCGGGCAGGGCGTGGGCGGCGTCGGCGTTGTAGACGTCGCGGGCCGGATAGTGCGCGCTCATCAGGGAGTCGTGGAAGTAGTCGCCGGTGAGCACGCGCGCGAGGGCACCGCCCGTGCGGTCCGCGTCCCCCAGGCGGGCGGCGATCAGGCCGTGGTGGAGGTGGCCGTGGGCGGAGTCGTTCTCGCTGCCCCGGAGTTCGAGGGCGCGCCGGGCGGCCCTGGCGAGGTCGGGGGTGTCGTACGGGTTGATCTCGTCCAGCGGCCAGACGGGGTAGAGGTGGCTGAGGTGCCGGTGGTCGTAACGGTCGCCGAGTCCGGGCCAGGCCCATTCGGCGAGCGCTCCGTCCTCGTTGACCCGGTACTCCGGGAGCCGGGCGGCGAGCGCCCGCAGGCGGGCGGCGTCCCGTGCCGGCGCCCGGTCGGCGGCGGCGTGCAGGGCGTGCCGGGCGGCGGCGATGTCCATGGTGGCGTTCACCGCGCCGCTTCCGCTCCAGCCGCGCGGCCGGTTCTCCGGCGAGTAGGAGGGGACGACGGCGATCCGCCCGTCGGGGCCGGTGCGGGTGAGGAAGTCCTCGTAGAAGAGGGCGAGTTCGGCGAGAACGGCCGAGGTCCTCGGGTCCCGCCGGCCGCTCGCCTCCTCGTCGTCGAGGAGCGGCTTGAGGAGCCAGTCGGCGCCCGCCGTCCACAGCTGGAGGGGGTACTCCCGGCTGAAGTGGTACGTGTGCCCCGAAGCGCCGTCCGTGTGGGAGGGGGCGACGATGCCCCGGGCGCCGAAGATCGCCCGTGCGTTGTCGCGCCAGTCCCCCGACTGCCCGTGGATGAGGGACGCGTGGGCCTCCGTCACCTCGGGGAGGTCGGCGGCGACGGCGGACGCGGTCTGGAGGTTGAGGTTGGCGTCGGTGGTGAACGCCCCCGACCAGGCCGTGTCCCAGTCCCCCGTCCAGAGACCCGTGAGCCGGGGCGGATGCGTACCGGAGGAGGAGAGCAGGTGGTAGCGGCCCGCGGCGAAGAGGCGTTCCAGGAGGGCGGCGCTTCCGGGGCGGCGGAGGAGGGCCGAGCCGGGGAGGGCCCGCTCGGCCTCGTCCCCGCCGAGGTCGAGGGTGACACGCCGGTAGGCGGCACCGTGGAGCGCGGAGTGGCGGGCGAGCAGCCGGGCGTACAGGGAGGCGGGATCCACGGGTGCCCCTCCGCCGGTCAGGGCCCGCAGGGCTTCCGTCTCCCGGGCCGTGTCGAGGTCTCCCGCATGGGCCCGTACCCGGGTGAGGAGCAGCAGGCGCCCCGCGCCCTCGACGCGGACGCCGCCGGCGGTGACCGTGGTGCGTCCGGTGTCGATGAGCAGGAGGGTGAGGCCGGTGTAGCCGAGCGGGCTGTCCGGGTAGCGGGCCCGGAGGGTGAGGACGGTCTCCCCGCGGGCGGTGGCGACGCCACGGCCCGCCCCGAGGTCGGCGGGGACGCCGGGCAGCCGGTGGTCGAGCTCGATCTCGACGACGGGTCCTGGCGCGGTGACGTACTGGACGAGGACGTCGTCGGCGCGCGAGACGAAGACCTCGCCGCGCCGCTCCCCGCACACGCAGGACACGACCCCGGTGGTGAAGTCCACGGACCGGCGCACGGGGAGCGCCGGCGTGCCGGGCGCGCGCCGGACCCGGGTCAGGAACCCGGGGTGGAAGGGTCGCACCCAGCGCAGCGGCCGTCCGTCCGTGAACCCTTCGGCGGCCGTCGGGTCCCCCGCGAGCAGGGCGTCCTGGAGGGTGGGGAGCGCGGCGGCGAGCCGGGGCGGCGCGGTGGCGGCGGGCGGGTTGTTCGGCCGTACGAGGGTGTGGTGGGTGACGATCACCCGGTCGTCCTCGGGGTCGCCGAGGACGAGGGCGCCGTGCCTGCCGTTCCCGGCGAGGAACGCGTCCTCCCAGCGGGAGGCGGGCGCGGGTTCCCAGGTGCCGTGGGTGACGGGCGCTCGCCCGCGGGTCACGTCGTCGGGGCTCGGCATCTGGACTCTCCGTAGGGGATGGGGACTTCGGCGTGCGCTCAGCCCTTGACGGCGCCGGTGAGCATGCCCTTCCTGAAGTGCTTCTGGACGAAGGGCGAGAGGACGGCGACGGGGAGCAGGGCGAGGACCATGACGGCCATCTGGACGGCGAGCCCGGAGAGGTTCCCCGCCTTGACGGCCTGGCCGAGGCCGACGGGGATCTCCTGTTTCTGCGCGAGCTGGATGAGGACGTTCTGCAGCGGCATCATGTTCTGGTCGCTGAGGTAGATGGAGGCGTTGAACCAGGCGCTCCAGTAGCCGACCGCGTAGAAGAGGGTGATGACGGCGATGACGGCCCGGGACAGCGGCATCACGATCTGCCAGAGGATCCGCAGGTCTCCGGCGCCGTCGATGCGGGCGCTGTCGACGAGTTCGGGTGAGACGCCCATGAAGAAGCCGCGCAGGACGAGGATGTTGAAGACGCTGACGGCGCTCGGGAGGATCAGCGCGAGATAGGTGTCGGTGAGGCCGAGGGTCTGCACCAGGAGGTACGTGGGGATGAGGCCGGCGCCGAAGAACATGGTGGCCATCAGGGTCAGCAGGATGGCGCGGTGGCCGAGCGAGCCGGGCCGGGAGAGACCGTACGCGCAGAGGATGGACACGGCCATCGAGAAGAGCGTGCCGGTCAGGGTGACGAGGACGCTGACGACGGCGGCGCGGGTGACCTGGCCGCCGCTGAGGAGCTCCTGGTAGGCGATGAAGGTGATGTCCCTGGGGACGACCACCAGACCGCCGGTCTCCGTGATCGCCTTCTTGGAGGAAAGGCTGGTGACGACCACGATCCAGAGCGGGAAGAGGACCGCGAGGCAGGCGAGGACGAGGACCGCGCCCTTGGCCGCGAGACCGGCCCTGCCGGGCGGCTCCTCCCAGACGGCCCGTGCGGGCGCCGCCCACCGGGACGTGAGGCGCTGGGTCACTTCCGGTACACCCCCTGCTCGCCCATGAGGTGGGCCGCCTTGTTCGCCGAGAGGACGAGGACGAGGCCGACGACTCCCTTGACCAGTCCCGCGGCGGCCGCGTAACTGAAGTCCTGACTGCGCAGGCCGGTCCACCACACGAAGGTGTCGAGGACCTCGGCCGCCCCCGGCCCGACGGCGTCGCGTTGCAGGAGCAGCTGTTCGAAGCCGACGGTCAGGGCGTCGCCGACGCGGAGGACGAGCAGCAGCGCGATGACGGGCCGCAGGGCGGGCAGGGTGACGTGCCACATGCGGCGCCACCGGTTCGCGCCGTCCATGGCGGCGGCCTCGTACAGGTCCTGGTTGACGGCGGCGAGCGCGGCGAGGAAGACGATGACGCCCCAGCCCGCGTCCTTCCAGATGCCCTCGGCTGTGACGAGGAACTTGAAGACCGCCGGGTCGGTCATGAGGTCGAAGCCCTCGTGGCCGTGCTGCCTGAGGGTCTGGGCGATGATGCCGGCGCCGCCCAGGATCTGCTGGAAGACCGTGATGACGAGCACCCAGGAGAAGAAGTGCGGCAGGTAGAGGACGGCCTGGACGACCGCCCTGACCCGGGGCCGCAGGATGCTGTTGACGAGCAGGGCGAGCGCGATGGGCACAGGGAAGAAGAGCACCAACTGGAGGACGAAGAGGACGAGGGTGTTCTCGACGGCGTGCCAGAACCCCGGGTCGGAGAAGACCCGTTCGAACTGGGCCAGGCCGACCCAGGGGCTCTCCAGCATGGCGGTGACGCCGTTGGTCGAGACGTACGGGTCGTAGTCCTGGAAGGCGACCACGTTCCCGAGGATCGGGACGTAGTGGAAGACCAGGACGAGCGCGAGCGCCGGGACGGTCATGAGGAGGAGCGTCCGGTCGCGCCGGAGCCGCCGGCCGAGGGGGACGTGCGCGGCCGTACGGTTCCGGCGGCGGTCGCGGCGGCGGGCGCGGGGGGCCCGGCCTGCGGTGGCCCGCGCGGCCGGTCCCGCCTCCTTCTGGGTGTCGAGCGTGGCCACGGTCAGCTCGCCGCGGAGCCGTTGGTGTCGAGGAGCTTCTTGTACCAGTCGCGCAGCTGGTCGCCGCCCTTCGTCTTCCATTCGGAGACGGCCTGCTGCATGTCGGAGACCTTCTTGCGGCCGCGGACGATGTCCTTCTCCAGCTGCTCGAAGTCGTTCATGAGGCCCGTCCACCGGGACGGCTCGGTGACCGTCATGCCGTAGAACGAGGACTTGGAGGTGACGGCGCCCATGCGCTGCTGCCACTCGATCATGGCCCGGGTGACGTCGGGGGTGTCGGGGTGGGCGATGTACGGGGCGGGGCTCGCGACGAACATCCAGGAGCTGCTGACCTCCTGGTTGCCCTTGTCGGTCTTGACCGGCAGGCCGTCCTTGACGGTGTGGTGGACGCCCTCGACGCCGTAGTCGGTGAGCATCCGCTCCTTGGTGCCGTAGGGGGCGGCGGTGAAGTCGGCGATGGCGAGGACGTCCTCGATCACCGCTTTGGAGCTGCCCTTCCTGACGAAGGCCCAGATGTTGGCGGGGTTGGTGGCCCACAGCTTCGGCAGACCGCCGGCGTGGCCCGGTATGTCCATGGCGGCCATGGCGAACGACGGGTTCTGCGCGGCTTGTTCGGAGGACTTGGCGTACCAGTGGGAGAGGTCGTTGTTGTAGATCAGGCACTGGCCGGCGGTGAAGCGGTTGCCGGTGTCGCCCTGGTTCTGGGTCTTCTCGTCGGGGTGGACGACTCCGGCGTCGTAGAGCTTGCGGGTCCACTCCAGGGCTTCGAGGTACTCGGGGGTCTCGATGCGGTTGATCAGCTTGCCGTCGACCAGGTTCCAGCCGAGCGCCTTGTCGCTGCCGGGCAGCACACCGAACATGTTGTACGCGGTCCAGGTCATGTCGCCGCAGGCCCACACCTTCGCCTTGGCGCTGGTGATCTCCTTGGCGAGGGCGAGGAACTCGTCGGCACCCTTGGGGAGTTGCCAGCCCTTCGCATCGAAGAGGTCCTTGCGGTAGAAGGGCGCGATGTTGGTGACGTAGGAGGCCGGCATGGGCAGGCCGCGCAGCTTGCCGCCGAAGAGCGAGCGCTGCCAGGCGTCGGTGGGGATCGCCGCGAGGTTGGGGTAGGCCTTGACCTTGTCGCCGGAGAGGTACGGGCCGAGGTCCTCGAACTTGGCGTCGATGGCGCTGGGGATCTTGCCGCCGAGGTTCCAGCCGGGGACGACGACCACGTCGGGGATCTCGCTGGAGGCGAGGACGGCGCCGAGCTTCTGGTCGTAGACGTTGCCGTCCTGGTTCTGCCAGGTGGCCCGGACGCCGATGGCCTCGTTCATGGCCGTGTAGTACGGGTTCCCGGGGGCGGGCGGGGGTCCCCAGAAGGGGGCCATGATGGTGACGGCGCCGCCCTTGCCCCGCTTCGTGGCGACGGAGGCCTTGAGCTCGGCGCTCGGAAGAGCACGGGTGAAGCCGGCCGCCGAGCCGTTCTTCGGTGCGATGTCCGGGGCGACGACGGTGCTCGGGACGAAGGCGGGGAGGAGCTTCGCCGCGTCCTTGCCGGTGGTGGTGCCGTCCTTCTTCCCGTTGTCCGTCCCGCCTCCGCAGGCCGCGAGCAGCGGAGCGCCGCCCGCGACCGCGGCAGCGGCGACGGCGGTGGAGGCGAGGAAGCCCCTCCGGCTCGGGGTGGATCTCCGGGAGCCCGTGGAGACGGCGTTCGGCGTCATTGCGTCAACCCTTCATGGCACGCGCCAGGACAAACGGCGACCGCGGGGGTGCCGGCCGGCTGCGGTGGTGGAGGTGGTGCGGGCGGGGCGGACCCCCGGCGCCGTCGACGAACCTGTCGAAGCGCTTCGATATTGCTGCGAGGTTAAGTGAACGTCACAGGCGCGGCAAGGGTCGCTCCCAAGAAACCCCGGGCAGTTGGCGAGAAGGTCGCCCTTCCCAAGTGGCGCCGCCGGATGGGGACATGACCGCAGCCCGCGTCTTGACAGTGCCACTTCGCGGCCGGACCATCGAAGCGCTTCGCCGCGTACGGTGGGGGTGACGGGGTCCACGGCGGCGGCACCTCCTGCGCGTCTGAAGACGGGTGGCTACGTCTCTGTCGCCACCGAGGCCGAGAAGGTTGCCGCCGACCGCGATCCGGCGGAGGGGACGTGGCCCGCCGGGGGACGTGGCCGCCGAGGGGACGTGGCCCGCCGGGGGACGTGGCCGCCGAGGGACGTGGCCCGCCGGGGGACGTGGCCGCCGAGGGGACGTGGCCCGCCGGGGGACGTGGCCGCCACCCCGCTGGTCAGCCGGCCTACGGGCGGGCCGGGACGGCGGCGAGGGCGACGGGCAGTGCGACGGCGACGAGCACGGCACCCGCCCAGAACGGCCCCAGGGGCCCGGCCGCCGTGCCGAGGGTGGCGGCGGCGACCAGAGGGCCCGCGGTGGCGCCGACGTTGAGGGCGGCGGTGGCGTAGGCCCCGGCCATGGTGGGGGCGCCCGCCGCCGCGTACAGGGCCCGGGCGATCAGGGTGCCACCGAGCGCGAACGACAGCGTGCCCTGCACGAGGACGAGCCCGAGCAGGGCGGCGGGCCGCTCCGCGAGCAGGGCCGCGGCGGGCCAGCCGAGCAGCAGCAGCGGGCCCGCGACGGCGAGGACGAGGCCGGGCCGCCGGTCGGAGAGCCGCCCGGCGGCGGTGACCCCTGCGAAGGACCCCGCGCCGAAGAGGACCAGGGCGACCGGCACCCAGGTCGCGGGGAGCCCGGCGGGGCCGGTGACGACGGGGGCGAGGAAGGTGAAGGCGCCGAAGGTCGCCGCGTTCACCAGGGCGCCGGCCAGCAGGACCAGGAGGAGCCGAGGGCTCCGCAACCGCGCGAACTCGGCCCGCAATGCAGGTCGTTCGCCAGCACGAGGTGCGCCGACGACTCCCCGGCCGCCGTCCCTCTCGCCCCGTACAGCGCGGCTGGGGACGCCCCGCAGGACGCCGAGCGCGGCGGGCACGCACAGCGCGGCGACGGCCCAGAACGCGGCCCGCCAGCCGAAGAGAGAGCCGAGCAGCGCGCCGCCCGGCACGCCCACGACGGTGGCCACCGTCGTACCCGACAGCAGGACGGCGAGGGCGCGGCCCTTGCGCTCCGCCGGTACCAGCGCGGCGGCGGTGGTCAGGGCGAGGGCGAGGAAGCCCGCGTTGGCGAGGGCGGCGACGACGCGGGTGGCGAGCAGGACCGGGAAGCTGGTGGTGACCGCGCCGACGACATGGGCGGCGAGGAACGTCAGGACGAAGCCGAGCAGTCCGGCCCGCCCCGCCCGGTCCCTGGCGAGCACGGCCGTCAACGGGGCGCCGACGACCATGCCGACCGCGAAGGCCGAGGTGAGCGCGCCGGCCGCGCCGACGCTCACGCCGAGGTCGTGGGAGATGTCGGGCAGCAGCCCGGCGAGCATGAACTCGGAGGTGCCCATGGCGAAGACGGCCAGGGCGAGCAGATACAGCGGAAGAGGCATCGACGGTGGCTCCGGGGTGAGGAGGGGTACGAGAACGACGTCTCGTCACCACGGTCAGCACCCCCGGGGACACCGGAACAACGCGGCACGCCGGACCACCGGCTCAGCGGCCGGGTCAGATCTCACGGCGAACGGCCTACGGCTCAGGCGTAAACGGGTTCAAGGGGTCAGGGGTTCAGGGGGCTGACGGTGTGACCGAAAGCCCCCACCCTGGATGCTTCGGGGCTCGACATGCCGGCCAGGCTACCCGGCCCCGCCCGCCCGACGCACCTCCTTTCCCGACGTTTCCGACGGCCTCAGACCACCCAGACCCCGTCCCGCATGAGGTGGCGCCCGACCAGCTCGGGCTCCTCGAGCCAGGCCTCCACCGCGGTGGGCCTGACCCGGAACCAGGCGTACGCGGGGCCCGAGTGGCGGGGATCCCAGCCGCACTTCGCCGCGAACCCCTCGATCGCCGGCGTCGGCGCGTCGTCCAGGGCGAGGGTCGTCACCTCGCCGTCGAGCAACACGACGTCCCGGGTGTCCCCGAGCGCGAGCCGGGTCCGCCCTCCGGCGGCGAGGTTGCGCCCGGTGGGGTTGGTGAGTCGGGTGCAGAGCCAGATGTCCGCCCCGTCCCAGTGGAAGGCCAGCGGCACCAGGTACGGCGCCCCGTCGCCGCTCGCCGAAGCCACCCAGATGTCCACCTCGTCCGTCAGACGCGCGAGGACGTCCTTCTTGCGCTGTTCGGGGCCACGTACCGTCCGCGTGTTCGTCATGACCCCGACCCTAAGTCGTAGAAAACGCTTGCACGAAGCATTGACGAAACACGAACGCCCCCCTAGCTTCATGCCCGTTGCACTTCGTACGTCATATATGAGACGCGATACATGAGATCTGAGAGCGCGCCATGTCCTTCGCCCCCAGTCCCATCCCCTCCCGCACCCAGTACGTCCTGGAAGCGATCAAGCACGACATCCTCACCGGGGGACTCAGACCCGGCCAGGCGCTCGTGGAGACCGAACTCGCCGCGCGTTTCGGGGTGTCGAAGACCCCGGTCCGCGAGGCGCTCAAGACCCTCGCGGGCAGCGGGCTCGTGGTGATGAGCCAGTACAAGGGCGCCACGGTCCGGATGGTCGACGCGGACATGGCCCGCGCCGTCTACGACGTACGGCTGCTCCTGGAGCCCGAGGCGGTGCGCCGGGCCGTCGCCTCCCGCGCCCCGCTCGACACGGCGCACGAGGCCCTGCGGCGGGCGGCCGGTGCCGAGGACCCGGCCGAACGGTCCCTGGCCAACCGGGACTTCCACCGCGCGCTCTATCTGCCCTGCGGCAATCCGCTGCTCGGCCGCATGCTCGACGAGGTCCGCGACCAGGCCGCGCTCGTCTCCACGGTCGCCTGGGCCGCCGTCCCCTCCTGGGAGCGCGAGGCCGCGGAGCACGAGGAGATCCTGCGGCTCGCCGCCGCGGGTGACGTCGACGGGGCCGGCCGGGCCGTACACGACCACATCGCCTCGTTCGTCGAGCGCGCCTTCCCCCACTCCCCCCTGGACAGCGAATGAGCGGGCAGCACGTGACCATGGAATTCGAGACCCTGAGGGCCGCCCTCGCCGATGTCGTGGCCATCCCGGTCACGCCGTTCGCCGAGGACGGCTCCGTGGACACCGACACGCACCGCGCGCTCCTTCGCCGGCTGCTCGACGGCGGGGTCCGCACCCTCACCCCGAACGGCAACACCGGGGAGTTCTACGCCCTCACCCCCGAGGAGCGCCGCTCCCTCACCGAGGTGACCGCCGAGGAGGCCGGCGACCGTGCCGTGATCCTGGTCGGCGTCGGCCACGACGTACCGACGGCGGTGGAGGCCGCCCGGCACGCCCGCGCCACCGGCGCCGGGATGGTGATGGTGCACCAGCCGGTCCACCCGTACGTCTCCGAGAGCGGCTGGGTCGACTACCACCGGGCCATCGCCGAGGCCGTGCCGGAGCTCGGTGTCGTCCCCTACATCCGCAACCCGCTGCTGAGCGGGGCCCGGCTCGCCGAGCTCGGCGCCGCCTGCCCCAACGTCATCGGGGTGAAGTACGCGGTCCCCGACGCGGCCCGGTTCGCCGGCTTCGCCCGGGACGCGGGCCTCGACCGGTTCGTGTGGGTGGCGGGCCTCGCCGAGCCGTACGCCCCCGCCTACTTCGCGAGCGGCGCCACCGGCTTCACCTCCGGCCTGGTCAACGTCTCCCCCGCGGTGTCCCTGGAGATGCTGGGCGCGCTGCGGGCGGGCGACTACCAGGCCGCCATGAAGGTGTGGGAGCGGATCCGCCGCTTCGAGGAGCTGCGCGCGGCGAACGGCAGCGCCGACAACGTGACCGTGGTCAAGGAGGCCCTCGCCTCCCTCGGGCTGTGCCGCCGCGCCGTCCGCCCGCCGAGCCGGGAACTCCCGGAGACCGAGCGGGCCGAGGTCGCCGCGATAGCCGCCGGTTGGTCGGCATGAGCGGGAAGGAACAAGAGCCCACCGAAGGGCGTCGCCCCGAGCAGCTCCGCAGCCACCAGTGGTACGGCACGGACGGCCTGCGTTCGTTCAGCCACCGCGCCCGCACTCGGCAGCTCGGCTATCTGCCCGAGGAGCACCTCGGGAAGCCGGTGATCGCCGTCCTCAACACCTGGTCCGACATCAACCCCTGCCACGTCCATCTGCGCGACCGCGCCCAGGCCGTGAAGCGGGGGGTGTGGCAGGCCGGCGGCTTCCCGCTCGAGTTCCCGGTCTCCACCCTGTCGGAGACCTTCCAGAAGCCGACGCCCATGCTCTACCGCAATCTGCTCGCCCTGGAGACCGAGGAGCTGCTCCGGTCGTACCCGGTCGACGGGGCCGTGCTGATGGGCGGCTGCGACAAGACGACCCCTGCGCTCCTCATGGGCGCGGCCTCGGTCGACCTGCCGACGGTGTTCGTGCCGGCCGGACCGATGCTGCCGGGGCACTGGCGGGGGGAGACCCTCGGTTCCGGTACGGACATGTGGAAGTACTGGGACGAGAAGCGGGCCGGGCTCATCGGCGACTGCGAGATGGCGGAGTTGGAGAGCGGTCTCGCCCGCTCCCCGGGCCACTGCATGACGATGGGCACGGCGTCCACGCTGACCGCCGCCGCCGAGACCCTGGGCGTGACCGTACCGGGTGCCTCGTCGGTGCCGGCGGTGGACTCGGGGCACGACCGGATGGCCGCGGCCTCGGGGCTGCGGATCGTGGAGCTCGTACGGCAGGACCTGCGGCTCTCGCGGCTCCTGACGAGGGAGGCGTACGAGGACGCGGTCGCCGCGGTGCTCGCGCTCGGCGGCTCGACCAACGCGGTCATCCATCTGATCGCGATGGCGGGGCGCTCGGGGGTGAAGCTGACGCTCGACGACTTCGACCGGATCGCGCGGACGGTGCCGGTGCTCGCGAACCTGCGCCCCGGTGGGCAGTACCTGATGGAGGACTTCCACTTCGCGGGCGGGATGACGGGGTTCCTCTCCCGGCTGACCGACGTCCTGCACCTGGACCGGCCCACGGTCTCCCACGCCACGCTGCGGGAGCAGCTCGACGGCGCCCTCGTGCACGACGACGAGGTGATCCGCGTCCGGTCGAGGCCGCTGGCGGCCGAGGGCGGGGTGGCGGTGCTGCGCGGCAACCTCTGCCCCGACGGCGCGGTCATCAAGCACATCGCGGCCGAGCCGCGGTTGCTCAAGCACACCGGTCCCGCGGTGGTCTTCGACGACTACCGCTCGATGCAGCGGACGATCGACGATCCGGCGCTCGGGATCACGGCCGAGCACGTGCTCGTGCTGCGCGGCGCGGGCCCCAAGGGCGGGCCCGGGATGCCGGAGTACGGCATGCTGCCCATCCCCCGGTACCTCTTGGAGCAGGGGGTACGGGACATGGTGCGGATCTCCGACGCCCGGATGAGCGGGACGAGCTACGGGGCGTGTGTGTTGCACGTGGCGCCCGAGTCCCATGTCGGCGGACCCCTTGCCCTCGTCCGCACGGGCGATACGATCACCCTCGACGTCGCGGCACGCTCCCTCCACCTGCACGTCGCGGACGAGGAGCTGGAGAGCCGCCGGGCCGCGTGGACACCCCCGCCGGCGCGGTACGAGCGCGGCTACGGCGCGCTCTACATGGAACAGATCTCCCAGGCCGACACCGGCTGCGACTTCGAGTTCCTGGCCCGGCCGGGCGCCACCCCCGATCCGTACGCGGGCTGAGATCCGCCCCCGGAAACCCACCGGTTCGAGCCGGAAGCCCCATCAGCTCCACCCGCCCCACCAGCTCCACCCGTCCCACCGCGCCCGCAGCCCGTCCGACCTGTCCGAAATCTCGAACGTCGTTCGCGAAGCGCTTCACCGAGAACGGAGCCGCCGTCATGGCCTCAGCTGTGACCCCACCGCCCCAAGCAGTCACGGCACGGGGGCGCCGCCGCACGGGAGCGGCCCCCCGCCGACTGCCGTACCTGCTCATCGCCCCCGCCGGGCTGCTGATGCTGGGCTTCATCGCCTATCCGGTGCTCAGCGTCTTCTACTACAGCCTCCAGCACTACAACCCCACGAAGCCCTGGCGGAACGGCTTCGCCGGTCTGGAGAACTTCACCCGGATCTTCACCGAGGACCCGCACTTCTGGGGGACGCTGACCTTCAGCCTGAAGTGGGTCGTCGTCGAGGTGACGCTCCAGCTCCTCTTCGGTCTCGCGCTCGCCCTGATCGTGAACCAGACGTTCGTCGGCCGCGCCCTTGGCCGGGCCCTGGTCTTCTCGCCGTGGGCCGTCTCGGGCGTGCTCACCTCCGCGATCTGGGTGCTGCTCTACAACTCCCAGACGGGCATCAGCCGTTATCTGGCGGACATGGGCCTCGGCACGTACGGCACGTCCTGGCTGTCCGACACGGCCACCGTGTTCCCCGCGGCGATCGTCGCCGACCTCTGGCGCGGGGTGCCCTTCTTCGCCATCCTCATCCTGGCCGACCTCCAGTCCGTACCGAAGGACCTGTACGAGGCGGCCGAGGTCGACGGGGCGGGCCGGGTCCGCCAGTTCGTCCACATCACCCTGCCCCACATCCGGGACGCGATCGTCCTCTCCACGCTGCTGCGCGCGGTGTGGGAGTTCAACAACGTCGACCTGCTGTACACGCTGACCGGCGGCGGCCCCGCGGGCGTGACGACCACGCTGCCGCTCTACATCGCCGAGACCAGCGTCGAGGCCCACAACTTCGGATACGCCTCCGCCCTCACCACGGTGGCGTTCGTGATCCTTCTCTTCTGCTCCATGGTCTACCTGCGCCTGAGCAAGTTCGGAGGCGACGGAAAGTGACAACCGAGTCCACCCTCAGCCCGGCCCCGGCCGGCGTGACCCCGCGGCGGGCCGCGCAGCCGCCCGACCGGACCCCGCCCGCCGCCGCCCGCTCCAAGCACCGGGCCCGGGACGAGGTGCCCCGCTGGCAGATCTACCTGCCCCTCGGGATCTACCTCCTCTTCACCCTGATCCCCTTCTACTGGATCCTGCTCTTCGCCGTCCGCCCCACCGGGTCCACCTCGCTGCTGCCCTGGCCGATGACGAGCGCGCACTTCGAGAAGGTGTGGAACGAGCGCAGCTTCGGCGTCTTCTTCCAGAACAGCCTGCTCATCGGCGTCGCGGTGCTCATCAGCACCACCCTCGTCGCCCTCGCCGGCGGCTACGCGCTGGCCCGCTTCGACTTCCGGATCAAGAAGGGCTTCATGCTGGCCCTGCTCTGCTCCCAGTTCGTGCCGGGCGCCCTGCTCCTCGTCCCGCTGTTCCAGATCTTCGCCGAGCTGCGGATGATCAACTCCCTGAGCAGTGTGATCATCGCCGAGACCGTCTTCCAGCTGCCGCTGTCGATGATCCTCATCAGCGGCTTCATCAGGAACGTGCCGTACTCCCTCGAGGAGGCGGCCTGGGTCGACGGCTGCAACCGCTTCCGCGCCTTCCTGATCGTCGTCCTCCCGCTGCTGAGGCCCGGTCTCGTCGCCGTCGGCTCGTTCGCCTTCGTGCACGCCTGGAACCACTTCCTCTTCGCCCTGATGTTCCTCAGCAGCCAGGACAAGCAGACGATCCCGGTCGGCCTGAACACCCTCATGGGCGCCGACAGCGTCGACCTCGGGGCGCTCGCCGCGGGTGGGGTCATCGCCGCCGTCCCCGTCGTCATCGTCTTCGGGTTCATCCAGAAGTGGCTGGTCACCGGCTTCAGCGCGGGGGCGGTGAAGGGATGAGTCTCCACCACACGAACAAGGAAGACATGAACGACGTCACCACCCGAGCCCCGTTGCCGGTCGTTCTCGCGGGCGCCCGCGGCCACGGCCGCAGCCACCTCCTCAACATCCGCCGCCTGGAGGAGCGGGGCCTCGTACGCCTCGCCGGGGTGTGCGAGCTGCGGCCGCTCGACGCGGACGAGCTCGACGGCATCGGGGAGCCGGAGCAGTCCGCCGACTTCGAGGCGCTGCTCGCCTCGACCGGCGCCCGGATCGCCGTGCTCAGCACCCCCATCCAGACCCACACCGACATGACCCTCGCCGCCGCCCGGCACGGGGCGCACATCCTCCTGGAGAAGCCCCCCGCCCCGTCGTTCGCGGAGTTCCGCAGGATGACCGAGGGTGTCGACGCGGCCGGGGTGGCCTGCCAGATCGGCTTCCAGTCGCTCGGCTCGCACGCGGTGCCCGCGATCCGCCGACTGGTCGAGGAGGGCGCGATCGGTGAACTCCTCGGGGTCGGCGCGGCCGGGGCCTGGGTCCGCGACGAGGCGTACTTCCGGCGCGCCCCCTGGGCGGGGCACCGGCGGCTCGGCGGGGTCGACGTCGTCGACGGGGCGCTCACCAACCCCCTCGCGCACGCCGTCGCCACGGCGCTCGCGCTGTCCGGCTCGACCCGGGCGGAGGACGTCGAGCACATCGAGACGGAGCTGCTGCACGCCCACGCCATCGAGTCCGACGACACCTCCGCGGTACGGGTGGTGACCTCGGCCGGCACCCAGGTCACCGTCGCGGCGACGCTGTGCGCCGAGACGTCCTCGGAGCCGTACGTCATCGTCCACGGCAGCCAGGGCCGGATCACCTTCTGGTACCGGCAGGACCGGGTCCTCGTACAGCGTGCCGGGCACGGCCCGGTGGAGACCGAGTACGGCCGCACCGACCTCCTGGAGAACCTCGTCGCGCACCTCACCGACGGCGAGCCGCTGTGCGTGCCGCCGGCGGCGACCGGGGCGTTCATGCGGGTCGTCGAGGCCGTACGGACGGCTCCCGACCCGCTGGCGATCCCGGCCGCGCACTGGCACACCGAACCCGGCGAGAGCGCGCCGCGCCGGGTCGTCGACGGTGTCGACACGCTGGTGGACGCCAGCGCCGACGGGCTGCGGCTGTTCTCCGAACTCGGCGCCGCCTGGGCGCCGTCGACCCGGGCGGAGGTCCGATGACCCCCGAGACCCCGACGGTCCTGCGCTGCGCGGGCCGTCCCGTCGCCCGCTACACCACTCGGCCCGACCTCGCCCTCGATCACTCCCCCCGGCCGTACCTCCACCCCGTCACCACCCTCGGCGGGCGGCCGGTGACCGAGACGGTGCCCGAGGACCACCCGCACCACCTGGGCGCGGGCGTCGCGGTGCCCGATGTCGCGGGCCGCAACTTCTGGGGCGGACGCACCTTCGTCCGCGACCGCGGCTCCGTGGCCCTCGACAACCACGGCGTGCAGCGGCACGACGGGTTCAAGCTGCGCGACCCGGACGGTTTCGTGGAGGAGCTGAGCTGGACGGCCGGCGGCGAGCGGCTCCTGCGCGAGCACCGGACCGTGGCGGCCGTCCCGCTCACCGACTCCGCCTGGGCGCTCGACCTCACGTTCTCCCTCACCAACACCGCGGGCCGTGACCTGTCGATCGGCAGCCCCGCGACGAACGGCCGGCTCGGCGCGGCGTACGGCGGCTTCTTCTGGCGCGCGCCGAAGGAGGCGGCGGCGCCCGTGGTGTTCGGGTCGGACGCGGACGGCGAGGAGGCGGTGCACGGGGTCCGCTCCGACTGGGTGGCGCTGGCCGGCGAGGGCTGGACGCTTGTGTTCGCCGGGGCGACCGCGCGGACCCGGGAGGACCCGTGGTTCGTCCGCGCCGCCGAGTACCCGGGGGTCGGCTCCTCCCTCGCCCACGGCGCACGGCTCGCGGTGGCGGACGGGGAGACCTTCGTACGGCGGGTGGTGACCGTCGTCGCCGACGGCCGCCTCGACCGGGACGGGGCCGCGGCCCTGGTCCGCAAGGCGGTGGCGTCGTGAGCGCGGCGCCCGCCACCGGTGACCTGGGCGACGGTACGTACCGCAACCCGGTCCTGGCGGCCGACTGGTCCGACCCGGACGTGCTGCGGGTCGGCGAGGACTACTACCTGACCGCGTCCAGCTTCGGCCGCGCCCCCGGTCTGCCGCTGCTGCACTCCCGGGACCTGGTCAACTGGACGCTCGTCGGCCACGCTCTCGAGCGGCTCGAACCGGCCGCCGCGTTCACCGAGCCCCGGCACGACCGGGGAGTGTGGGCGCCCTCGTTCCGCCACCACGACGGGCGGTTCTGGATCTTCTGGGGCGACCCCGACCACGGGATATTCCAGGTCAACGCCCCTTCCGTGCGCGGCCCGTGGACGGCACCGCACCTGGTGAAGGCGGGCCGGGGCCTGATCGACGCCTGCCCGCTGTGGGACGAGGAGTCGGGCGAGGCGTATCTCGTCCACGCCTTCGCCAAGTCCCGCGCCGGGTTCAACAACCGGCTCGTCGGACACCGGATGAGCCCGGACGGCACGAAAGTGCTCGACGAGGGCCGGGTCCTCGTCGACGCCGACCGGATCCCGGGCTGGTTCACCCTGGAGGGCCCGAAGCTGTACCGGCACGACGGCCGGTTCTGGATCCTCGCGCCCGCCGGGGGCGTGGCCACCGGCTGGCAGGGGGCGTTCCGGTCGCGGTCGTTCTTCGGCCCGTACGAGGAGCGGATCGTCCTCGCGCAGGGCGACACCGACGTCAACGGCCCCCACCAGGGCGGCTGGGTGCGCACCCAGCGCGGCGAGGACTGGTTCCTGCACTTCCAGCAGTCGGGCGCGCACGGCAGGATCGTCCACCTCCAGCCGATGCGCTGGGGCGCGGACGGCTGGCCGGTGCTCGGCGACGGCGGCGCCCCGGTCCGGGTCCACCGCAAGCCGGACCTGCCGGAGCAGCCGCCGGCGCGGCCCGCCGTGGACGACACGTTCCCCGGCGGGCGGTTCGGCCGCCAGTGGCAGTGGACCGCCAACCCGGCGGAGGGCTGGGCCAGTCAGCACGCCGGTGACGGACTCCGGCTCGGCTGTGTGCGTACGGACCGCCTCGACGACCTGCGGAGTGTGCCGCACGTACTCACCCAGCGGCTGCCGGCCGGGGCCCTCGTGGCCGAGGTCGGGCTGCGGCTGGACTCCGCGGCGCCGGGGGCCCGCGCGGGGCTCGTCGTCCTCGGCGACGCGTACGCGTGGATCGGTCTGGAACGGGCCCCGGACGGCACGGCCCGTCTGGTCCATCGTTTCGCCCCGGGAAACGCCGACCGGGAACGGGACGCGGCGCACGCGCTGCCCGTGTCCGGGGACCGGATCCGCTTACGGATCGAGGTCACTGCGGACGCGCGCTGCCGTTTCTCGTACGCCTCCGACCACTCCGGAGGCCCGGTCCGTCTCGGGCCGGAGTTCGCCGCCACGCCCTGGCGCTGGGTCGGTGCGCTGCTCGGCCTGTTCGCCGGGGCGCCGGAGGGCGCGGGACAGGCCGGGACGGCCGTGTTCTCCGCCTTCCGCGTCACCCCCGCCTGAACGGCCCCTGCAACTCCCCCTGAACTCCCCCACATTTCGTCCCATCCCCCGCAAGTCCCCGCAACACCCCGAGAGAAGAGAGCCGACGATGACCATCTTCCCCGGCGGACGGCGCAGAGCCGCCCTCGCCCTCGCCCTGTCCGGTGTCCTCGCCCTGACCGCCACCGCCTGCGGTGACGACGGCAGCGGCGCGGGCGGCAAGGGCACCGAGGGATCGGGCAAGGGAAAGATCACCTTCTGGGACAACAACGGCGGTGTCCGCACCGACGTCTGGAAGGAGATCATCGCGGACTTCGAGAAGGCGAACCCCGACATCGACGTCGAGTACGTCGGGATCGCCTCCAAGGAGGTCCAGTCCAAGTACGACACCGCGATCCAGGGCGGTGGCCTGCCGGACGTGGGCGGCGTCGGCGCGGCGATGCTCGCGGGGATCGCCGCGCAGAACGCCCTGGAGCCGCTGGACGCCCGTATCGAGGCCAGCTCGCTCAAGGGCAAGCTGAACACCGCCATGGTCACGAGCGTCACGGCGGCGGGCGGTCAGGACAAGCTGTTCACCGTCCCCACCTCCGCCAGCAACGGCGTCCTCTACTACCGCACCGACCTGTTCAAGGCGGCCGGTCTGCCGGAGCCGTCCACCTGGTCGAAGTTCTACGCGGCGGCCGAGAAGCTGACCGCCGCCGACAAGAACCGCTTCGGCTACACGATCCGCGGCGGCGCGGGCTCGATCGCGCAGGCCCTGGACGCCATGTACGGCCAGAGCGGCATCACCAGCTTCTGGAACGGCGAGAAGACCACCGTCAACGACCCGAAGAACGTGGCGGCCCTGGAGAAGTACGCCGGCCTGTTCAAGAGGACCACCCCGGCCGCCGACGTCAACAACGACTTCACCAAGATGGTCGCCCAGTGGGACAGCGGCGAGATCGGCATGCTGAACCACAACCTGGGCTCCTACCAGGACCATGTGAAGGCGCTCGGCACGGACAAGTTCCGCGGCATCCCGAACCCGACGCTCGACGACGGGACCCGGGTGCAGGTCTCCAACCCGGTCGACGGTCTCGGCCTGTTCTCCACGAGCAAGAACAAGGCCGCCGCCTGGAAGTTCATCGAGTTCGCGGCCTCGCACGCCTCCAACAGCAAGTGGAACAAGTCGGCCGGCGCCATCCCCGCCAACACGGACGCCGCCAAGGACCCGTGGCTCAAGGAGTCCGAGCCGACCAAGCTGGGCGCGGAGGTCCTCTTCAGCGGCGAGGCCACCATCGTGGAGCTGCCGTACTACCTGCCGGACTGGAACAGCATCTCCAAGGCCGAGAACGAGTCCGGCTTCCAGAAGGTGCTGCTCGGCACGTCCACCGCCAAGGCGTTCCTCGACCACCTGGCCGAGCAGCTGAACACGGCGCAGGCCGAGTGGAAGCAGCAGAACCCGTGAGCGTAGGCCGCCGCGCGGTGGTCACGGCCGGGGCGGGCCTCGCGCTCGCCCTGGCCGGGGCCCCCACGGCCCGTTCCCAAGGACACCCCCGTATGCGCACCCTCTTCCTCGCGGGCGACTCCACGGCCGCCCAGAAGTACGCCGACGCCGCGCCCGAGACCGGCTGGGGCATGGCCCTCCCCTTCTTCCTGCACCGGGGCGTACGGGTCGCCAACCACGCCGTCAACGGGCGCAGCACCAAGAGCTTCCTCGACGAGGGACGCCTCGACGCGATCCTGACGGCGATACGGCCCGGCGACCTGCTCCTGGTCCAGTTCGGCCACAACGACCAGAAGACCGCCGACCCCACCCGCTACACCGAACCGTGGACGACCTACCAGGACAACCTGCGGGTCTTCGTCGAGGGCGCGCGGTCCCGGGGCGCCCTCCCGGTGCTCGCCACCTCCGTGGAGCGGCGGAAGTTCGGCGCCGACGGCACCGCGCTGCGGACGCACGGCGCCTACCCGGCGGCGATGCGGGAGACCGCCCGCGCGTCGGACGTCCCGCTCCTCGACGTCGAGGCGCTGTCGCTCGCGCTGTGGCAGCGGCTCGGCCCCGAGGCCACGAAGACGTACTTCAACTGGACCGCGACCGAGCAGGACAACACCCACTTCAACCCGCCGGGCGCGATCGAGGTGGCCCGTCTGGTCGCCGCCGAGCTGCTCCGCACCCATGTCCTCGCGCCGCGTGAGACGCGCCGCCTGGACGACGAGATCCCCACCGATTTGATCACCTGGCCCGATGCCGAGGAGAGCCGTCCATGAACCGACGCAAGCAGCTGGGAGTGGTGGCCGCGACCGCGCTCGCCCTGACGGTCACCGCCCCCGCGGCCGGTGCGCACTCCGGTCACCGCCCCGGCGCCGACCCGGCCCGCGCGACCCTGCCGGCCGGTGACGGCTGGGCGTCCGCGGGCACCGGCACCACCGGCGGGGCCGCCGCCGACGCCTCCCGGGTCTTCACCGTCACCACCTGGGAGGAGTTCCGGGCCGCGCTCGCCGTGCCCGGCACCGAGCCGAGGATCGTCAAGGTGGTGGGCACGCTGAACGCCACCGCCGCCGGCTGCGCCGCCTTCGAGGCCCCCGGCTACGACTTCGCCCGCTACCTCGCCGACTACGACCCGGCCGTCTGGGGGTACGAGAACGAGGTCAGCGGCCCCCAGGAGGACCTGCGGGCCGCGTCCGCGACCGCCCAGGGCCAGGCCATCAAGGTCAAGGTGCCGTCGAACACCACCATCACCGGTGTCGGCGGGCACGCCGGGATCACCGGCGGCAGCCTCCAGGTGCAGGCCGTCGACAACGTCGTGATCCGCGACCTCACCCTGGAGAGCCCGCTCGACTGCTTCCCGCAGTGGGACCCGACGGACGGCGCGACCGGGGCGTGGAACTCCGAGTACGACAGCCTCGTCGTGTACGGCTCCACCCATGTGTGGATCGACCACAACACGTTCACCGACGGCGCCCACCCGGACAGTTCGCTGCCCTCGTACTACGGGGAGGTGTACCAGCAGCACGACGGTGAGCTCGACGTGGTGCGGGGCGCGGACCTCGTCACGGTCTCCTGGAACGTGTTCACCGACCACGACAAGACCCTGATGATCGGCAACAGCGACAGCGCGGGCGCCACCGACCGGGGGAAGCTGCGGGTCACCCTCCACCACAACCTCTTCAAGAACGTGATCGAGCGGGCGCCCCGGGTCCGGTTCGGTCAGGTCGACGCGTACAACAACCACTTCGTGGTGCCGAGTCCGACCTACGCGTACAGCCTCGGCATCGGGCAGGAGTCCCAACTCGTCGCGGAGAGGAACGCGTTCACGCTGGCCGAGGGGGTGCCGGCCGGGAAGATCCTGAAGAAGTGGAAGGACGCGCCCGTCACCACCACGGGCAACTACGTGAACGGCAGGCCGGTGGACCTCCTCGCCGTCCACAACACGCAGTTCCCCGAGGAGCTGCTGCGGGCCGACGCGGGCTGGACGCCCGTCCTGCGCACCCGGGTCGACCACCCGAGGGCCGTGCCCTGGCTCGTCGGTCTCGGCGCGGGCGCCGGCCGTTCCCGCTGAGCTTCCCCACTCCAGGAGGACCCGTATGCCCTCGCACTCCACCGGAGCCGTCCCAGGACGCCGCTCCCTGCTCCTCGGCGGCGCCGGAGCCGCGCTCGCCCTCGCCCTGCCGGCCGCACCCGCCGCGGCCTCGCCCCGGCCGCACCGCGGACCCTTCGGCCGGTTCGGTTCGCCCGCCGCCAGGCTCACCGGGCGGACGCTGTACGTGCACCCCGGCGGTCTCGGCGACCACACCACGGTCCAGGCGGCGGTCACCGCCGCCGACGGGCCCGGCTGGACCCTGGTGCTCGCCCCCGGCACGTACCGGGAGACGGTCGCCGTCGGTGCCTCCCGTACCGGCATGACCTGGATCGGCGCGAGCGGCGACCCCCGGGACGTCGCCGTGGTGTACGACAACGCCGCCGGGACGCCCCGGCCGGAGGGCGGCACGTACGGCACCTCCGGCTCCGCCACGACCACCGTCCAGGCCGACGGCTTCACCGCGCAGGGGGTCACCTTCGCCAACGACTTCCTCCGCACGGACCTGCCCGGGAACCCCGGCACCCAGGCGGTCGCCCTCAAGGTGCAGGGCGACCGGTCGGCCTTCTTCCACTGCCGTTTCCTCGGTCACCAGGACACCCTGTACGCCGACTCCACGGCCCTGTCCGCCTTCGCCCGCCAGTACTTCGCCCACTGCTACGTGGAGGGTGACGTCGACTTCGTCTTCGGCAGGGCCACGGCCGTCTTCGAGCACTGCCACTTCCGGACGCTGCTCCGCCCGGACCTGGCGTCGGCGCCGCACGGCTTCGTGTTCGCCCCGTCCACGGCCCGGGCGAACCCGTACGGGTTCCTCGCCGCCCGCTGCCGGGTCAGCAGCTCGGCCCCGGACGGCTACTACAAGCTGGCCCGGCCGTGGGTCCCGAGTTCGGACCAGACCGCCTGGCCGTCGCTCGTCGTCCGGGACAGCGTCCTCGGCGCGGGTGTCGACGCCGCCATCCCGTACGCGAACATGCGGGACGCCCATCCCTGGCAGGCGCAACGTTTCGCCGAGTACCGCAACACAGGGCCGGGCGCCCGGATCACCGTTCCGGAGAACCGGCCCCAGCTCGCGCCCGCGGGCGCTGCGCGGGCGACGGCGGCGGTGTACCTGGGCGACTGGACGCCCCGGAGGCCCTGCCCCTGACGGGACCGTCCCACCACCGGGCCTCTGTGCGGGGGCCCGGTGGTTTCCCGTTCACGGGCGCAGGAGCGGGAAGCGGGCCACGGCCCACAGGGCGCGGGGAGCGGCAGCGACGTCGGCGGCGGGGGTGTCGGCAGTGCTCCATGTCCGGGCGTGGGTGGCGGAGTCGTCGACCGCCGGCCAGCCGGGGTCTCCGGTGGCGGCGAAGTCGGCCCACGCGCGCACCATGCGGTCGGCGAGCCGGTGGTCCTCGGGGGTGGGGGCGCCGCCGATGAGGAAGGCGAGGTGCTCGTCGTCGACGTTGCCGAAGGCGAAGGGGATGTCGGCGCAGTGCCAGGCCCGGACGAGCCCCTCGGGGCCGGTGCGCCGGCGGTCGAAGCGGGCGAGGAACGCCCGGCCGCCGGCGCGGGCGTGCACCTCGGCGAGCCGGTGGGCGTACTCCGCGAACAGGAGGTCGCCGAAGACGGCGAGGTAGACGTCGAGCACCGGCGCTCCGGGCAGCGCGGTACGGTAACCGGCCACCAGACCGTCGGGGAGCCCGAAGTCAGCGGCGAAGCGGTCCAGTTGCTCCTCGGTGGTGACCTTCGCGCTGCTGCCGACGGCGTCGAGCAGGCGGTACTCCTCCGTGGTGTGGCAGACGAGCAGGTCCACTCCCCCGGTCCGTCCCTCGGCCACCCCGGTGAGGGGGTCGGTGGGCAGGACGTCGCCGTCGAGGACGGGGGCGTAGAGCGAGGGGTCGTAGTGCCGGGACCCGGACGCGGGGTCCCGCCGGTAGGCGTCGACCACCTGGTCGGACGCGAGGACCAGGGCCTGCGGGGAAGCGGACGTCAGCCCTTCGGGCGTGGCGGGGCAGCCGGCCGCCGCGGCCACTTCGCGGGTGGTCGCGGCGGCGATGTCGCGCGGGTAGCAGGGGCTGGCGGGGCTGTGGGCGATGGCCCGGTGGAAGAGGCCGCGGGCGCGGTCCATCACCAGGAGGCAGGCGACCGAGGCGGCCCCCGACGACTGGCCGGCGAGCGTGACGTTGCCGGGGTCGCCGCCGAACGCGGCGATGTTCTCCCGCACCCAGCGCAGGGCCGCGACCTGGTCGAGCAGGCCCCGGTTGTCGGGGTGGGCGGTGGCCCCGTCGGCGGGGACGTGGCCGAAACCCTCGAAGCCGATGCGGTAGTTGAGGGTGACCACGACCAGACCGGCGCGGGCGAGCGCGGCGCCGTCGAAGTCGGGCTGGGCCGAGGAACCGAAGGTGTAGGCGCCGCCGTGGATCCAGACCAGGACGGGCAGGCCGCCTCCGTCGGGAACCGGCGTCCAGATGTTGACGGTGAGGATGTCCTCGTCGCCCGGCGACCACACGGGGGCGCCGGGCAGCTCCGCCGACTGCGGGGCGACGGGGCCGAAGGCCGTACAGTCCCGCACGCCCGCCCACACGGTGGCGGGGGCGGGCTCCCGGAACCGGCGGGCGCCGAACGGCGGTGCGGCGTACGGGATGCCGAGCGCGGCGACGACGTCGGCGGAGGCCCGGAAGCCCCGCACCGCACCGTGCGTCGTCTTGAAGATGTCCATGGACCGAGCTTGGCATCGGGGACCTGGACGGCACCAACACCAAGATCATGACGATTCACGCAGTGACGATGTCAATGCGAGGGCTACCGGCTACCGGCTCCTGTGGTCAGGGCAGCAGGTCGACGCAGTCGATCGCGGTGCCGGGGCTGAGGAAGCCGGTGCCGGAGGACCCGCTGACGACGTTCAGTCGGAGCACGTTGTACTGGCTGGGGTCGGTCTTCCAGGCGCTCGCCGGGACGACGTACGTGAAGGTGTGGTTGTTGCCCCGGTAGGAGCCGTTGGTCAGCGACCGGGTCGAGGGCTGGGCGGGCGGCGAGGGGACGGCGGAGGCCCAGTCGTTGACGGTCACCTGGGGGCGGCCGTTGAGGAAGGCCGTGGTGACCCCGATCCGCAGGGTGTGTGCGGCGGCGGCCTGGGCAGCGGTGAGCCGGAAGTACACGAGGACGCCGTCGTTGACGCCCTTCCACAGGTAGCAGGGGAAGGCGGCGGACACGTCTCCGCCGCCGAGGACGACGTTCCCGGTCCAGGGTGCGGCCCGGACGTCGGCGGGGTGGGCGTACGTCATGAGGGCGGCGTTCTTGAAGGAGCCGGGGGTGCCGTCCCAGTCGCCGATCCGCCAGAGCGCGGGCGCGGTGCTCGGGTCGTTGGTGAGGGTGATCGTGTGGAGGGCGGTGGCGGCGCCGGCGGCCACGGACACCGAGCTTGTGTGGACGGCGAGTTCGCCCTTGTACACGGTGAGGGTGTACGTGCCGGGGAGCATCCCCCGGCAGGAGAAGGCGCCGGTGCCCGTGGCGGCGCGGGCCCAGTACTGGGCGTCGGCGTTGGCGAAGCCGACGGTGTACGCGTGTCCGGCCGCCATGCCCTGGAGTCCGACGCCCGCGACCCTGCCCCGGCCGGCGGCCCCGACCCAGCCGGGGATGCCGAGGCCGTCCACCCACGAGGTGTCGTGGTTCGCGGCGAAGAGTGCGGGGTCGGGGGTACCGCCGTCGGTGAAGGCGAGCAGATAGGGACCCTGGAGGCCGAAGCGCATCGGCTCGGTCTGGGACTGGTTGTAATGGAGGATCTCGTACAGGCCGACGCCGAGTTCGTTGGAGTGGCGGAGCAGGGAACGGTAGAAGGGCCCGCCGGATGCCTTCTCGTGGTTGGAGCGGACCATCCACAGGCCGACGCTCCCGGTGGTGTACCCGATGTGGTCGTAGTCCATGACGCGGACGCCGGAGTAGTGCTTGGACCTGGTGTGTCCGTCGGCGCGCTGCCAGACGTCCCCGGCCTCGATGACGGTGTCGGCGCCCTCGACCCAGGAGTCGGGCCCCTCGTTGGGGAAGATGCCGGGTTTGACGCGGGCGATGAAGCGGGTGGCCGTGAAGGACGTGTCGGCCTTGTCGGTCCACAGGTAGACGTTGTTGCGGCCGGAGCGGACGGCGAGGTAGTGGCGGAGCGTGCCGTGGAGGACGGTGACGAGGACGGTGGAGCCGGTCTGCCTGAGGGTGACGGTGGAGGCGCCGAGGCCGGACTCGACGTGCGAGTGCTTGCCGCCGTAGCCCTCGTACTCCTTGCCCTTGTAGACGAGGGAGGTGAGGTCGCCGGTCGACTTGGAGACCTTGAGGACGAGTCCGGCGCCGGTGTCGACGACGTACTGGGCGCCGTCGTCGCTCCAGCCGAACCCGGCGGCCGACGCGGTGCCGGGCGTGAGGCCCGCGGTGGCGGCGAGGGCGGTGCCGGCGACGGCGGCGCCGAGGAGGGCGCGGCGGCGGAGGGGGTGCGGGGAGGGGTGCTCGGAGGGGTGCGCGGAGGTGTCGTACGAGCTCATCGGCGTGCGGCTCCTTCGTTGCGGGCGGTACGGGGCGGCTCCCGGTTGCCACTGGGTCGCCACCGACCGAAGAAGGGTTGCCCGTCTGCCGAAGGAGAGTTACGCGGGCAGGCGGGCGCACCGGCGGCAGGCGCGGGCCGAGGTCGCCACCGCGGCGTGGGAGGCGGCCGCGAGGACGCCGGCGCAGGCGAGTAGGGGCCAGTTCACGGCCAGGGCGGCCGCGGTGGCGAGCGCGAGCGTCGTGACCGCCATGGCGACACCGGCGGTGGTTCCGGTCCAGGCGACCACGAGCGGCAGTCGGCGCGGCGTGGGCAGGCGGCGGGCGAGGGTGCCGGTGGCGGCCAGGGCCGCGGCGGCGAGCAGGGTGGCGACGATCGCGACGCCTGCCGCGTTCACGGCCAGGAGCTGAGCGGCGCGGGGGACCGGACCGGCCGGTTCGGGGCCTGGGGTCGCCGCCAGGTACCAGCAGGCGATCAGGAAGGGGGCGGTGAGGGCGACGGAGCGGGCGGTGTGCCGGGCCTGGGCGAGGGTCAGTTCCCGCTGGCAGCCGGGTACGAGCTCGTCGACGGACCCGAACTCCCGTACCGCCGCACGGAACGCATGGTGGTGGGGCAGCCCCCGGTCGGCGTGGGCGTCGGTCGTGTCCAGGAGGCCGCCGCGGATCTCCTCGACAAGACGGGCCTTGGCGGCCGGCGGTCCGTGGAGGGCGGCCGTGAGGTCCGCGACGTACTCCCGGACGGGGTCGGTGGCGTCCTGGGCAGGGGCGTTCTGCCCGGTGGCGTCCTGGCCGGTGGCGTCCTGCCCGGCGGCGCTCATGTGGCGAGCCCGGGCGGCGGCGTGACGGGGTTCAGGACCGAGCCGATGGCGGCGGTGAACTCGTTCCACGCCGTCCGTTCGCCGGCCAGTGTGCGGCGGCCCGCGTCGGTCAGCTCGTAGGCCCGCCGCCGCCGTTCGCCCGAGGACTGCCAGCTGCTGCTCAGGAGGCCGGTCCGCTCAAGCCGGTTGAGGGCCGGGTAGATCGTGCCGGTGCGCAGTTCGAGCACGCCGCCGCTGCGGCTCTGCACCGCGGCGATGATCGCGTAGCCGTGCAGCGGTCCCTGTTCGAGCACCGCGAGCAACAGTCCGTCCAGGTGCCCTCGCACCGCGTCCGCCTTCATGGGTAGGCAGCCTACCCACAAGACCGGTAGGCAGTGTATGTATTGGCGCTGTACGTATTGGCAGCCAACATATCGGGCCGAGCTGGAGGCTTCTCGCCGTGACCAAGTTCCTGCTGTCCGTCCACGTCCTCGTGGCGATCCTCACCGTGGGGTCGATCGCCGTGGCCGCGTCGATGTTCCCGCGCCACGCGCTGAGGGCCTGCCGCGGCGGGACGCCGGACGGCCGCCCCGAGGGACTCGGGACGGCCGTCCTCCTGCACCGCGTCTGCTCCGTCTACGCCGTCGCGGGGGTCGTCGTGCCGGTGTTCGGGATCGCCACGGGCGCCCAGCTCGGCGTCCTGACCGACGCCTGGCTGATCGCCTCGCTCGTCCTGACGACGGTCGCCGCGGCCCTCCTCGGGCTCGCCGTCCTGCCCGGCCAGCGGCGCCTGCTCGCCCTGGCCGAGGGCACGTCGACGGAGGAGGAGGCGCGGCCCACGGCGTCCCGTCTCGCGATGCTCACCGGCGTCTTCAACGTCCTCTGGGCGGTCGTCGTCGTCCTGATGATCGTCCGGCCCGGCTCCACGACGGGGGCGTGACGGCCCCGCGTCCGCGCCCGGCCGCTCACTTCGCGGCCGCCCCGAAGCCGCCCCGCAGCGTGGTCCGGCCGCCGTCGGGGCCGGTCAGGACGATGGTGTACGTGTCGGCCGAGGCGTCCCGTACCCCTTCGGCGTGGTTGTACTGGCCCGCGAAGACATGGGGGCCCGGCGGGACCGTACGGCCCGGCTTCAGGGTCCAGCGGTAGACCAGGGCGCCGGTCTCCTCGGTCGCCGTCACGGTGAAGTCCTCGGCGGGGCGGGTGCGCCAGTGGCCCGTGCTCACCACCCCGGGGGTGCGGGCGATCCGCAGTTCGACGGTGAGCCCGCCGACCGGGGTGTCCGTCGTCAGGGCGAGATCGTTCTGCGCCCACCAGCGGTTGCTGCCGGGGTCGATCGACGCGGTCACCCGCGCCGTCGGGCCGGGCGCGGGCACCGTGGTGGCGGGCCCGGCCGGGCGCTCCCCCAGGGTGGTCGCCGCGAGCCCACCGAGGCCGACCACCGCGGCGACGGCCGCGGTCACGGCCACGACCGCCGTCCAACGCCGGCCGCTCCACCGGCCCGCCGGCCGGGGCGGCCGGGTCGCAGGACCGGGCACGGCGAGGCCGCGTTCCACCCGGGCGAGGATCCGGGCGTGGTCGGGCCGGTGCGCGAGCGCCGCCTCCCGCAGCTCGCGGCGGAGCCGTGTCTCGTCCATCAGCGCCTTCCCGCGGCGAGTTCGGAGGCGGCCCGGGGGCCGAGCAACCGCTGGAGTTCCGCCATGCCCTTGGCGGTCTGGCTCTTGACCGTACCGACGGAGACGCCGAGGGCGAGGGCGGTGTCGCGTTCGGAGAGGTCGAAGGCGTGCCGGAGGACGACACAGGCGCGCTTGCGGAACGGCAGGGCGCGCAGCGCCACCCGGACGTCGACGACGGCGGGGACGTCGGGGTCCTCGGTGTGGTCGGGCCGCCGGTCCCAGAAGGCGGCGATCCGGCGCCGCTCGCGGACGGTGCCCCGGATCCGGGTGCGGACGAGGTTGGCGACGACGCCCCGGGCGTAGGCGGCGGGGTGGTCGGCGGCCCGGACCCGGTCCCAGCGGTGCCAGAGGGCGAGCATGGCGTCGGCGGCCAGGTCGTCGGCGGCGTCGGTCTCGCCGGTCAGCAGATGGGCGAGGCGGGCGAGTTCGGCGTAGTGGCGCTCGAAGAAGGCCCGGAACTCCGCCGCGCTGTCGCCGGGTTCAGTGTCCGCCGTGACCACGACGGTCCTCGGTGAAGGGGGTGCGGGGAGAGGAGGCGGGGCCCGTGCTGGCGCGCGCGGTGAGGTGGGGCGCGATGAGCTCCGTACCTCCCGGGCCGTTCCCCGCGAGCCGTCGGACGAGGCGCTCGACGGCCAGCCGCCCCATCTCCCGCGCGGGTACGGCGACGGCGGTGAGCGGTACGGAGGCGTGGACCGCGACCTGGTCGGGGCAGATGGCGACGACGGAGACGTCCTCGGGGACGGCGAGGCGCCGGTGGCGCAGGAACGCGAGCAGCGGTTCGACGGCGGCCTCGTTCTGGACGACGAGGCCCGTGGTGCCGGGCCGCTCCTCGAAGATCCGGGTGACGGCGGCGGCGACGGCCGCGTAGGTGCCTTCGACGGGCCGGTGGAGCAGCCCGGCGCCGTGGGCTTCGGCGGCGGCGCGCAGTCCGGTGAGCGTGCGGGCGGCGAAGCCCGTACCGCGTGCGTAGACGGCGGGTGGTTCGCCGAGGACGGCGATCCGGGTGTGGCCGAGGCCGGCGAGGTGGTCGACGCAGCGGGCTCCGGCGGCCTCGAAGTCGAGGTCGACGCAGTCGAGTCCGGCGGCTCCGTCGACGGCTTGGGCGGCTTCCGCCGTTTCGCCGGGGAGTCCGATGAGGACGGAGGGCCGCTCGGCCGCCCGGAGGCAGGGGAGCCGGGGGTCGTCGATCCCGACGTCCATGACGATCATGGCGTCGGCGATGGCGCTGCCCTCGACGCGGCGGACGGCCTCGGGGCCTTCCTCGCCGGTGAGCAGCAGGACGTCGTGGCCGTGGGCGCGGGCCGTGGTGGTGACGGCCATCGCAATCTCCATCAGGACCGGCACGTAGAGGCCGGTGCGGAGCGGCATCATCAGGGCGATGATGCCGGTCCGGCTACTGGCCAGCGCGCGGGCGCCGGCGTGCGGCCGGTAGCCGAGGGTGTCGATGCTGTGCTGGATCCGCTCGCGGGTGGGCGCGGATATGGAGCGTTTGCCGCTCAGCACGTAGCTGACGGTGCTGGCCGAGACCCCGGCGTGGCGGGCGACATCGGCGAGGGTGACCACGTGCGCGCTCCTCGGCTGTTCCCGGTGTTCCGGGCGTCCGGTGCCCGTCGGTGATGCGGACCCCGACCCTAAGCGGCCGCTCGTCGGGCTGTCCAGGTGGGCCGTGAAGAGTCCAAGGGTCCGGTGCCCGGGCGGGGTTGTGCGGGGCCGTCCCGCGCGCTGGGATGAACAGCGAGCGGCAAGCGCTTTCGGCGCCGTCGAGCGTCCCTCTCTCTCCTTGCCCCCACCCTCTCCGACAGGAGGACCATGTCCGCCCTGCCCTGGTACGAAGACGTCTCCCCCGACCGCGGCACGCTCCCGCCCCGCGCCTGGTACGCCCGCTCCGACGCCCCCGCCCTCTCCCTGAACGGCGACTGGGCCTTCCGCCTCTCCCCCACCGCCGGCGCCGAGGACGAGTCCTTCGCCGCCGCGGACTTCGACGCGAGCGGCTGGGGAACGGTCGCGGTACCGGGCCACTGGGTGCTCCAGGGCAAGGAGTTCGGCGGCCCCGCCTACACCAACGTGCTCTACCCCTTCCCCGTCGACCCGCCCCGCGTCCCCGCCGAGAACCCGACCGGCGACCATCTGCGCCGCTTCGACCTGCCCGCCGACTGGCCGGCGGAGGGCGGGGCGGTGCTCCGCCTCGACGGCGTCGAGTCCTGCGCCCGGGTCTGGCTCAACGGCACGGAGCTGGGCGACTTCAAGGGCTCCCGGCTCGCCCACGAGTTCGCCGTCGGGCACCTCCTGGAGGCACGGGACAACGTCCTCGCCCTCCGCGTCCACCAGTGGTCCTCCGGCTCCTACCTGGAGGACCAGGACCAGTGGTGGCTGCCGGGCGTCTTCCGTGACGTGACGCTGCTGCACCGGCCGGAGGGCGCTCCCGGCGACTTCTTCGTCCACGCCTCGTACGACCACGTCCCGGGCACGGGCGGTCTGCGCGTCGACTGCGACGTGCCGGGCCGGGTGCGCGTGCCGGAGCTGGGGCTCGACCTCGCGACCGGCGAGAGCGCCACCGTCCCGGTCGAGCCGTGGAGCGCCGAGGTCCCCCGTCTGTACGAGGGCGAACTCACGGCCGGCGGCGAGCGGATCCCGCTGCGGATCGGTTTCCGCTCGGTGTACGTCGAGGACGGCGTCCTCAAGGCCAACGGGCGCCGGATCCTCTTCCGGGGCGTGAACCGGCACGAGTTCCACCCGGAGCGCGGGCGCGCCCTCGACCTCGCGACCATGCGCGAGGACGTCGAGCTGATGAAGCGCCACAACATCAACGCCGTCCGCACCTCCCACTACCCGCCGCACCCCGCGTTCCTCGACCTCTGCGACACGTACGGGCTCTGGGTGATCGACGAGGGCGACCTGGAGACCCACGGCTTCGAGGAGCTGGCGTGGCGGGGCAACCCGGTCGACGACGCGCGCTGGACCCCCGCCCTGCTCGACCGGGCCGCCCGGCTCGTCGAACGGGACAAGAACCACCCCTCGGTCGTCCTGTGGTCGCTGGGCAACGAGTGCGGCACCGGCGCCGGACTGACCGCGATGGCGGAGTGGATCCGCGACCGCGACCCGTCCCGGCTCGTGCACTACGAGGGCGACCGCTCCTGCGCGGACACCGACGTCTACTCGCGGATGTACCCCTCGCACGCGGAGGTCGAGGAGATCGGCCGGCGTGCCGACGAGGGCCCCGAGGCCCGGCGCCGACTCCCCTTCGTCCTCTGCGAGTACGCGCACGCCATGGGCAACGGTCCCGGCGGACTGGCCGCGTACCAGCGGCTCTTCGAGAGGTACGAGCGCTGCCAGGGCGGTTTCGTCTGGGAGTGGATCGACCACGGTCTCGTCCACCCCGTCCACGGTCACGGTTACGGCGGGGACTTCGGTGAGGAGCTGCACGACGGGAACTTCGTCTGCGACGGGCTGCTCTTCCCCGACCGGACGCCTTCGCCGGGGCTCGTCGAGTACAAGAAGGTGATCGAGCCGGTCCGGATCGCTCCCGGGGAGGAGCCGGGCACGGTCGCGGTGACCAACGGCCATGATGTCTCCGATCTCGCCCATCTCGCCTTCACCTGGTCCTTCCTGGCCGACGGCGAGGTCCTCGCCGAGGGCCCGTTCGAGGTGCCCGCGCTCGCCGCGGGGCAGAGCGCGCGGGTCGACCTGCCCGAGCCGCCCGCGTCTCCGGCAGGCACGGAGGCGGTGTGGACGGTACGGGCCGTCCTCGCCCACGACACGGCCTGGGCGCCGGCCGGGCACGAGGTGGCCTGGGGGCAGATTCCGGCTACCACCGCCCCGGCGCCCCGGCTCCGTGCCCTCACCGGCGCCCGTCCTGCCCCGGCGGCGGACCGGACCACCCTCGGCCCCGGTGTCTTCGACGCCCGCACGGGCGAACCGCTCACCCTCGGCGCCCTGCCCGTCACCGGGCTCCGGCTCGACGTCTGGCGGGCGCCGACCGACAACGACGAGGGCGCGCCCTGGCAGCCCGACGTCCGGTACGGGCCGCTCTGGCGCGAGCTCGGCCTGCATCGGATGCGGCACCGCACCGACGGGGTGAGCACCGCCGGGGACACCCTGACCGTACGGTCGCGGGTGGCGCCCGCGGCCCGGGACTTCGGCCTGGGCGTCACGTACCGCTGGACCTCGGACGGCACGGCGCTGCGCCTCGACGTCGAGGTGGTCCCCGAGGGCGGGTGGCCGGTGCCGCTCCCCCGGCTCGGGGTCAGGCTCGGTCTGCCCGCCGCCCTCGACCGGGTGGTCTGGTACGGGGGTGGGCCCGGTGAGGCGTACCCGGACACGAGGGCGGCCGCCCGGCTGGGCCGGTGGGAGTCGACCGTCGCCGGGCTCCAGACGCCGTACGTGCGTCCGCAGGAGAACGGCGCCCGGATCGACACGAGGTGGCTGGAACTCTCCGACGGGAGCGCGGGGGTACGGATCGGGGGCGAGCCGGCCTTCTGGTTCACCGCCCGCCGCTGGACCACCGAGCAGCTGGACGCGGCGGCGCACCGCCCCGACCTGGTGCCGGGGGACACCTTGTGGCTGAACCTGGACCACGCCCAGCACGGCATCGGCTCCCAGTCCTGCGGACCTGGCGTGCTGCCCGGGCACCGGCTCGACGCGGCACCGGCCGCCTTCTCCCTCGCCTTTACCCCGCTCGGCTGACGGTGTGCCCCGGTCCTCCGGCGGGGGGCCGGGGCTCAGGTCATGTTGAAGTACGGCAGCGGCCCGGCCGGCTGCGCGGCGGTCACCCGGCGGATGACCGCGATCGCGAGGATCGCGGCGAGGATGTTGAGGCTCTGGTCGACCGGGTTGCGGTAGTCGAAGTGGTCGAGGACCAGGAAGTGGAAGGCGACCGAGAGCGGGCCGTCGGCGAGCCAGACGAGCCACCAGGCGTTGATCAGCCAGGCGTCGCGGGACGGGCCGCCGGCCCGGTGGATGTCGAGGGTGATGCGGCGCGGCAGCCACCACATGGCGAGCGGGATGGCCCAGGCGCCGATGGCGAAGCCCACCGGGTACTTGTGGCTGCCCGGGGCGAGGACCTCGGCGTTGCTGCGGACGCGGAAGAACCAGACGATGAACGCGATCCAGCACGACACCTGGAGCACGGCCGGAAACGGGACCATGTCCTCGGCGAGCCAGGGCGAGTCCTCGCCGCCGCTCGCCATGATGTAGACGTCGGTGAGGGCCTGGGTGGCTATCAGCGACTGGACGACGAGCGCAGGTCCGATCGGGTTGCGGAACCTGAAGCGCGGGCCCCGCACGGCTGCCGGTCCGACCGGCACGTTGTAGGCGTCCATGACATCCCCCCCGGGATACGGTGACGCCGCCGTGGAGCGTCACGGCGGCGGTGATCACCGGCATGGTAGGTGGGTTCCGGCCAGGGCGTCCATGAAGGACACTCCCCGGTCCCTCGGCCTACCGGAGCAGACGCTCGGAGACGATTCCTCGGGCCCGCAACTCCGCCGCGACGAGGGCCGCGTACTCCGTGGCCCCGCGGACCGAGGTGTGGGTGTTGTCCCGTTTCTCCGCCGTCAGGTACAGCGCCTTGGACGCCTCGGCGCCCAGCTGCTCGACCCGTGCCTTGGTGAGGGCCGTGAGGTCGATCAGCGGGGTGCCGAGGGAGCCGGCGAGGGCGCGGATCTCGGCGGGGTGGTCCACGCCGAGGCCGTTGACGAGCAGGGCGGTGCCGTTGTTCAGGGTGCCGTCGGCGTTGAACCAGCGGCGGACGATCGGGGTGACGAGGACCGGTTCGCCGCCCCGGGCCCGTACCCGCTCGACCAGGGTCGTCAGATTGGCCCGGTAGGTGGCCGCGTCCGTCTGCTTGTCGTTGTGGGCGAGCTGGATCAGGACGGGGTCGCCGGGCCGGATCGCGGTCTCGACCCGGTCGAAGAGGGCCGGGTTCGCCAGGAAGGTGACGGTGCTCTCGCCGGAGTCGGCGTGGTTGGCGACCGCGATCCCCTGCTTCAGATGGACGGGGAGCAGCTGCCCCCAGCCGGTGTACGGGTCGCCGGGCTGGTCGCAGACCGTCGAGTCGCCGACGAGGAAGAGCCGCCGGGCCCCGGGGGCGGGGGTGACCCGGAGCGAGGTCACGCGCGGGGCGGAGCCCCCGAGGACCAGGTCGAGGCCGGGGTTTCCGGTGGGCCCGGTGGGCTCGCCCTCCGGATTCCGTACGTCCACGGTGAACGTACGGCGGACCCGCTGCCCGGCCCCGGTCGCGGTCTCGGCCACCAGGGCGCGCCGGGTCTCACCGGCGACGGCGGTGGACCCGACTTCGTCACCACCGAGGACTACAGAGACTTCGTACGTGCCGGGGGCCACGTCGAAGTGGCAGGCGAGGGTCCCGCCGGCGGCGGGCGCGCACTGGTCGAGACCTTGCCCGTAGGAGCCGTAGGAGCCGTTCGGGCTGTCCGCGTGGGCGGTGGGGGCGGCTGCGAGAGTGCCGAGCAGGGTCGCCGCGGCGGCGAGGAGTGCGGTCCTTCTCATCGTGGGGCCTCCGGTGGTCACGCGGGCAGGTGGTCGCCGACGAGGGCGAGGTTCTGGATGGCGGCCAGGCCGTAGAGGGCCGTGGTGTTGGTGCTGATCCACAGGTGCTCGTAGCCCGGTTCGAGGGCGGCGGAGCCCTGGACGGGGGTCTTGTCCCAGACCATAGCGGCGGTGTAGCCGTCGCTCCTGTCGAACTTGGCCCAGGCGCGCTGGGCGAGCTTGGTGTCGTTCAGCTGGGCGGCGGCGTAGGCGTCCTGGCGGGAGTGCCCCTGGAAGAGGAGGAGGGTGCCGAAGTTCTTGCCGTACCGGGCGGCCTGTTCGGTCTTGGAGGCGTTGAAGTAGCGGCAGTAGTCGAGCCAGGCCGCCTTGAAGTCCGGCAGGTCGACGAGGTCGATGAGTTCGGCGCACATCTCGACCAGACCGAACATGGCGGAGAGGTGGGAGACGCCGACGACGGGTTCGGACGCGACGGCGAAACGGCCGGTGTCGAGGTCGTAGAGGCCGGTGCCCTGCACGAAGCCGTTGGGCTGGGCCGCGATGGTCTCCATGGTGGAGCGCAGCCGGGCCTCGGCCTTGGCGGCCTTGGGGCCGCCGCGCTCCCACTCGGTGAGCCAGGCGGCGGCGAGGCCGCTCCAGTCGGTGCCGAAGCCGATGGAGAGGGCGTTGCGGTCGGGGGTGTAGGGCTCGGTGCGGATCTTGCGGATGGGGTCGAGGACGAGGAAGGTCTCGTCGGAGTCGACGAGGTCGTGCATGAGGTCGCCGACGCGTTCGTCGGCGGTGAGGAAGTAGTAGGGCCTGCGGTAGACGGCGGTGGAGATGCGCTGCTGCTTGGCACTGCACGCGAAGTGCTGGACGCCGTGGCGGGTGCCGAGGCCGGCCCACTGGCCGAGGTGGTAGACGTCGACCTCGCCGGTGTGGCGGGTCATGGCCTCGGCGAAGCGGAAGACGTCGGCGCGGCCGGAGCGGAGATACGCGTACCAGAGCCACAGGTCGGGCGAGAGTTCGGAGTTGTCCCAGGCGTAGCCGCCGACGTCGTACCGCCACTGGTGCCGGTCCTCGTCGTAGGTGTGCATGATGTCGCCGTAGTCCCAGAAGCCGTACCAACGGCGCTGTTCGGCCTGGTCCTTGTAGTAGGTGAAGAGGTAGTCGAGGTGGTCCTCGATCTTCGCCTTGGCGGGGGTGGAGCGGTCGACCGGGGAGAAGAGCCCGCCGAACACCCGGGCGCGGACGAGGTCCTCGGGGCTGACGGCCAACTGCGGCGGGGTGCGGACGGCGGCGGCCTGGGCGACGAGGGCGGCGGCGGTGGGGGTGGCGGCGTTGGCCCAGAACACCAGCTCGCTGGTACGGGCGATGCCGTAGGGGGTGCCGAAGCCGGGTTCGTAGTCCTCGTAGGTGATGTTGAGGCCTTCGAGCTGCTCGGGGAAGGCGTCCTGGCCCATGCCGTCGTGATAGAAGCGCAGGTCCATGGGCTGGGCCTCGGGCGACCAGAGCCAGAGGGTGACCTCGGCCTCGTCGCCGGCCGCGTTCCTGATGTCGAGCTGGGCGGGGTGCTTCTGCCAGAAGTCGCGGAGCCCGAAGGAGAGTCCGCCGGTGACGCCCCCGACGTAACCGAAGCCGCTCGCGCGGCGGCCGCCGCCGGCGGGGATCCAGCCGTGGCCGGGCTTGGTGCGCTTGCGGAGGGCGAAGCCGTCGGCGGAGAGCTGGGCGAGGGTGTAGTCGCCCCAGGTGGGGACGTACTGCATGCGGGTGGTGACGCGCTGGTCCCAGGTGGCGGGGTCGGGCAGCTTCTCGCCCTTGACCTGCGCGGTGCGGACGGCGGCACCGGGGTCGCGGCGCAGTCCCGTGACGCCCTGGACGGCCTCGGTGAGGAATCCGGCGCCCTCGCCGGCGATGCGGACGTGCCGGTCGTAGGCGGCGTCGCGCATGGGGACGGTGAAGCGGACGCCGAGGCCGCGGATGAAGTCCTTCTGCTGGTCGCCGTCGTAGGTGATGGTGTGGACCATGCGGAAGGACTCGGAGCCCGCGTGGAAGTAGAGGCGGACGGAGAACGGCAGCCAGCTGCGGCTGCCCTTGCGGTGCTTGCCGTCGATGCGGACCACGGCGCGGACGGGGCCGGTCTGTTCGACGACGGCGCCGGAGATCTCGCCGTCGAACCGCTCCCACTTGGCGTTGCCCTGGTCGCCGTCGTCGAGGTCGCTCTGGCGGAGCAGGACGAGCCGTCCGTCGGTGGCGATCTTCACTCCGTCGCGGGTGACGGACTCGACGAGCTTCCCGCCGTCCTTGGAGACGACGGCCCGGACGGTGCCGGTGTCGACGGTGATGCGGCGGCCGGTCTCGGTGACGGAGACGGTCTTCGCGGGGGCGGCGGGGGCGCCGGGCGCCAGGGTGAAGCGCTCGGTCCCGGCGGCGTCCGGCCCGACGGCGTGCGCGGTCCACTTGAGGGAGCCGTCGGGCCAGCGGGCGGTGGTCCAGGTCTGTACGGGGACGGGCGTGCCGTCCGCGGCGGTGAGCGCGAAGGCCTGGTCGCCGGGGTGGGCTCCCTTGGGCCAGGCGGCGCCGAACGTCGAACCGCCGGCGGCGCCTAGCCCGCCGGGCTCCAGCCAGGTGACGGTCGCGGGCCGCCCCTCGGCGGGCGGGGCGGCCGGGGCGGCCTGCGCCTGCTCGCGCCCGAGGACCCAACTGAACTGCGCGGCGGCGCCGGCGACGGCGGCGGCCTTGAGGAGGGAGCGGCGGGGGAGGGAGGACACGGGAACTCCTTTCGTGGGCATGCGGATGGCATGCGTGCGGAAGCGGAAGGTATGGGGGACGGGGCCACGTCGGTCGGCCGCCGCCCACTCCGTGTGGGCAGCCGTCCCGCGGGGCGGGACGGGTGGGCACACGGGACGGCGCCCTTGGCGGCGCCTCCGCCCCTTGTGCCTGGGCCCGCACCCCCCTGTGCGCCGCACCTGTGGTGCGGGTTCAGGCGCGGAAGCCAAGGCCCGGCAGGGGGCGCCGTCCCCGGCGGGTGGGCTCCGGGCTGGCGGAACGAATGCCCGCAACGGGGGGTTCAGGCGCCCGTTAGGGCGCCTCGGCGTTCCGTCGCCAGCGTCGCCGCGACCAGGATGCCCAGGGCCGGCAGGGCCAGTGGGGCGGAGAACCAGGCTGACGCGACGATCACCGCGAGGCCGCAGACGACCAGGAGGGAGCCCGCCGGGTCGCGCAGCGCGCGGCGGGCCGCCGGGCCGAGGAGGGCGCGCCAGCGCAGGTCCGGGCGCCAGGCCGTGGCCGCCCGCAGGAGGGCGACCGTCAACCACAGCGCGGCCAGGATCGCGAGGGCGCCCACGGCCCGCCCGCCGGGCACCGGCAGCGCCCGTACGAACGCGAGATCGGCGGCCACCAGGGCGAGCACGGCGCCGTAGCCGAGGCCCGCCGACAGGCCCCCGCCCTTCAGTGCCGTACGCACGTCGGCGACGAAGAACCCCAGTCCGCTCTCCTCGTCCCCCGTCCAGCGCCGCAGGTGCGCCGCGCCGGCGGCGAGCGCCGCCGGGAACGTCACCAGCGGGAGCGCGGCGACGGCGATCCACACCCCCACGAGCAGGCATTCGGCGAAGACCCCGAACCGGGCCAGGAAGCGGCCCTGCGGACGGCCGCTCATCCCTTGAGGCCCGAGGTCGCCATGCCGTCGATGAGGTACCGCTGGAAGGCGAGGAAGAAGGCGACCACCGGCAGGAGCGCCACGAGCGACATGGCGATCATGCCGCCGTAGTTGGCGATGCCGTCCTGGTCGACGAACATCTTCAGGCCGAGCGAGACCGTGTACTTCTCGGGTTCGTTGAGGTAGATCAGCGGACCCATGAAGTCGTTCCACGCGTTGATGAACGTGAAGATCGCGCTGGTGATGAGCGCGGGACGGCACAGCGGCAGCACGATCGACCAGTACGTCCGCAGGTGCCCGCAGCCGTCGAGCCGCGCCGCCTCGTCGAGCTCCTTCGGCAGCCCGCGCATGAACTGGAGCATCAGGAAGACGAAGAAGGCGTCCGTCGCCAGGTACTTGCCGAGCAGCAACGGCGTGTAGGTGTTGATGAGTTCGAGCTTCTGGAACAGCACGTACTGCGGGATGAGCAGCACGTGGTACGGCAGCAGCAGGGTGCCGATCATCAGGGTGAAGAGGACTCCCCGCCCGGCGAAGCCGATCCGGGCGAAGGCGTAGGCGGCGAGCGAGCTGGAGACCACCACGCCGATGACCGAACCGACGGCGAGGAAGAGGGAGTTGCCGAAGAAGGTGGAGATGGGGATGTCGGCGATGCCGTCGGCGAGGCGCCGGTAGTTGTCGGTGAGGGGTTCGGTGGGGAAGAGCTCCAGGCTGCCGACGATCTCGTCGTTCGGTTTGAAGGAGCTGCCGATCACCCACAGCACGGGGTAGAGGACGACCGCGAGGACGAGCAGGGCGCCGAGGTGCCAGGCGATCGATGCCGCCGTCCGCGGCCTCAGGGACCGCTCGCGCGTACGTGCGAGGCTCATCGGCCCGCCTCCTCGTAGTGCACCCAGCGGCGCTGGGACCAGAACAGGACCGCGGTGACGAGACCGACGGCGAGCAGCAGCATCCAGGCCATCGCGGAGGCCAGGCCCATGCGGCTGTTCTCGAAGCCCTGGATGTACAGGTAGCAGGTGTAGACGAGCGTTCCGTCGGCCGGCCCGCAGGCGTTGCCCTGGCTGCCGATGATGTAGGCGGATCCGAAGATCTGGAAGGAGTGGATGGTCTCCAGGAGCACGTTGAAGAACAGCACGGGGGAGATCATCGGCAGGGTGATGTGCCAGAACCTCCGCAGCGGGCTCGCGCCGTCGACCTCCGCCGCCTCGTACAGCTCGCGCGGCACCTGCTTGAGTCCGGCGAGGAAGATGACCATGGGGGCGCCGAACTGCCAGACGGTCAGCGCGACCAGGGCGTAGATGATGCGGTCGGGGTCGCCGATCCAGCCTCCGGCGTCCATGCCGAAGACCTGCTGCGCACGGTCGACGGCGGCGCCGTCGGAGAAGATCGCACGCCAGACGATGGCGACCGAGACGCTGGCCCCGATGAGCGACGGCGCGTAGAACGCGGCCCGGTAGAAGCCCTGTCCGCGTCGGCTCTGGTTGAGCAGCAGGGCCACACCGAGCGCCGCGGCCAGCTTGAGCGGGGTGCCGATCACCACGTACCAGCCGGTCACCTCCACGGAGGTGCGCCAGCGGGGGTCGCCGAACATCTCGGTGAAGTTGCCGAGGCCGATCCACTTCGGGGCGTCGAAGAGGTCGTAGTCGGTGAAGGCGAAGTACAGGGAGGCGACCATGGGCCCCGCGGTGAGCAGGAGGAAGCCCGCGATCCAGGGGGACATGAAGAGGTAGCCGGCGAGGTTCTCGCGCCGGGCCCTGCGGGACCGGGCGGTGCCGCCCGGGTCCCGGGGCGGGCGCCCGCCGGACGCGGAGTCCGCGGGTGCGGTCTCCGTGTCCGGGCGGGCCGCCGGCGTGTGCGCGGTGGTCACGGCAGCGCCCATCAGGAGGCGAACGCCGTCGACACCTCGGTGAAGTACTGCTTCACCGCGTCCGCGACGGGCCGCTTGCCCAGGGACATCTCCTCGGCGAGGCGCAGGAAGGCGGCCTCGCACACGTCCGCTCCGGCCGGGTGCGGTGTGATCGGCTCCAGGACCCGCGACTCCACCAGCTGCTTCTCGTACGCGGCGATCTGCTTGCCGACCTCGTCCGCGGGCACGTACGCCTCGTACTGGGCGTTGGTGGCCGGAACTCCGCGGTCGTACCCCATGATCTTCCCGACCTCGGGGTCGTGGACCATGAAGTCGATGAACTGGGCGACCTCCTTCGGGTGCTTGGTGCGCCGGGAGCCGCTGAGCATGAGCGAGCCGAGGTACTGCCCGGTCTTGCGGCCGTCGGTGGTGGGGATGGGGGCGAGGCCGTACTGGCTCTTGCCCTCGGAGGCGTAGCGGACGGTGAAGTTGTCCCAGGTGAACTCGCAGGCGGCGAGTTCGGCGGTGACGGCCGACTTGGGCTTGGCCTGGATGGTCTTCCTCGGGTCGGCGTAGACGCCGGACCTCACCCGCTCGAACCCCTTGGTCCACCAGTCGGTCAGGTCCGCCTCGGTGAAGCCGAGTCCGGAGGTGGTGAAGAAGGCCTTGCCGTGCTGGCGGAGGTAGAGGTCGTACAGGTACATGATCCCGTACGGGCCCGCGTCGCCGGCCCGGCCCTGGCTGTCCTGGATCTTCGCGAGGGCCGCGTGGTACTCGTCCCAGGTCCAGCCGGGCCTGGGGGCGACCCCGGCCTTGGTGAAGACGGTCCGGTCGACGACGAGGGCCATCGAGTTGCTGCCGACGGGGACGCCGAGCAGCTTGCCGTCGACCTCGCCGAACTTCTCGAGACCGGCCCGGAACCCTTCGAGGCGGAGGTTTCCGGCCTCGGCCTGCTCGCGCAGGTCGAGGAGGACGTTCTTCTCGTCGTACTTGCGCAGGAAGCCGATGGCGTTCTGGAAGACGTCCGGCGGATTGCCGCCGGACGCCTGGGTGTTGAACTTCTTCCAGAAGTCGGCGTAGGGCTGGAAGTCGGTCTTGACCTTGATCTTCGGATACTTCTTCTCGAAGAGGGCGATCGACTGGTTGATCCGCTTGGCCCGGTCGTCGGAGCCCCACCACGCGTATCGGATGGTGACGGTGCCGTCTCCGGATCCGGAGCCGGTGCCGCACCCCGCCGCGGTCAGCCCGAGGGCCGCGACGGACCCTCCGGCGAGCTTGAGCAGACCTCGACGGTCAACAGTGCTTCGCGTACGCACAGTTCGTCCTCCGCGCGTTATTAGAACGTTTCAGGAAAGCGCTTGCTGGGACAAAGTAGGGTCGCTCGTCAGCCACGTCAACGCTTCGGACAGGAACTTTCGAAGCGCTTCGAAACGGGAGCCGCCACGAGTCGTGTGAAAGGATTCAACGAGGGGCCCGGGCAGCGGCCGTCAGGCCAGCCTGACGACGTTCCAGGACATCGGCTCCAGGACGGCCCGCAGCGTACCGTCCACCAGCGTCGCGCCCTCCCCCGCGTGCGGCGCGACCCGCTCCGGCTCGTCGAGCGTGTTGCGCGCCTCCGGGTCCGCGTCGGCGAGGACGCTGTGCTCGACGACCCGGCTCAGATCGAGACCGCGCAGCGCCACCGTGAGCGGCAGCGACGAGTCCCGACCGCGGTTGACGGCGAAGACGGTCACACCGCCGTCCTCGCCGCGCACGGCCGTGGCGTGCAGCAGCGGCACGTCCCCGTAGCGCTCCGTGGGGTACGTCGGCGCGTCGACGCGCACGTCGAGGACCGTCCCCCGGCCGTACCGCGAGGCCTGCGCGAAGGGGAAGAAGGTGGTCTGGCGCCAGGCGGGGCCGCCGGGCTCGGTCATGATCGGGGCGATCACGTTGACGAGCTGGGCGAGACAGGCCACGGCGACCCGGTCGGCGTGGCGGAGCAGGGCGATCAGGAGCGTGCCGAAGACGACGGCGTCGGTGACGGTGTAGACGTCCTCCAGGAGCCGCGGGGCCTCCTGCCAGTCCTCCACCGGATGCGGGTTGGGCCGGCGCTGGTACCAGACGTTCCACTCGTCGAAGGACAGGGTGAGCTTCGTCGCCGACTTCAGCCGGGCGCCGACGTGGTCGCAGGTGGCGACGACCTCCTCGATGAAGGCCTCCATGTCGACGGCGGAGGCGAGGAAGGAGTCGCGGTCGCCGTCCACCTCCTCGTAGTAGGCGTGCAGCGAGACGTGGTCGACGACGTCGTACGTCTCCGCGAGGACGGTCGCCTCCCAGGCGGCGAAGGTCGGCAGTCCGCGCGCCGAGCTGCCGCAGGCGACGAGTTCGAGACCGGGGTCGATCTGGCGCAGGGCGCGGGCGGTCTGCGCGGCGAGCCGGCCGTACTCCTCCGCCGTCTTCTGCCCGGTCTGCCAGGTGCCGTCCAGCTCGTTGCCCAGACACCAGATGCGGATGCCGAACGGGTCCTTGTCGCCGTGGGCGATGCGCCGGTCGGAGAGCGCGGTGCCGCCGGGGTGGTTGGCGTACTCGACGAGGTCCATCGCCTCGGTGACGCCCCGGGTCCCGAGGTTGAGCGCCATCATGGGCTCCGTCTGGGGGCCGACCTTCCGCAGGAAGGCGATGAACTCGCTCAGGCCGAAGCGGTTGGTCTCGGTGGAGCGCCAGGCGGCGTCGAGGCGGCGCGGGCGCTCGTCGACGGGGCCGACGCCGTCCTCCCAGCGGTGGCCGGAGACGAAGTTGCCGCCGGGGTAGCGGACCGCGGTGACGCCCAGCTCTCGCACGAGCTCCAGGACGTCGGTGCGCAGCCCGTCCTCGTCGGCGGCGGGGTGTCCGGGCTCGTGGATCCCGGTGTAGACGCAGCGCCCGAGGTGCTCGACGAAGGAGCCGAAGAGGCGTGGGTCGACCGGGCCGACGGTGAAGTCGGGGTCGAGGGTGAAGCGGGCGGTGGGCGCGGCGGGTTCGGGGTGCGACACGGGAGTCCCTCTCGTTCGAAGCGGTCGAAGCGGTCGAAGCGGTCGAAGCGGTCGATGCGGTCGATGTGGTCGATGTGGTGCCTGCGTCACGTACGTTCGAGATTTCGACCAACGGCCGTATGTCCGAACGCGAACGTAGGAGCGGAGTCGGCGGTCGTCAATGGACCCCCTGGAACGCCCGAAGACCGGGCGGGCCCCTCGCGGGGTCCGCCCGGTCTCGTCGTACGCGGAGCATCTCTGTGCGGGGCGGCTGCTATTCGAGCAGCTCCGCGTACGAGCCCATGGCCAGGGCGATGTCCGCCTGGGCCCAGAACCGGTGGTACGTGAAGACGGGGGCGGCGCCGCCCGCCAGGTAGGCCTCGATCTTCGGCCAGGCCGGGTCGTCCTGGTAGAAGGAGCGGATCGAGGCGAAGGTGGAGGAGTTGTTCACCGTGTCGCCGTTCGGCATGGTGCCGGTCCAGCCGCTCGGCACGTACACGGGGTCGTCGAAGCGGTTGTAGTCGGCGCGGGTCTCCTCGACGGCGATGCCCAGCGGGTCCTGGTGGTGGTCCCACATGCCGTCGAGCAGCGCCTTGGCGACCCGCTTGGCCTCGGCGTGGCCGGATTTGGCCGCGTAGTAGGTGAGGGTCTTGGCGTAGGCGGCGGCCACGCCGACGTCGTTGGTGTAGTCGGCGACGGTGACGTGGAGTCCGGCGTTGGCGCCGGGGTTCGCCGCGTTCCAGGTGTCGGGCTTGCCGGACCACTGGAGGGTGGAGGGGATGCGGTAGGTGCCGTCCGGGTTGATCGTGGTCTTGGACAGCGCCCAGGAGACCCACTTGTCGAGGACGGTCTTCGCCCCGGTGTCACCGGTCTGCTGGTAGTACTCGGCGACCCGCTCCATGGACCAGGCCTGGAAGCCGAACCACTGGTTGGACGCCGGGTCGTGGTAGACGGGCTTCTCGTCGTAGTACAGGCCGTGGAAGGTGGGGGTGCCGGCCGGCGGGGTGGCGTAGCGGCCCTGCCAGCTGTTGGTGGCGCCGCCCGCGATGGCGCCCTCGTCGGACTGGAGCCAGCGGTAGAACTCCAGCTGCCGGTCGAGGCTGGTCGCCCAGTCCGCCTGCCCCGTGGCCGACTTGGGCTTGAGCGGGGCGTACTCACTGAGCGCGTAGGCGGCGAGGGGGTTCTGGTAGCCGCCGTGGGCGTGGCTGGAGCCGATGCGCCAGGACCAGCCGGCCGAGGCGTCGGTGGCGCCGCCCCAGGCGTAGTACCAGGACATCAGGTAGTGGGCGCTGTCCTTGCCGGTGCCGGCCGGGCAGGCGGTCGGGCCGACGCAGTTCCCGGCCTTCTTGAAGTACTTGTCGAACATCGCGTACCGCAGGTAGTCGCCCATCTTGGCGGCCTTGCCGACGGTCGCGGAGACCTGCGTGCCCTTGCCCTGCTGCTTGGCCCAGAGGTCGGCCCAGTAGGCGGCCTGGACGGCGCGGGCGTCGGCGTCGGGCGCGTTGGTGAACTTCCACTGCTTGGCGTAGGAGGCGTCCCCCGTGAAGAGGTCCAGGTAGCCGTTCCTACCGCCGTAGGAGAAGTTGTCGCAGGTCGGGTGGGTGACGGTCTCCCAGACGGACTCCTGCGGGCCGCGCTGGAAGGTGTTGATGTACGAGGGTCCTGTCGCCGTCGGTCCTGCGGAGCACTTCCCGGGCTCGTTGCCGAAGCCGTAGACGTTGTCGACGTCCTGGATCCAGTGCATGCCGTAGATGTCGTCGGTGCCGTAGGCGCTCTTGAGCTCGGCGGCGATCGGGTCGGAGCCGGAGGTCACGCCGGAGTCGAGCCGGGCCGGGTACTGCGAGGGCAGGTCCCACTCGGGGGCGTACGTCGCCGGCTTGGAGGCGTTGTAGGAGCCGGTGGTGGGTGTGTCGGCATGCGTGGGGATCATGAACTTCTCCATGATGTCCCAGGCGCCGTTGAACTTGGTCCAGTCGCCGGTGATCTTGCCGTACATGGCCTGGAGCCAGATGAGGTAGCTGTACGCCTCCGAGGTCGTCTCGTGCCCGTGGTCGGGGGCCTCGACGATCAGGGTCTCGACCGAGTGGTACGGGATGCCCTCGGGCGAGAAGTAGCCGTTGGCCGGGTTGGTGATCTTCCCGTGGAGGTCGAGGAAGCGGGCGTCGTACGTGGAGTTCGCGGCCAGCTGGGCGACGGTGACCTCGGCCTTGGTGTGGCCGGGGGCGGTCGCGGTGAAGACGGCGGAGCCGGTGCCGGTGGCCGCGGCGGCGACGGTCACCTTCTGGGCGGTGTTCCAGTTCGCCGGGGTGAAGGTGAGCGCGGCCGGGGTCGCGGTGAGCTGGGTGTTGCCGGAGGTACGGGCGACGCTCACCGTGACGTTCGAGGTGGGGGCGGTCGACAGCTTCAGGTCGAAGGTGCCGGTGGCGCCCTGGCGTACCCCGAGCTGGCTCGGGGAGGCGACGAGCGCGGCTCCGGCGGCGACGGTGATGCCGACGGGGGCGGACTCGGCGGAGGCGCCGCGGCTGTCGTAGGCCTTGGCGTAGAGGGAGTGGGCGCCGGCGGCGAGGCCGGTCGCGCTGTGGGTGTAGGGCGCGGTGGTGTCCGTTCCGAGGAGCGTGGTGTCGCTGTAGAACTCCACCTTGCTCACGGTCGCGCTGTCGGCCGCCGCGGCGGTGGCGGCGAGCGGCACCGCGTCGCCCCGGGTGTAGACGGCTCCGGCGGTGGGGCTGGTCAGGACGGCGACCGGGGGTTGCTGGGCGCCGGCGCAGGGGGTGCCGTTGACCGCGAAGGCGGTCGGGGCGGCGTTGGCCCCGCTGTAGGTGAACTGGGCACCGGTGGTGGTGGCGGCGCCCGGGGCGAGGGTGCCGTTCCAGGACGCGTTGGCCACCGTGACGTTTCTGCCGGTCTGGGACCAGGTGCCGCTCCAGCCGTTGGTGAGCTTCTGGTCACCGGCGTAGGAGTAGGTCAGCGTCCAGCCGTTGAGTGCCGTGGTGGACCGGTTGGTGAGCGTGAGTTCGGCGGTGAAGCCCGAACCCCAGTCGTTCGTCCGGTAGTCGACGCTGCACTGGACGGCGGTGGCCTGGGCGGTGGCCTGGCCGGTGGTGGCGCCGAAGGCGAGCAGGCCGAGGGGGAGGGAGAGCGCCGCGGCGAGGGCGGTCAGCGGCCGGCGTGGGCTCGTTCTCGTTCGTAGGCGTGGCATGCGGGTTGGTTCTCCTCGCGGCTCGGGAGGGCGGGGAAGCGAAGAGCTGAAACGTTCGACAGTCAAGCTTTGAACCAGTGGGAGCGCTCCCACTGTGCAGTTGGGGCGCAACGCCGTCAAGATGTGTGAGGAAGTCGAAGCCAAAAGCCGGGGAATTTACCCGACTCCTCTTTTGCTTGGCGCCAGTTGCGGCTACGGTCTGCCCCGACCCAGTGGGAGCGCTTCCATCCCAGTCGGCACCCCGTCAGGGTGTGCCCTCGCTGCGAGGACTCGCTCATGCGACATCCCCCACGTCTGTCCGCGCTGCTCGCAGGAGCAGCGCTCACGATGGCGAGCACCGCGCTCGCCCTCATGGGTACGGCCTCTGGAGCGGCGGCCGCACCCGACTGCACGGTGGAGTACTCGGTCTCGAACCAGTGGGCCGGGGGCTTCCAAGGTGCCGTCACCGTCACCAACGGCAGTGCCGCGCTGAACGGCTGGAGCCTCGGCTTCGGCCTCCCGGCCGGCCAGGTCGTCAGTCAGGGCTGGGGCGGCAAGTGGTCCCAGTCCGGCACGAACGTCTCGGTCGTGAACGAGAGCTGGAACGCCGCGCTCGGCACGGGCGCGAAGGTGACGGCGGGCTTCATCGCCTCGTGGACGGGGACCAACACGGCCCCCACCGCGTTCACGCTCAACGGCACGGCCTGCGCCACGAACGGAACCACCCCGACCCCGACCCCGACGGCCCCGACCACTCCGCCGACGGTCCCGCCCACCACTCCCCCGACCACTCCTCCGACGACCCCTCCGACCACTCCCCCGACCAGTCCGCCGCCGACTCCGGTCTCCGGCGCGCCCGAACTGGGCGTCGCCGGCAACAAGTTCGTCGACCAGAACGGCGCGGTGCGCCGCCTGCTCGGCGTCAACCGCTCCGGCGGCGAGTTCATGTGCGTCCAGGGCCACGGCATCTGGGACGGTCCCGTCGACGACGCCTCGGTCAGGGCGATCGCCGACTGGAAGGCCAACACGGTCCGCATCCCCCTCAACGAGGAGTGCTGGCTCGGCCTGGACAACATCAAGCCCGAGTACCGGGGCACGAACTACGTCAACGCGGTCAGGGATCTGGTGACCAAGGTCCTCGCCCACGGCATGACCCCGGTGCTCGAGCTGCACTGGACGTACGGCCAGTACACCGGCAACTCCTCGGGCTGCCCCGACGTGCACGCCACCTGCCAGAAGCCGATGCCGAACGCCCAGTACACCCCGGGGTTCTGGACCTCGGTGGCGAACACCTTCAAGAACGACGAGCGGGTCGTCTTCGACCTGTTCAACGAGCCCTACCCGGACCGGGCGACCTCCACCGCGGCACAGGCCTGGTCCTGCTGGCGCGACGGCGGCACCTGCCCCGGCATCGGCTACCAGGTCGCCGGCATGCAGGACCTCCTGGACGCGGTCCGCGCCACGGGGGCGAAGAACCTCGTCCTCGTCCCGGGCATCGCGTACTCCAACGACCTGAGCCAATGGCTCCAGCACCGCCCCGCGGACCCGGCGGCGAATCTGGGCGCCGCCTGGCACGTCTACAACTTCAACACCTGTTCCACCGAGACCTGCTGGAACGAGACCCTCGCCCCGGTAGCCGCACAGGTACCTCTGCTCGCGGGCGAGATCGGTGAGAACACCTGCGGACACGCGTTCATCGACCGCGTCATGAAGTGGTTCGACGACCGCGGTCTCTCGTACCTGGGCTGGACCTGGAACACCTGGAACTGCACCTCGGGTCCCGCGCTGATCAGTTCGTACGACGGCACTCCCACCGCATTCGGCATCGGGCTGCGCGACCATCTGCGCGCCCTCACCTCCTGAAGGGAACCCCCACCCGCATGAGCCGCACTCCTCGCACCAGCCGCACCGCCCTCCTGGCGGCCCTCGGCCTCATCACGGCCACCGGCGCCACCGCCACCGTCTTCGGCACCGCCACCGCCGGCGCCGCCGCCCCCGGCTGCAAGGTCGACTACCAGATCACCAACCAGTGGAGCACCGGCTTCGGCTCCAACGTGACCGTCACCAACACCGGTGACCCGGTCTCCGCCTGGACCCTGGAGTGGTCCTACGCCGGGAACCAGCAGGTCACCCAGGGCTGGAACGCCACCATCACCCAGTCCGGCGCCGCCGTCACCGCGAAGAACGTGTCCTACAACGGCACGCTGACGACCGGCGGTTCGACCTCCTTCGGCTTCAACGGCTCGTACAGCGGCACCAACGCCGTGCCCGCCACCTTCAAGCTGAACGGGGTCGTCTGCAACGGCGCCACCCAGCCCCCGACCACCCCGCCCACCACTCCCCCGACCACGCCTCCGACGACCCCGCCGCCGGCCGGCAGCAAGGTCGACAACCCGTACGCCGGCGCCAAGGTGTACGTGAACCCCGACTGGAGCGCGAAGGCCGCCGCGGAACCCGGCGGCAGCAGGATCGCCAACCAGCCCACCGGCGTATGGATGGACCGGATCGCCGCCGTCAACGGCACCCCCGGCGCCAGGGGCCTGCGCGCCCATCTCGACGAGGCCCTGAGGCAGAAGGGCACCGGAGAGCTCGTCGTCCAGCTGGTCATCTACAACCTGCCGGGCCGCGACTGCGCGGCGCTCGCCTCCAACGGCGAGCTCGGCGCCACGGAGATCGGCCGCTACAAGACCGAGTACATCGACCCGATCGCCGCGATCCTCGCCGACCCCAAGTACGCGGGCCTGCGGATCGTCAACGCGGTCGAGATCGACTCGCTGCCGAACCTGGTCACCAACGTCTCCGGCCGTCCGACGGCCACCGCCAACTGCGACGTCATGAAGGCCAACGGCAACTACATCACCGGTGTCGGCTACGCCCTCAACAAGCTGGGCTCGATCGGCAACGTCTACAACTACGTCGACGCCGGCCACCACGGCTGGCTGGGCTGGGACAGCAACTTCGGTCCCTCCGCCGAGCTGTTCAAGACGGCCGCCACGGCCGAGGGATCCACGGTCGACAAGGTGCACGGCTTCATCGTCAACACCGCCAACTACAGCGCCCTGAAGGAGGACCACTTCAAGATCGGGGACTCCGTCAACGGCACCTCGGTGCGCACGTCGAAGTGGATCGACTGGAACCAGTACACCGACGAGCTGTCGTACGCCCAGGCGATGCGCGACAAGCTGGTCTCGATCGGCTTCAACAGCAACCTCGGCATGCTGGTCGACACCTCCCGCAACGGCTGGGGCGGCACCCAGCGGCCCACCGGCCCGGGGGCGCTGACCAGCGTCGACACGTATGTCAACGGAGGCAAGTACGACCGCCGCATCCACCTCGGCAACTGGTGCAACCAGTCCGGCGCGGGCCTCGGCGAACGGCCCCAGGCGGCCCCTGCCGCGGGCATCGACGCGTACGTCTGGATGAAGCCCCCGGGCGAGTCCGACGGCGCCTCCAAGGAGATCCCGAACACCGAGGGCAAGGGCTTCGACCGGATGTGCGACCCGACGTACACGGGCAACGTCCGCAACGGGAACAGCATGTCGGGCGCGCTGCCGGACTCCCCGCTCGCGGGCGCCTGGTTCTCCGCCCAGTTCCAGGAGCTCATGAAGAACGCCCACCCGGCGCTGTAGGCGGACCGGGGTTCACGGGCCCACGCGGTGCCGCATCCGTCCGGCGGGACGGGTGCGGCACCGTCGCGCGTTCGGCGGCCCGTCATTGGTCGGACAACTGGCGGTTCCCCGGCACGGTTGACGCGCGTCGACCCGAGCGTCCACTCTGCCCGTGGCAGGTGCACATCAATCGACTGATGGAGGCCCGCACGATGCACGGACGCGCTCTCAGTTCACTCCTTCCGAGATTTCTCCTCACCTTCGCCTTGCTGGTCACCGGCCTGGCGGGCGTCGTCGCCACCGCCGGGACCGCCCGGGCGGACGGCTGCTACACCTGGTCGCGCACCCTGTCCCAGGGAGCTTCAGGCGCCGATGTGACCCAGCTCCAGATCCGGGTCGCCGGATACCCCGGTTACGCCGGCGTGCTCGCGATCGACGGGTCCTACGGGCCCGCCACCGTCGCCGCCGTGAAGCGGTTCCAGACCGCGTACGGCCTCGGCGCCGACGGCGTCGCCGGACCCGCCACCTTCTCGAAGATCTACGCTCTCCAGGACGACGACTGCACCCCGATCCACTTCTCCTACGCCGAACTCAACGACTGCAACAGCACCTGGGCCGGAGGCGCGGTGACCGCGGCCACCGCCAAGTCCAACGCCCTGCGCACCATGTGGAAGCTGGAGGCGCTCCGGCACGCCCTCGGCGACGAGCCCCTCCGGGTCACCAGCGGCTTCCGCAGCCACGCCTGCAACGACGCGGTCGGCGGCGCCTCGTCGAGCCGCCACCTGTACGGCGACGCCGCCGACCTCGGCGCGGGCCCGCACACGCTGTGCCGGCTCGCCCAGCAGGCCCGGAACCACGGCTTCAACGGCATCCTCGGCCCCGGCTACCCGGGCCACGGCGACCACACCCACCTCGACCACCGCGACACCCGCTACTGGTCCGCCTCCAGCTGCGGCATCTGACGGGGTCCTGAGGACGGGCCGCCGAGCGCGCCGGACGGATCGCGAGCCGTCGCCCGGACGCGCCGCCCGATCGACGACAGCCACCTCCGGCGGCCCGGCCCCCGCACCCCATCTCAGCAGGACTCCCGGACGATCAGCTCCGTCGGCAGTACGTGCCGGCGGGGCTCCTCCGGGGCCGCCGCGGTCTCCGGGTCCGCCGCGATCTCCCGGATCAGCATCCGCGCCATCGTGCGGCCCATCTCCTCGATGGGCTGCCGCACGCTCGTCAGCGGCGGGTCCATCAGCCGCGCCACCGCCGAGTCGTCGACGCCGACCAGGGCCACGTCCTCGGGCACCCGGCGCCCCGCCTCCCGCAGCGCTCCGCGCGCCCCCGCCGCCATCACGTCGGACGCGGCGAAGACGGCGTCCAGGTCCGGCCTGCGGTCGAGGAGCAGCCGCATGGCCCGCCGGCCGCCCTCCTCGGTGAAGTCCCCCGTCGACACCAGCGCCTCGTCCGGCCCGATCCCGGCCTCCGCGAGTCCCGCCCGGTAGCCGCCGAGCCGGGCGCGTGCCACGTACATGTCGAGCGGCCCTGTGACGGTCGCGATCCTGCTCCGGCCGCGGCCCACGAGGTGCGCGACGGCTGCCCGTCCGGCCCCGATGTTGTCGGAGTCGACGTACGGCACGGGTTCGGCCTCCGCGCGGCGTCCGTTCATGACGACCGGGAGGCCCAGCTCCCTGATCCGGTCGGGCAGCGGGTCGTCGCCGTGGACGGAGGCGAGCAGCACGCCGTCGACGCGCTGGGCGGCGAGATACTGCTCGAAGCGCTGCCGCTCCTGCTCGCTGCGGACCAGTGTGAGCAGCAACTGCTTGTCGGCCTCGGCGAGTTCGGCGCTGACCCCGCGGATGAGGTCGAGGAAATAGGGTTCGGCGAAGAGCCGGGCCTCGGCCTCGGGGATGACGAGCGCGATCGCGTCCGTACGGCTGCCGGCCAGGGCGCGGGCGGCCTGGTTGGGTACGTAGCCGAGTTCGGCGACGGCTCGGGCGACGGCCGTCCTGGTCTGCTCGCTCACCCGGGGGGAGCCGTTGATCACCCGGGAGACCGTGCCCCGGCCGACGCCTGCCCTGGCGGCCACCTGCTCCAGGGTGGGTCTGCCGCTCTGCCGTCCGCTCACAACTCCCGAACTCCCTTCGTAGGACAACGCGCAGCTCTCCACAGGCCCGTCGGGAACGAAAGCAGCGATGGGAGCGCTCCCACCGTAGTCCACGGCGGCGCCCCGCGCCACGCGCGTGCGTTCAGGAGATGACACGAACACCCGTCCCCCGTACGGCGAAACCCCTAGAAAACCTTCCGGTAACGAATCCGCGTTCATGTCTTGACACCCGCACCCGCCAGGCAGCAACCTTCCGGCAACGACGTGGGAGCGCTCCCATCCGGGACGCGTACAGCCTTGCATCAGGTCTGGCGGGCGCCGCCGAGCCGCGATCAGCCGGCCGGGCCTCTTGGCGCACAACGAGCACCACCTTGGACGAGGAGAGTGGAATGCGCACTTCCAGCAGCAGACGCGGACGCCGTGCGGCGATCGCGGCGGTCGCCACCGTCGTGACCGGCACGATCCTGCTCACCGGTTGCGGCAGCGACGACGACAGCGGCAAGGGCGGCAGCGGCACCAAGGCCGGCGAGAAGATCACGCTGCGGATCGGGACCTTCGGTTCCTTCGGCTACGACAACAAGACCGGCGCCAAGCTCTACGCCGAGTACGAGCGGCTCCACCCGAACATCAAGATCGAGGAGTCGAACGTCTCCGACGGTCAGAAGTACTGGGACACCCTGAAGCTGCGCCTCTCCCAGAACAGCGGTGTCGCCGACATCCAGGCCGTCGAGGTGGGCTACATCGCCGAGGCGACCGGCCCGGCCATGGCCGGCAAGTGGGTCGACCTGGGCAAGGAGGGCGGCGCCAAGACCGAGGACTTCCTCGACTGGAAGGTCAAGCAGGCGACGACCGCCGACGGCAAGCTCGTCGCCCTCGGCACCGACATCGGCCCCATGGCCGTCTGCTACAACAAGGACCTCTTCGCCAAGGCCAAGCTGCCCACCGAGCGCGACGCCGTCGCCAAGCTGTGGTCCGGCGACTGGGCCAAGTTCATCGAGACCGGTGAGAAGTACAAGGCGGCGGCGCCCGCGGGCACCGCCTTCCACGACTCGGCGAGCGGCCTCTTCAACGCCGTCGTCTCCAGCGACCCCGTGCAGTACGCCAACACCAGCGGCGAGCTCGACTGGGAGAACAGCCCCGGTGTGAAGAAGGCCTGGGACACCGCCGTCAAGGCCGCCCAGGGCGGCCTCACCGCCAAGCTGCGCCAGTTCGACGAGAAGGGCACCTGGAACGCGGCCTTCAAGAACGGCAAGTTCGCCACCGTCGCCTGCCCCAGCTGGATGACCGGCATCATCAAGGACCAGGCGGGCCCCGCCAACCAGGGCAAGTGGGACATCGCCGCACCGCCGGTCGCCGGCAACTGGGGCGGCTCCTTCCTCGCCGTGCCCAAGGCCGGCAAGCACACCAAGGAGGCCGCCGAGCTCGCGGCCTGGCTGACCGCGCCCGAGCAGCACGCCAAGGTGTTCGCGGTCAACGGCAACATCCCCTCGTCCAAGGACACCCTCGCCTCCTCGGCGGTCCAAGAGGCGAAGCTGCCGTACTTCGGTGAGACCCCGGTCGGCAAGATCTTCTCCAGCGCGGCGGCCGGCATCACCCCCGCCGTGATCAGCCGCTACGACGGCCAGGTGAAGACCTTCCTCACCGACAACGGCATCCTCGACATCGAGCAGCGCGGCACCGACCCGGCCAAGGCCTGGGAGAACGTCAAGAAGCTGGTCGACGACAAGATCGACCAGTAGCGGGGGCGCCTGCCGGTCCGCCGCCGCCGCTCGCGGGCGGCGGCGGCGGACCGGCACCGTCCGCACCACCGCACGCATCGACCTGGAAGGACGCCCCTCGTGGCCACCTCCGTTCGGGCGAGGCCTGACGGCTCCCCGCCGCCCGCCGCACCGCCCTCCTCCCCCGGCCCGCGCGGCCGCCGCTCCGCCCCGGGCGGCTGGCGCAGCACGCTCTACCGCTGGGACCTCAAGGCGATCCCGTACGTCTTCATCGCCCCCTTCTTCCTCACCTTCGCCGCCTTCGGGCTCTTCCCGCTGATCTACACCGGCTGGCTCTCGCTGAACCGGGTCGAACTCGGCGGTGACCCGACCTGGAAGGGCTTCGAGAACTACACCGACCTCGCGACCAGCGAGTTCTTCTGGAACGCGCTCTTCAACACCTTCACCATCGGGGTGATCTCGACCGTCCCGCAGCTGCTCATGGCCCTCGGCCTGGCGCACCTGCTCAACTACAAGCTCCGCGGCCGGGGCTTCCTCCGGGTCGCGATCCTCGCCCCGTACGCCACCTCGATCGCGGCGGCGACCCTGGTCTTCGCCCAGCTGTTCAACACCGACTACGGGATGATCAACGGCGTCCTCGGCTGGGTCGGGTTCGATCCGGTGAACTGGGAGTCGTCCAAGTGGCCGGCGCAGATCGCGATCTCGGTGATCGTCACCTGGCGCTGGACCGGCTACAACGCGCTGATCTACCTGGCCGCCATGCAGGCCGTGCCACAGGACCTGTACGAGGCGGCCTCGCTCGACGGGGCCTCGCGCTGGCGCCAGTTCCTCAGCGTCACGATCCCGTCCATCCGGCCGACCATCCTCTTCACGATCGTCGTCTCCACCATCGGCGCCACCCAGCTCTTCGGTGAACCGATGCTCTTCGGCGGCAGCGTCGGCATCAGCGGCGGCAGCGGCAACCAGTTCCAGACGCTGAGCCTGCTGATGTACGAGAAGGGGTGGGTCACCGGCGCGCTGGGCCAGGCCTCGGCCATCGCCTGGGTCATGCTGCTGCTCCTGCTGCTCGTCGGCGGCGTCCAGGCGCTCGTCTCCCGCCACAACCGCAAGAAGCTGGGGGGCTGACCTCATGGCCCGCACACTCGACACGACACCGCCGGCCGAGGCCGAGGTCAAGGCCGATGCTCCGGCGGCGGCCCGGCCGGGGCGCCGCTTCCGGCAGTCGGCCGGCAAGCAGCACCACGCGGGACCGCTCACCTACGTCCTGCTGATCGGGGCCGCTTTCGTCTCGCTCTTCCCGCTGTACTGGAACGTCGTCGCCGCCTCGCACACCGGCGAGCGGGTCGTGGAGGCCCCGGCCCCGCTGCTGCCGGGCAACCGGCTCCTGGACAACCTCAGCTTCGCCTGGAACCAGGTCGACATGGGCGAGGCGCTGATCAACACCACGGTCGTGGCGAGCCTGGTGGCGCTGTCCACCGTCCTGTTCTCCACGCTCGCCGGGTTCGCCTTCGCCAAGCTGCCCTTCCGCGGCCGGGGCATGATGCTCTCCCTGGTGGTCGCCACCATGACCATCCCGCCGCAGCTCAGCGTCATCCCGCTCTACCAGATCATCACCGACCTCGGCTGGTTCGACCAGCTCCAGTCGGTCGTCCTGCCCTCGCTCGTCGCCGCCTTCGGTGTGTTCTTCATGCGCCAGTTCCTGGTGGAGGCGCTGCCGATGGAGCTGGTGGAGGCGGCCAGGATGGACGGCGCGCACAGTCTCCGGATCATCTGGCACGTGGTCTTCCCGGTGGCGCGCCCCGCCATGGCCGTGCTCGGCATGCTGGTCTTCGTCCAGGCGTGGAACGACTTCTTCTGGCCGTTCATCGCCCTCACCCCGGACGGCAGTCCCACCCTCCAGGTGGCGCTCGCCGGACTGGGCGCGGGCAACCACACGGTGGACCACGCCGTGGTGCTGACCGGCGCCCTGATATCCACCGTGCCGCTCCTGCTCGTCTTCGCCTTCCTCGGCAAGCACATCGTGGGCGGCATCACGGCCGGCGCCGTCAAGAGCTGACCGCCCGCCCCTCCCCGTATCGCACACATCGCACACATCGCACGCCACGACCTTGGGAGCGCCCTCCTATGACCGCGTCCGAAACCCGGCCGCTCACCGCCACCCGCTCGTTCCCGTCCGACTTCCTCTGGGGCGCGGCCACCGCCGCGTACCAGATCGAGGGAGCGGCGGCGGAGGACGGCCGTACCCCGTCCATCTGGGACACCTTCTCGCACACCCCCGGCAAGGTCTTCGAGGGCCACACCGGCGATGTCGCCGTGGACCACTACCACCGGTTCCGCGAGGACGTCGGCATCATGTCCGAACTCGGCCTGAACGCCTACCGGTTCTCCGTCTCCTGGTCCCGGGTGCAGCCCACCGGCCGGGGACCCGCCGTCCAGAAGGGCCTGGACTTCTACCGGGCGCTCGTCGACGAGCTGCTCGCCGCCGGCATCGAGCCGGCCCTCACCCTCTACCACTGGGACCTGCCGCAGGAGCTGGAGGACGCCGGCGGCTGGCCCGCGCGGGCGACCGCCGAGCGGTTCGCCGAGTACGCGGGGATCGTCGCCGACGCGCTCGGCGACCGGGTGAACCGCTGGACCACGCTCAACGAGCCCTGGTGCAGCGCCTTCCTCGGGTACGGCTCCGGGGTGCACGCCCCGGGCCGCACCGACCCGGTGGCGTCCCTGCGGGCCGCCCACCACCTCAACCTCGGGCACGGCCTCGCGGTCCAGGCCCTGCGTGCCTCGCTGCCCGAGGACCGGCAGATCTCGGTGTCGCTCAATCTGCACGAGGTGCGGCCGCTGACCGCCTCCGCCGAGGACCGGGACGCGGTCCGCCGGATCGACGCGGTCGGCAACCGGATCTGGCTTGGCCCCATGCTGGACGGCGCCTACCCCGAGGACCTGATCCTCGACACGGCGCAGCTGACCGACTGGTCCTTCGTCAAGGACGGGGACACCGCGGCGATCCGTCAGCCGCTGGATCTGCTGGCGATCAACTTCTACGCGCCGACCCTCGTCTCGCATGTGCCGGAGGGGGCGGAGAAGCCGCAGGACGACGGGCACGGGAACAGCGACCACTCGCCGTGGCCCGGCGCGGACTCGGTCGCCTTCCACCGGGCGCCGGGCGAGCGGACGGCGATGGGCTGGCCGGTCGACGCGAGCGCCCTGTACGACCTGCTCACCCGGGTGTCCGACGCGTACCCGCAGCTCCCGCTGGTGATCAGCGAGAACGGGGCGGCGTACGAGGACGTGGTGGCCCCGGACGGTTCGGTGCACGACCCGGAGCGCGCCGCGTACGTGCACGCGCATCTGGAGGCCGTACACCGGGCGATCGGCGACGGGGTGGACGTACGCGGGTACTTCCTGTGGTCGCTGCTCGACAACTTCGAGTGGGCGTACGGCTACGCGAAGCGGTTCGGCGCGGTCCGGGTGGACTACGACACCCTGGAGCGGACGCCGAAGTCGAGCGCCCGCTGGTACGCGCGGGTGGCGCGTACGGGTGAGCTGCACGCCCCCTGATCACGGGGCACGAGGAGAAGGCCGTGCCGGGGCCACCGGCACGGCCTTCTCCTCTCTCACGGGGTGGGCGCCGGTCAGATGTCGATGACGCGGTAGCCGATCACGTAGACGCCGCCGGAGCCCTCGACGGTGCGCCACTGGGTCTCGGCGCCGACCTCGCTGCCGGTGACGAGGGTGGCGCCGAGCTTGTCGTCACCGCCGAACGTGTCGACGTCCCACAGGGTCATCGTGCGGGCCTGCTCCTTGCCGAGGATGAGGGCCGCGTTGCCGTTGCCGTCGGCCATGGAGCGGACGTAACCGCTGCCCATGGTCTGGTACTTGATGCCGTTGCCGGGCCAGACCTTGACGGCGTTGCCGTTGGCGTCGGTGATCTTGAGGTACGCCTCGTCGTGGTCGCCCTCGCTGTTCTTCTGGCAGTGCAGTTCGAACAGCTCGATCTTCACGTAGTCGATCGGCTCGGCCTGGGCGGTGCCGGCGAAGACGCCGACGCTGCCGAGTCCGAGGAGGGCGGTGGCGGCCGTTCGGACGAATCGGTTCTTGCGCATGTGGTCCCCCCACACATCGGGTCACTCGCGTGACAGTGGTTCCGGTCCGCCTCTTCTCGGCGGGGCCGGTGTGCCGTTCCCCTCGGCACGTCACCTACTGTGCCCGTCCTCCCCGCCCGGTTCTACGCGCGTTCCGCTGGACGGAACAACGCCGCTCGACGGCGGGTCAGAGCACGGGGGCGGCCGCCGGGACGGTGCTTCGCGGGCCGCCGCGGGCGAGGGCGCGGCTGATCGCGGCGCCCGCGTCGGCGACGCCACGCGCGAGCGTGTCGAGCGGCCGGCCGGCCGGGACCATGCCGGCGAGGGCCGCGACGGTACGCCCGTCCGGGGTGCGGACGGGCAGCGAGGCGCAGCACACCCCGTCCATCACGTCCTCCCGGTCGAGGACCGCACCGCCCCGGAGCGGCCCCCGCAGGGCCTTTCCTGCGGCGGTGTCGAGCCGGAACGCGAGGCCGTCCCGTACCGGGAACAGCGGTTCCAGGTCTCCCGGCACCGAACCGATCGTGATCGCCATGTCCTCGCGCAGCACGGCGAGGACCACGCTCGCGCCGGTGGCGGCCCGGAGCCGCTGGAGCGGCAGCCGGGCGGCGGGCCTCAGGCCGGGGTGCGGCTCCCAGGCCTGGCCGAGGCGGTACAGCTGGGGTCCGACCCGGTAGCGGTTGCCCTTGCGTTCGACGGCGCCGAGTGTGACGAGCTGGTCGAGGAGCCGGTGGACGCTGCCCTTGGGGACCCCGCAGACCAGCGCCAGTTCGGTCACCCCGGCTTCGTCACCGCTCCGGCGCAGGGCGTCGAGCAGCGCGAACGCCCCTTCGAGCACACCGCGACCGCGCACGGCCCGCTCCCGGCCGAGATCGTCGCCGCCGTCTCTGCCAGGTCCTCGTCCCTTACCGGTTTCCATGAGTCCCCCCGACTCCGCACGCCCGGCCGCGGGCCCCGACGGCACGGCTCCGGGCACGACCCCCACCATGCAGCAGAGGGGACGATTCCGGCGAAGGGCTCGCGTCGGCCGTCGTGTCGCGGGGGCAAGGCCCCCTATCGTGTCGGGATATGAGAGACCCTCAGCCGCTCGCCTCCCGGCCCCGTCGGCGCAGGACCGCCGGCCTGGTCGCCGTCGCACTGACCACCGCCGTGGCGGGCCTCACGACCGTGGTCGCCGCCGCCCCCCAGGCGACCGCGGCCGCCGCCCCGCCCTCCTGGTCCGCGCCCCGCCCGGCTCCGGAGGCCGCGGTGGCGGCGAGCCCCTGGCTGCGCGCGCCGGGAGCGCCGCCGACGGTGATCGCCCACCGGGGCGCGTCCTCGGCCGCCCCCGAGAACACCCTGATCGCCGGCGAGGTGGCCCGGCGGGGTGGAGCCGTATGGATCGAGAACGACGTGCAGCCCAGCAAGGACGGTGTGCCGTACGTCCTCCACGACCGGACCGTGGACCGTACGACCGACGGCACGGGCCCGATCCGTTCCCTGACGTCCGCGCAGCTGGACGTCCTGGACGCCGGCTCGTGGTTCGCCCCCGCCTACGCGGGGACGCGGGTCCCGACCCTGGCCGCCCAGCTGGCGGACCTCCGGGAGCGCGGCGGGAACCTGCTCCTGGAGATCAAGGGCCAGCACGGCCGGGCCGAGGTGGCCAGGATCGTCCAGGAGGTCCGGGACCAGGACATGACGGACCGGGTCTTCGTCCAGAGCTTCGACGTCTCCTCGCTGCGGTACACCCGTGAGCTCGCCCCCGAACTGCCGCTGGGCCTGCTGCGCGACACCCTGGACGCGGACCCGGTCGCGGTCGCGGAGGAGCTGGACCTCACCTCGTACAACGTCTCGGACAAGGCGCTGTCCACCCGTCCGGAGCTTGTCCCCGAACTGCACGCGGCGGGTGTGGCCGTCCACGTCTGGACGGTGGACAGGCCGGCCCGCTGGAAGGTCCTGGACGACCTCGGTGTGGACGGCATCATCACCAACCGCCCCACCGAGCTCGGCGGCTGGTCGGCGGGACGCACGGCCTGAGCGGCCCTCGGCCGTGCCCCTACGGCGTGACCTTGATGTCGTCGACGAAGGCCCTGGCCATGATCGCGTGGGTGAAGACGACGGTGCCGGGCTTGATGAGGCCGCCCTCGCCGCCGCTGCCCTTCACCTGGACGGTGCGCTCCCCCAGGAAGGCGAGGGTCTTGCTGTCGAAGATCCATTCGGTGCGCGTGCCGCTGGTCTCGTCGAGCCGGGCGACCGCGACGCCCTTGCGGCCGGCGGCGTCGGTGGCGCTGTCCACCAGGACGACGCCGGGGATCTTCGCGGCGGCCCGGTAGAGCGCCGCCGTGAGCCGGGGGGTCGGCCAGCTCTCGGTCAGCAGGTCCCCGATGGTGGTGAAGGCCTGCTGGTCCTTGCCGTTGCCCTGCCCCTCGGTCTCCTCGTAGATCTTCCGCAGCAGTGCGTCGGGGTCCGTGGGGAGGGCGGCGAGGTAGTCGTGCGAGGGCGCGCCGAGGTGCGGCTTCGGCACCTGGCCCTTCTCGTCGGTGCCTTCGAGGGTGATGCCCTCGGGGCCGGTGGTGCCGGGCTCGATCAGCCAGCCCCTCAGGCCGTCGGGCGACCGCCATGACTGCCGGGTGTGCAGGGGCCGGCTGACGAGGCTGCTCACGCCGTCGACGGTCTTCACGTACGTGGTCGCGGTCCGCGACTCGATGTAGACGTACTGGCCGGCGCGGCCCTTCGGGGCGTCCGCCCCGGCCGCGGCCAGCGAGATCCGGTCGAGGAGGCGGGGTGCGCCGTGGGCGTCGACGGTGCCGATGGCGGTGGTGAGGGCGGGTCCCGTGGCGAGTTCGCGAGGGCCGTCCTGGGCCCCGCCGGGGGTGAGGACGAGGACACCGGCGGCGAGGGCGCCGGCGAGCGCGGTCGCGGCCGGCAGGAGGAACGCCTTCCGCAGGAAGGGGTTGCGGGCGGAGGCGGTGCGGCGGTCGTCGTGGATCTGGCTCATCAGGCGCTCCTTGTGGAACTGGTGGCGGCCCGGAGGAAGGTCGTGCTCCTCGGTCGCCGGGAGGTCTCCGCTCTCGTGCCGGTTCGCCGTACGGGGCTGGTTCGGGTCGGGGTTCATCGGATTCCTTCCTGCGCGGGCCGGACCGCGTTCACGCGATCACCTGTTGTCTGTCGGGTGCGGGGGGCGGGTTCCCGTTTTTCCCGCACGAGTTCCCGTGCGTCGCGGGTGGGGTCCCGGGCGTCGCGGGCGGGATCCCGGGCGTCGCGGGCGAGTTCGGCTTCGGCGCCGGTGCGGAGCCTGGCGCGGGCGCGGGAGAGCCGGGAGCGGACGGTGCCGACGGGGACACGCAGGGCCTGGGCGACCTCGGTGTAGGCGAGGCCCTCCCAGAGGCAGAGCACGAGGACTTCGCGTTCGGTGCGGCGGAGCGTGCCGAGTGCCCGGAGGGTGGCCGCGATGCGGCGGCGGTCGTCGATCCGTCCGGCGACCTCGGCGGCGTGGTCGGGTACCGAGGCCCCGGCCGGGCCGGCTTCGGCGTACGCGGCGGCGGCCGCCCGGTAGCGGCGGTTGCCCCGGCAGTGGTTGCGGGCGACGTTGGTGGCGACGCCGAGCAGCCAGGGCCGGAGCGAGCCCCCTTCGGGATCCACCTTCCGGCGCAGCCGCCAGGCCTCCAGGAAGGTGGCCGCCATCACGTCCTCGGCGACCGACCAGTCGCCGGTCAGCCGGAAGGCGTGGTTGTAGACGCTCCGGGCGTAGGAGTCGAAGAGTTCGGCGAAGGCCGAAGGGTCTCCGTCCCGGATGCGTGTGCGCGTGTCAGTGTTCACGTCTCTGGTCTGTCCGGCCCCCGGGGCGGGTTCCTGTGACCCCGGTCACTCCGGGGCGAGCTCGTCCAGGAGGTCGGGATTGACCACGCGCAGGATCGTCGCGACGTGTTCGGGGTCGGCCGCCGCCCACAACACCTCTCGTGCCGCCCGGTACTTGGCGGCGAGCCGCGTCCGCCGTTCGGGCGGCAGCCCGGCGGCCCGGTCCTGCCGGCTGTTGTGCGCGTTGTCGGCGATCTTCACGAGGGTGGCGTCGGGGTCCTCCGTGATGCGGCGGACCATCTCCTCGTAGGAGGTGCCGGACCGGTGGGTGACGGCCTCGACGACGGCGACGACGCGGTCGGGGACCCCGGCGGCGCGCAGGCCGTCCGCGGTCCACCCGGTGTCCTCGATGACGTCGTGGAGCAGCCCGGCCATGGCCAGGTGCGGGCCGAACGGTTCCAGGCCCGCGGCGACCGCGCGGACGTGCTCGACGTACGGGACACCGATCTTGTCGGTCTGTCCGGCGTGCGCCCGGTCGGCGAGCGCGTCCACCTCGGCGAGAGTCTTCATCGCCCCATCATCGCGGGGCGCGGCCGCCGGGGTCAGGTCAGGAGCCGGTTGGGGTGGGAGGAGCGGCGGGCCGCGGCGAGGAGGGCGTGGATCCGGGGGCCGGCCTGGTCGATGTCGGTGACGGGGGTGGGGAAGGGCAGCCGGACGTCCTGGTGCCCTTCGGGGTGTTCGAGCCGCAGGGTGATGCCGTACCGGTCCAGGGCGACGGGGAGGGCGCGGACCATGTCCCGTTCGGGGCGGGGCCGGACGAGGCGCAGTAGCAGGGGTACGAGTTCGGCGTGGCCGTCGACGAGGTGGGTCAGCATGGACGCCTCGCAGGAGGCCATCGGGTCGATGTCGGTCGCGTGGAGCGCTTCGAGGGTGATGTACGTCCGGCCCTCGGCGTCCTCCAGGAGGGCCTGGCCGAACTCCATGCAGATGCTGGCGCTCGCCTCCGGTTCGTAGGGCGCGGCGAGGAGTCCGGTCAGGGTGACGCGCGCCCGCAGCCGTTCGCGTACGGGAGTGGGGGCGATGTCCGTGAACTCCAGGCGTACGGGGATCCGCGCCGACTGTCCGGCGTGGCTCTCCTCGGACGGGTCGTGCAGGTGGATGTGGCCCATCGGCCCGGTCCCGTCGAGGAGGTGGACCTCCTGGTGGACCCCGTCGGAGACGACGGTCATCGAGTGGGCGGCCGCGAGGATCGATCGCACGCGCTCGGCGGGGGTGGGCCGCGTGGCGCGGGGGCTGAAGGGTCGCATCCGAGTTCTCCCGGGACAGGTGGCGGTGACTATTGGCCAGCTACTTAGGTAAGCCTAAGCTAACTTATCCCGCACGGGTACGGAAGGCGGGGCCACCGCCTGACACGGCGTCCGACACTCCATGTGATGATCTGCTCTTCATCAAATGGATCCCTCGCGGATCCACGGGGAGAGAACATGGCTTACACGGACGCCAACGGCGTCGACCTGTCCGGCGTCACCGGCAGGCTCATCCAGACGGTCGACCTGGTGAAGAACCCGGCACCCCAGGCCATCGCCACCGACACGGTCAACGGGCATGTCTTCGTACTCCAGGTGGAGAGCGCGGCGACCATTCCCCAGGGCAACATGTACCTCAACCGCATCGACCGCCTGACCGGAAAGGTCACCGGCTCGATGCAGTTGAAGGGCTTCGGGCACGGGCTCTCGATGGGCGCCGAGCCCGTCGGCACCGACACCTACCTCTGGACCGAGGTCGGCCCGCTGCACACCACCATGAAGGACGGCGAGGTCAAGGCCACCTTCGGCAAGGCCGTCACCCGGTTCCGGTTCGAGTCCGGCACGGTCCTCGACGGGAACCTCATCCCGCAGCAGCGGAAGTTCACGCCGCCCGGCAGCACTTCGGGCACCGGTCCCTTCCTCGACCCGGTGAACAACCTGCTCGGCGTCATGTACCACAAGGACGGCAAGCGCCACTTCGACCGTTACGACCCGGCCGAGGCCGCCGCGGGCTCCTGGATCCCGGTGGGCACCACCTTCGTCATGCCGTCCGGTGAGGACGTCACTCCCGACGTGCCGTCGCCCTATCCGCTCGAGAAGACGCTCGTCTCCCAGGGCTACACCGTGCTCGGGGACGTCCTCTACGCGTACCAGTGGGCGCCGTACGACAAGGTCAACCACCCGACGATCCCCAGCGCGTACCCGGGGATCGCCTTCCTCACCTCGTACTCGTGGACGACCGGCGCGCGCCTGGACCGGCAGGTCGTCACCAACGCCGACGGCCTCACCTGGCGCGAGCCCGAGGGCGTCGCCGTCGAGGTCGACCCCGCGACCACGGAGGCCCGTCTCCTCTTCGGCTTCAGCAACACCGTCCCCGGCACCACGGGTTCGCGTGACGTCACCATCGGCTGGTACCCGACGAAGCCCGCGGTGGACGGCATCAAGGTGCTCGCCGACTGGGAGGACCTCGCCCTCGAAGCCGGCGTCTCCCCCGGCGCCCAGCCCCCGCGCGGCCGGCTCATCGCCCTCGCCGGCACCACCTACCTCCAGCTGCGCGGCACCGTCACCTGCTCCCCCGGCCTGACCGCCGACAGCAGGATCGGAACCCTCCCGCACCGGCTGCGCCCGACCCACCCGACCCGCCAGAACGTGCCCCGCAACAACAACACCGGCCGCTGCGTCTGCCGGATCGAGGCGGACGTCACCGGCGCGCTGTGGGCGTACGGCGCCACCAGCGACAACGCCACCACCTGGATCGACCTCGACGGCGTCACCGTCGCCTGGCGATGAACGACCTCCCGGCGCCCGTGATCACCGGCCGCCCCGGAGCCGCCGAGTCCGTCCCCCCACCGTCCCGCACCACCCGATCCGGAGGATCGAGCATGACCCAGCACACCACCAGCCGCCGCTCCCTGCTCGCCGCGGCGCTCGCCGCCCCCGCCGTCGCCGTCGGCGCCCCGCTGCTCACGGCCACCCCGGCCGCCGCCAACCCCGTGGACGGCTGCCAGACCGTCGTCGACTGGACGGCGATCATCCTGGACCCGGCCGTGGAGAACGTGGCCGGCGCGCCCGCCGAGGCCCGTGTCATACGGCTGGCCGGAACGGAGTTCCTCCAGCTGCGCGGCACGCTCACCTGCGCGTTCACCGCCGACGGCCGGCTCGGCACGCTGCCCGCCACCATCCGTCCGCCCAAGCTGACCCGTGGCGTCTGCCCCCGCAACAACAGCCAGGGCATCAACGCGATCCGCATCGAGGCCAACACGGCCGGCGCGGTCAACGTCTTCGGTCCGCAGGCGACGAACAAGGTGACCTGGATCCAGCTGGACAACTTCTCCTCCGTCCTCGGCTGAGACCGGTCAGGGCGCGTCGCCCGACCAGTCGTAGCGACCCGCGTCACCCGGACGCGGGTCGTAGAGCGACCGGCCGTCGGCCCCGTACCGGCCGAGCTCCGTCTCCAGGGAGACACCCTCGGGCACCGCGGCCGGCGGCCGGTCGGTGACGTCGAGGAGCAGACCGTCGAGCGGCCCGCCGACCAGCTCGGCGTAGACCCGGCCGGGCCGCGGGCCCGGTCTCGGGTCGTCGTGGTCCTGGCCGTAGACCCGGCCTCTCAACAGCTCCTCGTCCCTGTCCATGTCCATGAGGACCAGCGTCCCAGCCACCACTGACAACGCCGTGGAAGACCCCCCACCACACGGAACGCCGCAGGTCGACGAGAAGAAGGTCACAGTCGTACGCCCTCCTGCTCCTTTGACGATCTCCCCTAGCATCCGAGCATGACGGTCCTGCCTGACGACGGGCTCCCCCTGGCGTCCGAATTCCCCGACGCGCCACACGAGCAGTGGCAACACCTCGTGGCAGGTGTCCTGCGCAAGTCCGGCAAGGAGGTCACCGGCGACGCCGCCGAGGACGCCCTGTCCACGCTCCTGGAGGACGGCCTCGACACCCGGCCCCTGTACACGGCGCGCGATACCGCCCCCGACGCCGGACTCCCCGGCTTCGCACCCTTCGTGCGCGGCGGCCGCGCCGAGGGCAACACCTCCGGCGGCTGGGACGTACGCCAGCGCCACCTCTCGGCCGACGGCGACGCCGTCCTCTCCGACCTGGAGAACGGCGTCACGTCCCTGTGGCTCGGCGTCGGCGGCACCGGCATCCCGGTCGCCTCCCTGGACAAGGTCCTCGACGGCGTCTACCTCGACCTCGCGCCCGTCGTCCTCGACGCGGGCGACGAGACGCAGCCGGCCGCCGAGCGGCTCCTCCGGCTGTACGAGGAGCGGGGCGTCGCCGCCGACGCGGCCCTGGGCAACCTGGGCGCGGACCCCCTGGGCCACGAGGCCCGCACCGGCCGCCCGGCGTACGACCTCGCGTCCGTCGCCGGTCTCGCGCGGCGCTGCGCCGACCGGTACCCGGGCCTGCGCGCCCTGACCGTCGACGCGCTGCCGTACCACGAGGCCGGTGGCTCGGCGGCGCAGGAGCTGGGCTGTTCGCTCGCGACGGGCGTGGCCTATCTGCGCGGTCTGACCGAGGCCGGGCTGAGCACCGCCGAGGCGTGCGCGCAGCTGGAGTTCCGGTACGCGGCGACCGCCGACCAGTTCCTGACGATCGCGAAGCTTCGCGCGGCCCGCCGGCTGTGGGCCCGGGTGGCCGAGGTCTGCGGCGCCCGCGACGCGGGCGCGCAGCGGCAGCACGCGGTGACCTCGCCGGTGATGATGACGCGCCGCGACCCGTGGGTGAACATGCTGCGCACCACGGTGGCGACGCTCGCCGCCGGGGTGGGCGGCGCCGACAGCGTCACCGTGCTGCCCTTCGACGAGGCGCTCGGTCTGCCGGACGCGTTCGCCCGCCGGATCGCCCGCAACACCTCCACCGTCCTCATCGAGGAGTCGCACCTCTCCCGGGTGATCGACCCTGCGGGCGGCTCCTGGTACGTGGAGCGGCTGACCGACGAACTGGCGCACGCGGCCTGGGAGTTCTTCCAGGGCATCGAGCGGGCGGGCGGCCAGCAGGCCGCGCTGCGGTCCGGGACCGTCGGCGAACGCCTCGCCGAGACCTGGTCGGCGCGCAGCGCGAAGCTCGCCACCCGCCGCGAACCGATCACCGGCGTCAGCGAGTTCCCGCACCTCGACGAGAAGCCCGTCGACCGCGCCCCGGCGCCCGAGCCGCCGACCGGCGGTCTCCCCCGGGTCCGGCGCGACGAGGCCTTCGAGGCGCTCCGCGCCCGCTCCGACGCCCACCTGGCGGCGACCGGCGCGCGACCCCGTGTCTATCTGGCGGCGCTCGGCCCCGCGGCCGCGCACTCGGCGCGTCTCGCCTTCGCCGACAACCTGTTCCGGACGGGCGGCATCGAGCCGGTCACCGGCGGCGGGTTCGAGGAGAGCGGCGCCCAGGAGGTGTGCCTGTGCTCCAGTGACACGGTGTACGAGGAGCGGGCCGAGGACACCGCCCGGGACCTGCGGGCTGCGGGCGCGCGGCATGTGTTCCTCGCCGGCCGCCCCGGGTCGTACGCCGGTGTCGACACGTACGCCTTCGCCGGCTGCGACGCCGTGACCCTGCTCTCCACCACCCTCGACCGCATGGGAGTCTCCTGATGTCCATCCCCGACTTCTCCGGGATCGAGCTCGGGACGCCGACCGCCGACGGCGACCCCGACGCCTGGCGTACGGCGGTCAAGAAGGCGACGGGCGGGGACGAACCGCTCTGGGAGACCCCGGAGGGCATCGGCGTCAAGCCGCTCTACACCGGGCAGGACCTGGAGGGCCTGGACTTCCTGGGCACGTACCCCGGCGTCGCCCCGTACCTGCGCGGCCCGTACCCGACGATGTACGTCAACCAGCCGTGGACGATCCGGCAGTACGCGGGCTTCTCCACCGCCGAGGAGTCGAACGCCTTCTACCGGCGCAACCTGGCCGCGGGGCAGAAGGGTCTGTCGGTCGCCTTCGACCTGCCGACCCACCGCGGCTACGACAGCGACCACCCGCGCGTCACCGGTGACGTCGGCATGGCCGGCGTGGCCATCGACTCGATCTACGACATGCGGCAGTTGTTCGACGGCATCCCGCTGGACCGGATGTCGGTGTCGATGACGATGAACGGCGCCGTGCTCCCGGTGCTCGCGCTGTACATCGTGGCGGCCGAGGAGCAGGGCGTACCGCCCGAGAAGCTGGCCGGGACCATCCAGAACGACATCCTCAAGGAGTTCATGGTCCGCAACACGTACATCTATCCGCCGGGGCCGTCGATGCGGATCATCTCCGACATCTTCGCCTACACCTCGCAGCGGATGCCGCGCTACAACTCCATCTCCATCTCCGGCTACCACATCCAGGAGGCGGGTGCGACGGCCGATCTGGAGCTGGCGTACACCCTCGCCGACGGGGTGGAGTACATCCGCGCGGGCCGGGAGGCCGGGCTCGACGTCGACGCGTTCGCGCCGCGCCTGTCGTTCTTCTGGGCGATCGGCATGAACTTCTTCATGGAGATCGCGAAACTGCGCGCCGCCCGGCTGCTCTGGGCCAAGCTGGTCAAGCAGTTCGACCCGCAGAACGCCAAGTCCCTCTCCCTGCGGACCCATTCGCAGACCTCCGGCTGGTCGCTCACCGCGCAGGACGTGTTCAACAACGTCACCCGCACCTGCGTCGAGGCGATGGCCGCCACCCAGGGACACACGCAGTCGCTGCACACCAACGCCCTCGACGAGGCGCTCGCCCTGCCCACCGACTTCTCGGCCCGGATCGCCCGCAACACCCAGCTGCTCATCCAGCAGGAGTCGGGCACCTGCCGGACCATCGACCCGTGGGGCGGCAGCGCGTACGTGGAGCGCCTCACCCACGACCTCGCGCGCCGCGCCTGGAAGCACATCCAGGAGGTCGAGCAGGCCGGCGGCATGGCGAAGGCGATCGACGCCGGCATCCCCAAGCTGCGGGTGGAGGAGGCGGCGGCCCGTACCCAGGCCCGGATCGACTCCGGACGGCAGCCGGTGATCGGTGTCAACAAGTACCGGGTGGCGACCGACGAGCAGATCGACGTCCTCAAGGTCGACAACTCCTCCGTGCGCGCCCAGCAGATCGCCAAGCTGAAGCGGCTGCGCGAGGAGCGCGACGGGCAGGCCTGCCAGGACGCGCTCGACGCGCTCACCCGGGCCGCCGGTGGTGACGGCAACCTCCTGGAGCTCGCCGTGAACGCCGCCCGCGCGATGGCGACGGTCGGCGAGATCTCCGACGCCCTGGAGAAGGTGTACGGCCGGCACGCGGGGCAGATCCGTACGATCTCCGGTGTGTACCGCAACGAAGCCGGCGAGTCCCCCTCCGTGGACCGCACCCGGGCCCTGGTCGACGCCTTCGGTGAGGCCGAGGGGCGCCGGCCGCGCATCCTGGTCGCCAAGATGGGCCAGGACGGCCACGACCGCGGCCAGAAGGTCATCGCCACCGCCTTCGCCGACCTGGGCTTCGACGTCGACGTCGGCCCGCTGTTCCAGACCCCGGCCGAGGTGGCCCGCCAGGCCGTCGAGGCGGACGTGCACATCGTCGGGGTCTCGTCGCTCGCCGCCGGGCACCTCACCCTCGTCCCGGCGCTCCGCGAGGAACTGGCCGCCGAGGGCCGCGAGGACATCATGATCGTGGTCGGCGGGGTGATTCCTCCGCAGGACGTGGCGACGCTCCTGGAGATGGGCGCGGCGGCCGTGTTCCCGCCGGGCACGGTGATCCCCGACGCGGCCCACGACCTGGTGACGCGCCTGTCCGCCGACCTCGGGCACGAGCGGTGATCGATCTCGACACGTACGTACGGGGTGTACGCGAGGGGAAGCGGGCGCTCGTCGCCCGCGCGATCACCCTCGTCGAGTCGACCCGCCCGCAGCACCGGGCACTCGCCCAGGAGCTCCTGACGGAACTCCTTCCGCACAGCGGGAACGCCGTGCGGATCGGGATCAGCGGTGTGCCCGGTGTCGGCAAGTCGACGTTCATCGACGCGTTCGGGACGATGCTGACGGGGCTCGGCCACCGGGTCGCGGTCCTCGCCGTCGACCCCTCGTCGAACCGTACGGGCGGCTCCATCCTCGGTGACAAGACCCGGATGGAACGCCTCGCCGTCGACCCCGCCGCCTTCGTGCGCCCCTCCCCCACCGCCGGCACGCTCGGCGGCGTCGCGAAGGCGACCCGGGAGTCGATCGTCGTCATGGAGGCCGCCGGCTACGACGTGGTACTCGTCGAGACGGTGGGCGTCGGGCAGTCCGAGACCGCCGTCGCCGACATGGTCGACTCCTTCCTGCTGCTCACCCTGGCCCGCACCGGCGACCAGCTCCAGGGCATCAAGAAGGGCGTCCTCGAACTCGCCGACGTCGTCGCGGTCAACAAGGCCGACGGCCCGCACGAGCGCGACGCCCGCGCCGCGGCCCGTGAACTCGCGGGCGCCCTGCGGCTGATGCACGGCGCCGACTCCTTCTGGACGCCGCCGGTCCTCAGCTGCAGCGCCCGGGAGTCGGCCGGCCTCGACGAGGTCTGGGGGCGGCTCGAGCAGCACCGCGCCCTGCTCGACTCCACCGGCCGTCTCACGGCCAAGCGCCAGGACCAGCAGGTCGACTGGACCTGGGTCATGGTCCGCGACGAACTCCTGCGCCGCCTCCACACGGACCCGGCGGTACGGGACCTCGCGCCCGCCCTGGAGCGGCGGGTCCGCGCCGGGGAGCTGACGGCGACCCTGGCCGCCGAGCGCATCCTGCACGCCTTCGGCGAGCGGAGCGACTGACCACTCCCCCGGCGCACCCCCGCATACCCACTTTTTTGTGCGTACTCGACGGGGGTGCGCCCCCCGGGCGAAGCTGAGAGCGGCCCGGAGGAAGGGAGCAGGAAGCAGGACGGGGCCTCAGGAAGCGGTGGACACGGCCGTGAGCCGGTCCAGGCGCCGGTATCCCCAGGCGCCCAACGGGGCGAGGGCCTCGCAGAGTTCGAGTCCGAAGCCGGTCAGCGAGTAGACGGTCTTCGGGGGCACGACGTCGTACACCTCGCGGTGCACGAGGCCGTCGTCCTCCATCTCGCGCAGCGCCTGGGTCAGCACCCTCTCGCTGATCTCGGGGAGCTTCCGGCGCATTTCACCGGGGCGGTGCGGGCCGGTCTCAAGCAGCCACAGCAACGCCGTCTTCCATTTGCCCTCGATGACCACGATCGCGGCACTCACTCCGCAGACGTTGGTGTCCTGGGCCCGGGCGCGATTCATCCGCGTCCTTCTCCTTCTCCTCCGGCGTTTCCTTCTCTCGTATGTCTACAAGGGAGTTCACCCATGTCTTCTTCCCCCCTGCCCTCGTCCGGGCAGCGTGCTGTCACGGTTCTCGGTCTCGGTCCCATGGGCCGGGCGCTGGCCACCGCGTTCGTGGAGGCGGGGGTACGCACCACCGTGTGGAACCGCACGCCCGGCCGGGACGGGGAACTCGTCGCCGGCGGTGCAGTCCCGGCCGTGAGCGCCGAGGAGGCGGTCGCGGCGAGCCCGCTGACCGTGGTCTGCCTGGTCAACTACGACGCCACCGACTCCGTCCTGCGGCAGGACGCCGTGACGCGTGCGCTGAAGGGGCGGACGGTCGTGAACCTGAGCGCCGACACCCCCGAGCGGGCCAGGGACACCGGGCGCTGGGCCGGCGAGCACGGCATCGGCTACCTCGACGGCGCCATCATGACCCCGACCCCGACCATCGGGAAGCCCGACGCCGTGTTCCTCCACAGCGGCCCCGAGGCCCTCTACGCCGAGCACCGCCCGGTGCTGGACGCCCTCGGCGGCACCCACACCCACCTCGGGGAGGAGATCAGCCGGGCGGCGGCGTACGACATCGCGCTGCTCGACATCTTCTGGACCTCGATGGCAGGCTACGCGCACGCCGTCGCGGTGGCGCGCGCCGAGGGGATCACCCCCCGTGAGCTGGCGCCCTTCGCCCAGGGCATCGGCGCGATCCTGCCGCCGCTGTTCGAGGAGCTGGCCGAGGACATCGAGAGCGGCGCGTACTCCGGCGAGGGGAATCCGCTCACCTCGGCGGTCTCGACGATGGCGCACATCGTGCACGCGTCCGAGGCACACGGCATCGACGCGAGCGTGATGCGGGCCGCCGAGGGCCTGGCCCGCCGCACGGTGGGCCTCGGCCACGGCGCGGAGGGCTTCACCCGGGTCTCCGAGGTCCTGGGACGGCGCTGATCCGCAGCCCGGCCGGGGACGGGCTCCTCGGATGCCGTCCCCGGCCGGGCGTGATGTGCTGGCGGGTAGGGGGATGCCCCACCTCATCAGGAGGAGTCCGCCATGGCGATCTTCGTCCACGCCGTCCTCTCGGGTATCACCACCGAGCAGTACGACGCCCTCAACGCCAGACTCCAGGAGACGCCCGACATCTTCGACGGCTGTGTGTCCCACGCGTGCGCCGTGACGGACGACGGTCTGGAGATCCTCGACGTCTGGGAGTCCCAGCAGAAGATGGAGGCGTTCGCCGAACGCATGATGCCGGTCGCGACCGAACTCGGCTGGCCGGAGACACCGGGCCAACCGCGTGTCCTTCAGGTGCACAACCACTGGGTCCCAGGGCTCGGCGGCTGACGGCAGCCGTAGGCTGAAGCCCGTACGCGACGGAGGAGGAGGCCTGGGTGGCCGAGGCGACGGCGGCGGGATCGACGGTGGCAGTGCCGACGGTGGCCGAGGTGATGGCCGAGCTGGCCGCGCTGGAGGACCCGAAGGCCCGCGAGGTGAACGAGCGGCACGGTGACGACCACGGGGTGAACCTCGGCAAGCTGCGGGCGCTCGCGAAACGGCTGAAGACGCAGCAGGACCTCGCGCACCGGCTCTGGGAGACGGGCGACACCGCGGCCCGGCTCCTCGCGCTCCTGGTCTGCCGTCCCAAGGCCTTCGGCCGTGACGAGCTGGACGCCATGGTGCGCGAGGCCCGCACGCCCAAGGTCCACGACTGGCTCGTGAACTACGTGGTGAAGAAGAGCCCGCACGCCGAGGAGCTCCGCCTGGCCTGGTCCGCGGACCCGGATCCGGTGGTCGCGAGCGCCGGCTGGGCGCTGACCACGGAGCGCGTGGCGAAGAAGCCCGAGGGCCTGGACCTCGCGGGGCTGCTCGACGTGGTCGAGGCGGAGATGAAGGACGCCCCGGACCGCCTCCAGTGGGCGATGAACCACTGCCTGGCGCAGATCGGGATCGAGCACGCCGAGCACCGCGCCCGCGCCCTGGACATCGGCGAGCGCCTCGAGGTGCTCAAGGACTATCCGACGTCCCCGGGCTGCACGTCTCCGTTCGCGCCGGTGTGGATCAACGAGATGGTGCGCAGGCAGCAGGCTTCGTAAGGCTGCCGGAGGGGGCCCGGCGGGCTCAGCGGGTTCAGCGGGTTCAGCGGGTTCAGCGGCCGAAGGTGTCGAGGTTCTCGACGATCCAGCGCCCGTCGCGGTGCACGACGTCCACGGCGAACATGGCGCCCGCGTAGACCCCCTGGTCCTGGGCCTGGGCCTTCGTCTTCTGCTTGCCGCCGGCGCCGGCCGTGCTGACGCTGCTCTGGTCGGCGTAGACCAGGACCCGGGCGCGGTCGCCGTCGATCCGCTCGACCGCGCTCTCGGTGACCGTCGTGGTGATCACCGTCTTCTGCTGGGCGGCCTGCGCGAGCACCCCGCCGAGCAGCGTCCGGTGCTGGGCGACGGCCTTGCCCGTGAGGAGGGTCTTCCCCGCCTGCTCGAAGGGTGCCGTGTCGGCGTGGTCGTAGGAGAAGAGCGCGGCGACGGCCGCCGCGGTCTGCCCCTTGATCTCACTGGTACGGGCGAGGTCGGTGAGGGCCGTGTTGCCGCGCGCGGGATCGTCACGGAGCTCCCCCGCCCTGCCGTACGCCCACCCCGCGAAGCCGCCGAGGAGGAGCGTCAGGACGCACAGGACCACGAGCGGGACGAGGTGGCGCGGCTGCCGTGCCGGCTCCCCGGCGGCGGCTTCCCGCTTCGGCGCCGCGGCCGTCTCCCGTACGGGCGTCGCCGCCGGTCGCTGCCTGGTCCCTACGGCGGCGGGCTCGGCCGGCGGGCCCGCGAGGGCCTGGCGGCGGCGCTGGCGGTTGAGGTGGTGGCGGGTGGTCGGCATCGTGCGTGTCCTTTCGGGTGCGGGCGGCTGTCGCGGGTACGGCCCGGTCAGCCGGCCGCCGTGCCGCCCACGGGGGCCTGCCCCAGCGCACTGAGCTTCCAGTGGCCGTCGGCGCGGGTGAGTTCGCCGAGCATGCGGCTGTCCTTGTCCGTGCTCTTGCTGTCGGGCGTCGTGACCGTGATGCGCAGGGCGACGAGCACCCGGGCGCGGCCCGCCCGGTCGTCGAGTTCGGTGACGGCGCCGGACAGCACGCGGGCCGTGGTCACCGTCTTCGCGGTCCGCACCTGACTGGTGAACTCCTCGCGGCCCTCGGTGAGTTGCTTGTGCAGGTCACCGGTCGTGGAGGATTCCCAGAGGTCGAGCCCCTGCTCCACGCGCCGGTGGTCGAGCGTGTTGAGGTTCTGCACGGCCTGCTCCCCCGCCGCGAGCGCCCGGTCACGCTGCACGGCGTACGCGGCGGAGTCGTCGTGCGCCGCGGCGTACCAGTCCCGGCCGGCCCAGGCCGCGAAGGCGCCCGCGACGAGGGTGAGTACGAGGGCCACGGCCAGGGCCGGCCGGATGCCCGCCGGGGTGCGGACCGGGGTGCGGACCAGGCGTGTCATGGGGTGCTCCCGTCTCCCGCTCATGGTCAGCGGGCCTTGATGTCGACGATCAGCCACCGGTCGCCCTCGAACTTCGCGGTGACGGTGAGCTGGGCGGCGGCGGAGGTGGCGGCGGCCCTGTCCCGCCGCGAGGTCTGGTCGAGGAAGACGAGGAGGCGCGCGCTGTCCCCGTCGAGCTCGATCACTCCGGTGCGGACGGCCTGGGTGGTGAGCGTGATCCGCTGCTCGACGAGACTCGCGCGGACCTGGGCGAAGAGGTCGTCGTACTGGCGGGCGGCGCGCCCGGCGAGCACCGTGCGGGCGGAGCGTTCGGCGGCGTCGGCGCCGGCGGGGGCGTACGAGAAGATCCGGGCGAGCCCTTCGGCGACGTCGCCGCTGACGCGGGTGGTGGCGGCGGTGTCGGTGAGGGCCTGGTTGCGCGCGGTGGGGGTGGTCCGGAGCTGGTGGGCCCCGTGGAAGAACCCGCCCCCGCCGACGAGCAGCGCGACGACGGCAGCGGCGAGGACGCCCCTGCGCCAGCGGACGAGCGAACGGCCTCCGCCGCGAGGCGGGGACTCCGTCCCGTCGTCGGCGAGCCCTGGCCCGTCGCCGTCGGCGGGCCCCGACCCTTCGCCGTCGGCGGGTCCCGACCCGTCACCGTCGGTGGGCCCCGACCCTTCACCGTCGGCGGGCCCCGACCCATCACCGTCGGCGGGCCCCGACCCATCACCGTCGGCGGGCCCCGACCCATCACCGTCGGCGAGACCTGGCCCGTCATCGTCGGCGGGCCCCGGCCCTTCGCCGTCGGCGGCCTCTGCCCCGCCGCCGCGCGCGGGCTCTGCCCGGTCGCCGGCGGCGGGACTCGCCCCGCCCTTGTCCTTGGCCGTGGTCTCCCGCGCGTCCTCCGTGAGCCGGACCGCGTCCCGGGCCGTTCCGGCCGGGGGCTCGGCCGGGCCCGCCTCGTCCGGTTCGGGTGCCCGGTCGGTCGCCTTGCGCAGCAGTCGCGTCACTCGCCCCCGCCCTCGCTCTCGGTCTTCTCGGCTCCCGCTACGGGGACCGCGCTCAGGGCCGCGACCCTCCAGGTGTTCTCGCCGGTGCGCGTCAGGACGGCTTCCAGGCGCTTGCGGTCGGTGGTCGCCGTGCCGGTCCCGCGCGGGGTGACGTCGACGCGGACGGTCGCGATGAGTTTCGCCGTACCGGCTCTCGCGTCGAGCGCGGTGAGCGCGGCCTCGGTGACCGTGGCGCGCGCCGAGGCGCCCACCGCGGGTTCGGTGCGCCCGAGTTCGGTGCGGAGCGGTCCGGTGGACGCGTCGCGCCAGGCCCGGATGCCCGCTTCGGCGCGCTCGCGGGTCGAGGCGTCGAGGGTGTGCAGGACGGTGAGGCCCTGCCGGCCCTCGGCGAGCGCGGTGTCCCGTTCACGGCTGAAGGCGAGCTCCTGGTCGGTGCGGGCCTGCGCGTAGGTCCACGCGCCGGTGCCGCAGAAACCGAGGGCGACGACGAGGGCGGCGGTGCCGAGGATCCTCGCCCGCCTCACCGTGCGCTCCCGGGGTTCAGGCCGAGCAGTCCGGCCATGTCCGTCGGCCCGCCGGGCGGGGACGGCAGCGCGAGCGCGCCGGGCAGTGCCACCTGCGGTCCGGTCGCGGGGCGCGCGCCGCCCGAGGGCAGGGAGCCGGGCTTGGCGGGTGCGGGCAGGGGGCCGCCCTTCGGGGCGTGGGCCGAGCCGCGTACGTTGACGCCGGCCGCGGCGGAGCCCGTACAGGCTGCTCCGGTGTTGAGGGCGGGCGCGGTCCCGAGGTCGAGTCCGTTGCGGTAGCGCGTACCGCCGTATCCGGAGGTGCAGGGCAGCGGCTTGAAGAAGGTGACGGCGAGGCCGATGTTCACGCGTCCTCCGTCGACGGCGGTGGCTCCCGCGGAGACGGCCGCGGGGAGTTTCACGAGGAGTTCCTCGGTGCCGCGCTGCCGGGTGACGGCGAGCTCCGACGTGGTGAGGAGGTTGGCGAGGACGACGCTCAGGCTGGGGTCGAGGTCGCGCAGGAGGCCGCTGACCTGTCCGGCGGCGTCGGGGGTGACGGCTAGGAGCCGGCGCAGGTCGGCGTCGGAGCCCTTGAGGGTGGCGGCGAGGTCGCGCGCGCCGGTGGCGAAGTCCCGGATGGCGCGGCTCTCTTCGGCCTGGGTGCGCAGGACGACCTCTCCGTCGCGGATGAGCCGGGTGGTGGCGGGCAGCGACCTGTCGGCCGCCTCGACGAAGCCGCTGCCGTGGTCGAGGAGGACCTGGAGGTCGTCACCGTGTCCCTCGAAGGCCTTGCCGAGTTCGTCGACGACCGTGCGCAGGGACTCCAGGGGTACGGAGCCCGCGAGGTCGTTCATGCCGGCGAGCACGTCGGTGACGGGTGCCGGTACCTGGGTGTCGGACTGTTCGATGCGGGAGCCGTCGGCGAGGTAGGGGCCGCCGTCGCTCTCGGGGCGCAGGTCGATGTACTGCTCGCCGACGGCGGAGAGTCCGGCGACGACGGCCCGCGCGTCGGCGGGGATGCGGGGGGCGGACTTCTTGATGCGCAGTTCGGCCACGACCCCGTCGGCGGTGAGGTCGATGTCTCCGACGCGTCCCACGGAGACGCCCCGGTAGGTGACGTCGGAGTGGGTGAACAGGCCGCCGGTTCGGGCGAGTTGGACCCGGACGGTGTAGTGGTCGGCGACGCCTGCGTAGCGGCCGAGGTCGGCGTAGCGGACGCCGACGAAGCCGAGGACGAGCACGGCGATGACGAGGAACGCGAGGTTCTTCAGCCGTACGGTGCGGGTGATCACCGGTTCTCGCCTCCGTCCTTCGGTGTGAGGGCGGGCGCCGGCCGGGTGGCCGTCGGGACGGGTGGCAGCGGCAGGGCCGTGTCCGGGCTCCGGGCGGCGCCGCTCGTCCCCGCGCGCTCACGGGCGGCCGGGTCCGGGGTCGGGGTCGTGGCGGAAGGGGTGGGCGTCGGTTCGGCCTTGGGGATCAGGGGCGGGATCACCTGGGTCCCCGGGGCGGCGGCGAGGTGCAGATAGGTGTTGAGGTAGTCGCCCTTGATGCCCCGCATCACCTCGTCGGTGAAGGGATACGTGAGGAGGACCTGGAGCGATGCGGGGAGGTCGGCGCCGGCGTCCGCGAGTGCCGTCAGGGTCGGCGCGAGGGCCTTGAGGTCGGCGACCATGTCCTTCTTGCTGGCGTCGATGGTGCTGACGGCGACACCGGACAGGGTGTCCAGGGCGCGCAGCATGGTCAGGAGGGAGCCTCGCTGGTTCTCCAACGTCTTCAGGCCGGGCGAGAGGCCGGTGAGGACGGTGTCGACGTCCTTCTTGCGGCCGGCGAGGGTGGCGGCGAGCCGGTTGACGCCGTCGAGGGCGCGGGTGATGTCGCCGCGGTGGGCGTCCAGGTTCGCCACGAGCGTGTTGACGCGCTTCAGCATGGAGCGGACCTCGGGCTCGCGTCCGCCGAGCGCCGAGTTGAGTTCCCGGGTGATGGTCTTGAGCTGGTTGACGCCGCCGCCGTTGAGCAGCAGGGACAGCGCGCCGAACACCTCCTCGACCTCGGTGTTGCGGCTGGTGCGGGCCAGGGGGATGACGCTGCCTTCGGTGAGCCGGGTGCCGCTGTCCTTCCGTGGGGCGACGAGCTGGATGTACTTCTCGCCGAGGAGGCTCGACTGTTCCAGGCGGGCGCCGGCGTCGGCGGGCAGCCGGACGTCGCCGTTGATCTCCAGGGTGACGCGGGCGGACCAGGTGCCGGTGCCGAGCTCGATGGCGGTGACGCGGCCGACGGCGACGTCGTTGACCTTGACCGCGGACTGCGGCACGAGGCTGAGGACGTCGTCGAGTTCGGCGGTGACCGTGTAGGGGTTGGCGCCGAGGTCGGCGCCGCCGGGCAGCGGCAGGTCCTCGATGCCGTCGAACCGGACGGGGACGGCGGGGAGGGCGCCGAGGACGACGGCGAGGCCGAGGCCGAGCGCGACCAGTCCGGTGGCGCCCGCGCCGACGGCCTTCCCCGAGGGCAGGGTTCCGCGTCTCACCGCTCCTCCTTTCCGGTGCCCGCCGCGGAGCCTCCGGTCACCGGCAGCGGGAGGAGCGGTCCGCCCATGCTGATCTCGTTGAGGTTGGCGCGGCCGTGGATGGTGCGGCTGTCCTTGTCGTACGCGTCGACGAGGTTGCCCGCGGCGAGCGGGGCGACGTCGAGCGCTTCGGCGAGGGAGGCGCGCTGGTCGACGAGGCTCTGGGTGAGGGGCACGAGCCGGTCGATGTTCTTCTTCAGTTCGCCGCGGTTGTCCTTGATGAACGTCTTGACCTGGGCGAGGGCCTTGCCGAGTTCCTTGAGCGCGCCGGCGAGGTCGTCCCTGTTCTCGGCGAAGTAGCCGACGACCTCGTCGAGGCGTTCCTGCGCGGTGCGGACGTCGCCGTCCTTGTTCTTGAGCATGGTGGTGAAGGTCTGGAGCTGGGTGAGGGTCGCGAACAGGTGGTCGCTGCTGCCGTCGAGGGTCTTGGCGGCCTTGCCGAACTCCGCGATGGAGGTGCCGATGGCCGTGCCGTTGCCCTTGAGGTTCTTCGCGCCGGTGTCGAGGAGTTCGGAGAGGGCTCCGGTCGCGTTGGCGCCTTCGGGGCCGAGTGCGCGGCTCAGGTCGGTGATGGAGGCGTAGAGCTGGTCGATCTCGACGGGGGTGCGGTTGCGGGAGGCGGGCAGCTGGGCGCCGTCGGCGAGGGCGGGTCCTGTGGTGTAGGCGGGGCTGAGCTGCACGTACCGGTCGGCGACGATGCTCGGGGCGACGACGAGGGCCCGCGCGTCGGCGGGGACGCGTACGCCCTCGTCGAGGCGGAGTCCGACGCGTACGCGGGTGCCCTGCGGCTCCACGGACTCGACCTCTCCGATCCTGACCCCGAGGACGCGCAGGTCGGATCCGGCGTAGATGCCGACCGCGCGGTCGAAGTAGGCGGTGACGCGGATGCCTCCGGTGTCGAGGACGCGTACGGCGACGAGGCCGCAGGCGGCGAGCACCGCGAGGGCGAGGCCGGCGACGAGGGGTTTTCTGGTCCTGGTCTTCATTCACCGCTCCCCTTGGCCGTCGCCTTCTGTTTCGGCGGCTGGCATCCGGTCTTGGGCTGCGAGGCCTCGGGCAGATAGGTACGGGGTACGACGCCGCACAGGTAGCTGTCGAACCAGCGGCCGGTGCCGAGGGTGTTGCCGACGAGCCGGTAGTACGGGCCGATGAGCGCGAGCGTCTTGTCGAGTTGGCCGCTGTTCTTCTCCAGGACGCCGGTGACCCGGCTGAGGGCCTTCAGGGTGGGGCCGAGCTGCCGGTCGTTGTCGCCGACGAGGCCGCTGAGCTGGGTGCCGAGGTCGCGGCTGCCCTTGAGCAGGGCGCGGATGGCGTCGCGGCGCTTCTTCAGCTCGCCGAGCAGGGAGCCGCCGTCCTCGATGAGCGTCTCGAAGCTGGACTTCTTGTTCTCCAGGGTCTTGGTGAACTTGTCGCTGTTCCGCAGGAGTCTGGCGAGTTCGGTGTCGCGTTTGGAGACGGATTTGGACAGTTCGGAGAGGCCGGTGGCGGCGTTGCGCACGTGCGGCGGCGAGTTCTTGAAGGTGTCGGAGATCGTCCGGAAGCTCTCCGCGAGTTTCCCGGTGTCGAGGGCGTCGACGGTGCCGCTGAGGTCCTGGAAGGCCTGCGTCACGTCGTACGGGGAGGTGGTGCGGGACTGCGGGATGCGGGCTCCGGGGTCCTGCGGGGCGGAGCCCAGCGGGTCGAGCGCGAGGTACTTCTCGCCGAGGAGGGTCTTGATGGCGATGGCGGCGGTCGACCGGTCTCCGATCCAGGCGTCGCCGACCTCGAACGTCACCTTGACCTTGGGTCCGTCGAGGGTGACGTCGGTGACCTTGCCGACCTTGACCCCGGCGATGCGTACCTCGTCGCCGGCGTCGAGCCCGGCGGCCTCGGTGAAGTCGGCGCTGTAGGCGGTGTCGCCGCCGACGAGGGGGAGCCGTTCCACGTTGTACGCGAGGGCGGCGAGGAGGGCGAGGACCATGAGTCCGACGACGGCGACGGCGACGGGGTTGCGTTCCTTGACCGGCTTGATCCGGGGGCGGGAGCCGGGGCGGGCGCTCATCCTCGGCACCTCGGTTCGGTCACGGCGATGCCGGTCGGCGGCTTGGAGCCGTCGGAGTTTTCCACGCCGCTCACGCGCGCCTCGCAGAGGTAGAGGTTGAACCACGAGCCGTACGAGGAGAGCCGGGCGAGGGCCGTCATCTTGGCGGGGGTGTTGGCGAGGAACCTCTCGATGGCGGGGGTGTGGTCGCCGAGGGTCCCGGAGAGCCGGCCCAGTTCGCGGATGTCCTTCTTGAGGGGGGCGCGGCCTTCCTGGAAGAGCCCGGCGGTCGTCGTGGTGAGGTCACCGATGGCCTTGACGGCCTCGCCGAGGGGCTTGCGGTCGGTGTTGAAGCCGGTGACGAGTTTCTGGAGGGTGACGACGAGGTCGCCGAACGCGGCCTCGCGGTTGTTGAGGGTGGTGAGGACGGTGTTGAGGTGGGTGACGACCTGGCCGATGACCTCGTCCTTGGCGGCCACGGTCTTCGTGAGGGAGCCGATGTGCCGCATGAGGCTGTCGACCGTTCCGCTCTCGCCCTGGAGGACCTGGACGAGCGAGCCGGCGAGATCGTTGACGTCGCCGGGCGAGAGGCCTTCGAAGAGCGGCTTGAACCCGTTGAAGAGCAGGGTCAGGTCGAGGGCGGGGGTGGTGCGGTCGAGCGGGATGGTCTCCCCGGCGCCCAGGGTGCCGGTGAGGTCGCCGCTGCCCCGGCCGAGGGAGACGTAGCGCTGCCCGACCATGTTGAGGTACTTGACGGCGGCGGTGGCCGACCGGGGCAGGGAGCGGTCCTCGCGGACGGTGAAGGTGACCTGCGCGGTGCGCCGTTCGACGACGCGTACGTCGGTCACCTCGCCCACCTTCACTCCGGCGATGCGCACGGAGTCGCCGTTGACGAGCCCGGTGACGTCGGTGAAGAGGGCCTTGTAGGTGCGGGTGGCGGAGCCGACGCCGGTGTTGGCGATGCTGAAGCCGAGCACGGTGGTGGCGAGGGCGGTGACCAGGACGAACGCGAAGGACTTGAGCAGGGTCCCGGTCAGGCCGCGTCGTCGCGTGTGGGTGGGTCGGGTCGTCATCGGAGGGTCACCTCCGCGCCGCGGAACGCGGGTCCCGCGAGGAGGCTGCTCCAGTCCGGCAGGTCGCCGGGCAGCTTCTTCGCGGCGGGGGCGAGGAGTTCGTTGACGAGGTCGTTCTCCTGGGGGGAGTTGGCGGGTCCGAGGTGCTGGTCGGCGGCGGCGGACGCCCGGGCGGCGGGTGCGGCCGGGACGCCGGGGTAGGGCACCGGGTAGCAGCGCGGGCCGCCGCCGGAGCCGTAGGAGGGGGTGTCGCGGCCGGGGACGTAAGCACCGCGCGCGGGCACGGTGGTCACGTTCACGTGCAGTCCTGGCCGGTCGGTGCCCTTGCCGAGTGCCTTGTCCATGGCGGGGACGAACTGGGCCAGGGTGCGCAGGGTGCAGGGGAAGGACGGGGAGTACGCGGCGAGCAGTTCCAGGGTGGGCCTGCCGGCGGCGCTGAGCCGGATGATGTTGTCCTTGTTCTGCCGCAGGAAGGCGGTCAGGTCCTCGGCCGTGCGGGTGGTGACGCCGAGGGTGCCGGCCAGCTCGCCCTCCTTCTCGGCGAGGGTGCCGCTGGTGGTGGTGAAGTCGGTGAGCGCCGTGACGATGTCCGGGGCGGCGTCGGCGTAGAGGTGGCTGACCTTCACGAGTTCTTTCAGGTCGCGGTTGAGGGTGGGCAGTTGGGGGTTGAACTTCCGCAGGTGGGCGTCGAGCCGGGCGAGGGTCTCGCCGAGCTTGTCGCCGCGTCCTTCGAGGGCCTGGGAGACGGCCGACAGGGTCGCCGACAGCTTCTGCGGCTGGACGGCGGTGAGCATCGGCAGGACGTTGTCGAGGACCTGCTGGAGTTCGACGGCGTTGCTCGACCGGTCCTCGGGGATGACGGCGCCGGGGCCGAGGGGCCGCGCCGAGGCGTTGCCGGGCGGGACGAGGGCGACGAACCGTTCGCCGAAGAGCGTCGTGGGCAGCATCTGCGCGCGGACGTCGGAGGGGACGTGGCGCAGGGTGCCGGGCCGCATGGCGAGGGTGAGCCGGGCTCCGCCGTCGGTGGCGTCGATGGCGCGGACCTCGCCGATGACGACCCCGCGCAGTTTCACCTCGGCTCCGAGGTGCATCTCGTTGCCGATGCTGCCGGTCTCGACGACGACCGGGTCGGAGTCGGTGAAGCGCTTGTCGTAGACGGCGACCGCCAGCCAGGCGAGCAGGGCGGGCACAAGGAGGAACACGACGCCGGCGGACCGGCGGCGCAGGGTCTCGGCCGTTGGGTCGCTCATCTCACCCCGCCACCTTCACGGTCGTGGTCGCGCCCCAGAGGGCAAGCGACAGGAAGAAGTCGGTGACGCTGATCAGCACGATGGCGTTGCGTACGGAACGGCCGACGGCGATGCCGACGCCCGCGGGGCCGCCGGAGGCCCGGAAGCCGTAGTAGCAGTGGGCGATGATCACCATCACGCTGAAGATCAGCACTTTCAGCACCGACAGGAGGACGTCCGTCGGTGACAGGAAGAGGTTGAAGTAGTGGTCGTACGTCCCCTGGGACTGGCCGTTGAAGAGGACCGTCACGTAGCGGGAGGCCAGGTAGGAGGAGAGCAGGCCGATCGCGTAGAGCGGGACGATGGCGACGACGCCCGCGATGATGCGGGTGGTGACCAGGTACGGCATGGAGCGGATGCCCATGCCTTCGAGGGCGTCGACCTCCTCGTTGATGCGCATGGCGCCGAGCTGGGCGGTGAAGCCGGCGCCGACGGTCGCGGAGAGGGCGAGTCCGGCGACGAGCGGGGCGATCTCCCGGGTGTTGAAGTAGGCGGAGACGAATCCGGTGAAGGCAGCGGTGCCGATCTGTTCGAGTGCCGCGTACCCCTGGAGGCCGACGACGGTCCCGGTGAACAGCGTCATCGCGATCATGACGCCGATGGTGCCGCCGATGACGCCGAGGCCGCCGGAGCCGAAGGCGACCTCGGCGAGCAGCCGTTGCACCTCCTTGAGGTAGCGGCGCAGCGTCCGGGGTATCCAGAGCAGGGCCCTGACGTAGAACAGGAGCTGGTCGCCGGACCGGTCGAGCCAGACGAACGGGGAGGCCATCGGTCTCAGCCTCCCTTCGGCGGGACGATCTGGAGGTAGATGCCGGTCATCACCATGTTCACGAAGAACAGCAGCATGAAGGTGATGACGACGGACTGGTTGACGGCGTCCCCGACTCCCTTGGGGCCGCCGCGGGGGTTGAGCCCCCGGTAGGCGGCGACGATGCCCGCGATGAACCCGAAGATGAGCGCCTTGAGTTCGCTGATGTAGAGGTCGGGCAGCTGGGCGAGGGCGGAGAAGCTGGAGAGGTAGGCGCCGGGGGTGCCGCCCTGGAGGATGATGTTGAAGAAGTAGCCGCCGAGTGTGCCGACGACGGAGACCATCCCGTTGAGGAGGACCGCGACCGCCATGGTGGCGAGGACGCGCGGGACGACCAGACGCTGTACGGGCGAGACGCCCATGACCTCCATCGCGTCGAGCTCCTCCCGGATCTTGCGGGAGCCGAGGTCGGCGCAGATGGCGGAGCCGCCGGCGCCGGCGATCAGGAGGGCGACGATGAGCGGGCTCGCCTGCTGGATGACGGCGAGGACGCTGGCACCGCCGGTGAAGGACTGGGCGCCCAACTGCTGGGTGAGGGAGCCGACCTGGAGGGCGATCACGGCGCCGAACGGGATGGAGACGAGCGCGGCCGGCAGGATGGTGACGCTGGCGATGAACCAGAACTGCTCCAGGAACTCCCGGAACTGGAAGGGCCTTCGGAAGACGGCCCGGCTCACCTCGGCGGTGAGGGCGAAGAGACGGCCGGTCTGCCGCAGCGCGCCGGTGATCACGAGCCGCTCCCCGGGGCCGGTCCTGTCAGGGTGATCACGAGCCGCTCCCGGGGACCGGCATGCTCAGGGTGGGCGCCGCGGCGCTCCGTGCGTAGGTGTCGCGGATGGCCGCGCGGGCGGCGGGCGGCAGTTGGTCGAGCATGCCGAGGACCCGTTCCCGCCGGCGCGCGACGGCCGCGCGCGGGGGCAGGCCGGGCGACGGTTCCAGCTGCGGGACGATGCCGGGGGGCCCGCCCGGCCGGTGGCCGGTGGGGTTGACCGCCTCGGCGGCGAGCAGAGCGGCGTCCTTCTCCTCGGACATGCCGATGGGGCCTTCGCGGCGGCCGGCGAGGAACTGGGTGACGACCGGTTCGTCGCTGGTGAGGAGGACCTCGCGCGGGCCGAAGGTGACCAGGTTGCGCCGGAAGAACATCCCCATGTTGTCGGGGACGGTGGCCGCGATGTCGAGGTTGTGGGTGACGATCAGCATCGTCGCGTCGATCCGGGCGTTGAGGTCGATGAGCAGCTGGGAGAGGTAGGCGGTGCGGACGGGGTCGAGCCCGGAGTCCGGTTCGTCGCAGAGGACGATCTGCGGGTCGAGTACGAGTGCGCGGGCCAGGCCGGCGCGTTTGCGCATGCCGCCGCTGATCTCGCCCGGCAGTTTCCCCTCCGCGCCGAGCAGGCCGACGAGGTCGATCCGCTCCATGACGATGCGCCGGATCTCGGACTCCCGCTTGCGGGTGTGCTCGCGCAGCGGGAAGGCGATGTTGTCGAAGAGGGTCATGGAGCCGAAGAGGGCGCCGTCCTGGAACATGAGGCCGAAGAGTTTCCGGGTCTCGTAGATGTCGCGTTCCGGACTGCTGACCATGTCGACGCCGTTGATGAGGACACGGCCCTGCTGGGGCTTGAGCAGTCCGATGAGTGATTTCAGGAAGACCGTCTTTCCGGTGCCGGAAGGGCCGAGCATCACGCTCACCTCTCCGGCCGGCAATGTCAGCGTCACGTCCTGCCAGATGTTCTGCTTGCCAAAGGACATGGTCAGACCCTCAACGACTACTTCGATTCCCATCCCACCTCCAGCAAGCGTGCGTCGGCATGCGTCGCGGGCGCACGGTAAGTCGGTGCGGATCACCCGGACAATAGCCTGGCGGCAAAATCCTTGATCCGCTCCCGCATGTGTCACCGCGGAGACAAGACAGTGGTCGTCTTTTGTCTCCGCCGAGACAGGTCGGGCCTGCAGAGCTGCGCCGACCTGCGACTGGTCGCCGCTCCCGGAACGCTACGGCCGAGTAACCTTCCTCGGCAATACCGGATTACGAGTTTTCCCGAGACGGGGCGGAACAGCGGAACACTTGTCAGCCGGGAGACAGTTCCACTTCTCTGCTTGTCACCAGGGAGAGCAGCGAGCACAAAACCAGCCGCTGGAGAGAGTCGAATACCGGCCCCTCGCAAGGCGCTCCTGATCGATCATAATTGTCGACTTTGCGCACCCCGGAACCAAGGGGATTCCCGCCACCGCTCACCCGCCTGACAGGCAATTCGGCCTCTTCAAAGAATCATGGGCTGCGCCATTGTTCAGCTAAGTTTCCCGCAAGTAACGTCAGGTTTCGCGGCCGAGAAATGCCGGGCCGCCGGCCGCTCGCCCCCCACCGCGGCCACCCTCTGCCGGTCAATCCCCAAGGAGATCCCCACAGCCATGAAGAAGCCCATGAGAAACCTCGCCGTCGTCGCCGGTGCCGCCACCGCCGCGTTCGCCCTCGCCGCGGCTCCCGCCTCGGCGGTGCCCTCGACGGTCTGGACGGTCAACCCGTCGCCGTCCAACTTCACCGCGACGAACAGCGGGAACGTCGTACTGAGCGTCAACGGCATCGCCATGACGTGTACGAAGTCGAACGCCTCGGGCACCATGCAGAGCGCCACCGGCAACCCGGCGACCGTCGCCTCCATCAGCGCCATCGCCTTCGGCGCCACCGGCGCCCCCTGCACCAGCGTCCTGGGCAACGTGACCACCGTCGCGACCACCCCCTGGACCGTGGTGGCCCAGGACTACACCGCCGCGACCGGCGTCACCAAGGGCTACGTCGGCAACGTCGACGCCAAGGTGACCGTCGGCGCCTGTGTCTTCCGCGTGACGGGCAAGGCGTCCGGCACCTACACCAACTCGACGGGCGCGCTCGCCGTCAACAGCGTCGCCGGCGAGCTCACGGTCGTCTCCTCGACCAACTGCGGCTCCGCCGTCCCGGTCGGCGCCAAGCCGACCTTCAAGGGCACGTACCTCGTGAAGAAGTCGGGCACGGTCACCATCCCGACGATCGTCGGCACCAACCCGTAGCACCCGGGAACCCGCGTCCGTCCGGCCGGCGACCCCGGCCGGGCGGACGCGGGCCTGTCCGTACCCCCGACCGCCTCCACCCCGCGCACGCACGCGCACGACCCGAGCGGAGCACCAGATGAGAGGCCAGCGAGCCGCCCTGCGGCCCTCCCGCGCCCACGCGCGCGGCGCGGCGATCGCCGCACTCGTGGCACTCGCCCCCCTCCTGCCCGCCGCCGCGGTCGCCCTCGGCTCCCACGAGGTCGACGCCGAACTGCCCTACCTCTGCGCCCTGCCCTCGGGACAGCAGCCCGCGACGGTACGGATCAAGGCCACCGTGCCCGACCGGGTGGCCGTCGGCGAGGAGGTCCGGCCCACCGAGGTCAGCACGACGGTGGAACTCCCGGCCCCGGCCGTGGCCGACCTCGGCGCGCCGGAAGCCGCCACCGTACGGGCGGAGACGCTGCTCACGGTCGGCGCGGACCAGAACGGGCAGCGTACGGACGTCACATGGCGCGGGACGGCGCAGTCCCTCGCCGTACCCGCCGAAGGACCCCTCACCCTCACGACGACCGGCGACGTCCCCGGCCTGACGACGGGCAGCACCGGCGAACTGACCCTCACCGCCGGCGGCATCGGCGTCGACCTCGCCCTGAGCGCGGCCGACGGCACGCCCACCACCCCCGCCTCCCTCTCCGTCACCTGCGTCCCCGGTCAGGGCACGGACGGCGCCAGGGTGCTCGCGAGGGTCCCGGTCGGCGCCGGACCCTCCACCGGAACGCCGGGCACTCCCTCCACGCCGTCGACCGCCCCCTCCTCGGCCTCTCCCTCGTTGCCCTCGTCGCCCTCGTCCCCCTCCGGCTTCCCTCCGTCCTCGTCCCCGCGGCCGACTTCCCCGGCGGCGGGCGCGACGACCGGCGGGACCGGTGAGCCCCCCGCCGCCCCGGAGGCCGGAAGCGCGGAGGACGGCGGCCCGGGGGCGGTCCCGGAGACGACGCCCAGCGCCTCCGCCGGCCCGCGTACCGCACCGCCCTGCCGCAAGGACGCGCCGACCTCCACGTCCCTCACCGCGTACATCACGGGCTACGCCAACGTGCGGAAGCTGAATGGCGCCACGCTCGTCCCGGTGTCCTGCGTCCTCATCGAACAGGGCATACCGGAGATCGACTTCCGGCCGGACGGCAGCCTGCACCTCCTCCAGAAGTCGGACGCCGAGCTCTCGTACGAGGGGCGCAAGCAGTCCCCGCCCTTCAAGGCCACCTTCCTGACCTTCGACTTCATGCCGGCCACGGCGACCATGGTCCTGGAGCAGGCGGGACCCATGACCGTCGAGTCGGACATCCTCCTCGTCTTCCCCGACAACATCGCGGAGACCTGGATCCGCGCCCCCCTCGTCCTGCGCGTCCTCGACGTCCGCGTCAACGGCACCCGGCTGGACGTCGGCCCCTCCTGCCGTACGGCGAAGCCTCTCAGCTCGCCGGAACCGAACCCCGTCAAGTACCCCGGAGACCATCTGGTGCTCCTGGGCAAGGGGCAGCTCCTCAACGGCACCGACGCCACCGGCTACGTCCTCACCAGTGGCGGCCCGCTCACCGGTGAGGTGACCATTCCCGCCTTCCAGGGCTGCGGCGCCGGCGGCGAGAACCTCGACCGGCTCCTCACCGCCTCCATCTCCGGCCCCGGCAACCACCTCAAGCAGATCCAGGGCCAGACGTGCGCGGTGGGCGTCGAGGTGCCCACCGAGGGCCAGTGCACCGAGGACCGCCAGCCGTACGTGGTCCCCGAGCCGGAGCGCTGAACCGGCGCACCCGGCCCGGTGCGCCATGCCCGCCCTTCCTTCCCCGCGCTCTCCCGTCCCGTCCACTCCCCTCAACGGAAGGCATCGCCATGCCCGTCGTCTCCCCCCGCACCCGCCTCGCCACCCTCTCCGCCCTGACCGCGCTCGGCGCCTTCGTCTCCATGGGCACGGCGACCGCGGCCGCCCCGGAACTGGACGGCAGCTGGGCGCCGTTCACCCGCTGCCCCGTCGACGCCCCCGCGATGCTCGCCGCCGACGGCCTCGACAAGGCGCCGCAGTGCGTCTCCTCCTCGTCCGCCAGCGGCTCCATCAAGCTCGGCAACACGACCGTGGTCACCGGCAGGACCGACCTCCAGATCGGTGTCATCCAGAACGCCGACGGCACCAGCACGGTCGTCGCCCCCGCCGCCGGCGCGATCATCGCCGACTCGGCCACCGTGCCCGGGGGTCTGCTCGGCCTGATGTGCCCGAGCGACATCCCGTTCATCACCGACATCTGCAAGCAGCTCTCCGACGCCAGGCTCAACAAGATCACCGCCACCGTGGAGTCGGTCGGCACCCCCTCGGACTTCGACCAGATCGCGGGCGTCCTCACCGACATGCCGATCGTCAACATCCCGGTCCGCATCCACCTGCAGAACCCGTTCCTCGGCAACAACTGCTACATCGGGACGAAGGCCAAGCCGATCATGCTCCGTCCGAGCAACGCCACCTCCCCCTCCTTCGCCGTGGAGCGCTTCAACGGCGACGGCTCCCCCAACGAGGAAGGCGACATGAGCCGCCTCAACATCCTCGGCTCCACCCAGGTCGACACCACCTTCGCCGTCCCCGGCGCCAGCGGCTGCGGCCTGGGCCTGCTCGGCCTGATCGACGGAGCGGTCAACCTCAAGACGGGGCTGCCGTCCGCCGCCGGGAAGAACCGCCTCACCCTCGACAACTCCCAGACGTACCTGACCGGCCTCTACGCCCCCGGCGTCGTCGCCCCGGACGCCGGAAAGGTCCTGTCCCAGAACTGGCACTCCGCCGTCAAGTAACGGCCAGTCAGGGGCGATTCCCGGCCTAGTCGGGGGCGTACACCCTCCGGGGACGCCAACTCTTGCGCAAGTTGTGTACAGCACACAGCAGGTGTCCTAGCTTCAGCAGTCCACGTCGGTGCGCGCCTGACGGCCCCTGCGGCGCCCACCCCACCGGGTCGGGCGCCGCAGACCGTCGCTCCCCCCACCGGTCGCGCAGGAGAGCAAGGGATCGGCCCATGCCCGCAATCGCACACTCACCGACCACCGGTGAACCGCTCGATCCGCTCCCCCGGGAGTTCGCCGACCTGATGAGGCCGGAGATCCCCGGCCTCATCAAGGAGATCGGCGTCGAGGTCCAGCGGGCCTACCCCGTGTACGCCCACCTCTTCAACGGGCCGCACTCGGACGCGATCCGCCAGGGCGTGGAGCAGGCCCTGGCGGCCTTCGTGGAACGAGTCGCCGCCCCCGGGGCGAACTCCGCCCTCCGGGACGAACTCCTGCGCAAGTTCGGCCGGGTGGAGGCCTACGAGGGCCGCGACCTCGACACCCTCCAGGGCGCGTACCGCCTCGGCGCGCGCATCGCGCTGCGCCGGGCCAAGAGCATCGGACGCACGTACAACCTCTCCCCCACCCTCATCCTGGCCTTCGCGGACGCCCTCTTCGCCTACGTCGAGGAGCTGGAGTCCCTCTCCCGCGAGGGTTACGTCATGGTCCAGGCGCGCGGGATGTCCGACGTGGCGGCGCTCCGAAGACAACTGCTCCACCTCGTCGTCGCCGGCCCGCCGCTGCCCCGGGCGACCATCGCCGAGCTGTGCCAGGAGGCCTCCTGGCAGCTCCCCGCCGAGTGCACCCTGGTCGCCCTGCGCCCGCCGGTCGCCGAACTCGTCCAGGCGGGCCTCGACCGGGACGTCCTCGCCGACCTCGGCCTCCCCCAGCCGCATCTGCTCATCCCCGGCCCCCTCACCACCGAGCGGCTCGCGATGCTCCGCTCCGCCTTGGCCGGCACCCCCGCCGTCGTCGGACTGACCGTGCCGCCGGGGCAGGCCGCCCACTCCATCCGCTGGGCACGGCGGGTCCTCGAACTCATCGACGACGGCGTCGTCGCGGACGCCCCCGTCGTGCACTGCGAGGACCACCTGACCACGTTATGGCTGCTGTCCGACCCGGCGCTCACCGCCCATCTCGCCCAGCGTGAACTGGCGCCGCTCGACGGCCTGTCGGGCACCCGGCGCGAGCGGCTGATCGAGACCCTGCGCGTCCACGTCTCCACGCGCGCACCCGCCGAACAGGTCGGCGAGATGCTGGGGGTGCACGCCCAGACGGTCCGCTACCGCCTGCGGAACCTGGACGCCCACTTCGGCGACCGGCTGCTCGACCCGGAGCACCGCTTCGCTCTGGAAGCAGCGCTCCGTGCGCTCCATCTCCAGGAGACGAAGCGCACGGACTGAGAGCGACGACCGCCGGGGCGGGTTGCTACTTCGGGTCGCGGTTGAAGAGGGCCTTGGACCAGAAGTAGCCGAGGGCGATGAGAGCGAGGCACCACGCCACGGCGAGCCACCCGTTGTGGCCGATCTCGGTGCCGAGGAGGAGGCCGCGGAGGGTCTCGATGGCGGGGGTGAAGGGCTGGTACTCGGCGATGGGCTGGAACCAGCCCGGCATCGTGTCCGCCGGGATGAAGGCGCTGGAGACGAGCGGCAGGAGGATCAGCGGCATGGCCATGTTGCTGGCCGCCTCCGGGTTCGGGCTGGCCATGCCCATCCCGACCGCGATCCAGGTGAGCGCCAGGGCGAACAGCGTGAGCAGTCCGAACGCCGCCAGCCACTCCAGGGCCGTGGCGTCGGTGGACCGGAAACCGATGGCCACGGCGACGGCACCGACGAGGACCAGACTGGCGAGCACCTGGAGCACGCTGCCGACGACGTGCCCGATGAGCAGCGATCCGCGGTGGATCGCCATCGTACGGAAGCGGGCGACGAGGCCCTCGGTCATGTCCATGGAGACGGCGATCGCGGCTCCGATCACCGTGCTGCCGATGGTCATCAGGAGCAGGCCCGGGACGATGTAGGCGATGTAGTCGGAACGGTCGGCGCCGCCACCACCGATGCCCGCGCTCATGACGTCTCCGAAGATGTAGACGAAGAGCAGTAGCAGCATGATCGGGGAGAGCAGCAGGTTGAGCGTCATGGACGGATAGCGGCGGGCGTGCAGGAGGTTGCGCCGCAGCATCGTGGTCGAGTCGCGTACGGCGAGGGTGATCGAGCTCATCGGACGGTCTCCTTGGACGGACCCTGCTGGGTGGGGACGGTGGTGGTGGCGGTGAGGGCGAAGAA
>NZ_JBEOVO010000008.1:0-237648 GCF_040295605.1 Streptomyces sp. NPDC002773
CGGCGGTTTGCGTACCCCGGGGCCCCCCCCCCCCCCCGGGGGGGGGGGGGGGGGGGGGGCGGCCCCCCCCCCCCCCCCCCCGGCCGGAGGGGGCCGGTCAGAAGGCGCCGTAGTTGACCTGCCAGGTGGGCAGGCCCATGCGGCGCCAGAGGGCGACGACGCGGTCGCGGTCGTCGAGGGAGACGCGGACGGCGTAGCGGTGGCGTACGTGGGCGTCGAAGAGCTCCGCCTTCACGAGGTCGTCGCCGCGGCCGTCGCCGGAGGCCCGCATCCACAGTTCGTCGTAGGGCACCTCGTGACGGGCGAGCCAGCTCTCGGTGAGCGCGCGGTGGTCCTCGCTCCGGCCGGACAGGAGGACGATCCGGTCGCTCTCGCTGTGCCGGAAGGCGCGCAGGGCGTCCCGTACGGAGACGTTGAGCAGGTCGCGGTCGCAGCGCGTGAAGTCGTACGGGCCGCGGTCGACGCGCAGGGCGAGGGTGCCGTCGATGTCGCACATGACGGCGGTGGGGAGGCTCGGGTCGGCGACGTAGGGCTCGACGGCCGCCTGGTCGTTGAGCCAGTCCGCGGTGAGCCGCCAGCCGCCCCGGGTGGCCTTGGCGTGCTTGTCGGCGAGGATGCGGATGACCTCCTCGCCGACGGGCCGCTCGCGGCCCGCGTCGCGGCGGACGCACTCGTCGACGGGCACGGAGGTGAAGTCGTGCACGGCGAAGGTGGCCAGGCCCGCGACGGCGGCCTTCAGCCGCTTCGGGACGTGCGGGGTCAGATGGGTGTTGTCGACGACGACGTCGAAGCCGTCGTCGACGGCCGCGCGGACGGCGGCGTCCTGGATGCCGAGGACGGTCTGCTCATGGGTGCGGGAGCGGCCGCGGTCCGTGGCCGGGAGGTCGAGCATGGCGCGGAGGTCGTCGAGGTTCACCCGGCGTACGCGTCCCTCTGCGGCGGCCTGGAGGGCGCGGGCGGCCGTCGTCTTCCCGGAGGCCGGGAGGCCGGTCATGACGTGAACGACAGGCACGGTCAGTTCTCCTGGTCGGTGGCGAAGGGGTCGGTGGCCTCGGGGCGGAGCTGTCGCCACACGAGGAGGTCGGTGGGGCGTCCGTCGAGGCGCAGGAACAGCGCGGCGCGCAGGCCCCGGTCGGACACGCCCGCGGCGGCGCGGGCGAAGGCGCCGCGGTCGCCGGCGAGGTGGGCCAGGCGGGCGTACGCCTCGTCGACGGCCCGCTCGCGGTCGGTGGCGGCCTCTTCGAGACGGGCGATCACCTGGCGCACCCAGGCGTCGAACTCGTCCGGCACCTGCTCGAGAAGGGCGTCGAGGGGCTTGCCGCCGGAGGCCTCGACGTCGGTGACGGCGCAGCCGAGGCCCTTGGCGAGCTCGCCTGCCGGCAGGGCGGCGAACCGCTGGATGCCGTGGCCGCGCCAGATGTCGCGTTCGGTGACTCCGGTGAGCACCTTGTGGAGGCGTACGTACTCGGCGAGCTTCGCCTTGGCGCGCACACCGGACGCGAAGCGCAGGACGAAGCCCTCGGCGTCGGTGCCGGTGGCCCGCCCGCCGCCCGGGAGGGTGTTGGACTCGGTGAGGGCGACGAGCTCGTCGACGCTCATGGCGGGCCAGGTACGGACGATCGACCCGACGGCGTCCCATCCGACGGCGGCCTCGGCGAGCGGGATCTCGGTGCCGTCACGGCCGAAGGCGGCGAGCAGGACGAGGTCGCGGCGCTCGCCGTAGTTCACGACGATGCGGTTGCCCGGGTAGAGGATCTCCGCGAGGTACGTGACACCCGGCGTCAGGCCGGTGGAGTCGGCGGCGTCGAGCCGGCGCTGCGCCCAGGTCGCCTGGGCGCTGGTGAAGGAGCCCTTGGAGGCGACGCGCCAGCGGCCGTCGTAGTGGAAGACGACGGCGAGGCTGCCGTCGACCTTGTCGTACACCTCGAACGGCTCGTCGGGGAGCGGCGGCGCGTAGGGGCGGCCGGTGGTGTGCTCGGACACGTTGAAGAACTTGGGGAGGGGGAGCGCGACGATCCGCCCGGTGGCGTCGTCGGCGACGAGTCCGCGGCAGCGCGTGGTCGCCCGGTTCCAGTGCTGGCCGTACTGGCACGCGCGCGTGTACGTGTAGATCGACAGCGGCAGCTCGGGGTGCCGCTTGCGCGTGACGTGCCCGTCCGCGAGTGCGGAGGCGAGCTCGTCGGACGGCATCAGGTCGTGCAGAGTCAGGGTCGCCTGGCTCATGGGGTCCCTCCCGGGTGTTCGGTGATCCATTCTCGGCCGGTGGGGCCCCGAGGGACAGCGAATATCCGGCCGGGGGGCCCGGAGGGGGCGGTGCGCGGGCTCCCGAACCCGGGCGTGTCGGTGGTGCCCCGTAGACTCGCCGTCTCCCCGTCGGTGACGTAACCGGCGCAGACGAAGGAAGCGAGCCCCATGAACCACGCGGACGGCACGGCACCGATCTACGCCGAGCTCATACGGGAGCGGGGGGATGTTCCGGGTGACGTCCGCCAGGTCGCGGAGGAGGTTCTGCGGGACCTGAGCCGGGTCATCCAGGTGCCGCCGCAGGGCGTCGCCGGGCCGCAGGGCCCGGGCCAGCACCCCGGTGCCGGTGGTCAGATGGGCGCTGGTGGGCAGATGGGGGCCGGGGGGCAGATGGGTGCTGGTGGGCACATGGGTGCCGGGGGGCAGATGGGTTCCGGCGGGCCGATGGGGAACGGCGGACCGATGGGTTCCGGCGGTCCGATGGGTTCCGGTGGCCAGATGGGGGTCACCGGTCCGATGGGCGTCGTGGGCCAGGCGGGCGCCGTCCTGCCGCACCGGCCGCTGCGCTAGCCGTCGCATCCGCTCGCTCTCCGCTCCGGGCCCGTTTCCGCGGGATCCGGGCGTTGTCAGTGCCTCCGGCCATGCTGGGTACCGGACGGCCTGTGCCGCGGTGGGGCGGGCTGCAAACGGTGATCAGGGGATGACGACATGGCCGAGGTTCTGCTGTTCCACCACGCGCTCGGGCTGACGGAGGGCGTCGGCGCGTTCGCCGGCGAGCTGCGGCGGGCCGGCCACACGGTGCACGTACCCGACCTGTACGAGGGGCGTACGTTCACCGACCTGGAGGCCGGCGCCGCGCACGCCCAGGAGATCGGTTTCGAGGCGCTCGTGGCGCGCGGCGAGCGGGCCGCCGAGGGGCTGCCGGCCGGGATCGTGCTCGCCGGGTTCTCGCTCGGTGTGCTGCCCGCGCAGAAGCTGGCGCAGACGAGGGCGGGGGCGCTCGGCGCCCTGCTGTTCAGCGCCTGTGTGCCGGTGACGGAGTTCGGCGGGGCCTGGCCGGAGGGCGTACCCGTGCAGGTGCACGGGATGGACTCCGATCCGTTCTTCGTCGACGAGGGGGATCTGGCGGCGGCCCGCGCGCTGGTCGCGGACGCGGCGGACCGGAGGCTGTTCCTCTACCCGGGGAGCGCGCACCTGTTCGCGGAGCGCGGCGCGCCGTCCCATGTGCCGGAGGCGGCGGCGCTCTGTCTGGAGCGGGTGCTGTGTTTCCTGGGCGGCCTGAAGCGCTGAGGGCCGGTGTCCGAGGGCCGGGCGGGTCAACCGTTCGGTCGACCCCGGTGTCGTCCGTCCCGCTGCCGGTGGGGGGCCGGCTGTCGGACCGTACGGGGTCGGATGCGGGCGGAGTATCGGAGCAGGGTGCGGGGCTGTCTCCCGACGGCGCCGCCCGTGTCCGCCGCACCGAGGAGTCCGCCATGCCGAAGATCCGCCGCGCGTCCCGTGCCACCCGCGTGCTCGTGCCCGCCGTGCTGAGCGTCGCCGTGCTCGCCGGGTGTGCCCAGGGATCCGGAGGGGCGGCCTCCGCGTCGGGGACGAAGCCGTCGGCCGGGGTGTCACCCGGCTCGGCGTCGCCCACGGCCGGTTCCTCCGCCACCGTGACGCCCGCCCCGGCCGGCGGGCCGGCACCGGGCACGCTCCTGGTCTCCGACTTCGGCTCCGACACGGTCACGTTCGTCGACCCCGAGCGGGGTGCCACGGGTTCCGTGAAGGTCGGCACCGCGCCGTACGGTCTGGCCGTCGGGGAGGACGGGCGGGCCTGGGTGGCGACCGCGGAGGGCGTGGCGGTGGTGGACACGGCGACCCGGCAGCGGCTCGCCCTGATCCCGTACGAGACGGACGCCGGGCCCGTGACCACGGGCGAGTACCGGGGCGGCGGCATGGGCATCGCGCTCGCCCCTGACGGACGCCGGGCCTACGTGGGGGTCCACGTGCCCGACGGGAACGGCGCCCTGGAGGTGATCGACACGGCGGCGCTGCGCGTCACGGACACCGTGCCGGTGGGCCGGCGCCCGTTCGACGTGGACGTGTCGCGGGACGGCGCGGAGGTGTACGCGACGAACCACGACTCCTTCGACGTCACGGTCGTCACGGCGGGGACGCTGGAGCCGCGCCGGGTGGAGGTCGCCCCGTACGGCACGGAGGGCGGGCTCGGTTCCTGGCTCAAGCCGCACTACACGGCCGTGCGGCCCTCGGACGGAAAGCTGCTGCTGCCCTTCGAGGGCGAGCGGCTCGCGGTCGTCGACCCCCGGACGGGGCGGACGACGATCGAGCCGATGACGGCGGACACCCATCAGCACGGCGCCACGGTGACCGCCGACGGGACGCTCCTGACGGTGGGCACGGGGCCGATCGACCCGGACGTGGACCGCGGGCCCTCCCTGACGGTCCGGTCGCCCGGCGGGGCCGAGCGGGTCTACCCCCTGGAGGGGCCGCACGAGAGCGTGGCCGTGTCGGAGGACGGGCGGACCGCGTATGTGACCGGCGGGTTCACCCGGGACGGGTACTGGGACGGCCTCAGCGTCGTCGACCTGGACTCGGGCGAGACGCGTCGCCTCGCCGCGGGCTCGCGGCCGCTGGGGATCGTTGTCCTCTGACCGCCCCGTCCCGGGCCGGGGCGGTGGAACGGCCGCGAGGGGGTAGCCGAACGGCGTGCCGGTGCCCGCGCGGCCGCCGCCGAGCCGGGGCGGACCACGCCGAAGGGCGATCCGGACGTAATAAGGATAAAAAGGGTGAACCACGGATAGTCAGCCGCAGATTGCCCCCTGGGGCTGGCACGCTCCAACGGAAGGGCGGACAGCGTGACGCGACCGAGGATTCTCGTGGTGGGCGCCGGATTCGCCGGCGTGGCCTGCGTACGGCGGCTCGAACGGCGGCTCGCGGAGCGGGAGGCGCAGATCGCGCTGCTCTCGCCGTTCTCGTACCAGCTGTACCTGCCACTGCTCCCCCAGGTGGCGGCGGGGGTGCTGACCCCGCAGTCGGTCGCGCTGTCGTTGCGGCGCAGCGAGCGGCACCGGACCCGGATCGTGCCCGGTGGTGTGGTCGGGGTGGACACGGCGGCGAAGGTCTGCGTGGTGCGGACGATCTCCGGTGAGTACGTGACCGAGCCGTACGACCATCTTGTGCTCGCGCCCGGGAGTGTGACCCGCAGCTTCGACATCCCGGGGCTCGCCGAGCACGCGCGCGGGATGAAGACGCTCGCGGAGGCCGTGTACATCCGCGACCACGTCATCGCCCAGCTGGACCTGGCGGACGCGAGCACCGACGAGGAGGAACGGGCCGCGCGGCTGCAGTTCGTGGTGGTCGGCGGCGGTTACGCGGGCACCGAGACGGCGGCCTGCCTCCAGCAGCTCACCTGCAACGCGGTCAAGCGGTACCCCCGGATCGACCCGAAGCTGATCAAGTGGCATCTGGTGGACATCGCGCCGAAGCTGATGCCCGAGCTGGGCGACAAGCTGGGCGCCGCCGCGATGGACATCCTGACCAAGCGCGGCATCGAGGTGTCGCTCGGGGTGTCGGTGGGCTCGGTGGACGAGAAGACGGTGACGCTCACGGACGGGCGGGTGCTGCCGAGCCGGACGCTGATCTGGACGGCCGGGGTGGCGGCGAGTCCGCTGATCGGCACGCTCGGCACGGAGACCTTGCGGGGCCGGGCCGTCGTCTCGGCGGAGATGGCGGTGCCGGGGCTCGACGGGGTGTGGGCGCTGGGTGACGCGGCGGCCGTGCCGGACCTCGCCAAGGGCGAGGAGGGCGCGATCTGTCCGCCGACCGCGCAGCACGCGATGCGGCAGGGGAAGGCCGTCGCGGACAATCTGGTCGCGACGCTGCGCGGGGAGGCGACGCACCCGTACCGGCACAAGGATCTGGGGCTCGTGGTGGACCTCGGCGGGATGGACGGGGTCTCGAAGCCGCTGGGTGTGGAGCTGCACGGGATGCCGGCGCAGGCCGTGGCCCGGGCCTACCACTGGGGGGCACTGCGGACCAATGTGGCCAAGACCCGGGTGATGACGAACTGGCTGCTGAACGCGGTGGCCGGGGACGACTTCGTACGGACGGGGTTCCTGGCGTCGAAGTCGGGCACCCTGCGGGACTTCGAGTACACCGACGCGTATCTGACCCCGGAACAGGTCCGCGAACACACGGCCTCGTTCCGCGGGGCGGTCGGAACGGGCGGACGCTGAGGCCCGGCGCGGGGCGCGACGCCGCCGGGTCCGGGCGCGGAGGCGCACGTCAGGCCCGACGGCCGCGGGCCCGGGGGGGCGAGTCGGCGTCAGACCCGACGCCCCCGGGCCGGGGGGGGCGAGCCGGCGTCAGGCCCTGACGCCCCCGCACCGGTGCGTCGGCCCCGCACTGGGGCCCGACGCACCGGAGCCCGAGGCCCCGGATCGGGGCCCCGCCCCCGCCCCCGGGCGCTCAGCGCCCGAGCGTGGGGGCCGGGCCCATGACGACGACGGGGTCCCTGGACGGGTCGAGGGCGCGCAGCAGTTCGCGAAGGTCCTCGCGTTCCAGGGCCACGCAGGCCTGGGTGGGTCCGCCGTGGTCGACGTGGATCCAGACCCCGCCGCCCTTCCCCGGGCCGAGCGGGCGTTCCTTGTCGAGCGGGGTCCGGCCGGGTACGCGGTTGTAGTCGATGGCGATGACATGGTCGAAGGAGCCTTCGAGGGATTCGCCGGAGAAGCCGGTGCCGCTGATGGCGAACTCCCTGTCCTGGTCGTACGGGATACGGGCGCCGGGATCGGGCAGTCGGCCGCCGGCGTCGCCGAGCCGGAAGACCCCGATCGGGGTGCGCAGGTCGCCGGCGACGTGGTCCTCGGTCCAGCCCCGGAGCGCGTTGTGGGCGGGCCACGGTCCGGCGGCCGCGGTCCAGCGGCCGCCGGGGGCCCGTTCGTACAGCGTCGCGGTGGCCGTGTTGTCGCCTGTGGTGGCGCCGGTGACGACGAGGGCCTGGGTGGTGCCGTCGGGGACGAGGGCGTGGGTGGCGGGGCCGATACCGGGGATCCGGGGTGCGGGGGCCGGGGCGGAGGGGCTGCTCGCCGACTGCCCTGGACCGCCCACCACGCCGGCCGCGCCCGCGGGGCGGGAGTCACCGGCGGGCGGGGCCGAGGTGGGCGGCCCGGCGGGCGCGGGAGCGGATGGCGCGGTACTCGCGCAGCCGGTGAGCAACAGGGCCGCGCACAGTGTGCCGGCGCTCAGCAGGGCGGGTGCGCCCTTGCGGACGGACATGGACGGATCCTCCTGGCCGGGGGCAGTGCTGCGATCCGTACCCGTTCGGCGGGCGCCACTACGGCCCCACCGACGCCCTCACCCGTACGGCCGCGTCCGCTTGTCCGACCGGGCGACACGGTGCCGTTCGTGACGTTGCGGCTCGCCTGACCCGCAGAACCTGACGAACCGTCAGATGGGTGCGTCGCGGGTCTGGGAACCTTCGGGGTCCGGCGCTACCCTCCGCGCATGATTCGGACGGTGGTGTGGGGTACCGGGAATGTCGGGCGCGCGGCGATCCGTGCCGTGGACGCTCATCCAGGGCTTGAGCTCGTGGCCGTGCTGGTCTCCGATCCGGCGAAGGTCGGGCGGGACGCGGGGTGGCTCGCGGGGCTCGGGCGCGAGCTCGGGGTGGTGGCCGTCGACGACGTCGGCGCGGTGCTCGGCGGGCGGCCCGGGGCGGTGGTGTACGCGGCGTCCGGCGACACCCGGCCCGACGGGGCGCTCGACGACGTGGCGCGTGCGGTACGGGCCGGCGCGGTGGTCGTGACGCCCGCGCTCTATCCGCTGTACGACCAGCGCAACGCACCGCCCGAGTTCCGGGATCCGGTGCTCGCGGCCGTCGCCGAGGGGGGCGGTTCGCTGTTCGTGTCGGGCGTCGATCCCGGCTGGGGCAACGACGTGCTGCCGCTGCTCGTGAGCGGGCTCGGCAGCACCGTGGACGTGATCCGCTGTCAGGAGATCTTCGACTACTCGACGTACGAGCAGGAGGAGTCGGTCCGGGACCTGATCGGGATGGGCCGGCCGATGGCGTACGAGCCGCCGATGCTGCTGCCGTCGGTGCCGACGATGGTGTGGGGCGGGCAGATACGCCTGATGGCCCGCGCGCTCGGCGCCGAGCTCGACGACATCCGCGAGACGGTGGACCGGCGTCCGCTGGAGTCGACCGTGAAGACCCGGACGATGGGCGTCTTCGAGGCGGGCACGCAGGGCGCGATCCGCTTCGAGGTGCAGGGGATCGTCGACGGGGAGCCCCGGATCGTGATCGAGCACGTGACCCGTATCCACCCCTCCTGCGCTCCGGACTGGCCGGTCCCGCCGGACGGGGCGGGGGCGCACCGCGTGATCGTCGAGGGCAGCCCCCGGATCGAGGTGACGGTGGCCGCGACCGCCGAGGGCGACAACCGGTCGGCGGGCGGGAACGCCACGGCGGTGGGCCGACTCGTCGGGGCGATCGACTGGCTGGTGGCGGCGGAGCCGGGACTGTACGACGCGCTGGACGTGCCGTTGCGGCCGGCGGTCGGGAAGCTGGGAAGGAGATCACAATGATCATCGACATTCCCGAGGGCCAGGAGCCGATCGGGTACGTGTGGGGCGACATGGTCCCGGAGATCGGCACGGCGGCGGCGAACTTCTCGCTGTCGGTGTACGCCCATACGACCCTCGGACTGCGCGAGTTCGAGGCGGCCCGGCTGCGGATCGCGCAGATCAACGGCTGCGGCTTCTGCCTGGACTGGCGTACCGACCGGGACGGCGAGAAGGTCGAGGAGGGCTTCGACGAGGTCGTCGCGGCGTGGCGCGAGACGGAGGTCTCGGAGTCCTTCGACGAGCGGACGCGGCTCGCGGCCGAGTACGCGGAGCGGTACGCGCTCGACCACCACGGTCTGGACGAGGAGTTCTGGGGCCGGATGACGGCGCGGTACAGCCAGGCGGAGATCGTGGAGCTGACCATGAGCCTGGGCTCGTGGCTGGCGTTCGGGCGGCTCAACCGGGTGCTGGGGCTCGACACGGTGTGCGTGCTGCCGACGCATTGAGGGCGTGGGTGCGGGCGTGGGCGTGGGTGTGCGGATCGGGCCGGCCGGGGGGACCCGGTCGGCCCGCCCGCGTCAGCCGTCAGAAGTCCTCGGCGACGATGCGTTCGATGTTGCGTTCGGCGAGGGCCGTGATGGTGACGAACGGGTTGACGCTGGCGTTGCCGGGGATCAGGGCGCCGTCGATGACGTACAGGCCGTGATAGCCGTGGAGCCGGCCGTGGTTGTCGGTCGCGCGGCCCAGGACCGCGCCGCCGAGCGGGTGGTACGTGAGGTGGTCACCCCAGATCTTGTACGTGCCGAAGAGGTCGGTGCGGTAGATCGTGCCCTCCTTGGCGTTGATCTTGTCGAAGATGGTCTTCGCCGCGTCGATGGAGGTCTGCTTCCAGGCCCGGTCCCAGCTTAGGTCGACCTTGCCGGTGGCCGCGTTCCAGGTGAACTCGGCCCGGTGGGGGGTCTTGGTGATGGAGAGGTAGAAGGAGGCGTAGGTCTCGATGCCGGTGGGCAGCGGGGCGACCTCGGCGAAGGCGCCGCCGGCGTCCCAGTTGTCGATGCCCGCGGTGGGCATGGCCGACTGGAGCTTGCCGGTCGCGTCCCACATGTGGTTGGCGCGGCCGCACATGACGTTGCCGTTGTCGCCCCAGCCCTTGCCGATCTGGTCGTTGAGGGCGGGCAGGGCGCCGGTGGCCTTCAGGCGGGTGAGGAGTTTGCTCGTCCCGACGCTTCCGGCGGCGAAGAAGACCTTGTCGGCGGTGACGGTCTTGCTCGCGAGGGTGGCGCCTGTGGTGTCGATCTGGTCGACGGCGACGGTGTAGCCGCCGCCGGGCCGGGGGGTGACGGAGGTGACCTTGTGCAGCGCGGAGACGGTGACGCGGCCGGTGGCGGCGGCCTGGGCGAGGTAGGTCTTCTGGAGCGTCTTCTTGCCGGCGTTGTTGCCGTAGATGACCTCGCCGTCCAGGGCCGACTTCGGTACGGCTCCGGCGGCTTCCTTCTTCATGTACTCCCAGTCGTAGACGTTCGGGACGAAGACGAAGGGGAACCCGGAGCGCTGGGCGTGCTTGCGGCCGACGCGGGCGTACTGGTAGCAGGCGGTGCTCTCCCACCAGGCCTCGTCCACGGCGGTGACGCCGAGGCCGGCGTTGGCACGCGGGTAGTAGGTGGAGTACATCTCCCCCGCGTCGACGGTGGGGAGGATGGCGGCGAAGTTCTCGCGGCGGGGAGTGACGGCCATGCCGCCGTTCACGAGGGAGCCGCCGCCGACGCCACGGCCCTGGTAGACGGTGATGCCGGCGAAGTCCTCGGCGTCGAGGATGCCGGTGTGGCGGGGGACGTCCTTGTCGAGGGGGAAGCCGAGGAAGTTGCTGAGGGGCTGCTTGGTGCGGGTCCGCAACCAGAAGGAGCGGTAGTCGGGCCGGGTGGTGTTGGCGAAGATCTTGCCGTCTGATCCGGGGGCGTCCCAGGCCATCCCCATCTCGACCATGTGGACGGGGACCCCCGCACGGGCCAGCCGGAGGGCGGCGACGGAGCCGCCGTACCCGGTGCCGATGACGAGGGCGCGGACGTGGGTGCCGGTGGGGAGGGGAGTGCTGGGGATGGCGGTGAGGCCGGTGTCGGCGTGGGCGGGGGCGGCGTGGGCGGCGAGGGCCGCGGCGCCGAGAAGAGAACCTGTTCCTGCGAGGAACCGGCGGCGGTTGACACGGCCGGTTCCCAGGGCAGGCAGGGAGCGTTCACTCATGTGATGTTCCTCACTCGTGAGCGAATGGGAACATGTTCTACTGTCGGCGACCGGGGAAGTCACGAGAAACCGACGGGTAACTTCGTCGGGTCGTCAAGGCCCTCGGGCCGCCGGCGAGGCGCGCGGTGAGCAGCTCGGCGGTGGCGAGGGCTACGTGCGCGAGGGCGTTGGCTCCGGCTCGCGGGCGGGCGGGGGGGTGCTCCGCCCGCGAGTCGGGGTTCTGGGGTGCTGGTCGGGGCCGGTCAGGCCCTGACCGGCGGATGCTCCCTACGCGCGGGCGGCGACGGCCGAGGCCGAGCGGGAGGCGCCGGTGGCGAGAGCGGGTTCCACGCGGACCGGTCCTTCGAGGAGGCGGCGCAGGAGGGCGGTGCCGCGGGCCGGGTCGCCCGCGGCGCCGTCGGCCAGGAGCGTGGCGAGGACGGCGATCCGGGCCTGGGCGGCGCGGAGCGTACCGGTGAGCAGCGCTCCGGCGGCGACCAGGTCGACGGCGCCGCCGCCGGTGTAGATCTCGGCGAGCGGGCCCGCCGGGACCCGGGTGGTCACGGCGACGAGGACACCGTCGGCGACCGCGTCGGCCACGGCGGCGACGATCTCGGGGGTGGCGTTGCCCGCGCCGGTCGCTTCGAGGACGATGCCCCGGGCGCCGGCGGCGACGGCCGCGTTCAGCAGGAACGGGTCGCCGTCGGAGTGGTGGGAGATGATGTCGACGCGGGGCAGCGGGGCGGGCCCGGGGGCGCCGGGGGTCGCCGTGTGCGCGGCGGCGGGGAGCGGCAGCGGCGTCGGGCGCTCCGGCCGGCGCTCGATGTCGACGCGGGAGAACCCGACCCGGCCCAGGCGCTCGGCCGAGGGGTCGGAGAAGGCGTCGGCGGCGAGCGTCTGGCTCTTGACGGTGCCTCGGGCGGCATGGACCCGGCCGTCGAAGACGACGAGGACGCCGAGGTCGCTGACGGTGCAGGCGACCTGGAGCGCGTCGTACAAGTTGCCGGGGCCGTCCCCGTCGCCGGTGCCGAAGGGGCGCTGGGCGCCGGTGAGGACGACCGGGCGGACGTCGGTGTGGTGGAGGTCCAGGAGGAAGGCGGTCTCCTCCAGGGTGTCGGTGCCGTGGGTGACCACGATGCCGTCGACGCCGGGGTCGGCGAGGGTCTCGTGCACGGTGCGCAGGAGGGCCAGCTGGTGGGCCGCGGTCATACGGGAGCTGTTGACGTTGAACAGGTCGACGATCTCGACGGTGACGCCCTCCGGGAGGGGGGCGGTGGCCATGACGTCACTGCCGGAGGCGTCGGCGGCGTAGCCGGTGCCCTGCCAGCGGCTCGCGATCGTGCCGCCGGTGCTGATGACGACGATCCGGCGCGCTCCCCCGTCGTTCGTCCGCTTCATGCCTGCCGTCCTTACTCGTACCGAAATCGCCGTGCGCCGCAACGGTAGGGCAGAAGGCGCGCAAGACGATTGCGAAATCAGCCGAAGGAAGGTTTCGGCGTGGTAGATAATTGCGCCATGGACCGAATCGATCTCCATATCTTGCGCGAGCTTCAGAACGACGGCCGGCTGAGCAACCAGGAGCTGGCCCAGCGGGTGGGCCTCAGCCCCTCGCCCTGTCTGCGCCGGGTGCGCCAGCTGGAGCAGGACGGGGTGATCCAGGGCTACCGGGCGATCATCGACCCGGGCGCGGTGGGGCGCGGGTTCGAGGTCCTCGTCTCGGTGGAGGTGCGGCGGGACCGGGAGACGGTCGAGGCCTTCGAGGCGGCGCTGCAGGACGTGCCGGACGTCATCGAGGCGTACCGGCTGTTCGGGAGCCCGGGGTGCCTCCTCCGGATCGCGGTGGCCGACCTCGCGGCGTACGAGCGGCTGTGGATCGAGCGTCTGACGACGCTCGCCGGGGTCACCGAGGTCAACTCGCAGATCATCATGAAGCGCATCAAGGAGCCGAAGGGGATGCCGGTGGACGTTCGGGGCGCCTGACCCGCCCGGACGGAGACGGCGCGCGTCCCGCTGCCGGGCGCGGCTCCGTCGTATGCGAGAACGTCACAGAAAATCCTCCTCCCGGTTACACGGCCGGTCCCCCCGCCGTGTCACGCTCCCGGCTGACAAGAAGTCAACACGCGTAGAACGCGGAGCCGTTGAGCGGGCTCCGCGTTCCCTCGCGTGACGTCCCCGGGAAAGGGCACCCCCCATGTCCGTTGCACAGACCGGCCGCTGGAAGGCGTGGACGGCATCCATAGCCGCCGCCCTCGTCACCCTCACCCTTCCGACGGTCACCGCGACTCCCGCGAGCGCCACGACCACCGCGTACGACAGCACGTACTACAAGAACGCGATCGGCAAGACCGGCACGAGCCTCAAGTCCTCGCTGCACACGATCATCAGCAGCCAGACCAAGATCTCGTACGACGCGGTCTGGAACGCCCTGAAGGTCACCGACCAGGACCCCGCCAACGCCAACAACGTGACCCTGCTCTACAGCGGCGTCTCGCGCAGCAAGTCCCTCAACGGCGGTGACGTGGGCGACTGGAATCGCGAGCACGTGTGGGCGCAGTCCCACGGGAGCTTCGGCACCTCGGCCGGCCCCGGCACCGACCTGCACCATCTGCGCGCCTGCGACGTCCAGGTCAACAGCATCCGCGGCAACAAGGACTGGGACACCGGCGGCAGCCCGGTCAGCGGCGCCTCCGGCAGCTACACGGACAGCAACTCGTTCGAGCCGCGCAACGCCGACAAGGGCGACGTGGCCCGGATGATCCTCTACATGGCCGTCCGCTACGAGGGCGACGACGCCTGGGCGGACCTGGAGCCCAACGAGTCGACCAGCAACGGCAGCGTCCCCTGGCACGGCCGCCTCTCGGTCCTGAAGCAGTGGAACGAGCAGGACCCGCCGAGCGCCTTCGAGGAGCGTCGCAACGACCTGATCTTCGGCACCTACCAGGGCAACCGGAACCCGTTCATCGACCACCCGGAGTGGGTCGAGGCGATCTGGTAGCCCGACCGCGTCGGAACCGCACGGAGCCGGGCCGGGCTCGCCGTACCCGGCCCGGCTCCGTGCGTGTCGGCCGTGCATGCCGGCCGTGCATGTCGACCCGTACGTCTGACCGCTCCCGGCCCCTTCAAACGCCAAATGGCGGATGTTCTCACGCTCTTCGAGTAGACGTAGGACACACCTCAGAGGCGTTACGCATCCGTTATAAACGGTGACTTTGACCCGTTTTGCTCGCCTTTGCCGTGTGGCGAAGTAGTCATTCCAGCCACCTGAATCGCCAGAGCATCTATCACGTCCGGCCGTCCGGAACAAGCCCTCAGCCCCAGGAAGTTCCGAGGCCCACTCGGTAGCTTCGGCGCCCATGACCACAGCTCACATGACAGCCCAGGTCGACGGCATCCGCATCGGCCCCGCCGGCATCGACGACGGCGCCGCACTCTGGCGGATCGCACGCGGCACGGGGGAACTGGACCTCAACTCGCCCTACAGCTATCTGCTGTGGTGCCGCGACTTCGCCGACACGACCGCCGTCGCCCGTGCCGCCTCCGGACGCCCGATCGGCTTCGTCACCGGCTACCTGCGGCCGGACGCACCCGACACGCTCTTCGTCTGGCAGGTCGCCGTGGAGGGTTCGCACCGCGGAAGCGGGGTAGCCGGGACCCTGCTCGACGCCCTGACCACTCGGGTCGCGGCCGAGCACGGAGTCAGCCGAGTCGAGGCCACCGTCACCCCGGGGAACCTCGCCTCCGACCGGCTGTTCCGGTCCTACGCGCGTCGGCACGGCGCGGACCTGACGCAGGAGGTGCTGTTCCCTTCGGCCGCCTTCCCCGCGGCAGGACACGAGTCCGAGGTGCTGTACCGCATCGGCCCCCTCGGTCCCTCGGCGTCCTGAGCCGGTCCCCCGGCGCCCCCAGCCGTCGTCCGCACGCACCACGCACCCGAACCACACCTGGAGAAGAGACTCCGTGACCCTGATCGACATCGCCGCCCCCTCCGTCTTCGAGGCCCTCGAGTCCGAGGTCCGCAGCTACTGCCGTGCCTGGCCCGTCGTCTTCGAACGCGCCAGTGGCAGCCGGCTGTACGACGAGCACGGGCGTCCGTACCTCGACTTCTTCGCCGGCGCGGGCTCACTCAACTACGGCCACAACAACCCCGTCCTCAAGCGGGCACTCCTGGACTACCTCGCCGACGACGGGATCACCCACGGTCTCGACATGTCGACGACCGCCAAACGCGACTTCCTGGAGACCTTCCACGAGACGGTCCTCGAACCCCGCGCCCTGCCCTACAAGGTGATGTTCCCCGGCCCCACCGGCACCAACGCCGTGGAAGCCGCCCTGAAACTCGCCCGCAAGGTCACCGGGCGCCAGACAGTGGTCTCGTTCACCAACGCCTTCCACGGAATGTCGCTCGGCTCGCTGGCCGTCACCGGCAACGCCGCCAAGCGCGCCGGCGCGGGCGTCCCGCTGCACCACGCCATCCGGATGCCCTTCGACGACTACCTCGACGGACAGGTCCCCGACTTCCTCTGGTTCGAGCGGCTCCTGGGCGACGCCGGCTCCGGCCTCGACCACCCGGCGGCCGTGATCGTCGAGACCGTCCAGGGCGAGGGCGGCATCAACGTCGCACGGGCCGAGTGGCTGCGCGGGCTCGCGGAGCTCTGCCGCCGGCACGACATGCTCCTCATCGTCGACGACATCCAGATGGGCTGCGGGCGCACCGGCGACTTCTTCTCCTTCGAGGAAGCCGGCATCACGCCCGACATCGTCACCCTGTCCAAGTCCATCAGCGGCTACGGACTCCCGATGGCCCTCTGCCTGTTCCGGCAGGAGCTCGACGTGTGGGAGCCCGGCGAGCACAACGGGACCTTCCGCGGCAACAACCCCGCCTTCGTCACCGCCACAGCCGCCCTCGACGCCCACTGGCGCGACGGCGCCCTGCGCGAGCGCACCCTGAGCCGGGCCGGCCGGGTGGAGAGCGCCCTCCTCGACCTGTGCGGGGACGGCGGGCGCATGGGCGTCTCGGTCCGCGGCCGCGGACTGGTGTGGGGTCTGGAGTTCGCCGACGGGGACCGCGCCGCGGCGGTGTGCCGCCGCGCCTTCGAGACCGGGCTGCTCGTGGAGACCTCGGGTCCGAGCGGCGAGGTGGTCAAGCTGCTGCCGCCGCTGACCGCCACGGACGAGGACCTCGACGAGGGTCTCGGCATCCTGGCCCGTTCGGTCCGCCACACCGCCTGACCCCACCGGACCCGCCCCGCACACGCGACACGCAGCACGTACCGAGCACGCACGGAAAGGCAACACCCCATGATCGTCCGTTCCTTCGACGAGCTGGAGAACACCGAGCGGCATGTGAGGGCCGCCTCGGGCACGTGGGAGAGCAAGCGCATCCTCCTCGCCCGCGAGCGCGTCGGCTTCTCCCTCCACGAGACGGTGCTGTACGCGGGCACCGAGACGTCCATGTGGTACGCGCACCACGTCGAGGCCGTCGTCTGCACAGAGGGCGAGGCCGAGCTCACCGACCACGAGACGGGCCGCACGTACACGATCGTGCCCGGAACGATGTACCTGCTCGACGGGCACGAGCGCCACACCCTCAAGGTCAAGCGGGACTTCCGCTGCCTCTGCGTCTTCAACCCGCCCGTCACCGGGCGCGAGGACCACGACGAGAACGGCGTCTACCCCCTGCTCACCGAGCCGGACGAGTCCGTCCGCGAAGAGAGCTGAGCCACGGCGCGGCACCCGGCGACCGAACGAACCCGTACAGGAAGGAAGGCACGCTCCCTCATGACCTCCGCACCCACCCGCCCCGTCGACCTCTACCCCACCCGTGGCCCCAAGGAGGAGCTGATCGGCCGCAAGGACCCGGTCGTGTGGTCCGAGCCCGGCACGGCGGGGCCGTTCTGGGCCCGTGAACTGGAGGAGTACGACCGCGACGGCTTCATCACGGTGGACGAACTCGTCGCCCCACACGAGGTCGACGAGCTGCGGGCGGAGCTGAACCGGCTCGTCACCGATCCCGCCGTACGGACGGACGAACGGGCGATCGTCGAACCCCGCTCCCAGGAGATACGTTCCGTCTTCGAGGTCCACCGCATCAGCGAGGTCTTCGCCAAGCTGGCCGAGGACCCGCGGATCGTGGGGCGCGCCCGGCAGATCCTCGGCTCGGACGTCTACGTCCACCAGTCGCGGGTCAACGTCAAGCCAGGCTTCGGCGCCAGCGGCTTCTACTGGCACTCCGACTTCGAGACCTGGCACGCCGAGGACGGCCTGCCGAGGATGCGGACCGTGTCGGTGTCGATCGCGCTCACCCCGAACCACACCACCAACGGCAGTCTGATGATCATGCCGGGTTCGCACCGGACCTTCCTCGGCTGCGAGGGTGCCACGCCCCAGGACAACTACAAGAAGTCGCTGCGGATGCAGGACGCCGGCATCCCGTCCGACGAGGCGCTGACCACCTTCGCCGACGCCTGCGGCATCCGCCACTTCACCGGCCCCGCGGGGTCCGCCACCTGGTTCGACTGCAACGCGCTGCACGGGTCGGGCGACAACATCACCCCGTACCCCCGGAGCAATGTGTTCCTCGTCTTCAACAGCGTCGAGAACCAGCCCGAGGCGCCCTTCGCCGCCCCGGTCCGGCGGCCCTCCTTCATCGCCGCGCGCCCGTGATCCGATGACAGCCGAGAGGGGTGTACGGCTCAGCCGTACACCCCTCGGTCGTTCCTCCGTGGCCTTCAGTCGTCCGTGCCCGACTCGACCAGACCTTCCCTGAGCCGGTTCAGGCTCCGAGCAAGCAGTCGCGAGACATGCATCTGCGAGACGCCGAGCCGCTCGCCGATCTGGGTCTGGGTCAGCTCCTCGACGAAGCGGAGGTGCAGCAGCACCCGGTCGCGTTCCTCGAGGGCCTCCACGAGCGGGGCGAGAGTGTGGAAGTCCTCGAACAGCTCGATCGCCGGGTCCTCCTGGCCGATGAGGTCGGCCAGGGCGGCGTCGTCGTCCTCGCTGTCGGGGCCGCCGATCGTGGCGTCGAGGGACGTGGAGTTGTAGCCGTTGGCGGCCACCTGGGCCTCGACGACCTCGTCCTCGGACAGCTCCATCAGCGGCGCGAGCTCCGCGACGCGGGGGGCCCGGCCGAGCCGCGAGCTCAACTCGTCGGTCGCCTTCGCCAGCTCCACCCGCGCCTCCTGGAGCCGGCGGGGCACGTGCACCGCCCAGGTGGTGTCACGGAAGAAACGCTTGATCTCCCCCACGATGTACGGCACGGCGAAGGTGGCGAACTCCACCTCGCGCGACAGGTCGAAGCGGTCGATCGCCTTGATCAGACCGACCATGCCGACCTGGACGATGTCCTCCATCTCGTCGCCCCGCGCACGGAACCGCCCGGCCGCGTACCGCACCAGCGACATGTTCATCTCGATCAGCGTGTTCCGTACGTACTGATGGCCCTCCGTGCCCTCCTCCCGTACGGCCAGTTCACGGAAGAACATCTTCGACAGGGCACGCGCGTCCTGGGGCGCGAGCCGGTGGGGTGCGTCGAGAACCGGCAGGTCCTCACGCGTACCGTTCGTCACGTACGTCGTCGTCGCCTGGGCCGGCTGGGTCCGCACGGGATCAACCTCCTCCTGCTCGCGGTCAGTTCAGCGATCCTGGTTCTCGTACCCCGGCTTGCCGTGGGCACTCCACTCCATTCGGACCCTTTCCTCCCGTGGGGTCGGAGGCATCAGGGCGTGAGGAACGGGCAGGCGAACCCTGTCACCTGATGACGAACCAGGAAGAAAGGGACTTGTGATGAAGATCCGGAGCGACATCCTGTCCCGGGCGGCCGGCCCCCATGGCGCGGGGTACGGCGGATCGTCCCCGGTCCGTACCCCGGCCCAGGCGCGGCAGCTCGTCCGCCACGCGCTCGCGGCTCTCGGCCCTCTGCATCCCTCCCAGGTCGAGGATCTGCTCCTCGTCACCTCGGAGCTGGTCACGAACTCGCTCCGCCACGGAGGCGGGGTCACCGGCTTCGGGATCAGGGTCGGGCCGGACCGGGTGACCGTGTCCGTGGCCGACGCCAGCGGGGTCGCCCCGCTCTACCAGCCCCGCGAGGAACTGCGTCCCGGCGGCTACGGCTGGCCGATCGTGCTGCGGCTGTGCCGTGACGTCTCCGTGGACACCCGCCCGGACGGCAAGACCATCCACGCGACGGTGACGATCGACCGATGAGCAGGCCCACCGCGGGAGAGTCGCGCGAGAGCCGCGGAGGAGCCGCGGAAAGAGAGGGGTGGCCACGCCGTTCGCGTGGCCACCCCTCTCGTGTGGCGCGGAAACCGTCCGGTGCGGACGGACACGGACTCAGAGAAGGTCCCGTCGGTCGTTGTCGGTCACGGTGGTGGTCGGCGGGACCACGAGCCGACGCCGCCTCAGGATGCTGGTATAGACCGCCGTTCCGATGATGCCGACGGCCATGAGGATCAGACCGACCAGATCGAGGTTGACCCCCTCGACCTCCCAGTCGGACGCGAACGTGAGAATGGCTCCGACCGCGATCAGGATGATGCAGACACCCAGACCCATGATTCCTCCCTAGTGGGTGAGATGGGCATCGGCTACCCCGGTCCTTCCGGCTCATCCCGTGCCCCCGGTTTTGGATTGTCGGAGGATCATCAATACGATCCGGCGATGATCACGAGAAGACGGCTGGCGACCGGGGCCTGCGCGCTGCTCGCCGCCCTGGGCGTCGCGCTCCTGCCGACGAGCGCGACCGCCGACGAGCCGGTGGCGAAGGAATCCCCCAAGGTCGAGCTGGTCCTCGACGTCAGCGGCTCCATGCGGGCCGAGGACATCGACGGCAAGTCCCGGATGGCCGCGGCCAAGCAGGCCTTCAACGAGGTCCTGGACGCGGTGCCCGAGGAGGTCCGGCTGGGCATCCGCACACTGGGCGCCGACTACCCGGGGCCGGACCGCAAGCGGGGCTGCAAGGACACCCGGCAGCTCTACCCGGTGGGCCCGCTCGACCGGACCGAGGCGAAGACCGCCGTGGCCACCCTGGCCCCGACGGGCTGGACCCCGATCGGCCCTGCGCTGCTCGGCGCGGCCGAGGACCTGGAGGGCGGCGACGCCACCCGCAGGATCGTGCTCATCACGGACGGCGAGGACACCTGCGCCCCGCTCGACCCCTGCCAGGTGGCGCGGGAGATCGCGGCGAAGGGCATCCACCTCGTCATCGACACCCTGGGTCTGGTGCCGAACGCCAAGACCCGGCAGCAGCTCACCTGCATCGCGGAGGCGACCGGAGGCACGTACACCTCGGTCCACCGCACCGAGGACCTCTCCCGCCGGGTCCGCCAACTGGTCGACCGCGCCGCCGACCCGGTCGTCACGCCCGTGGCCACCGAGGGCGCCGGGCGCTGCGCCGACGCGCCGCAGCTCAAGCCCGGCCTGTACACCGACCGCGAGACCTTCGGCCAGCACCGCTGGTACCGGGTGGACCTGCTGCCCGGTCAGGAGCTGCGCGCCTCCGTCAGCGTGTCGGCCGACCGGGCCGTCGACAACGACTACGGGGTGCTGCTCCGCGCCGTCACCCGGCACGGCCGGGAGATCGTGCGCGGCTCCGAGGCGGGCGACGGGCGTACCGACGTCATCTCGACGGGCCTGCGCTATCCGAAGCCGGAGCTGGACGACGGGCCTGGGGACGCCAAGCCGGCCGCCGAGACGGTCTGCCTCCAGGTCAGCAACTCGTTCTCCGCTCCCCCGTCGGTCAAGAGGACGCCTGGCATGCCGATCGAGCTGACGGTGGACGTCGTCGACGGCCCGTCGACCGCCTCGGACGTGGCCTCGTTCGGTCTCGGCCGCGGCTGGTGGCTGCTGGGCGCGCTCGTGCTCGTCGGCTTCCTGGCCGGTCTGCTCTGGGGCTGGGTGTCCCGCTGGCGCGTCGCTGTCTGGAGGACCCACTGATGCGTACCGTACGCATGCTCGCCGCGGCCGCGCTCACGGGCGCCGCTCTCCTCGGTCTCGCGGCGCCGGGCGCCCTGGCCGACTCCCCCTCCGCGTCGGCGGACCCGAGCGGGGACACCGGCTCCACGGCGGGCCCGACGGAGGCGGGCACCACGTTCCGGACCGCCGCGCGGTTCCTTCCCGGGCAGCAGGCCACCGCGCGGGCCGCCACGGGTGACTACCTGTACTGGGTGTTCCCGGCGGACACCGGTCAGCGGCCGACGGTGAAGGCCACCGTGACGCTGCCCGACACGGCTCTGCGGCACGGGCCGACGACCTGGCGGGTCGACGTGTACGACGGGCTGCGGCGCCGTCAGCCGTGCATGTACGGGACGCAGTCCCGTACGGCGGCGAAGGAGACCGCGGCCGTGGAACTCGCCTGTGTGCTGCGGCCGGTCCGCGCCGCGGCCGACGCCTGGGCGAACGACCCGCTGCCCGGCAGCTATTACATACGGCTGACCGTCACGGGCCTGCCGGACGAGGACCTCGGCCAGCCGTTCTCGGCCCGGATCGGGGTGACGACCGTCGACGAGGGCGGCGCCTACGCCTCGGACGGCGCGCTCGCCGCGCCGCTCGTGCCGGGGGCGACGACCGCGGACCAGGCGGAGGCCGACGCCGAGGCGGGCCGGCCCTCGGCCGTCGAGGCGGCGGCCCCCGAGGACGGCTGGGCCTCCGGATGGTGGTCCGACCGCTGGCTCTGGACCGCGGCGGGCGGCGTGCTCGCGGCGCTCGCGGGCGTCGGCGGCTATGTGTTGACGCGCGGCGCGGGACGCCCGTCCCGGGTCCCTCCGGCCGCCTGACGGTCACGCGCACGTAGGCCCCCGCCGGGACGGCGGGGGCCTACGTGGTTCCGTGGGCTCACCGGCGGGCGGGGAAACCGTGGACGCGGGCTCCGGCCACGAGAGCCACCACCGGGACGAGCAGGACGAGCACGGTCCAGGGCAGGGCGCCCGCGCCGAGGACGTCGAGCAGGACACCGCCCGCGAGGCCGCCGGCCGCCATGGCCGCGTTCCAGAGGCTGACCAGCATGGTCTGCGCGGTGTCGGCGGCGTCCCCACCCGCGTCCGCGACGGCGGTCTGGAGCAGGGTGGGCGCGCCGCCCCAGCCGAACCCCCAGAGCGCGGCGGCCGTCAGGGCGAGCGCGGTGCTGCCGGCCGGGTCGGCGAACGCGGCGGCAGGGACGGCGAGTACGGCGGCCGCCACGGCGAACAGGATCGTCCCCGCGAGGGTCAGGATCCGCAGCCTGCGGTCGATGTGCCGGCCGGTGAACCAGATCCCGGCCAGCGAGGCGGCGCCGAAGACGAGCAGGACGAGCCCGGTGGAGCCGGCCAGGCCGAGGTGCCCGAGGTAGGCGGCGACGTAGGTGTAGAGGACGGTGTGGGCCAGGACGAGCGTGAAGGTGGCGGCCAGGACCGGAAGGACACCGGGCACCTTCAGGGTGCGGGCGACCGGCGCCCGCCCGCCGGGGGCCTCGCCGGGCAGGTCGGGGACGGCGAGCGCGATCCAGCCGAGGAGCACGACGGCGATGACGGTCATGGCGGTGAACGCCGTGCGCCAGCCCACGGCCTCGCCGAGGAAGGTGCCGGCCGGCACGCCGAGGGAGAGCGCGAGCGGGATGCCGGTCATCGCGACGGCTACGGCCCGGCCCTGGAGGTGCGGCGGGGCGATCCGGCGGGCGTACCCCGCGAGCAGGGCCCAGGCGACGCCCGCGGCGACCCCGGCGAGGAACCGGGCGCCCATGGTGAGGGCGTACGAGGAGGAGAAGGCCGTGACGGTGTTGGCGGCGGCGAATCCGGCGACCGAGGTGAGCAGCAGGCGCTTGCGGCGCCATCCGGCGGTGCGCGCGGCCAGGGGTACGGCGGTGAGGGCCGTCCCGAGGGCGTAGACGGTGACGGACTGGCCCATGGCGGCCTCACCGACGCCGAGGTCGGCGCTCATGGCGGGCAGGACGCCGGCGGGGAGGGTCTCGGTGAGGCTGGTGACGAAGACGGCGGTGGCGAGGGCGAGCAGGGCGAGGAGCGGGAGCCGCCCGGAGGGGGCGGGTGCGTCCGTGGCGGGGAGCGCGGCGGAACGGGCCGCCGCTGTCGTGTGGTTGGCCATGGACCTATGCTGAAACCCTCACATTGATGTGAAGGTCAAGCGGGTCCTGGGAAGGGAGTTCCATGCGGATCGGGGAGCTGTCGGAGCGCACCGGAACACCGCGCAGACTGCTGCGCTACTACGAGGAGCAGGGTCTCATCGTCGCGGACCGGCAGCCCAACGGCTACCGGGAGTACGACGGGTCGAACGTGGACCGGGTCCTGCAGATCCGGGGCCTCCTGGACGCCGGTCTGCCGACCCGGATCATCAAGCAGATCCTGCCGTGCCTGAACAAGCCGCGCGTCATCCACTTCCCGGACGCCACCCCGGAGATGCTGGCCACCCTGGAGGAGGAGCGGGACCGGATGACCGAGCGGATCTGCTGCCTCACCCGGAACCGGGACGCGGTGGCGGAGTACCTGGACGCGGTACGCGCGAAGCCCGCGGCGGCGTCGGCGTAGCCGGTCACGGAGGCGTCGGCGTAGCCGCTCACGGGACGACCGCTCACTCCATCCGGCGGGCCCCCTCCAGGACGGCCTGGCGGATGCGGTGGTAGGTGCCGCAGCGGCAGATGTTGCGGATCGTGTCGAGGTCGGCCTCGGTGATCTCCCGGCCGGCCTCCCTGGCCCGACGGACCTCCGCCACCGCGGTCATGATCTGGCCCGGCTGGCAGTAGCCGCACTGGGCGACGTCGAGGTCGAGCCAGGCCTCCTGCATCGGGTGGAGTTCGCTCCCCACGGTGTCCGGGAGGCCCTCGATGGTGGTGACCTCGTCGTCCGGTCCGAGTTCCTCGACGGGCACGGCGCAGGGCGTGAACGCCTTGCCGTTGAGGTGGCTCGTACAGGCCCGGCAGACGCCGACCCCGCAGCCGTACTTGGGTCCGGTGGCGCCGAGGACGTCGCGGAGGACCCACAGGAGCCGGACGTCGCCCTCGACCTCGGCGGTGACGGCCTTGCCGTTCAGGATGAAGGTGTGCTGCGGCACGGGGACTCCAGGTCTCTACAGGGCGCGGTCGCGGCCGTCGGTGGGCGAGGCGGGGACGGGCGGGACGGTCGGCAGGGGGATGAAGGCGAGCGGCTCGGCGTGGTTGACGGGGAAGACCGTCGGCATCGTGCCGGTGGCCCGACCGTAGGCACAGGCGACGGCGGCCATGGCGCCGGCGACCGCGAGTTCGCCGGCGCCGCCCGGCTTGTCGCCGGTCGGGGGCATCACGATGATCTCGAGTTCGGGCGGGGTGTTCCACTGCCGGGTGTAGAAGTACTGGTCCCAGCTGCCTTCGAGGAAGTGCCCGTCGCGCAGGTGGAGGCCGGACGTCAGGGTGATGGCGATGCCGTCGGAGATGCCGCCCATCATCTGGGCCTCCAGGCCGCGCGGGTTGACGGCGAGGCCGACGTCGACGGCGCAGACCACCTTGGTCACGCGGGGACCGGTGTACGCGCCGGGGATCTTCCGGCCGGTGGTCTCGGGACGGCAGTCGATCTCGGCGAGGATCGCGACGGCGGAGTGGTACTCGGTGTGGACGGCGATGCCCTGGGCCGTACCGGCGGACATGGTCCGGCCCCACTTCCCCACCTCGGCGACCTTGTCGAGCACGGCGCGGGCCCGGGGGTCCTTCGTGAGCCGGCGCCGCAGCGCGTACCTGTCCTGGCCCATGCGCTTCGCCAGTTCGTCCATGACGAGCTCCTGCGCGCAGCGCACGTTGGGCGAGTAGATGTTGCGCATGGACCCGGTGTTGAAGCCCTTGTCGGTCTCGGCGAGCAGCTGGGTGGTGACGCCGAGGTGGTACGGGCTGATCTGGGTGAGCTGGAACATCGTCTGGGAGAAGGCGGCGTCGGCGACGGGCAGCCGGGCCGCCTCCGCGGTGAGGACCTCCCCGATGCCGTGGCCGAAGTCGGTGGCCACGGAGGTGTGGCGCTGCTCGTACGTGAGGACCTCACCGAGCGCGTAGGTGGCGCGGACCCGTGAGGTGGACATGGGGTGCGTACGGCCCTGGCGGAAGTCGTCGGTGCGGTGCCACATCAGCTTGACGGGCTTGCCGAGGGCCTTGGAGATCTCGACGGCCTCGTGGGCGGCGTCGGAGAACAGCTTGCGGCCGAAGGAGCCGCCGCCCTCGGTGACATGGACGCGGACAGCGGGGACCGGAAGTCCGAGCTTGAGGGCGATCTGCTCCTGGGCGACGATCGGGGCCTTGAGCGAGGCCCAGATCTCGGCGGAGTCCTCCCGGACGTCGGCGATCGCGCAGTTGGTCTCCAGGGCGCCGTTGCTGGCGAAGTGGAAGGTGAAGCGGGCGTCGACCGCCTTGGTGAGCAGGGGCAGCGGCGGTACGACAAGGGGGAGTTCGGCCCGGCGGAGCTTCGCGAGGACGGTGGCGTCGGAGGCGCCCTCCGCGGTGCCGGGCTCCCAGTCGACCCGGAGGGCGCGGACGGCGTCGACGCACTGGCCGAAGGTCCGGCCGCGGACGGCGACGCCGGTGGAGACGGTCACGACGTCGGTGATGCCGGGCATGGCCCGCACCTCGGCGAGGTTGGCGACGGAGCGGACCGTGCCGTTGATGGTGGGCGGGCGGCAGACCATGGTGGGCAGGGCGTCCGGGACCTGGAGGTCCATCGCGAACTTCTTGCGGCCGGTGACGGCTTCGAGCGCGTCGACGCGGCGCTGCCCGGTGCCGATGACCCGGAAGCGGGCGGGGTCCTTCAGGGTCACCTCGACCGCCGTGTCGGTGACGGCTGCGGCCCGTTCGGCCAGTTCGCCGTAGCCGAGCAGCGTGCCCGTCGGGGAGACGACGGCTCCGGCCTTGGTGGTGAGGGTGGAGACGGCGTCTCCGAGGACGAGGGAGGCGGCGCGCAGGAGGCGGCCCCGGGCGACGGCGGCGGCGACACGGAGCGGGGTGTAGGTGGAGTAGGTGGTGTTGGAACCGCCGGTCAGCTGGTTGAAGAGCAGCTCGGGCCGGGCGTCGGCCAGCGTCACCCTCACCTTGTCCAGGGGCAGGTCCAGCTCCTCGGCGACGATCATGGCGCTTGAGGTGGTGACGCCCTGGCCGACCTCGGCGCGGGGCAGGGCGAAGTGGGCGGTGCCGTCGACGTCCAAGCGGATGGTGATGAGGTGGCTGGTGGGCAGGGCCGCGAGGGTCAGCAGCTCGTTCAGGTCGAGGAGTTCGGCCGGGCCCGGCAGCGAGGGGATGAGCTCGGGGGCCGCGGCGGCGGCCTCCCTGGGGGCGAGGGCCTCGGCGCCGAGCTGGGCGGCGACGGTGAGGGTCGGCGCGGCGAGTACGTACCCGAGGAAGCGGCGACGGGCGATGCCGGGGCCGCTCCCGCCCGACGGGTTCTCGTCCCCGGTGCCGCTCGTGCGGTGTTCGTCCCGTGCGGGGTGCCGCCTCGCCATTCGGGTGCCCTTTCGCCATGACCCCGGCCTGCTACCGCCGGGTATCGTCGGCGACGATCATCGCTCATCCGGCGTACCTCCGGAAGCCGTTCACCGGACGGCGTCGCGCCGCTCCTGTCCGGCGCCGGCGCGCACCGGGGCGGAGGCGTGCTCCCGAACGGAGCTGAGCGCGGGAGAGCCGGGCACGCTGGCCGCCGCCCGCGATCAGGGCGTTGACCGAGACCATCGGGTCCCCGCCCACCGACCGGGCGATCAGTGCGCCGACCACCAGCGGACCGAGGGCGACGGCGAGGGCCGTGCCGGTGGCGGTGACGTGCTGGAGGGGGCGGGTGCGCCGGACGTCGGAGGTCATGGTCACAGTTCATCAGCGGGCGGCGCGCGGCGTATCGGTCGACGTACTCAGACCGTGCGCACCGGCTACTCAGACGTGCCCGCCCGAAGGCCCGGCCCCGAAGAAGCGTGCCGGGCGAGTGGCGGCGGGTGGGCGACCGTACCGTACGGGGAACGTTGACGACGACGAAGGAGACCGCCGCCATGGCCGATTACCGGATCGAGACCGTCCGCACCGGGTACCGGAACTGGACCGCCCGTAACGACCGGGGCGCGGAGGTCCGGATGGCCGCCGCGGACGATGCCGACGCCCAGCCGTCGTTCACCCCGGTCGAGTTGCTGCTCGCGGCGATGGGCGGTTGCGGTGGCCTCGTCGTGGACCGCACCGCGCGGGCCGTCGACCACGACGACCTGCGGATCGTGGTGGAGTCGGTCTCCGGTCCCGAGGACGACGGCCGGGTGGGCCGGATCCGGGTCAGCTACGAGTTCGAGCTGCCCGACAACAACCCGCGGGCGGCCGAGGTGTTCGCCCGCGGGGTGCGTCTGACGCACGAGAAGTTCTGCACGGTGAGCCGGACCGTGGAGCACGGCGCACGCGTGGAGGCGATCCTGCCGGACGGCACGGTCGGCTTCGAGGGCTGAAAGCCCGGCCGGCAGCCCGTACGTCAGCCCGACTGACGGCCTCCCCCCGCTCACTCCTCGATCGCGCCGCCGATCCGGCGCAGATGCTGCCGGAAGGTGTACGAGGGGTCCTCGGCCCGGTCGGCCAGATAGGCGTCGAACCGGGTCTGCGCGCGCAGGGTCTCCCCCGCCCTGATGCGACGGGCCTGTTCGCGCTCGGTGTGGAAGAGGGCGCGGGCGGCCTCCAGGACGGCGGCCGCACGGGCGGCCGGCACGAACACCACGCCGTCGTCGTCGCCGAACACCACATCGGCCGCGGTCACCTCGTGGTCGCCGAAGCGGGCGGTGCGGAGCGCGTCCGGGTCCCGGGGGTCGAGGCGTACGGGGCCGGGGGCGTGGCGTCCGTACGAGAAGACGGGAAGGCCGATTCCGACGAGGTCGGGGGTGTCCCGGTGCAGGCCCCAGACGACGACCCCGGCGACCCCCGCCGCTTCGGCCTCCAGCACGGCGAGGTCGCCGACGCAGGCCTCGTCGTCGCGGCCGGCGTTGTCGATGACGAGGACGTCCCCGGGCTCGGCGTGCGCGAAGGCCTCCAGGAAGACGTCGACGCTTCCGTAGTGGCGGGCGGGCAGCGCCCGGCCGGCGACGCGCATGCCGGGGGCGACGGGCAGGATCCCGGCGGGGGCCGCACGCAGCGGTTCCCCGAGGCGGACGCAGGCGTCGGCGATGAGCGGCGTGGAGAGGTCGGCGAAGTCCTTCAGCATCGGGCGTTCGTTCCGTTCTGTGACGGGTGCGGCGGGCTGCGCGATGCTACCGGGCGGTCGGGACGGGGCTGCCGCCCGTCGTCCGGAGTGCGGCCCGGGCGGGCCGTTCCTACCATGAGGAGGTACGTCTCCCTGTCCGAGCGGGGTGGAACCGGAGCGAGGGACCCATGGCCACAGAGGACGCCGCGCCGCCCCCGGAACGGACCCCGCGGCTGAAGGCGAACGCGATCGGGTTCGTCGACGCCCTCGTCATCGGCCTCAACTCCACCTCCCCCGCGTACTCCCTCGCCGCCGTCATCGGCCCGATCGTCGCCCTCGCCGGGATCTACGCGCCCGGCGTGATGTTCGCGTCCTTCGTGCCGATGCTGCTCATCGCGTCGGCGTTCTACTACCTCAACAAGGTCGACCAGGACTGCGGCACGACGTTCTCCTGGGTGACGCGGGCGATGGGTCCCTGGGCCGGCTGGCTCGGCGGCTGGGCCATCGCGATGACCGGCGTCCTGGTCGTCGGCTCGCTCGCGGACGTGGCCGTGAGCTTCGGGCTGCTCGCTGCCGGCCTGGACGGCTGGGTGGACAACAGCTTCGTACGGCAGCTGCTCACCGTGCTCCTGATCCTGGTGATGACGGCCGTCTGCGTCATCGGCACGGAGCTTTCGGCCAAGGTGCAGAACGTCCTGATCCTGGCGCAGGTCGCCTGTCTGCTGGTCTTCGTGGGGGTGGCGCTGTACCGGGTGTACGCCGGCACCAGCGCGTACGACTCCGTCGAACCGGCCCTCGGCTGGCTCAACCCCTTCGGCGCGGGCGGCGCCGCGCTGACCGGCGGCCTGCTGCTCGGGGTGTTCATCTACTGGGGCTGGGAGTCGGCCGTCAACCTCACCGAGGAGGTGGAGGACTCCGCGACCGCCCCCGGCAGGGCGGGGCTGTGGTCGACCGTCATCCTCCTCGTCACGTACGTGTCCGTCGGGTTCGCGGTCGTCGGCTACGCCGGTCCGGCGTTCCTGGCGGAGAACGCGGGCGAGGAGGAGTTCCTCTTCGCCCAGCTCGCCACCGACGTCCTGGGCGGCTGGGACTGGGTCCTGCTCCTCGCCGTCGCCACGTCCGCCGTCGCCTCCACGCAGACGACGATCATCCCGGCCTCGCGCACCGCCCTGTCCATGGCCCGCCGCCGCGCCCTGCCCACGCACTACGGCCACGTCAGCCCCCGCTTCCGTACCCCCGACGTGAGTACGTGGTGGGTCGCCGGCATCGCCATCGCCTGGTACCTCGTGGTGAACCAGATCAGCGCCAACGCCCTTCTGGACTCCCTGACCGCGCTCTCCCTGCTCATCGCCTTCTACTACGCGCTCACGGGCGTCGCCTGCGCGGTCTACCACCGGCGCCATCTCACCGAGAGCGTCCACAACTTCCTGCTGATCGGCCTCGGCCCGCTCGTCGGCGCCGGACTGCTGACGTGGCTCCTGGTGCGGTCGGTCGCCGACATGTCCGACCCGGCGAACTCGTACAGCGGAACGTCGTGGTTCGGTCTGGGGCCGCCGCTCGTCATCGGGATCGGGATCGCTCTCACCGGGGTGATCGTCATGATCGTGTGGCGGCTGCGGTCACCCGCGTTCTGGCGGGAACGGCCGGGAGTGGCCGACCCCGACCTCGTCCGCCGCAAGGAGCGCTGAGATGCCGGTCGTCCTCGGATACGACGAGTCCCCCGGCGCCCACCGCGCGCTGCGCATCGCGATCGAGGTGGCCGCCGCCTTCGACGAGCGGCTCGTCCTCGTCTACGGGGCGGCGGCGCCCGGCCCCACCGGCGAGGAGTACCGGTCCCACCACGAGGCCGTCCGCCAGGCCGGCCGGGCCGGTTTGGAGCAGGCGGTCGCGGCGGCCGACCGGGCGGGTGTGCCGACCGTCGTCGAGGTGCTCGACGAGAAGCCGGCGCAGGCCCTGATCGACGCGGCGACCCGGCACGCGGCCCGGGTCATCGTGGTGGGCAGCTGGGGCGAGAGCCCGATGCGCGGCGCGCTGCTCGGCTCCACGCCCCACAAACTCCTGCACATGTCGACGGTGCCGGTGCTCTGCGTCCCGCCGGAGACGTGACGGTCCGCGACGTCAGTCGTGCCAGAGCGCGCGGACCGGGCCCAGCGGGTCCGCCTCGACGCGGGGCTCCGCGTCCCAGATCATCGTGGCGCGCTTCTCGGAGGTGTAGCGCGGCCAGTCGGCGCCCGGGTCCTGGTGGGTCACGAAGGCGACCCAGGCCCGGTGCAGGGCGTCGGCGAGCGCGCGGGGCGGCGCCTCACCCGCGACGGCCGGGACGCCTTCGGCGTCGAGGAGGTCGAAGGCGAACGGCAGGTCGATGCAGTGGACGGCGAACCCCACGACCGGGGAGCGCCAGGCGAACTCGTACAGCCAGGTCGGACTCTCGCGCGCGGCGCGGGCTTCCGCGACGGCGAGGCTCGGGGCACGGAAGGTCGCGTCGGTGAGCGCCTGGCCGAAGAGCTGCTCGGTGCCGCCCTTCGCGTACGTCTCGGCGAAGGCGTCGGCCCTGGCGGGGTCGAGGCCGAGGCTGCCGAGGAGCGCGGGCAGCGGCGGGCCCTCCGGCCCCGGCCCGGGGAACATCGTGAACTCGTGCTCGGTGAAGCCGAGCATCATCGGGACGTCTGATCCCGCCCCGCCCGTCGTGAGCGCGTCGAGGGCGGGCCGGGGGATCAGCTCGCCGTCGGCGAAGGGGGCGAGGGCCAGCATCGGCGGCAGGCCCTCGCGGTCCGGGCCCGGCTCCGCCAGGCGGTCCTGGAGAGCGAGGAGTTCGTCGTCGCCGAGGTCACGGAGGGCGGCGGCCGTGGCCGGCACGCCGGTGCGGGCGGTGAGGAGCCGGGAGGCCGCGCGGGCCACCTCGGGGCCGTCGGGGCGCGGAACCGCGCCGGAGACCGAAAGGGCGCCCCGGAACAGGCCCCGGGCGGCGGGGACGGCGAGCAGGGTCTGGACGGCGCCGCCGCCCGCCGACTGTCCGGCGACGGTGACCTTGGCCGGGTCGCCGCCGAAGGCCGCGATGTTGTCCCGCACCCACTTCAGGGCGGCGATCCAGTCCCGTACGCCCCGGTTGTCGGGGGCGTCCTCCAGGTGCAGGAAGCCCTCGATGCCGAGCCGGTAGCCGAGCGAGACGAGCACCACGCCGTCCCGGTTGAACGCGGCTCCGTCGTACCAGGGGCTGGCGGCCGAGCCCGCGACGTAGCCGCCGCCGTGGATCCACACGAGGACGGGCAGCGCGGCGGCCGGGTCGGCGTCGGGGGTGAAGACGTTGAGGTTGAGGACTCCGGCGCCCGGAACGGAGGGCTCGGGAATGGTGGTCACCTCGGCGAAGGGACGGCGCTGGGCGGTCGGCCCGTACGCGGTGGCGTCCAGCGGCTCCGACCACGGCTCCGGCGGTACGGGCGCGGCGAACCGGAGGTCGCCCACGGGCGGCTGCGCGTACGGGATCCCCAGGAAGCGGAGGCTGCCGTCGGCGCGGCGCTCGCCCCGGACGGGCCCTCGGGCGGTGGTGACGGTGGGGCCTGGGGTGTCAGAGGTGCTCATGGGTTGCTGCTCCTTCTGCCGGCGGTGGGCGCGGTACATGCGCGCGGGGCCGGGAAGAAGCCTGTCATCGATTGATTACACGTGTCAACGAAGGCGTTCGCGCTCGGGGGGCGTTCCTGGGAGCTCTAGAATCGGAGGGCTCGTGCGGAGCCTCGCGTCCAGGGGGAGGGCGGCCGGTGATGAGGTGGAACCTCAATGTCGCGGTGGGGGTGCTCGTCGCCGTGGTCGGTTTGGGACTCATGGTCGCCGGCGCGGTCTGGAAGGGGCGCGCGGTACGGCCGTTCGCCGCCTCGCGGGCGCGGTCCATGGCCCAGCGGGAGTACGCCCGCGATCTTCAGCGCGCCGCCGACGTCGTGATCGCGGCGGCCCGCCGGTCCGCCGGCGAGGGCGAACCGGCGATCGTCACCGTCGAGGCGGTGGTCCGGACGACCAGGGAGCGCTACGGGTACGCCGTGGTGGAGAGGCGGCACGCGGCGGCGGCGCTGCGCCGCCGGTTCGAGCACTGGCGGTGCGCGGCGGACTGCGTCACGGACGCCTACGGCTGACGTTCCGCCTCGGGCGCGGGCGGTGCGTCACGAGCGACTGGGTCACCGACGCCTACGGCTGACGGTCCGCGGCGGGCACGGGCGGTGCGTCGCGGACGACTGCGTCACCGACGCCTACGGCTGAGCAGGGCGCGGGCGCCGGAGGTCCGTGGGGCGTCCGCGGCGGTCACTCCCCCGTCATGCCGTCGAGACGTTCGCGCAGCAGGTCGGCGTGGCCGTTGTGTCGCGCGTACTCCTCGATCATGTGGGCGAGGACGTAGCGCAGGGAGTACGTCTCCTCCTCATGGGTCCCGGTGAGGTCGAGGGAGTCGGCCGTGTCCACGAACGCGCGGGAGCGGGCGCACTCGGCCCGCCAGATCGTGAACGCCTCGTCGGCGTCGGCGCCGTCCACGTCGAAGTCGGCCCAGTCGGTGGAGCCGGGCGGGGTCCACGGGCTGCGGCTCCGCTCGCCGCCCAGAGTGTTGCGGAACCAGCCGCGTTCGACCTCGGCGGCGTGGCGGACGAGGCCGAGGAGGGAGAGACCCGAGGGGGAGATCGCCCGTTCCCTGAGCTGGTCCGGCGTGAGCCCCGCGCACTTCAGGGCGAGGGTGTCGCGCTGGAACTCCAGCATGGCCGTGAGGGTGGCGCGTTCGTCGGCGGCGTACGGCACGGGCGTACGGTGATCTTGAAGGGTCATGCGGGCATTGTGCCCGGGGAGCCCGCCGGTCGGCCCTGGGTTTTCCCGTGGCCGACCGGCGTCCGGCGCCAGCAGGCGGCACCGGGTGGGATCAGGTGGAGCAGAGCTGGTGGGATCAGGCGGGGCGTCAGCCGCCGGAGGGCTTGGCGTAGTCGCCGAAGCCGGACCAGTCGATGGCCACGCAGGGCTCGTCGCCGAGCACCCAGGCGTCGTGGCCGGGCGTGACCTCCATGAGGTCGCCCGCGCCGTACTCCGCCGACTCGCCGCCGTCCATGACGACCTTCATCCGGCCGCTGACCACGTAACCGACGTGGGACGCCATGCAACTGTCGGTGCCGGCGATAGGTTTGACGTGCTTGGACCACTGCCAGCCCGGCTCGAACACGGCCCGGCCGACCGGGCCGCCGCCGGTGGTGAGCAGGTCGAGCCTGCCCTTGCCGTCCTCGAAGGGACGGGTCTCGTCCGCTGCGTCGAAGCTTTTTCGTACGATGCCGGCCATCATTCGCTCCCGGCGGTGGAGAGATCGGGCCCCGAGTCCACTTCCAGGCTACGCCGGGACGCGGTCGGCCACCGTGCGACTTCTGCGGGACGAGGAGCTCCACTTGGCGGTTCTCTGCAGAGTGACGGCCGGTATTTTGTGCGCATTCGCAAGGGGCAGATCTACACATAAAGGTCAGATAAGCGCACAATGAAGCAGCGGCCTCATTCGCCGCACATGCGGTCAGACGTGTAGGACGCCAGAAGGAGGCGAGTCGTATGGCCGACGTTTCCCACCGTCCTGGTGATATCGCGGGACACCCCGATGCGCCGGAAATGCGGGACCGATATGCCCGTATGCTCCAAACCCGAGGTGTCGCGGCTGTCGAGGAACTCGTGATCCTCGCCGGTATCTACGCCGCGATCTCCGCGTGGACGGTCCACTTCTCCGCAACCCAGCCCGCCCTCGCCATCACCAACCTGGTCGTCGGCATCGCCCTCGCGGTGCTCGGCCTGTGTATGTCGATGGTTCCGGAGCGGTCGCAGGACCTGAACGTCGTCGTCCTGCTGATGGGCGCGTGGCTGATCATCGCCCCGTGGGTGGTCGGACAGAGCCCCGACACCGGCACCATCCTCAGCAACGTGATCACCGGCGCGTGCGTCTGCCTGTTCTCCCTCACGGCCGGCGGGCTGCTCATGACCAAGTCAAGGACGTGACGTTCTGATCCTCTCCCCCGACGGCGGCACCTCCCCTCCCGGAGGCGCCGCCGTTCCCCGCGTCCCGCGCATGCCGGGCCGACCCCGGTCCGTACAGAGCCGGTACGGCGCGTTCGCCCGCACCGGCTTGTGCAGGATGGCGCACGACCGGGGTCCTGGGCCGCGCCTAGCCTCGCCGCAACGGCATCGACGAGGGGCGGCACCACCGGTGAACTGGCACATCCACGACTACCGCGAGAGCGATCTCGCCGCCGTCGTCCATCTGATCGACACCACCGCGGAGCTCGGACAGGAGTCGGTGTTCTCCCTGGCCGAGTGCATCGGGGCCCTCACCACCCGCCAGCCGGCCGTGGTCGCCGTCCACCAGGGCGTGCCGATCGGGGCGGCGCTCGCCTGTGTGTCCGGCGAGCGGGCGTGGGTCATGCGGATCGCGATCTCCTCGGCGTGGCGCGGCCGCGGAGTCGCCAGTGCCCTCCTCGTGGAGCTGGAGCGGCGGCTCGTCGCCGCCCGCGTCGGGCGGATCGCGTACGTGCTGCCCGAGGAGGAGCTCCTCGGCGAGGGGCTCCTGAACGCCGGGTACACGCGCCAGCCGGCCGTCGCGTACTTCGAGAAGGTGGAGCCGCTGCACGGGCCGGCCGCCGGGCTCCTCGACGACCTGGGGGGCCGGCTGCTCCCCGGCGACCTGTGGGCCAAGGTGGCCGGGATGGAGCGGGAGAAGGACCTGATCGAGCGCCGGGTGGTGCTGCCGCTCGCGGAGCCGGAGCGGGCCGGCCGGCACGGGGTGCGGCCGCCGCGCGCGGTCTGCCTGTTCGGCCCGCCGGGCACCGGCAAGACCACGTTCGCGCGCGGCATCGCCTCGCGCCTCGGCTGGCCGTTCGTGGAGATCCTGCCGTCCCGTCTGGCGGACGAGGGGAACCTCGCGGCGGCCCTGCGGTCCGCGTTCGCGCGGATCGCAGAGCTGGAGCGGGTCCTCGTCTTCATCGACGAGGTCGAGGAGATCGCGCCGGTGCGTTCGGAGCCCGCGCAGCCCGGGGGCATGCACGGGGTGACGAACGAACTCCTCAAGCTGATACCGGGCTTCCGCGAGCGGGACGAGCGGCTGCTCGTCTGCGCGACGAACTCGATCCGCTCGCTCGACCCCGCCTTCCTGCGTCCCGGGCGCTTCGACTACCTCATCCCCATCGGTACGCCCGACAAGGCGGCGCGGGCCGCGATCTGGGCCCGGTACACGGACGGCCGCGCGGACGTCGACATCGACGAACTGGTCCTCGCGAGCGAGCTGTTCACGCCCGCCGACATCGAGCATGCGGCCCGGATCGCCGCCCAGTCCTCCTTCGAGCGCGATCTGCTCGCGGCCGGCGGGCGGGGCGGCGACGGTGCGGCGTTCGGGGCGAGCACCGCGGACTATCTGGAGGCCATCGGGGAGTGCCGTCCGACGGTCACTCCTGAGATGGTCGAGCAGTTCGCGTCGGACATCACGACACACGCCCGGACCTGAGGGCGAACTCCTCCTCGGCCGCGTCCAGTTCGGCGCGGTCGGGCGGGTGGGCTCCGGCCCGGGAGACGGTCACGGCAGCCGCCGCGCCGGCCCTCCGCAGCAGCCCCGCGAGGTACTCGGCACCGAGCGCGCCGAGGGCCTCCCGTCCCTGCCCGGCGAGGGTGTCGAGGACGGCGGACATGAAGGAGTCGCCCGCGCCGACGGTGTCGACGACGGCGACCGGGGGCGCGTCCGCGGTGACCGTCTCCCGCCGGGTGACGGCGAGCGAGCCGGCCGCGCCCCGGGTGACCAGGACGACGGCCGGGCCGAGGCTGAGCCAGCGGGCGGCGACCGTGTGCGGGTCCTCCCCCGGGTACAGCCAGGCGAGGTCCTCGTCGCTGGCCTTGACGAGGTCGCTGAGGGCGACGCAGCGCTCGACGCGGGCGACGGCCGCGCCGTGTTCCCCCATCAGTCCGGGCCGTACGTTGGGGTCGTAGCTGACGGTGGCCCGGCCCCGGAGCCGCCCGGTCTCGGCGAGGACGGCGGCCGCGCCGGGCGCCGTGACGGCGGCGATCGACCCGATGTGCACATGGGCGGGCGCGAGACCGGCCGGTGCGCCGCCCGTGAGCGTCCAGGCGATGTCGAAGGTGTACGTGGCCGCGCCCTGTGCGTCGAGCCCGACGACCGCCGAAGGGGTGCGCTCGGGGGCGCCGCCGGCCTCCACCCGTACGCCCGCCGTCCTGAGGTGCTCGCCGATGAGGCGGCCGGTGGGATCGTCGGCGAGCTGGGTGAGCAGGGTGACGTCCCGGCCGAGGCGGCCGAGGCCGTAGGCGACGTTGGCGGGGCTGCCGCCCGGGTGGACTCGGTCGGCGGCGCCGGAGCCGGCCGGGGCGCGGACGATGTCGGCGACGCACTCGCCGATCACCAGGAAGGACATGGGTCAGAGCTCCTCGGCATGGGTTGCCCCGGTGGACGATCCGCAGATGCTACGCGGCCCGGCGTCGTACAGCGGCCCCGCGTCCTCCCAGGGCGGAGACCCGGACGCGCGCGCGTGGACGACCGCTCTCCGGCCGGTGTCACTATCTTGTTCCTGTCAGGGCGCCCCCGGAATCGCCGGCGGTGCCGGTCGGCAGGGGTGAGGGGCGTTCCGGTGGAGACGGTCGAGGGGCTCGCGGTCATGGCGTTCGCCGACGGGAAGGAGCTGGAGGCCTGGCTCGAGCGGCACCACGGCGACACCCCGGGCATCTGGCTGCTGCTCGCCCGCAAGGGCTCGGACCTCGCCTCGCCGAACGCGGACGAGATCCTCGACGGCACGCTGATCTACGGCTGGATCACCGGCAAGCGCAAGGCGCTCGACGAGCGGTCCTACCTCCAGAAGATCACCCCGCGCCGGCCGCGCAGCCTCTGGTCCCAGGTCAACGTGCGGCAGATCGAGGCGCTCACCGCCGCGGGCCGGATGCGTGAGCCGGGCCTGGCCGAGGTGCGGGCGGCGCAGGCGGACGGGCGGTGGGAGGCCGCGTACCCCTCGCAGAAGGACGCGACCGTGCCGGACGACCTCGCGACGGCCCTGGCGGCGGAACCGCGGGCCGCCGCGGCCTTCGAGGCGCTGGGAAAGACCGACCGCTACCTGGTCATCCTCAGCCTGCTCCAGGCCCGCACCGCGAAGACCAGGACGGCCCGGCTCGAACGGGCGGTGGCGGCGCTCGCGGCGGGAGAGCCGCCGCGCTGACGGCGGATGCCGTACGGGCGCGGCGGCGACGGGTCAGGCCCGGCGGCGGTACAGCACCTGGTGGGCGTCCCACTCCACGAAGGACTCGGCGTACTCCAGACCGACGGCCTCCAGGAGCCGGCGTGAGCGCCGGTTCCCCTCCTGGGTGACCGCGACGACGCTCGGCGTGCCCTCCAGGATCCACGCGACGACGGCGCCGACCGCCTCCCGCGCGTAGCCCCTCCCCCAGTGCTCGGGCAGGAACTGGTACGACAGTTCCGTCTCCCCGCCTCGCGCACCCGGCTCCACCGTGACCAGGCCGAGGACGACCTCGTCCTCGGCCCGGACGACGGCGTGGAAGCCGGGCGCCCCGACGATCCGGCCGCGCCGGATCCGGATGACGGACTCGATGACGGGGCCGCCGAGATGGCGCCGCACGTCGGGGTCGGTCCACAGCCGGGTCACGGCGTCCAGGTCGGTGTCCCGGACGGGCCGCAGGAGTAGACGGCCGGTGCTGAGCGGGCCGGTGCTCGGCGGCCCGGCGTTGACCGGCTCGGTGCTCGGCGGCCCGGCGTTGACCGGCTCTATGCTCGGCGGCCCGGTGCTCGGCAGCTCGGTGCTCGGCAGCTCGGTGCTCGGCAGCTCGGTGCTCCGCGGCTCGGCGGGGGCGGCCGGTACGAGAGCGGGTACGGAGTCCGGGGGGATAGCCACGCCTCCGATCATCTCAGGGTCCGCAGGCGGACATCCTGGCGCCTCGGATCCGGTCAGCGGCCGTACATGCTGCGGCACAGTTCGGCGGCGCCCATGGGGGCCCGGATGTCCTGGGCCTGACGGCAGAGCCCGCGCATGTCCGGCGCCTGCCCGGCCGCCGGCTGCTGCCGACGCGGGGCCTGCTTCTTGGGGGCCTGGGCCTTCGGCGTCGGCCTCGTCGCGGTCGGCCGTACCTGCTTGCGGGGCTTCTTCCTCACCGGGGTGGTGGCGGGGCGCTCCTGCGGCTGCGTACGGCGGTCGGGCCGGGCGGGGTCCGGCCGTGCGGTGGCAGGTGCGACGGGCGCAGGGGCCGCGGTCTTCACGGGGGCCGGGCCCGGACGGGGGTCGGTGGTGGCGAGGTCTTCGCGGGGTGCGGCCTGGGTGGGTTCCGGCCATGTCGGGAGAGGGGCCGGCGGCCGGTCCGCGGCGGGTACGAGCTCGGCGGGGCGGTCTCGTGACGGCGGCGCCGCGGAGTGAGGGACGGCCACGCAGCCACTGGTCAGGAGCGCAGCGAGGAGGAGGACAGTCGTACGACGGGGGTGCATGGCGCCCACGCTGCCGGACCGGGTCGGCGCCCGCGGGTGACACGCGCCGTGGCCATCATGACGAGTGACCGGCACCGCATGGTGCTGACCCGGCCACGGGGACGCCATAGAACCGGCCCCCGGGGGCGCGGAACGACGCCGCGTGGCCGCGCGCGAGGTCAGGCCGGGGTGCGCAGCCCCGCCAGGAGCCGGTCGAGTGCCTGCTCCGCGACCTGAGGGTCCCCGCCCCGCGCGATCCAGAGCGCGGCCTCGTTCATCGCCCCCGAGAGCAACCGGGCCAGGGGTTCCACCGGCTGGTCGGCGATCGTCCCGGCTGCGGCGAGCGCCGTCAGGGCCTCCGTGAGGTGCCGGGCGGAGGACTCCTCGTCCAGGGCCCGCCATTCGTCCCAGCCCAGTACGGCCGGGGCGTCGACCAGCAGGATCTGCCGTACCGCCGGGTCGGTCCCCGCCGCCAGAAAGGCACGGGAGCCGGCCCGGAGCTGCTCCCAGAGGTCCTCGTGCCGCTCGGCCGCGGTCGCGACCCGCTCGCCCAGTTCCTGCTGGACCCCGGCGACGACGGCCCGGAAGAGCCCCGCCTTGCTGTCGAAGTGGTGGTAGGCGGCCCCCTTGGTGACCCCGGCGGCCTGCGCCACCTCCGCTAGCACCACGTGGTGGTACCCGTCGGCGGCGAACCGGCGCCGCCCCTCGACCAGCAACGCCCGCCGCGTGGCCGCCCGCTGCTCCGCCCGGTTGATCGCCATCGCCCGCGCACCGCCCTTCCCATTTCGCGTACCCAAGGTATGTTAACCGTACGACTCACATACCCTGGGTATGCGAAAACGAGAGCGAAGGACCCTCCATGACGAACGAACGTACGACCGGGCTCAGCGGCTTCTACCCGGTGCTCGCCACCCGGGACGTGGCGGCCTCCCGCGACTTCTACACCCGCCACTTCGGGTTCGAAGTGACCTTCGAGGCGGACTGGTACGTCAGCCTGCGCCGCCCCGACGCCCCCCAGTACGAGCTGGCCCTCCTCGACCACGACCACCCGACCGTCCCCGAAGGCCACCGGGCCGCGCTCCGGGGCGGCTTGCTGCTGAACTTCGAGGTGGACGACGTGGACGCCGAACACCAGCGGCTCGTGGCGAAGGCCGGCCTGCCCGAGGTACTGCCGCTGCGCACGGAGGACTTCGGCCAGCGCCACTTCATCGTCGCCGCCCCCGACGGCGTGCTGATCGACGTCGTCACCGTCGTCCCGCCCAGCGAGGAGTACGCCGCCCAGTACGCGGGCGCCTGAAGTCCTAGACCCATCGGCCGAGGGGCGTTCGGTACCGGGGCCGAGGCGGGGGTGAGTGCCGGACGGCCACGATGAGCGGCATGCGAATCGGGATTCTCGGAACAGGAAACGTAGGACGGGCGCTCGCGGCGGCGTGGGCGCGGACCGGCCATGAGGTGGTCCTCGGGTCACGGCGGCCGGACGACCAGGAACTGCGGGCGGAGCTCGGGGAACTCACCGCGGCGGGAGTACGGATCGACAGCTCGGCGGGCGCCGCCGCACACGCCGAGGTGCTGGTGAACGCCACCCCGGGCACGGACTCCGTGGCCCTGCTGACGGCGATCGGGGCCCCCACGCTCGCCGGGAAGGTCGTCCTCGACGTCGGCGTCGGCTTCCTGGCGGACGGGTCGCTGTCCCACCCGGTCGTCAGCCTCGGCGAGGAGATCCAGCAGGCCTTCCCGGAGACCCGGGTGGTGAAGACGCTCTGCACGGTCGACCGGAAGGTGATGGTCGCGCCGGACTCCCTGGAGGGTCCCGGCACCGTGTTCCTCTCGGGTGAGGACACGGCGGCGAAGAAGACCGTACGCGGACTGGTCACCGATCTCGGCTGGTCCGACGACGCGGTGCTCGACCTGGGCGGCATCGCCACGGCGCGGGGCCAGGAGCACTTCGCCCTGCTCTTCATCGGCATCGCACAGGCGACCGGCACCTACGAGTTCGGCATCCGGGTGGTCCTGCCCACGGGGGGCGGAAGCGGCCTCGGCCACTAGGGCGACCGGGCCGTGGGGCGGCGGGCGGGCGGGGGCGGGCGCTCGCCCGCCCGTTCGTCGCGACCGGGCGCCCCGTGGTGTGCCCTACTCGCTGCCGGCGCCCCTCAGGACGGCCTCGATCGACGGCCAGTCCGGGGCCTTCGGCGCGTACGTCTGCCTGGCCGTGGCGATGTCCTTGTAGCCGCTGGAGGTGACCACGCACACCACGGGGCCTTCGTCCTCGTGCGGCCCGTGGGCACGCAGGGCGGCGAGACCGGCGGCGGAGGAGGTCTCGCACCAGATGCCCTGCGCCGCCAACTCGTCCTGAGCGGCGTGCATCTGAGCGTCCGTCACCGTACGGGCCGATCCGCCGGTCTCACTGACGGCGAGCACGCCTCGGTAGCCGCTGATCTCACAGTCGATGGCGTACGCGGCGGTCGGGCCCACCGGCACCCGGGCGACGGGCCGGCCGGTGCGGAGCGCCTCGGTGAGGGCGCCGGCGGCGGCGGGCTCGGCGGCGTACACCTGGGGGACGGAGTCGGTGACCCCGAGCCGTACGAGCTCCTGGAAGCCCTTGGCCACCCCGAAGAGCAACTCGCCGTAGCCGGTGGGGAGATGGACCGCCGCCGGGGCACGCCCCAGGTCGAGGGCGAGCTCGTACGCGAGCGTCTTGTAGCCCTCGGGCCCGAAGGGGTGGCCGGTGTGGGCGGTGTCTGTCACGCTGCTGACGCTCTGGAAGCCGAGTTCGTCGACGATCCGCCGCATCAGCGGACGCACCGACGCGTACGGGACGGTCAGCACCGTCGCCCCGTAGGCACGGAGGTGCGAGGCGACGGCGGGCGGCGCGTCCGGTGAGGCGAAGACGGCGCAGGGGAGCCCGGCGCGGGCGGCGTACGCGGCGGCGGAGGCACCGTGGTTGCCGGACGAGGAGACGACGATGCCGCGCGCGCCCGAGGCGACGGCGGCGCTGACGGCGACCCGGTTGAGGCGGTCCTTGTGGCTCCAGGTCGGGTTCCGGGACTCGTCCTTGACCCAGACGCCGTCGGGGAGCCGGACCAGCGGGGTGTTGCCTTCGCCGAGGCCGGGGGCGGCGAGCGGCGGGAGCAGCGGGGCCCAGCGTTCGAGACCGTGGGCGGCGGGACGGGTGAACAGGTCGGCGGGGACGTCGTCGTAGGCGTAGTCGATGTCCAGCGGGTACGCGACCTCGTCGGTGGAGGTCACCGGGCAGCCCCGGGTGAGCGGCGGCCAGAGCGGATGGCGTACGGACGGGTCGGCGAGCGAGCGTTGGGCGAGGGCGAGCGAGGTCACGCGGGGCCTTTCGGGCTCGTGGGGCGGAGGGCTCGTGGGGCGGAGGGCTCGTAGGCGGAGGGCTCGTGGGGCGGGAGGCTCGTAAGTCGGCCGGCCAGGACTTCGTACGTCTCCGGCGGCCCGCCGCCGGAACTCAGTCGGCCATGCGGCGGGTCAGCGCGGCCAGGGCGCCCGGCTGGCGGCCCGGGACGCGTCGCCGCAGGGCGACGAGGGTGGGGCCGAGGGCGCGGGCCCGTGCCGGGTCGCCGATCTGCTCCCACTGGTGGTGGGCCCGGTCCACGGCCCCTTCGACGTCCGGGTCGTCCGTCGGCTGCCGCAGACCGAGCCGGGCCTCGGCGGCGGCGAGCCACAGTTCGCAGCTGCGGGCGGGGTCCCCGGCGAGACGGGCGAGGTCGGCCCGTACCTCCGTCCAGTGGACGGCCTCGGCGGACCGGGGCCCGTGGCCGCGGAGGGCCTCGCGCTCCCAGGCCGCGGCCACCGCCGCCGCCTCCCCGTGCCGACCGGCCATGGCGGCGGCGAGGATCGCGGGGTGCGGGTCCTGCTCCTGCGGGGAGACCGGCGCGGGGGCGGGGGCCAGGAGACGCGACTCCGTTACGGCCGAGGCGGCGTGGGCTGCGGACTCCGCGTGGAGCGTGGCGTACGGGAGCCGCGCGCCGGAGCGCCAGAGTTCCGCCCAGGACCGCAGATAGTCGGGGGTCATGGGCACTCCCCGGCGGGGGGCGGGGGTCACCCGCCCGTAGAGGAGCGGTCCGGGCCCCAGGGACAGCAGGTCGGGGGCGGTGGTGAGGCGGGCCCACAGGTCGGGGTCCGCCGCGAGGTCCACGACGACGGTCGTGGTGCCGGGGGGCCGCACCGCGAGTTCGCCGGCGACCCAGTGCCAGGGCAGCGCCGTGTAGCGGAGCGTCGCCGGGGTGGTGCGGGCGAGCGCCAGGTGCGGCCGTTGCTGGCGGCGGTCGAGGTGGAGCTGCCCCGCGAGGCAGACGAGCAGCGGACCGGGGCTCGCGGCGGCGGCACGCAGGCGTGTGAGCACGGTCTGCGGGTCGAGCGGGTCGGCGAGTTCGACGACCGTGGCGGTGGTGGTGCCGGTGAGGACCCCGGGCGGCACGGCGGCGAGGGCCGGGAGCACGGAGGTGGCGTCCATGGCACGCCCCCGCCCGGCGGGCGCCGCCGCGAGCAGGAACGCGGTTCCCACCGTGCCCGTCCCCGCCCCCGTGCCCGCCCCGCCCATGGCCGCCGTACGCGTGCCCACCGTGCCGATTCCGTTGTCGTTCACCACCCCCGCACCGTAACGCGTCGTGCACTGGCCGGTAATCGCCGGGCCTTTGACATATGCCAGAAGCACCACCGGATCGAGTGTTGCCAAATCCCTTACGGGCTCTCCCGCGCTGTGCCACAGTCGTATCCGGGCCTCTCCCCTCACACTTGGCCTGGCCGTGCCGCGTCTGTATCGGAGTACGACATGCCGTCCCCCCTGTTCGCGGACCGCCCCGCCCAGCAGCCGGAGCCGGGCGCGGTGGACGCACTGATCTCGCAGACCCGCCGCCTGCGCGGCGAGCTCGTGGCCGTGCGCCAGGACGCCGTGGTGGACGACGACGACCCCCAGCAGCGCTGGCAGCGCGCTCTCTGCGACCTCGCGGTCAGTCAACTCGACGATCTGGGTGCCCACTTGGGGCAGTTGCGGGCAGGCGTCCCGGAGCAGACCGCCCCCGCGACGAGCCCGGGGACGGGCCCTGGGACGAGCGCCGAAGCGACCCCCGAGGCCGTCCTCGACACCGGCCTCGCGACCGACCCCGGCACCGCGTACGGCGAGATCCCCCCGGCGCGTACGGGCTCGCTGCTCTCCCGCGTCGGCAGCGCCGAGTGGGACCTGCTCACCGACGAGGTCAGCTGGTCCGAAGAACTGTTCCAGATCTTCGGACGTACGCGCGAGAGCGGCCCGATGTCTCTCGACGAGATGCCCACGATGGTCTTCGCCGAGGACCAGCCCGTCCTCCAGAGCCTGGTGACGGACTGTCTGATCGACGGGAAGCCGATCGACGGCGAGTTCCGGATCGTGCGGACCGACGGACGGGTGCGCACGGTGCACATGACAGGTGAGCCCGTCCTCGACGCCGACGGATGCACCGCCTCGATGTGGGCCGTCCTCCGTGACGTCAGCGAGCTGCGGCGCAGCCAGCGGGCGGTCAGGGAGAGCCGGGACAGTCTGGAGCGCAGCCGCCACATCGAGCGGACCGAGCGCCGGGTCGCCGTCGAGCTCCAGGAGGCGGTGCTCCCGCCGTGGCGCGGCTCGCTCCGCTTCGCCCACGACGGACCCGCCCCGCTCGACGTGGCGGCCCACTACCTGCCGGCCGCGAGCACCGGCCTCATCGGTGGCGACTGGTACGACGCCCTCGCCCTGCCCGACGGGGACGCGCTGCTGACCGTCGGTGACCTGACGGGCCACGGGGTCGCCGCGACCTCGTCGATGGCCATGCTCCTCGGCGCGCTGCGCGGGATGGCGGTCGCGGGCATCCGCCCCGCCGCCCTGATGGGCCACCTCAACCAGCTCCTGGAGACCTCCGTACAGCCCGCGCTCGGCAGTGCGATGTGCTGCCGCTACGACCCGGTCGCCCAGACACTGACCTGGGCGCAGGCCGGCCACCCCGCCCCGCTGCTGTTCCGCGACGGGACGGGGCACCTCCTCCGCCGGCCCGAGGGGGTGCTCCTCGGGGCGACGACCGGGGCCGTGTACGGCGAGACCGAGACCCGGCTGCTCCCCGGTGACCTGCTCGTGCTGCACACCGACGGGCTGACCCGTGGCAGCGGTACGGGGGACGACACGGGCGCGCGACGGCTGCTCGCCCTCGGTCACCGGCTCGCCGGGGCGCGGGACGCCCAGGACGGTGTGCGTGCGGTGGTCGAGGAGTTCGGCGAGGAGCAGCGCGAGGACGACGCCTGCGTGATGGTGGTACGGGTCGGCCGCTGAGGCACCCGGCGACGTGCGCCTTCCGGCGTCCCCGTATCGGACGCCGACCGCCGAACGTCGTATGACAAAGGCCGACCGCCGACCGGTGGTCGCGGCCGTGTCCCCACTCAGGCCTGGCCGGTCCTCGGCCGGTTGACCGGCGACTGCGGCAGGGCCTCCGCGATCTCCTCGCGCAGGTGCTCGATCCTCGTGTAGCCGGCGTACTGCCCGGTGAGCCGGTACATCTCCCGCAGCCGGTCCCAGGTGCGGTGGGACGAGGTCTCGCCCATCGACATCAGCGCGAGCCGGGCGTACCGGTCGGCCTGCTCCGGATCGTCGGCGATGAAGCAGGCCGAGGCCAGCGAGATGTGGTCGAAGAGCTTCGAGCGGTCGTGGCCGCCGCGCCGCAGTTCGATCGCCAGCTTGGCATGGCGCTGCGCGGGGACCGCGGCGGCCGGCTCGTGATCGGCGAGGGTGCGGTAGGCGAGGGCCTGCATGCCGTGCATGTCGGCCTCGTCGAAGTTCTGCATCCAGCTCGGCGTCTTCTCGTCGCGCCGGTCGGACACGAACAGCTCCTCGGCCTCGCCGAGGGTGCGGCGCATGGCCTGGCCGCGGCCCATCGAGGCCTGCGCCCAGGCCTCGATCGTGTGGAACATGGCCCGGGTCCTCGGCAGCAACTGCTCCCCCGAACCGTCCTTGGCCAGCTTCATCAGATCGAGGGCGTCGTCGGGCCTGCCCAGGTGCACCATCTGGCGCGCGGCGCGGGACAGCGCCTCGCCGGCCCGGGGCCGGTCGCCTCCCTCGCGGGCCGCGTGGGCGGCGATCACGAAGTACTTCTGGGCCGTGGGTTCGAGGCCCACGTCGTGCGACATCCAGCCGGCGAGGACGGCCAGGTTGGCGGCGACGCCCCACAGGCGTTGCTGGAGGTGGTCGGCGTGGCGGTAGGCGAGCATGCCGCCCACCTCGTTGAGCTGGCCCACCACGGCCTTGCGCTGGAGACCGCCACCCCGGGAGGCGTCCCAGGCGCGGAACACCTCCACCGAGTGCTCCAGGGCCTCGATCTCCTGCGACCCGATGGGGGCGGCCTCGTAGCGGTCGAACCCGGCGGGGTCGGCGTGCAGGGGATCGGTGGCCCGCTGGGGGGCGGACCGGCGTGAGGGGTCGGTCTGCAGCCAGTTGTGCATGGCGTTGGTGAGTACGGAGCCGGCGGCAAGCGCGGCACCCGCGCCCACCAGGCCGCGTCGGTTGAGCATGAGGTCCATTCCCGTGAATTCGGTGAGGACCGCCGCCGTACGATCGGGTGCCCAGGGCAGCCCGTCAGGGTTGTCCGTCTTCCTGACGTCCTGCCGTCTTCCGGCGCGCCCGTGTCGTACGAACCCGAGGTCCTCGATGGTCACGACACGGCCGAGTCGCTCGGTGAACAGTGCTGCCAGCACCCGGGGGACGGGATCGCGCGGGGTCTCACCGCGGTCGATCCAGCGCCGGACCCGCGAGGTGTCGGTCGCCAGCTGGGGGTGGCCCATGGCCGCCGCCTGCCGGTTGACGAGTCTCGCGAGTTCGCCCTTGGACCAGCCGGCCAGGCCGAATAGGTCTGCCAGGCGGGTGTTGGTTTGTCCGGTCACGTCTAAGCCCCCAGGTTCTCGGCTGAGTTGACAGTAACCCCCTGTCATAGGGCTGGCGACTATTCGCCAGGGTTCGCCAGGGTGCGCCCGATGTTCCGCCACCCGCGCCCGGGTGTCAGGTAGGAATGCGCCACCCCGCCCCGCCGACCGGCCCTCATTCCCCAGGGTGCGGACCGGGGGGCGGGCGGGGCGACGCACGCAACTCGTCGGCACACGAAGGGATCTGTCACCTCCATGTACACAGCATCGTCCTCCGTGTCCGCCCCGCCCCGGCCGCAGCACCGCATCGTCCAGGCCGGCGCCGGACCTTACCTCGCTCCCGCGCCCCAGGCCGTCCGGCCGCGGCGCTGGACGGGCGGTACCGGCACCCAGCCGATCAGCGGACGAATCGACCTGTCCGGCCCTCAGGGGGCGCAGCTGAAGAGGGCGATCGCCTCGGTCCACCGCATCTGCCCGGAGTTCAACCCGGTGCAGGTGCTACGGCGCAGCGGACGTTCCGTACTGATCGTCGGGACGACCGGGCGGACCACGGCGGTCGCGAAGTGTTTACTGGACCACTCCCCCGCGTGGGTCGAGCGGTTCCAGCACGAGATAGCTTCCTACCGCTCCTTCGTCCGGCACCGTCCGCCGGTGCGGGCGCCGCGGCTGATCGCCGCGGATCCGGAGAACTGCACGCTGGTGATCGAGCGGATGCCCGGACGGGCCGCGGCGCTCTCGCGCCACCCCGTCGAGGCCCCGCCGCGGGCCGACGTGCGGGCCGCGCTCGGCGCGATCGCCCGGCTCAACGCCTGGCGGCCGCCGGCCGGGACCTTCGACGCCCCGTTGGACTACGGCACCCGGATCGCGCGCTACCACGAGCTCGGACTCTTCACCGACCGGGACCGGGACGACCTGCAGAAGTTGCTGCACGGTCTGGCGCAGGCGGGCGGCCGCCAGGGCATGGGCCAGTTCTGCCACGGTGACGCCCTGCTCTCCAACATCCTCCTCTCCCCCACCGGACCGGTCCTCGTCGACTGGGAGCACGCCGGCTGGTACCTCCCGGGGTACGACCTGGCGACGCTGTGGGCGGTGCTCGCCGACGCGCCGCTCGCCAGGCGCCAGATCAGCCAGCTCGCCCAGCAGGCGGGCATGGCCTCACGGGACGCCTTCCTGGTGAACCTGATGATCGTGCTGACGCGGGAGATCCGTACCTACGAGACGGCGGTGCAGCGCACCATGAAGGAGGCCCCGCCGGCCGGCTCCGTGCCGGTGCCCACGGGGGCGCTCGCCCCCGGCGAGGAACAGCGGCTGCTCCTGAGGCGGCTGCACGACGACTGCGCCATGGCACGGCGGGCCGTGCGCGCGGCGGTCGGGACGCGCTGAAGGGCGGGGCCGACCGACGCCACGGGGGAGGGTGCGCCGTGCGCCCGGTGCCGACACACCGGGACGCGGCGCACTGGGTTTCTCCGCCGCCGGACCGCTCGCGGCGGCGGGTCAATGGTCCACTCCACTGACGCGTCCCAGGCCCGGGGCCCGTCTGCGCGAAAGTCCGCCGTTCGGCCTCCATTCCCGCTCTGACGTGGGAACTTGCTTTTCAGCGGGCGTGATTGACGGATCGTTCGGGAGCCGATACCCCTGTACGGGTTCGGTCCCGCACGCCCCGGTGTCACCCCCCGCCCCTGGAGGCTGCCTTGCTCCGTTCCGTGTCCCCCGGACGCATGCCGTCCGCTCGTCTCACCGGAGCCGTGGGCGTGCTCGCGTCCGCGGCCCTGCTGTTCCCTCTACTCTCCGCCGCCCCTCCGGCCGGTGCCGACGTGCCCGATGCGGGATCCCTCCAGGGGCAGTTCGCGCGGGCGGCCGCGCGCCACGGCGTACCGGAGAGCGTGCTGCTCGCCGTCTCGTACCTCCAGTCGCGCTGGGACGGCCACGGTGGCGCGCCGAGCGTGACCGGCGGCTACGGGCCGATGCATCTGACGGACGCGGTGACGGCGCTCGCCGGCGCCGCCCCGCACCACTCGGAGGGTGAGGAGGACCCGCGCGGCGACTCCTCGCGCGCGGTGCGTTCCGGCGCGGAGGCAGCGGTCCCGACGGCGGAGGAGCTGCCTCCGCGGCTGCGGACGCTTGAGCGGGCGTCCGCGCTGTCCGGGATTCCGGCCGAGGAGCTGCGTACCGGCACGGCGGCGAACATCGAGGGCGGGGCGGCGCTGCTCGCCGCCGCGCAGCGGGAGGCCGGGCTTCCGGCGAGCGCGGACCCGGCCGACTGGTACGGGGCGGTGGCGCGGTACTCCGGCGCGGACGACTCGGCGACGGCGACGACGTACGCGAATGACGTGTTCGACGTGATCCGGAGCGGGGAGTCCCGGACGACGGACAGCGGGCAGAGGGTGACGCTGCCGGCCGCGCCCGCGGTCGCGCCGGAGACGGAGCAGGTGGCGGCCCTCGGTTTGCGGCGCCCGGCGGCCGGGCCGGTGGAGTGCCCGTCCACGGTGGCCTGCGAGTGGATCCCCGCGCCGTACGAGGAGTTCGGCGACGGCGACTACGGCAACCACGACAAGGCGGACCGGCCCACCTCCCAGTCGATCGACTACATCGTCATCCATGACACCGAGGCCGTCTGGGACGTCACCCTGAAGCTGGTGCAGGATCCGACGTACGTGTCCTGGCAGTACTCGCTGCGCTCCTCCGACGGGCACATCGCCCAGCACCTCCCGGTCAAGGACGTCGGCTGGCACGCGGGCAACTGGTTCGTGAACGCCAAGTCGGTGGGTCTCGAACACGAGGGCTTCCTCACCTCTCCGGACTCCTGGTACACGGAGGCGATGTACCGGACGTCGGCGCGGCTCGTGCGGTACCTCGCCGCGCGGTACGACATCCCGCTCGACCGGCAGCACGTCCTGGGCCACGACAACGTGCCGGGCACGGTCACGTCCACCATCAGGGGCATGCACACGGACCCGGGCCCGTACTGGGACTGGGCGCACTACTTCCGGCTCCTCGGCCGGCCGATCACGCCGAGCGCCGGTCCGGACGCCGGAGTGGTGACGATCCGGCCCGAGTACAGCGCCCATCAGCCGGTGTACACGGGGTGTGCGGTGGCAGGGGAGGCGTGCGCGCCGCACGGGAGCGGGGCGGTGCGCCTGCACACCGGGCCGAGCGCCGACGCGCCCCTGGTGAAGGACATCGGTCTGCGGCCGGGTGGGCAGGACTCGACGACCGGGGTCAACGACACCGGGGCGCGTGCCTCGACGGGGCAGAGCTACGCGGTGGCGGAGCGCAGGGGCGACTGGACGGCGGTCTGGTACCTCGGGCAGAAGGCGTGGTTCCGCAATCCGGGGAAGGAGCCGACCGCGGTGAACGCGCGGGGGCTCGTCCTGACTCCCCGGGAGGGCCTCGCCTCGGTGCCGGTGTACGGGCGGGCGTATCCGGAGGCCTCGGCGTATCCGGCGGGTGTGCCGGTGCAGGCGGTGTCGCCGCTGCCGTACAAGCTGCTCGCGGGTCAGCGGTACGTGGTGGGTGACCGGACCCCGGGCGAGTACTACTTCGCGCCGGTGTTCGACAGCAGCGGGCACACGGTCGTGCGCGGACAGGAGGAGTACTACCAGATTCAGTTCGGCCATCGCGTGGCCTTCGTGAAGGCCGCGGACGTGCGGGTTTCCCGGGCCTGACGGAGGAGTGGCCGAAAGGTGCGGGGTGGTGCCGGACACGGGGTCCGGCACCACCCCTTCGGCGTTCATAGGACTATTCGGGAGATCGCGTGCGCCGTACGGGCGACGGGTAAAGGTGGGCCGGACACAGCACTTGCTCACCGGAAGGCCCCTCCGCACATGCCTCAGCCCTTCGTTATGCCGGATTTCTATGTTCCGTATCCGGCGCGGCTCAATCCCCATGTGGAGACCGCCCGCACGCACACCCGGGACTGGGCGCGGGAGATGGGGATGCTGGAGGGTTCGGGGGTGTGGGAGCAGCACGACCTCGACTCCCACGACTACGCGCTGCTCTGCGCGTACACGCATCCCGACTGCGACGAGCAGGCCCTGAACCTCGTCACGGACTGGTACACGTGGGTCTTCTTCTTCGACGACCACTTCCTGGAGGTCTTCAAGCGGACCCAGGACCGGGCGGGCAGCAAGGCGTACCTCGACCGACTGCCGATGTTCATGCCGGCCGACCCGGCGACGGGCATGCCCGAGCCCACCAACCCCGTGGAGGCGGGCCTCGCCGACCTCTGGCGGCGGACCGTCCCCTCGATGTCCGAGGGCTGGCGGGTGCGGTTCGCGGAGGCGACCGAGCACCTCCTCAACGAGTCGCTCTGGGAGCTCGACAACATCAACGGCGGGCGGGTCGCCAACCCCGTCGAGTACATCGAGATGCGCCGCAAGGTGGGCGGCGCGCCTTGGTCGGCCGGGCTCGTGGAGTACGCGGCGGGGGCCGAGGTCCCGGACCGGGTGGCGTACTCCCGGCCGCTCCGCGTCCTCAGGGACGCCTTCTCCGACGCCGTGCACCTGCGCAACGACCTCTTCTCGTACCAGCGCGAGGTGGAGGACGAGGGCGAGAACAGCAACGGCGTGCTCGTCCTCGAGCGGTTCCTCGGCTGTACGACGCAGGAGGCGGCGAACGCCGTCAACGACCTGCTGACCTCGCGGCTCCAGCAGTTCGAGAACACGGCCCTGACCGAGGTGCCGCTGCTGGCCGCCGAGAAGGGCCTGGGCCCGGAGGAGTGCGCGGCCGTGGCGGCGTACGCCAAGGGCCTCCAGGACTGGCAGTCCGGCGGCCACGAGTGGCACATGCGCTCCAGCCGGTACATGAACGAGGGCATGGTCGCCGGGCCCTCGCGGCTCGACGGGGTGCTCGGCACCTCCGCCCTGGACATCCGGACCCTGTTCGGCCGCCCGGCCGCCTCCCGGCTGCGGACCCTCACGCATGTGCCGCACCAGCAGGTGGGGCCCTCGCTGCTGCCGGAGTTCGACCTGCCGTACCCGCTGACGCTCAGCCCGCACCACCAGGAGGCGAAGCGGCGCTCCGAGGACTGGGCGGAGCGGATGGGGCTCCTGGACGACATCTGGGACCGGCCGATGATGGACGGCTTCGACCTCGCGCTCTGCTCGGCGGGGCTCGACCCGGACGCCACCCTGGAGGAGCTGGAGCTCAGCGCCGAGTGGCTGACCTGGGGGACGTACGGGGACGACTACTACCCCCTCGTCTTCGGGCGGCCGCGCGACCTGGGCGGCGCGAAGCGGTTCACGGAGCGGCTCAAGTCGTGCATGCCGGTGGAGGACCCGGCGGCCGGGCGGACGTTCGCCTCCCATCCCCTGGAGGTGTCGCTCGCCGACCTGTGGGCGCGTACGTCCGGTCCGATGGGCCCGGAGGCACGGGCCCAGCTCAGGACCGCGCTCGACGCGATGCTCGACAGCTGGCTGTGGGAGCTGCACAACCAGTCGCAGCACCGGGTGCCCGATCCGGTGGACTACATCGAGATGCGCCGGACCACCTTCGGCTCCGAACTGACGATGCTCCTCTGCCGGCTGCGGCACACCGAGGCGCTGCCTCCCGAGATCTACCGGACGGGCACGGTCCGCGCCCTGGAGCATTCGGTCGCCGACTACGCGACGCTCCTCAACGACCTCTTCTCGTACCAGAAGGAGATCGAGGTCGAGGGCGAGGTGCACAACGGCGTCCTTGTCCTGCAGAAGTTCTTCGACTGCGACTACCCGACGGCGGTGGCGATGGTCGACGACCTGATGCGGGGGCGGCTGCGGCAGTACGAGCATCTCAAGGAGACCGAAGTACCGGTGCTCTACGAGGACTTCGGTCTCGCCCAGGAGGGCAGGACGGCCTTCGAGGCGTATCTGCGGGAGCTTGAGGACTGGCTGGCCGGCATCCTCAACTGGCACCAGAAGGTGCGGCGTTACCGTGCCGAGGACGTCCATGCGGGCAGCGGCACGCCACTGGTGGGCCGGGGTCCGACGGGGCTCGGCACCTCGGCCGCGCGGGTGGCCTCAATGATCGGCTCCGCGACCCGCTGACACGCGCGAGGGCCGTCCACGGGAAGCTCCGTGGACGGCCCTCGTCCGTATCGGTCGGGCGTCAGGGGCGTCGGCCGCGCAGCTCGTCGAGCTCGCGGCGGTCCCGCTTGGTGGGGCGTCCTGCGCCCCGGTCGCGTACGGCGGCGACGGCCACCTCCTCGCGCGGCGGCGGGGGCGGACTGTTGTCCACGTACGCCTCGACGGCGACCGGCGGGCCCACCCGCTTGGTGTGGAGCTCCTTGACCTCGACGATCCGCTCACGGCCGCCGTGGAAGAGCCTGACCTCGTCGCCGGGCTTCACCGGCTGGGCGGGCTTGGCCCGCTCGCCGTTGACCTTGACGTGGCCGGCCCGGCAGGCCGCGGCGGCCTGGGAACGGGTCTTGGTGAGCCGGACCGCCCAGATCCAGCTGTCGACGCGTGCGCTCATCGGCCCCCGCTCCCCCGTCAGCCCTGCTGGAACAGCTCGGCGGGCAGCGGCTTGAGCAGTGCGTACAGGTCGTCGGTGATCGGCCGGTCCCAACTGGCGATCGTCACGAGGACGTTGTCGCTGCGGTCGAACTGGACGCAGGAGATGCGGCTCTCGGAGAGCTTGAGGCGGCGGACGATCAGGAGGTTGTCGCCCTGCATCACGGGGACGTCCTCGGTGTCGAGGACCTCGATCGGCTCGTCGTTCTCGAGGGCGGCGAGGAGCTGGGCCACCTCGAAGGGGATCTGGCCCTCCGCGAGCTCGCGCGCCGGGGAGCCCTCCGGCAGATTACCGATGATCATCGCGGGGCCCCGGCCGCCGAACAGGTCGTACCGGAGGAAGACACCCTGGCAGGAACCGTCGGGTGCGGGCAGCAGGCCGGCGCCGAGGTTTCCGGGCCAGTCCCCCGGGTCCATGGCCAGGACATCGAAGTCCGGGCCCGCGGGAGTGGCGGCGCTGCGGCGGCGGAGGAAGGACATACGGCCATGGTACGTGCCCGGCCGCGCGACGCGACGCGCCGGGCGGCTCCGGGCGGCACGGACCACCGCGCTCACCTTACGTGAGCACGGCGCCGTCACCCTCACCCTCAGTGACCACGTTTCCGGAGGGTGGCGTCCCGCCCGGGTCCCGGCTCAGCTCGTGGGCGGGGTGTCCCCCACGAGCCACATGGAGAAGAACTGGGCGCCGCCTCCGTAGGCGTGCCCGAGCGCCCTGCGGGCGCCGTCGACCTGGTGCTCGCCCGCCTCCCCGCGTACCTGGAGGGCGGCCTCGGCGAAGCGGATCATGCCGGAGGCGCCGATGGGGTTGGTGGAGAGCACCCCGCCGGAGGGGTTCACGGGCAGGTCGCCGTCGAGTTCGGTGACTCCGGCCTCGGTGAGCTTCCAGCCCTCGCCCTCCTCGGCGAAGCCCAGGTTCTCCAGCCACATCGGCTCGTACCAGGAGAACGGTACGTACATCTCGACGGCGTCGATCTCCCGCCGGGGGTCGGTGATGCCGGCCTGCCGGTAGACGTCGGCGGCGCAGTCCCGTCCCGCCCGCGGCGAGACGAAGTCCTTGCCCGCGAAGAGGGTGGGTTCGCTGCGCATCGCGCCGCCGTGCACCCAGGCGGGCGGCCGGGGCGAACGGGCCGCGCCCGTACGGTCGGTGAGGACCATCGCGCAGGCCCCGTCCGACGAGGGACAGGTCTCCGAGTAGCGGATCGGGTCCCAGAGCATCGGGGAGGCCTGCACCTTCTCCAGGGTGAGGTCGTGCTCGTGGAGGTGGGCGTACGGGTTGAGGAGCGCGTTGCGCCGGTCCTTGTACGCCACGAGGGAGCCGATCGCGTCGGGGGCGCCGGTGCGGCGCATATAGGCCCGGACGTGCGGGGCGAAGAAGCCTCCGGCCCCGGCGAGCAGCGGCTGCTGGAAGGGGACGGGCAGGGAGAGGCCCCACATGGCGTTGGACTCGGACTGCTTCTCGAACGCGAGGGTGAGGACGGTGCGGTGGACGCGCGCCGCGACCAGGTTGGCGGCGACGAGCGCGGTGGAGCCGCCGACCGATCCGGCGGTGTGCACCCGGAGCATGGGTTTGCCGACCGCGCCGAGGGCGTCCGCGAGGTACAGCTCCGGCATCATCACGCCCTCGAAGAAGTCGGGGGCCTTGCCGATGACGACGGCGTCGATGTCCGTCCAGGTCAGCTCGGCGTCCGCCAGGGCGCGGGCGGCGGCCTCGCGGACGAGTCCGGCGATCGACACGTCCCCGCGGGCGGCGACGTGTTTGGTCTGGCCGATGCCGACGACGGCAACGGGCTCTTCAGACATCGGAGTCCCCTTCCAGGACGGCGACCAGGTTCTGCTGGAGGCAGGGCCCCGAGGTGGCGTGGGCGAGGGCGCGGTCGGAGTCGCCGCGGTGGATGCGGGCGGCGGCCTCGCCGAGCCGGATGAGGCCGGTGGCCATGACGGGGTTGGCGGCGAGGGCGCCGCCGGAGGGGTTGACCCTCACCCTGTCGTCGAGGTCCAGGGCCTTCCTCAGGACGACCTCCTGGGAGGTGAAGGGCGCGTGGAGTTCGGCGGTGTCGACGGGCCGCTCGAAGGCACCGGCGCGTTCGGCCGCGAGGCGGGTGGAGGGCGAGTGGGTGAGGTCGCGGACGCCGAGGGAGTGGGCCTCGATGCGGTGGTCCATGCCGCGGATCCACGCGGGCCGGTCGCAGAGTGCGCGGGCCCGGTCCCCGGCGGCGAGGATCACGGCGGCGGCGCCGTCGCCGATGGGCGGGCAGTCGCCGGTGCGCAGCGGATGGACCACGTAGCCGCCCTGGGGGCGGGCGCCGGGCAGTTGGGCGTGCGGGTTCGCCGTGGCGTCCTCGCGGCTGCGGGCGGCGATCGCGGCGAGGGCGGGCTCGTCGGCGTCGCCCGCGTCGAGGAGGGCCTGCGCCTGGAGGGCGGCGAGGGCGACGGAGTCGGGCCAGAGCGGGGCGAGGTAGTAGGGGTCGAGCTGGCGGGTGAGGACGTCACGGACGGAGCCGGGCGAGGACTTCCCGTAGGAGTAGACGAGGGCGGTGTCGGCCTCGCCGGTGAGGAGCTTCACCCAGGCCTCGTACAGCGCCCAGGCTCCGTCGGTCTCGACGTGGGACTCGGAGATGGGGGGCCAGGCGCCGACGCCGTCGAGGGCCATGGTGAACGAGAAGGCCCGGCCGGCGAGGTAGTCGGAGGAGCCGGAGCAGGTGAAGCCGATGTCGGAGGTCTTGAGCCCGGTCTGCCGGAGCACCTCGTGGAGGACGGGCATGACCATCTCGACCTCGGAGAGGTCGTCGGTGCGACGGCGGTGGTCGCTCTGGGCGAAGGCGACGATCGCCACCTCTCGGCCCGGCCGGTGCGGCGTCACAGCAGCTCCTTGTAGGTGTCGTAGTCGGCGTCGGGCTCGCCGGTGGGCCGGTAGTGGTCGGGATAGCGGCCGTCCTCGCTCCACACGGGTTCGACGCGCAGGCCCATGCGGACCTGGTCGTAAGGGATGCCGCCGATCCGGCCGTGGAGGGCGAGCCCGGCGCCGTCGAGGGCGATGTGGGCGTAGACGTAGGGCACCTCGATGTCGAGGTTCTTCGCCTTGATGTTGACGATGCAGTAGGTGGTCACCGTGCCCCGTGGGCCGACCTCGACCTGGTCGGTGGTGGCGATGCCGCAAGTGGGGCAGGCGCCGCGGGGCGGCACGTACACCTTGGCGCAGGAGGGGCAGCGTTCGCCGACGGTACGGCGCTCGGCGAGGGCGTGGAGATAGCGGGTCTGGGCGCGGCCGGGGCTGTAGGTGTAGTCGAGGCGGGCGGCGGCGACGATGCCGGTGACGGGGGCGTCGAACAGGCCGTCGTGGGGCTGCGGTTCGGGGGCGGTAGCGCTGTCGGTGTCGTACGGCTCGAAGCAGGCGATGTCGGTGATGGCGCCGACGCGTTCGGCGGCCCAGCGGATCCGGACCCGCAGTCCGGTGCGGACGGCTTCGGGGCCGGGTGCGTCGAGGGCGTGCAGGAGGGCGGTGTCGGCGCCGTCGAGACGGACGAGGACCCAGGCGAAGGGGGTCGCCAGGGGCTGGCCGGGGCGGGGCTCGGGGTTCCAGGCCCAGGTGGTGACGGTGCCGGTGGCGGCGACCTCGACGAGGTCGCGGAGCTCGGCGGCGGTGGCGGGGTCGTACTCGACGGGCGGGACGAGCACCTCGCCGGCTTCGGTGCGGACGCCGAGTACGGTCCGCTCACGCAGTCCGGTGAGGAAGGCGGACTGGACGGGACCGAGGGAGCGGGTGAAGGGGAACTCGACGATCAGGGGGGCGCGGAGGATCTCGGGGGGTGGGGTGGGGGCGGGGGTGGCGGTTGTCATGGGTGGGCTCCTTGATGGGGGTGATGGCAAACGCCGGGCGGGCTGGAAACTCGGCCCCGCCGGCGTTTGAGGCGCGGAGGTCCGGGGGTGGAGCCCCCGGTCACGGTCACTCCCGCCGGTACACCGCCGCCCGCTTCTCCGTGAACGCCCTCGCCCCCTCCCTCGCGTCCGCCGTGTCGAAGATCGGCCACCCCCGCTTCAGCTCGGCGGCAAGGCCCTCCGTCTCGGTCATCTCGGCCGTCTCGTAGACCGACGCCTTCACCGCCTCGACCGCCAACGGCCCGCACGCGTTGATGCGTTCGGCGATGTCGAGGGCCGTGTCGAGTGCGGTGCCGTCGGGGACGACGCGGCCGACGAGGCCGATGCGGGCGGCTTCCTCGGCGGTATACGGGCGGCCGGTGAGGAGCATTTCCAGGGCGTGGGTGCGGGCGATCTGGCGGGGCAGGCGGACGGTGGAGCCGCCGATGGGGAAGAGGCCGCGACGGACCTCGAAGAGGCCGAACGTGGCGGAGGTGGCCGCGACCCTGATGTCGGTGCCCTGGAGGATCTCGGTGCCGCCGGCGACGCAGTACCCCTCGACGGCGGCGATGACGGGTTTGCGGGGGCGGTGGTGGCGCAGCATCGCCTTCCAGTGGAGGTCGGGGTCGGCCTTCAGCCGGTCCCGGTACTGCTCGCCCTCCATGCCCTTGCCGGCCAGGGCCTTGAGGTCCATGCCGGCGCAGAAGGCGCCACCCGCGCCGGTGAGGACGACCGAGCGGACGCTGTCGTCGGCGTCGGCTTCCAGCCAGCCGTCGTAGAGGCCGACGAGCATCGGCAGTGAGAGGGCGTTCTTGGCCTCGGGGCGGTTCAAGGTGAGTACGAGCGTGCCGCCTTCGCGCCGCACGGTGAGGTGTTCGGTGCCACCCATGGGGGTCTCCCGTCTCCAGTTCTGGAACAGGTTGCAGTAGCCCGGGGCCCAGTTCAATAGTTTTCTGACACCTAGTCAGATTCTTCTGCGCGACCTCTTCCCCCCGTCGGCGTACGGCGCTCTAATGACCGCCCGAGTCCGTACGTGCCGGGGTCAGGAGGAATGGTGGAGTACAACCTTGCCGACCTGTTCGAATCGGTCGTCGACGTGGTCCCCGACCGCGAGGCGCTGGTGTACGTCGACCATCCGGGCACCGGCGCGGAGCGGCGGCTCACCTACGCCGAACTGGACGCGGCGGCCAACCGGATCGCCCACCACCTCGTCGACGCGGGCGTCCGGCCCGGCGAACACCTCGGGCTCCACCTCTACAACGGCGTCGAGTACCTCCAGACCGTCCTCGCCTGCCTCAAGGCGCGGATCGTGCCGGTCAACGTGAACTACCGGTACGTGGAGGAGGAGCTCGTCTACCTCTACCGGGACGCCGACCTGGCCGCACTCGTCTTCGACGCCGAGTTCACCGACCGGGTGGCGGCGGCACTCCCGCAGACCGAGAAGCTGCGGCACCTCGTACGGGTGGGGGCCCCGGCCGAGGGGGCGGGGGTCCTCGACTGCGTGCCGTTCGCCGAGGCGGAGGCCGCCGGCTCGCCCGAGCGGGGCTTCGGGCCGCGCTCGGCCGACGACCTCTTCATCATCTACACCGGCGGGACGACCGGGATGCCCAAGGGCGTCCTGTGGCGCCAGGAGGACCTCTTCTTCGCGGGGCTCTTCGGCGGGGACCCCTCGGGCGAGCCCGTGAAGCGCCCCGAGGAGCTGGCCGAGCGGGTGGCGGCCGGTGGCTCCGGCATCGCCTTCTTCCCCGCGCCGCCGCTCATGCACGGCACGTCCACGCTGACCGCGTTCATCGCCCTCAACTACGGCCAGCGGGTGGTCCTGCACCGCAAGTACGTGCCTGAGGAGGTTCTCCGCACCCTGGAGAAGGAGAAGGTGTCCAGCATCTCCCTGGTCGGGGACGCGATGCTGCGGCCGCTCGTGGACGCGCTGCGCGGGCCGCTGAGCGGCACTGACCTCTCCGCCCTGTTCAGCCTGTCCTCGTCCGGGGCCATCATGTCCGACACCGTGCGGGCCCAGCTCCAGGAACTCATGCCGAACGTGCTGCTCCTCAACAACTTCGGCTCCACCGAGTCCGGTTCCAACGGCCGCGCGACCGACGACTCCGGCCCGGCCAGGGGCTTCCGGCTGCATGTCAACGAACGCACCCAGGTGGTCGACCCGGCGACCCGCGCCCCCGTCGCCCCGGGCGAGATCGGGCGGCTCGCCCAGCGCGGCCACGTGCCGCTCGGCTACTACAACGACCCGGCCAAGACCGCCGAGACCTTCTTCGAGCGGGACGGGGTGCGGTGGGTGCTCCTCGGGGACATGGCGACCGTGGACGAGGCCGGGGTGGTCACCGTCCTCGGGCGCGGTTCCCAGTGCATCAACACGGGCGGCGAGAAGGTCTACCCGGAGGAGGTGGAGCAGGCCCTGAAGTCGCACCCCGACGTGTACGACGCGCTGGTCGCGGGAGTCCCCGACGCCCGCTGGGGCAACCACGTCGCCGCGGTCGTCCAGCTCCGCGCGGACGCCCCGCCGCTGGACCTGGACTCCCTCCAGACCCACTGCCGCCCCCGCCTCGCCGGGTACAAGGTGCCCCGCCAGCTGGTCCTGACCGACCGCATCCAGCGCTCCCCCAGCGGCAAGGCGGACTACCGCTGGGCCCGCTCGGTGGCGGTGGAGGCGGACGCGGCGGTCACGGGGACGGGCGGGGGCGCGGGGGCCGACGGCTAGAGCCCGAACTCCCGTACCGCCGTGAGGAATTCCTCGGGACGGTCGGTGTGGACGAGATGCCCCGCCTCGATCCCGACGAGGCGGGCGTCGGGGATGCGTTCGGCGAGCCTGGAGAGGTGCTCCTGAGGAACGTGGCTGGCCGGGCCGCCCGTGAGGACCAGAGTGGGGGCCTTGATCGCCGGCAGCTCCTCGCGCCAGGCCGGGTCGGGGGCGTTCAACTGGGCGTCGGTGGCCAGGACGATCTCCCAGTCGAACCCGAGGGGACCTGAGGGGCGCTCGGCCACCGGTCGCGGCGGGTCGAGCGGGACGAAGGCCGGGGGCTCCTCCAGGACGAGCCGGCCGATCAGGTCCGGTTCCCGCTGGGCGAGCAGGAAGGCCGCGGCGGCGCCCATCGAGTGGGCGACGACCGTGGCGCCGGTGAGACCGAGGGCCTTGAGGAAGCCGCCGAGTTCGTCACGGAAGACGTCGAAACCGTAGTGGCCCGGCCGGTCGCTCAGTCCGTGTCCGCGCAGGTCGACCGCGTACACCCGGTGGTCGGCGGCGAGTTCCTTCGCGACGCGGCTCCAGGTGGTGCTGTTCTCACCGCGCCCATGGACCAGGACGACGGGCGGGGCCTCCTCGGAGCCCCGTACCCGGTAGGCGAGGCGTACGCCGTCCACCGTGACCGTACGGACCTCCGGATCGAGGAACGCGGCGACCGGGCGGACGAAGGCATCCGCGTCGTCCACCCACGGGAAGTGTCCGGCGCCCGGCAGGACGACGAGTTCGGCGCCCGGGAAGTGGGAGGCGGCCTCGGCCGCCTTGGCCGGGGTGGGGCCCGCGTCGTACTCCCCCGCCAGGATCAGCACGGGCGCCGTGAGCGCGGTGAGGGCGCGGCGGGTCGACTCCGGATCGCAGGCGCCGTCGCCGTGGTAGGCGGAGACGGCATCCCAGCGCATCCGCCGCGCCGCGGCGTGCTCCTGGGCGGCGGCGTCCCACCGCCCGTACGAGAAGGGCCCGATGATCTCCAGGACGCGTGGGAGCGGGGTGTCCGGGCCGATCGTGGCGAGCGCGGCGCGGGCCTCCGGGTACCACGGCCGGTCGGCGAAGACCTCGACGGCCTTGTCCCATTCCTCGTCGGTGGTGTCGACGCCGACCGCACGGCCGGCGGGGGTGACGAGGACGAGGGAGCGGATCCGCTCGGGGTGCGCGGCGGCGTACAGGGTGGCCAGGGTTCCTGCCGCCGAATGGCCGAGGAGGTCGATCCGCTCCAGGTCGAGGTGGGCGCGGAGCGCCTCGACGTCGCCGACCTGCCGGTCGCAGCGGTACGTGCCGGGGTCGGCGGGTTCGGCGCTCGCCCCGGTGCCACGGGTGTCGAGCACGACGAGGGCGCGGTGGGCGGCGAGTCCCCCGAGGTCGCCGAGGTAGTCGGCGTCGCGCATCGGTCCGCCCGCCAGGCACACCAGTGGCTCGCCCTCCCCGAGGATCCGGTAGGCGAGTTCGGTCCCGTCGTACGTCGTGAACTTCGGCATGGCGCCGATCCTCACCCGCTCCCGGCGATCTTCGCAATCGGTTTCACCGAGAGCGCGATACGGTGGACGGACCGTCCCCGATCTGCGAAGGAACCGTTTCACCGTGCCTGAGACCGGAGATCCCGCGCTGCGCGGCGACTGCGCGAACTGCTTCGGCCTGTGCTGTGTGGCGCTGCCCTTCGCGAAGTCGGCCGACTTCGCCGTGGACAAGGCGCCCGGCGAGCCCTGCCGGAACCTCCGGGAGGACTTCCGCTGCGGCATCCACACCCGGCTGCGGCCCAGCGGTTTCCAGGGCTGCACGGTGTACGACTGCTTCGGCGCGGGCCAGCAGGTCTCCCAGGTGACCTTCGGCGGGGTGTCCTGGCGCGAGGCGCCGGAGACCGCGAGCCGGATGTTCGGCGTGTTCTATGTGATGCGTCAGCTGCACGAGCTGATGCGCTACCTCAGCGAGGGGCTGGCCCGGCCGGCGGCCCGCCCGGTCCACGCCGAGCTGCGGAAGGCGCTCGACCGGGTCGAGGAGCTCACCCGGGGCGCGGCGGACGCGCTGGAGGAGCTGAGGGTTCCCGAGGTGCGCGCCGACGTGAACCGGCTGCTGCTGCGGACGAGCGAACTGGTCCGCGCCACGGCGGGCGGGAAGCCGAGGAGCAGGCGCGGGGCGGACCTGGTCGGGAAGCGGCTGCGCGGGGCGAAGCTGCGCGGCACCGACCTGCGCGGGGCGCTGCTCATCGCCGCCGATCTGACGGGGGCGGACCTGTCGCTCGCGGATCTGATCGGCGCGGACCTGCGGGACGCCGATCTGTCGGGGGCGGATCTGACCGGCGCCCTCTTCCTGACGCAGCCCCAGCTGAACGCGGCGCGCGGGAGCGCCGCCACCCGCCTCCCGGAGGGTTTCGAGCGCCCCGCGCACTGGACGGCCTGACGGACCTCGTGACGAGGAGGCCGCCCCCCTTACGAGGAGGCCGCCCCCCGTTACGAGGAGACCGCCGCGTTGCGCCAGACCGTGACGTCGAGCGTCAGGTACGTGCTGGGCGAGTCCTCCGGGGAGATGCCCTTGACGGTGACGAGGCCGAGGTGCCCCGTGCCGGTCGTGACGCAGATCTGACGGCCCGTGGACAGCTTGTTCACGTAGACGTCCGTGGTGAACCGGGTCTCCGCGCGGCACACGGCGAGCGAGCCCTTCTGGCCCGGGTCGAGGAGGACCAGGCTGCCGCCGCTGGTCTCCGCGTCGAGGTATCCGCCGGTGTCGTAGGAGAGTTCGTATCCGCCGTCCTCGCCCTTCTGGGGCCGCACGGTGTCGTCGCCGAGCGTCAGGTGGTAGCCGGCGGTGAGGTTGACGGCCTTGAAGTCGGCGGGCTGCGGGTCGGCGGCGCCGGTCGGGGGCTGCGCGTCGGCGGGGCTGCCGGTGGCGCCGGGTGTCGTCCCACCGCCCTGGCCCGTCGACGGGCCACCGCTCGGCTTCGCGCCGCTCGGCTTGTCGCCGTTGGCCGTGGTCTCCTGCCCCTTGTCCTTCAGCATGACGTACGCCGTCACCCCGCCGACGGCGCCGAAGGCGAGGACGGCGGCGACGGCCACGAGCAGCCCTCGCCCGGCCCGGCCCCGCGCGGCTCCGGGCGCGGTGTGCGGGTGCCCGCCCGGGGCCCCGAGGTGCTGGTACGGCGTGGGGACGGGACCCTGCGTCGGCGCGTAGGCAGGGGTGGGGGCGGCGTGCGCCGGGTGGGGCACGGGCGTGCGGTACGGCCCTGCATGCGGGGGCGGCTGCTGTCCGGCCGGAGGCCCGTAGGCGCCGGGCGGGGCGGTCGGCGGGGCCGGGGTAGCGGAGGCGGTGGGCGCGTACGCCGCGGCGGGGGCCGTGGGCGCGTGGCCGACGGCCGGGGCGGTCGGGCCGGACGGAGCGGTGGGTGAGTAGCCCGCCGCCGGGGCGGTGGGGCCCGACGGAGCGGTGGGTGAGTAGCCGGCCGCCGGGGCGGTCGGCGGGGGCGGGGGTGTCTGGACGGGGGCGGGGGCCGCGGCCCGGGCGGTGATCTCGGCGGAGACCGCGCCCGGCAGCCAGTCCTCGGGGCGGCGGAGGACCGTCGCCGCGTTCGCCTCCTGGCAGAGGCGGATGACCTCGGCGAGCGTGGGCCGCGCCTCGGGGTCCTTCGCGAGGCACCGCGTGACGAGCTCGCTCAGCCGCTCCGGCACGGCGCTGAGGTCCGGCTCCTCGTGCACGATGCGGTACAGCACGCCGTGCGAGGTGCCCTCGCCGAACGCCGGGGCCCCCGTCGCCGCGTAGGCCGCGACCTGCCCGAGCGCGAAGATGTCCGTCGCCGGGGTCACCTTGCGGCCGGCGGCCTGCTCGGGCGCCATGAACGACGGGGTGCCGATGGTGACGCCGCTGCCGGTGAGCGAGGTCGCGTCGGCCGCGTGGGCGATGCCGAAGTCGATGACGCGGGGCCCGTCGGAGGCGAGCAGCACGTTGGACGGCTTGAGGTCGCGGTGGACGATCCCGGCGCCGTGGATGACGTGCAGGGCCTCGGCCATCCCGGCGACGAGCAGCAGCACCGTCTCCACGGGCAGGGCGCCGTGGGTGACGACCGCGTCGGCGAGCGAAGGGCCCGGGACGTAGGCAGTGGCCAGCCAGGGCTGGGCGCCTTCCGGGTCGGCGTCGATCACGGGTGCGGTGAAGAGTCCCTGCACGCGCTGCGCGGAGCGCACCTCCTGGGCGAAGCGGCGGCGGAACTCCGCGTCCTCGCCGAACTCGGGGCGGATCAGCTTGATCGCCACGGGTCGGCCGCCGGGCGTGTACGACAGGTACACCTTCCCCATGCCGCCGGCCCCCAGCCTGGCGGCGAGCCGGTACCCGGCGACCGTGGTGGGGTCGTCCGCGGCGAGCGGTTGGAAGATCTCGCCCGCGGCGCCTCGACCCGGCTGCTGACCACTCATGAATGCATGTCTCCCCACGTGGAACTGTGTTGCCGGACGGCACCCTACCGCCGTGGGGCGGTCGGGCCCGCCGCGCGGCCTACGGGCGGGGCGCCGGGGCGGTCCGTACGTCGTAGGTGTAGGGGGTCGTGGTGGAGAGGGTCAGGAAGCCGAGGCGCTGGAGGATCGGGCGGCTGGTGTCGGCGGCGTCGACCTGGACGTAGCGGTGGCCGCGTTCGGCCGCGAGGCGGGTGCGGTGCGCGACGAGGGCGCGGTAGAGGCCGCGGCCGCGCCAGCTCTCGACGGTGCCGCCGCCCCAGAGTCCGGCGAAGTCGGTACCGGGGCAGAGTTCGAGGCGGGCCGCGCTGACGGGTTCGCCGGCCGCGAGGGCGACGACGGCGGTGACGGTGCCGGGGTCGGCCGCGAGGCGGTCGAGGAGTTGGCGGCCGATGTGGGTGCTGTCGGTGCCGAAGGCGCGTTCGTGGACCTCGACCACCTGGCGTACCCCGGTCTCGTCGGTGACGGCGCGGAGTTCGACGCCTTCGGGGAGCGGTACGTCCAGGGGCAGCGCGGAGGCTTCGGCGGCCATCAGGGTCTCGGGGTCCTCGGCGGTGAAGCCCGCGGCGAGAAGCCGCTCGCCGAGGTCTGCGGGGGTGTCGTGGGCGTACAGCTTCCACTCGAAGGACCGGCCGGCGGTGCGGTAGTGGTCGATCTGCCGGGCGATGGCCCGGTCGGCGGCGGGGGCGTCCAGGTGGGACCAGAGCACGCCGTTCCAGGCGTGCGCGGGTCCCGTCTGGCGGACGACGTCGCCGTCGCGTTCGATCCGGCAGCCGGGTCCGTCGGGGCGGGCCCCTCGGCGGAGCTGACGGTCGTACAGGTCACGCAGGTGCTGGGGCTGGGGTTCCATGGGGGTCACTCCAGCACCGCGTCCGACCTGCGGCAACGGGATTTCCGCCGCCGCGGGGGGTCATGGGGTGCGGGTCGCCGTCCGGGGGCCCGATGGCGTGTCGGCGGTCTGTCCCGCGTCGTGCCGGAGCGGGGTGATCTGGTCGATGTCGTAGCGGATCCGGAGCTGTTCGACGGCCTGGTGGTCGACCTCGCCGCCCGAGCCGAGGATCTCCATGAGCTCCTCGAAGTACCGCTCGTGGTCGGGCGGCGGCGAGGCCTGGAAGAGCATGCGGACGGGGTCGCCGGTGGGGTTGGCGAAGGCGTGCGGGCAGCCGGAGGGCACCAGGATCAGGGTGCCGGGGGTGGCGCGCACGGCTCGCTGCCCGGAGGAGGACTCCCACTCCCGCCAGCTGTCCTTGGTGCGGACGAGCGGTTCGAAGGCGAGGACGTCGAGCTCGCCCTCCAGGACGTAGAAGAGTTCCTCGCTGTGTCCGTGGGCGTGGGCACCGACGTCGAAGCCGGGCGGGACGACGACCTCGAAGGTGGAGGCGGTACGGGAGTGCTCGCCGGTCACCTTGAAGGTGACGTGCTGGGCGGCGGTGGTGAGGGTCTTGCCGTGGCCGGGCGGCACGATGAGGCCGCCGCCCGGTCCGATCGCGGTGGCTGTCACGGTGTACGGGCTCCTCTCACCAGGTGACCGGGAGGGTCTCTGGACCGCGGATGAGGGCTCCGCGCTGCCAGCGGAGCTGGTCATCCGGCACGGCGAGCCGCAGGTCGGGGAAGCGGGTCCACAGGGAGTCGACGAGGATCTCCGACTCGATGCGGGCGAGCGCGGAACCCGGGCAGTAGTGGGGGCCGTGTCCGAAGGCGACGTGCGGGTTGTAGCCGCGGTCGAAGTCGAGGCGTTCGGGGTCGGGGAAGACGTCGGGGTCGCGGTTGGCGGTCAGGTAGGAGACGTAGACGGGGTCGCCGGCCGGGATGGTGATCCCGCCGACCTCGACGTCCTCCAGGGCGATCCGGGAGAGGCCGACGGCGTTGCGGTGCGGGATGTAGCGGAGGAGCTCGTCGACGGCCTGCGGGATCAGTTCGGGTTCCGCGCGCAGCCGGGCGAGGTGCTCGGGGTGGGTGAGCAGCGCGTACACCATGTTGGCGCTGTTGTTGCGGACGGCGTGGGCGCCGCCGATCTGGATGAGGACGGCGAGTCCGACGGCCTCGGTCTCGGTGAGGGTCTCGTCGTCGACGGCGTCGGCGAGGACGGCGGCGAGGGTCTCCTTGCCGGTGCCGTGGTTGCGGCCGACGAGCTCGGTGAAGTAGCGGCCCATGTCGGCCTTGGCCTGCTCGCTGGCCTCCCGGCCTGCGGCGGCGGAGATGATGGTGTCGGACCAGCGGGCCATCAACGGCTGGTCGCCCTCGGGCACTCCCATGAGTTCGCTGACCATGGCGAGAGGGAAGGGCCGGTTGACAAGCTCCATGAGGTCGGCGGGCGCGCCGTGCTCCTCGACCCGGTCCAGGAGCCGGTCCATGACGTCCTGGGCGTGGTCGCGCAGGGCGCCGAGCGCGCGGGCGCTGAAGGCACGGGCGACGACGCGTCGCATCCGGGTGTGGTCCGGCGGGTCGGCGAAGCCGACGGCGCCTTCCATCGGGATGAAGTGGGGGGCGACGCGGGTGATGGAGCGACCCCAGACGGCCTGGCGGCTGAAGCGGGAGTCGACGGAGACGAACTTGACGTCCTCGTACCGGGTGACGAGCCAGGCGTGCCCTTCGCCGTGCGGCAGCCGGACCCGGGTGACGGGGTCCTCGTGCAGCAGCTTGGCGAGCAGCGGGTCGAAGTCGAGGCCGGTGAGGTCGGGCACGGCCCAGAAGTGGACCTGGGGGGTGTCGGCGTCGGTGGCCGTGGTGGCGGTCACGGAGCCGCCGTCCCCTCGGGGGCGGTGACGGTGGCGGTCGCGGTGGCGGCGGCGACGGCGACGGTGGGAAGGTGCGGGTCGGGCATGACGTTCACTTTCGTCCGGGCACGCGGGCGGGCCGCCGTCCGGAACCGGGGCGGCGGAGCCGGGCGGCGGAACCGAGACCGGGCGGACCTCGGCTGATCCACCCTTCCCCGCGCCGGACGCACGCCGTGCCGGGGCCGCCGGAAAGACACCCCAAGGTGTGATGACCGGCCCGCACCCGGCCGTGCCGGGAAAAGTTCCGCAGCCCCCTTGCCAAGCCCCCGGTCCCTGCGGTTTTACTGGCCCGGAACGCATCTACCGAATGATCGGTCGTCCGTTTTACGAGCGGGACCGTGGAGGAGTGGCGCGATGAGGGACCTGCTGGACAGTGGCGAGCGGCTCGGACGCGAGGAGCTGGCGGCGCTCCAGCTGGAGCGGTTGCGCGCGAGCCTGCGGCACGCGTACGAGAACGTGGACTTCTACCGGCGCTCCTTCGACGCGGCCGGGGTGGCCCCGGACGACTGCCGGACGCTCGCGGACCTGGCCCGCTTCCCCTTCACCGCCAAGACGGACCTGCGCGACCACTACCCCTTCGGCATGTTCGCCGTCGACCAGTCCCGGATCCGGCGCGTCCACGCCTCCAGCGGCACCACCGGCCGGCCGACCGTCGTCGGATACACCGACGGCGACCTCGACATGTGGGCCGACGTGGTCGCCCGTTCCCTGCGCGCCGCCGGGGCCCGCCCCGGCCACAAGGTCCATGTGGCGTACGGATACGGCCTGTTCACCGGCGGACTCGGCGCCCACTACGGCGCGGAGCGCCTCGGGTGCACGGTGATCCCCGCCTCGGGCGGTATGACGGCCCGGCAGGTGCAGCTGATCCAGGACTTCCGCCCCGAGATCATCATGGTGACCCCCTCGTACATGCTGACGCTGCTCGACGAGTTCGAGCGGCAGGGCGTCGACCCGCGCTCGACCTCCCTGAAGGTGGGCGTCTTCGGCGCCGAGCCGTGGACGGAGGCGATGCGGAAGGAGATCGAGGAGGCCTTCGCAATCGACGCCGTCGACATATACGGCCTTTCGGAGGTCATCGGCCCGGGCGTGGCTCAGGAGTGCGTGGAGACCAAGGACGGTCTGCACATCTGGGAGGACCACTTCTACCCGGAGATCGTGGACCCGTTCACGGGCGAGGTGCTGCCGGACGGGGAGGAGGGGGAGCTGGTCTTCACCTCGCTCACCAAGGAGGCCATGCCGATCGTCCGCTACCGGACCCGCGATCTGACCCGTCTGCTACCGGGGACCGCGCGGGTGTTCCGGCGGATGGAGAAGGTCACGGGCCGCAGCGACGACATGATCATCCTGCGCGGGGTGAACCTCTTCCCCACCCAGATCGAGGAGATCGTCCTCCGCACCCCGGCCGTGGCCCCGCACTTCCAGCTGCGGCTGACCCGCGAGGGCCGGCTCGACGCCCTGACGGTCCGCGCCGAGGCCCGCGCGGGAGCGACGGCCGATGAGCGCGCCGAGGCGGCCCGGGCGATCGCGTCGGCGGTCAAGGACGGCATCGGGGTCTCGGTCGGGGTCGAGGTGGTCGACCCGGAGACGCTGGAGCGCTCGGTGGGCAAGATCAAGCGGATCGTGGACCTGCGGACGTCGGACTAGGGCCTGCCCGGCGGATGGGGGCTCGGCCCCGGCCCCGATCCGCCGGAAGGGCGTCGGAGCGGGGGCTCGGCCTCACCACCGGTCGGCGGTCTCGCGGGGGTCGTCGGCTCGAACCAGCCGCTGTCCGTGAGTTCCGTGGCCGTCAGGCGGGCGACTGTGTCCACGGGCTCCTCCCAGGCCGTGTCCGCGGCGGCGCGTGCGAGTTCGGCGTCGTACTCGGCCGCGTCGAACCGGACCTCCGCGGGCACGGGCACCCGGGTCTCGCTCGTGTTCCGCAAGGAGGACCACACCACGCGGTCACCCTCGCGGCGGATCGTGACGAAGACGCCACCGCAGCAGCCGGTGTGGCAGTTGTTGTGGGACAGCTCGACCTCGCGCGGTTCCTCCGGCGCCGACAGCGGCCATTCCCCAGGCGGACGGACCCAGTCCCGGGCCGAGCAGCTCGACACCCCGTCGGGGTGGATCTCCGCGAGCACGTCCCTGCCGTCGACGAGGGGACGCACCTCCGCTCAGGGCTCGATCGCGTACGGGCCCGGCGGCACATGGCGGAGGGCGAGTGTGCTGAGGCGTACGGGGATGTCCACGCCTCCATCATCGTCCCGACGGAGGCGGCCGCGGGTATCGGATATCGAGGGTGCTGAGCTGCTGCTCCGCAGGTCGGTGAGATGTCTCAGGCCTCCGCGTACCGTTCCCGGAGTTCGCGCTTGAGGATCTTGCCGCTGGCGTTGCGGGGCAGCTCGGGGGTGAAGTGGATGCGCTTCGGGGCCTTGAAGTGGGCGAGCTTCTCCCGTGCGTGGGTGAGGAGTTCGGTCTCGGTGACCTCGCCGTGCGGGACGACCACGGCCGTGACCGCCTCGATCCAGCGGTCGTCGGGGAGGCCGATCACGGCCACCTCGGCGACGCCGGGGTGGGTGTAGAGCGCGTCCTCGACCTGGCGCGAGGCGACCAGGACGCCGCCGGAGTTGATGACGTCCTTCACCCGGTCGACGATCGTGTAGTAGCCCTCGGCGTCGCGGACGGCGAGGTCGCCCGAGTGGAACCAGCCGCCGCGGAAGGCCGCCTTGGTCTCGTCGGGCTTGCGCCAGTAGCCGTCGCACAGTTGCGGCGAGCGGTAGACGATCTCGCCGGGGGTGCCGTCGGGCACGTCCTTGCCGTGTTCGTCGACGACCCGGGCCTCTACGTGGCGGACCGGACGGCCGCACGAGTCCATCCGGCCCTCGTGCTCGTCGGGGCCGAGGACGGTGGCGAGCGGGCCGATCTCGGACTGGCCGAAGCAGTTGTAGAAGGCGAGGTCGGGCAGCCGGGCGCGCAGCCGCTCCAGGACGGGCACGGGCATGATCGAGGCGCCGTAATAGGCCTTGCGGAGGGCCGACAGGTCGCGCGTCGCGAAGTCGGGGTGGTTGGCGAGGCCGATCCAGACCGTCGGTGGGGCGAAGAGGCTGTCGGCGCGGCCCGCCTCGATCAGGTCGAACAGGACGGCGGGATCGGGTCCGTCGATGATCGTGTTCTCGGCGCCGACGGCGAGGTACGGCAGCAGGAAGACGTGCGTCTGCGCCGAGTGGTAGAGCGGCAGCGCGTGCACCGGCCGGTCGTCCTCGTGCAGGTCGAGGGCCTCGATCGCGCTCGCGTACTCGTGGACGAGGGCCCGGTGGGTCATCATCGCGCCCTTGGGCTGGGCGGTCGTGCCCGAGGTGTAGAGCAGCTGGACGTACTCCCGGGCGTCGCGGTCCGTGTCGTACGTCTCCGGTGCGGCGAGCGCGTCGAGGAGTGAACCGGGCGCGTCCCGCAGCGTCTTGACGGCGAATCCGTCCGGTACGCGCTCCGCGAGGGCGGGGTCGGCGAGGACGAGCGAGGTGTCCGACTGCTCCAGGAGGTAGCTGAGGTCGTCCCCGGTCAGGTGGTGGTTGACCGGCACATGGATCAGGCCCGCCCGCGAGCAGGCGAGGAACGCGATCAGGTACGCGTCCGAGTTGAGGCCGTAGGTCGCGACCCGCGCCGTCTCGGGCAGCCCGAGGTGGTGCGGCTCCCGCAGGACTGCGGCGGCGGTGGAGACGGCCTCGTCCAGCTCGGCGTACGTCCAGGTCCGGTCGGCGTAGCGGACGGCGAGCCGGTCGGGGACGCGCTGGGCGCTCTTGCGCAGGACACCGTCGACGGCGCGGCTGAGGAGTCGATCCATGCGGTGATCCTCGGCGCGTACCGGGCGGAAGGTCAAGTACCGGGAGGCGGGTCGTACCCGCCTGGACCTCGGATACCGAACGGGATGTTGACAAGGGGGCGGGTGGCTGCGTGCATGGTGCAACCCACAGTGTCCATCCGTCCGTTGGGAGACACCTTGCATCTCCGCACCCGACTGAAACACCTGGCACTCACCGGCGCCGCCCTGGCCGTCGTCACCGCGTCGCTGCCGGGCGCGGCGGTCGCCGACTCCGGTGACGGCTCCGGTGGCCGGGGCCACCATCCGTCCGACCGGGGCCTGTCGGCCGTCATCCGGTACACCGAGTACGGCGTTCCGCACATCGTGGCCGGGGACTACGCGAACCTCGGCTTCGGGACGGGTTGGGCGCAGGCCGCCGACCAGGTCTGCACGCTCGCGGACGGCTTCCTGACCGTGAACGGGGAACGCTCCCGGCACTTCGGCCCGGACGCCGCCACGGACGGTTCACTGTCCTCCGCCGCCACGAACCTCTCCAGCGACCTGTACTTCCGCGGGGTGAAGGACGCGGGGACGGTGGAGGAGCTGCTCGCGACCCCGGCGCCGGCCGGGCCGAGCCGCGACCTCAAGGAGCTCATGCGCGGCTGGGCCGCGGGCTACAACGCCTGGCTGCGGAAGAACCGGATAGCGGACCCCGCCTGCGCGGGGGCCGACTGGGTCCGCCCGGTGTCCGCGCTCGACGTGGCCCGGCGCGGCTTCGCCGTCTCGGTGCTCGGCGGACAGGGCCGGGCCGTCGACGGCATCACCGCCGCCCGCCCGCCGGCCGCAGCCCCGGGGGCGCCCGTCCAGGTGCCCGACCCGGAGCGTACGGCCACGGCCGCTCGGGAGCTGTTCGCCGCCGAGAACGCCACCATGGGCTCCAACGCCGTCGCCTTCTCGGGCGCCACCACGGCGAACGGGCGCGGGCTGCTCCTGGGCAACCCGCACTATCCGTGGCAGGGCGGCCGGCGTTTCTGGCAGTCGCAGCAGACCATCCCGGGCGAGCTGAACGTCTCGGGCGCCTCGCTCCTCGGGACGACCGTCGTGAACATCGGCTTCAACGACAAGGTGGCCTGGAGCCACACCGTCGCCACCGGGGTGCCGCTCAACCTGCACCAGCTGACGCTCTCGCCCGGTGACCCGACCTCGTACCTCGTGGACGGCCGACCGGAGCGGATGACCCCACGTCAGGTGACCGTGCCGGTCAAGGACGGCGCGCCCGTCACCCGTACCCAGTGGTGGACCCGGTACGGCCCGGTCGTCGGCGGCCTCGGCCCGCAGCTCCCGCTGCCGTGGACGACGACCACGGCGTACGCGCTCCACGACCCCAACGCGGTCAACCTGCGGGGCTCCGACACCGCACTCGGCTTCGGAAAGGCCCGGTCCACGCAGGACATCGCCGACACCCTGCGCCGTACGCAGGGGCTGCCGTGGGTCAACACGATCGCGGCCGACTCGGCCGGGCACTCCTACTTCAGCCAGTCCCAGGTGCTCCCCCGGATCACCGACGAACTGGCAGCCCGCTGCTCCACCCCCCTCGGCCGGGCCACCTACCCGTCCTCGGGTGTCGCGGTCCTCGACGGTTCGCGGTCGGACTGCGCGCTCGGCTCCGACCCGGACGCGGTGCAGCCGGGGGTCTTCGGCCCGGCGCGGATGCCGGTGCTGCGGGACACCCCGTACGTGGGGAACTCCAACGACAGCGCCTGGCTGACCAACGCCGACCGGCCGCTGACCGGCTACGAGCGGATCTTCGGGACCGTCGCCACTCCGCGCTCGCTGCGGACCCGGGGCGGTGTCGAGGACGTGGCGGCGATGGCCGGGCGCGGCGGTCTGACGGTGGCCGACCTCCAGCGCCAGCAGTTCGCGAACCGGGCGCCGGCCGGTGACATGGCGGCCGCCGACGCGGCGAAGGCCTGCGCGTCCACCCTGCCCTCCGACCCGGAGGTCTGCCGGGTGATCGGCGCCTGGGACCGGACGGTGGACACGGACAGCCGGGGCGCGTTGCTCTTCGACCGGTTCTGGCGGAAGTTCACCGCCGCGGTGAAGCCGGCCGACCAGTGGAAGGTGCCGTTCTCGCCGGCCGACCCGGTCCGTACCCCGCACACCCTGAACACGGCGGCACCCGGTTTCGCGAAGGCGCTGACGGACGCGGCCGCGGAGCTGCGGGCCGCCGGGATCCCGCTGGACGCGCCGCTGGGAGCGCACCAGTTCGTCGTACGGAACGGGCAGCGGATCCCGGTGAGCGGCGGCACGGAGTCGCTCGGCGTCTGGAACAAGACCGAGGCCGTGTGGGACGCGGCGGGCGGCGGCTATGTGGAGGTCGCGCACGGCACCAGTCATGTGCAGGCGGTGGGCTGGGACGGCGGCCGGTGTCCGGTGGCCCGCACCCTGCTCGCGTACTCCCAGTCGTCGAACCCGGGGTCGCCGTACTACAGCGACCAGACCCGGCTGTACGCGGGCGAGCGCTGGGTGACCTCCCGGTTCTGCGAGAAGGACATCCTGCGCTCGCCGGCGCTGCGGGTGGTGGTCGTCAGGGGCTGAACGACAGGAAGACGAAGGCGGCGAAGATCGAGAGATGGACGCCGCCCTGGAGGAGGGTGGCGCGTCCGGGCACCACGGTCAGGGCGCTCACCACGCCGGTGAGGACGAGCAGGACCATGTGGAGCGGGCCGAGCCCGAGCACGAGGGGCCCGGACAGCCAGATCGAGGCGAGCGCGATCGCCGGAATCGTCAGTCCGATGCTGGCGATCGCGGAGCCGTAGGCGAGGTTGAGGCTGGTCTGCATACGGTCCCGGCGGGCCGCGCGGACGGCGGCGAGGGTCTCGGGCAGCAGCACCATCAGGGCGATGACGACACCGACGACCGCCTTGGGCAGGCCCGCCGACTCCACGCCGTCCTCGATCGTGGGCGAGATCAGCTTCGCGAGTCCGACGACGGCGACGAGGGCGAGGAGGAGCAGGCCGAGGCTGGTCCAGGCGTCGCGCTTGGTGGGCGGGTCCGCGTGCTCCTCCGCCGAGTCCTGGCCCGGACGCGGCACGGGCAGGAAGTAGTCCCGGTGCCGCACGGTCTGGACGCCGACGAACACGCCGTACAGGCAGAGCGAGGCGACGGCGGCGAAGGCGAGTTGGGCGGTGGAGAACTCGGGGCCTGCGTGGCTGGTGGTGAAGGACGGCAGGACCAGCGTCATCGTGGCCAGGGTGCAGACGGTGGCGAGTGCGCCGCCGGACCCCTCGGCGTTGAAGACCGCAACGCGGTTGCGGAGCGCGCCGACGAGGAGGGACAGGCCGACGATGCCGTTGCAGGTGATCATGACGGCGGCGAAGACGGTGTCGCGCGCGTAGGTCGAGGTCTTCTCACCGCCACCGGCCATCAGCGTGACGATGAGCCCCACCTCGATGATGGTGACGGCCACGGCGAGGACGAGCGATCCGTAGGGTTCGCCGACACGGTGGGCGATGACCTCGGCGTGGTGGACCGCGGCGAGGACGGCGGCGATCAGGCAGAGCGCGATGAGCCCGACGGCAAAGCCCGGCAGGTCGCGCCCCCAGGCCGCGCCAAGCGCAAGCGCCGCCACCACCGGCCCCCAGGTGGTCCACTGCCGTGTCAATGACGCCGTACTCGAACTCATGATCCGCATCCTGCCACAAAGGGGCTTTCGACCGTTTCGTACGGCGGGCGCGGTCGGTGGGAGGAACAGGTGATTGAGTTCCGGCCTGGCGGCCGCCCGCCCCGGCGTCGGGACGTTCGGAGGGGCGCAGCTGCTCCCGTGCCGGCCCCGTGGGCCTTCGGCCTGCTAGAGGAGCCGTTCCCGGCCCTCCCAGTACGGGTCGCGGAGACGGCGCTTGTACAGCTTGCCGTTGGGGTCGCGGGGCATGGTGGGGACGAAGTCGACCGACTTGGGGCGTTTGAAGCCGGCGAGGCGGTCGGCGCAGTGGGCCAGGATCTCGGTGGCGAGCGCCGGGCCGGGCTCGTGTCCCTCGGCCGCCTCGACGACGGCCTTGACCTCCTCGCCCCATTCGGCGTGCGGGATGCCGAAGGCGGCGGCGTCCGCGACGGCGGGGTGGGCGAGGAGCGCGGCCTCGATCTCGGCGGGGTAGATGTTGACCCCGCCGGAGATGATCATGTCGATCTTGCGGTCGCGGAGGAAGAGATAGCCGTCCTCGTCGAGGGTCCCGAGGTCGCCCACGGTGAAGAAGTCGCCGATGCGGTTCTTGGCCGTCTTGGCCTCGTCCTTGTGGTACTGGAAGCCGCCGGTGTTCATCTTCAGGTAGACGGTGCCGAGTTCGCCGGCCGGCAGTCGTACCCCGTCGTCGTCGAAGACGGCGAGTTCGCTGATGGGCCAGGCCCTGCCGACCGTGCCGGGCTTCTTCAGCCACTCCTCGGCGGTCGCGAAGGCGCCACCGCCCTCGCTGGCGGCGTAGTACTCCTCGACGCACCGGCCCCACCAGTCGATCATCGCCCGTTTCACGTGCTCGGGGCAGGGTGCGGCGCCGTGGATGGCGTGGCGCATCGAGGAGACGTCGTACCGCTCCCGTACCTCCTCGGGGAGGGCGAGGAGCCGGTGGAACTGGGTGGGGACCATATGGGTGTGGGTGCAGGCGTACCGGTCGATCAGGCGGAGCATCTCCTCGGGCGTCCACCGGTCCATGAGGACGAGGGGATGCCCGATGTGCAGGGCCGCCGAGGCGAACTGGAGGACCGCGGTGTGGTAGAGCGGTGAGCAGACGAGGTGGACGTTTCCGTCGTGCGGCCGGATGCCGAAGATGCCGAGGAAGCCGCCGAGAGGGGTCTCCTCGGGGAGTCTGCCGGGGAGCGGGCGGCGGATGCCGCGGGGGCGGCCCGTGGTGCCGGAGGTGTAGTTCATGACCCAGCCGAGGGTGCGGTCGCCGGGTGGGGATCCGTCCTGGCCTTCGAGCAGTTCGGCGTACGGGCGGAAGCCGGGCACCGTCCCGACGGCGTACCGGTGGATGGCGGCGAGACCGGCCTCGTCGGCGGCGAGGGTCACGGCCTCGGCGAACCGTTCGTGGGCGAGGAGGACCTTGGCGCCGGAGTCGGCGACGATCCAGGCGATCTCGGGGCCGACGAAGTGGTGGTTGACGGGGACGAGGTAGAACCCGGCCTGGGTGGCGGCGAGATGGGCGGCGAAGAACTCGGGGCCGTTGGGCAGGACGACGGCGAAGGCGTCGCCGCGTTCGAGCCCGGCGGCGCGCAGCCCGTGGACGAGCCGGTTGGCCTCGGTGTGCAGCCGGCCGGCGGTCCACTCCTCGCCGTCGGGTGCGACGAGGACCGTACGGCCGGGGTCGGCGGCGGCCTGGGACCAGAAACCGGTGGGACTCTGATTCACCGTGCGCTCCGTCCGGCTATACGGTTGATGCGGGTGACGGCCTTCTCGAAGCCGCGGGTGAGCTCGTCGACGACCTGCTGGACGCTGCGCTCGGAGTTCATCCGGCCGACGATCTGCCCGACCGGGGTGCCGAGGAGCGGCTCGACCTCGTACCGCTGGATACGGGAGACGGCCTCGGCGACGAGGAGTCCCTGGAGCGGCATGGGGAGCGTGCCGGGCCCCGACGGGTCGTCCCAGGCGTCGGTCCATTCGGTGCGGAGCTGCCGGGCTGGCTTGCCGGTCAGGGCGCGGGAGCGGACGGTGTCGCCGGAGCCCGCGGCGAGGAGCTTGGCCGTGAGGGCGCGGGAGTGCAGCTCGGCCTCGGTGGTGGTGAGCCAGATCGAGCCGAGCCAGACGCCCTGGGCGCCGAGGGCGAGTCCGGCGGCGATCTGCTCGCCGCTGCCGATGCCGCCGGCGGCGAGGACGGGCAGCGGGGACACGGCGTCGACGACCTCGGGGGTGAGGACCATGGACGCGATCTCGCCGGTGTGGCCGCCCGCCTCGTACCCCTGGGCGACGACGATGTCGATGCCGGCTTCGGCGTGGTGGCGGGCGTGGCGGGCGCTGCCGGCGAGGGCGGCGACGAGCACGCCGTGGTCGTGGGCGCGGGCGACGACGTCGGGGGGCGGCGAGCCGAGGGCGTTGGCGAGGAGTTTGATCGGGTAGTCGAAGGCCACGTCGAGCTGGTTGCGGGCGACCTGCTCCATCCAGCCGGTGATGCGCCAGCCGGAGGCCTCGCCCTCGGCGAGTTCCGGCACGCCGTGCTTGGCGAGGGTGGCGCGGACGAACGCCCGGTGCTCCTCCGGGATCATGGCCTCGACGTCGGCCTCGGTCAGGGTTCCCTTGTCCGGGGCTTCCACCTTCTTGGCGGGCATCACGACGTCGAGGCCGTAGGGCAGCCCGTCGGTGTGTGCCTGCATCCAGTCGAGGTCGCGGGCGAGCTCGTCGGGGTCGGTGTAGCGGACGGCGCCGAGGACGCCGAACCCGCCGGCTCTGGTGAGTGCGGCGGCCACCGCCGGGAAGGGCGTGAAGCCGAAGATGGCGTGCTCGATGCCCAGGGTGCGACTCAGCTCCGTCTTCATGGGCGGCAGGATGCCGCAGCGGCGCGCCGGAGGGAAGAGGTTTTCTGATGCCTCGTCAGATTCTTTGGAGGCGGCACGTCGGTACGCGGGTGCCGTCGCGGCCGGGCGTGAGGGAGGGTGGGCTCGGCGGAGGAGACGACGAGAGGGCGGGTCGACCGTGACGGGCGGAGCCGGTGGGGCCGAGCGGCGGAGCACCTTGCGGCAGGGGTCGGCCGAGCAGGCCGGGCTGCTCTCCGTACACCTGGACGCGCTGGTCGCGGAGGCCGGGAAGTTTCTCGCCCCCTCCCCCGCGCACCCCTGGTACGCGGGTGCCGTGCTGCTCGCCGGGCGGGGCGGGACCGTCGCCCTGCACCGGGCGATCGGTTCGGCCGTGCGGTACACGGCCTACGACGAGACGACGGACACCGGGGTCGAACCGCCGCCGGAGTGCCGGATCCCCATGGCGGAGGAGACCGTATTCGATCTGGCGTCGGTCACCAAGCTGTTCACCGCGGTCCTGGCGGTGCAGCAGGTCGAGCGCGGGGCGCTGGAACTGGAGGAGCGGGTCGCCGCTTACCTGCCGGAGTTCGGCGGTGGTGGGAAGCGGAAGGTCACGGTCCGTCATCTGCTCACCCACACGTCCGGGTTGCGGTCGTGGCTGCCGCTGTTCCGGGAGCCGACGCGGGAGGGGAAGCTGCGGCTGCTGTGGGACGAGGTGCCGGCGCACCCGCCGGGGAGCGCGTACCTCTACTCGGATCTGAACCTGATCGCGCTCCAGCTGGTTCTGGAGGAGATCACCGGTCGCGGTCTTGATGCCCTGCTCCACGACCAGATCACCGCTCCGCTCGGGATGCACCGCACTCGTTTCAATCCACCGCTCTCCTGGCGGCCGACGATCGCCGCCACCGAGGACGCACGGCCCCCGTGGTCCGGCCTCGACCGCGGCCTGGTGTGGGGCGAGGTCCACGACGAGAACGCCCACGCCCTGGGCGGGGTCGCGGGCCACGCCGGGATCTTCTCCCGCGCCTGGGACCTCGCGATCCTCGCCCGTACCCTGCTCGACGGAGGGGTGTACGGCGGGGCCCGTATCCTCTCCCCCGCCTCGGTGGAGCTGATGTTCACCGACTTCAACAGCGCCTTCCCCGGTGCCGGCCACGGTCTCGGCTTCGAGCTGGACCAGCGCTGGTACATGGGCGCGATGGCCACTCCCCGTACGGCCGGACACACCGGCTTCACCGGTACGAGCGTGGTCCTGGACCCGACGACCGACACGTTCCTGATCGTCCTCGGCAACTCCGTGCACCCGGTCCGCTCCTGGCGCTCGGGCTCCGCCCCGCGCGTGGCCCTCGCCGACCGGCTGGCCAGGGCCGTGCCCGTACGGCCGGCCCGGAACCGTACGGCCTGGTTCTCCGGCATGGAGTGCGGCAGCACCGGCACGCTCACCCTGCCGCCGGTGCCGGGTGCGGCACGGTTCGAGTGCGCCCTGTGGTGGGACACCGCGCCGGGCGCCGACCTCGCCCTCGAGGCCTCCGGGGACGGCGGGGCGACCTGGCGGCCGGTGCCCTTCACCACCGACGGGCGCACCGAGCACCCGGCGGGTACGGTCGGCGGCTGGTCCGGACGCGTCTGGCACACGGTGTCCGCGCCGCTGCCCGGGACGGACGGACGCGTGCGCTGGCGGCACGCCGCGGGCCTGCGGTACGTGGGGAGGGGCGTGTACGTGGATGAGCTGCGGGTTCTCGACGGGGCGGGGCGCCCGGTGTTCGACGAGGCCCGGCCGGAGGACGGGGCGCGGATCGAAGCGAACGGCTGGAGTAGATCAGCGGATTGAGCCCATCGGGCGAACCGTCAGTACGGAGCGCGTACAAGTGATCACATGAGGTACCGTCCCCGGCGGACGGCACGACCGCCTCCAGGCCCGGCCGCTCCCCCGCCCCTCACCGCTCACCCTCGCCGCCTCCCTTGCCCTTCGCCTTCGTAACGAGGTGTTCCTTCGTGTCGTCCCTGTCCGAGCGCCGTCCACCGGGCGCGCGCCGCTTCGCACGGTCCGCGTGGCTGTGCGCGCTCTCCCTCGCCGTCCTCGCCGCGGCCCTCCTCGCCGTCACGCCGTCGACGCGCGCGACCGCCTCCACGGCACCCACCTCCTCCACCGCGTCGCTCACGACTCAGGTGCTCAACACACCGTTCAAAGCGCGCGAGAACTATTTCTGCACGCGGATTCCCGCCGTCGTCACCAGCACGGGCGGCGTCCTCCTCGCCTTCGCCGAGGGCCGGACGCGGCTGACGACGACCGGCTGCCACGACGTCGGCGACAACGACATCGTGCTCAGGAGGTCCCTCGACGGCGGTGCGCACTGGGAGGAGCTCCAGGTCGTCGTCGGCGCGGGCGACGCCCTCGCGCACGGCAACCCCGCCCCTGTCGTGGACGCCGCCACCGGGCGGATCACCCTGCTGTACTCCAGCAGCGACTGGAACCGTGACGCGGCCAAGCCCAAGCGCGAGGGCTTCCCCCGCGCCGTCCACGCCGTCCACAGCACGGACGGCGGACTGACCTGGTCCCCCAGCGTCGCACTGCCGCAGCTGAAGGCCCCGGGATGGGGCTGGGTGTCCACCGGCCCCGGCCACGGCATCCAACTCGAACGCGGGCCGTACAAGGGCCGCCTCATCGTGCCCGGCGACCACACGGCGGGCGGCGACACGACCGGGGGCGGCCAGCTGTACTACAGCGACGACGGCGGCCTGACCTGGAAGCTCGGCGCCACCGCCACCGTGAGCAAGGCCGGCGCGTACCCGGGCGAGCTGACGGTCGCCCAGACCACCGACGGCGCCGTGTACGTCAACGCGCGCAACTCGGAGCCCACCCGCTGCGCCACCAACGAGCACCGGCTGAAGACCACGAGCGCCGACGGCGGCGCCTCCTTCGCCGCGCCGTTCACCCCCGTGGCCAACCTGGACACCTCCCCGACGTTCGGCTCACTGCTGCGGCTGCACGCGCAGGACATCGACGGCAAGCCCGACCGCCTGCTCTACTCGGGGCCCTCGCGGCTCGGCCCGAACCCGCTGGAGGACCGGCGTGAACTGGCGGTCCGCTCCTCGTACGACGAGGGCAGGACCTGGAAGACCGTCGGCACCCTGGTCTCGGCGGCCCGCACCGGCTATTCCGATCTGACGGTGCTGCCGGACGGTTCCCTCGGCATCCTGTACGAGACGGCCGGAAACATCCCGCACGGCAACCTCGTCTTCGCGGCCTTCACCGAGAAGGACATGGACGCCGCCGCGACCGAGCTGCGCCGCCCCCGTACCGCCGACACCCGCGTGCGGGCACCCGGCGAGGCCGGCAACCACGCCGTCATCCACGGCGGGGCGGTCCTCGGTACGCGCTTCAGCGGCAAGGCCATGGAGTTCGACGGTACGGACGACTACCTGCGCCTCGTCTGCTCGCCGTCCCTCCGGGTCGGCGACCAGGACTTCACCGTCACGGCGTGGTTCCGGCACTCGGCCACCACCGGCACGCTGCCGATCGTGTGGGCGTACGGGATGCCGGGCACCGACCCGCTGAAGAAGGGCCGGCACTTCTCGGTCCGGGCCGAACCCGGAACGGGCGGCGTGCTGCGCGCCACCGTCGGCACGGACATCGGCTCCACCGAGGTGACGCTCCCCTCCTCGTACAACGACGGCTCATGGCACCACGTCGTGTTCACCCGCGAAGGCCTGACCCTCGGCCTCTCGGTGGACGGGGGCGCTCCGGCCACCGCCGTCATGCCGCAGGGGACGACGGCGGCGGACAGGAACGTCACCCCCGCCGCCGAGTTCAACATCCACATCGGCGCCCGGCCCGACTTCCCCAACCAGCCGCCCGGGGTGGCGCAGCTCTTCCGCGGCACCCTGGACGACGTACGGCTCTTCCGGGGCGCGCTGACCCCGGAGGAGGCCGCCCTGGTGAAGAGCGGCTCGCTCGACGTGGCCACCGAGGACGAACGTCTCCGGCTCGGCTTCTCCACCATCTGGTAGAGCCGCTGGCCCTCGGGGCAGGACCGGCCGGTCACCGGGCCGACCCCGCTGTTCGTTCAGCGCAGGGCGAGGGCGACGATCTGGGTGACCGCGTCCTTGTCGAAGTTGTCGTCGCTGACGAGGATCAACGTCCGCTCGCCGGACGGCAGGACCGGTCCCCAGGTCATGCCCTCGGTGTTGTCGACGGTGGACAGCCCGAGGGTGTGGAAGTCCGCGACGAGCTTCTTGCGCATCGGGACGACGCGCTGTCCTGCCAGGGCGTCCACCGCCCGTACGTCGGTGGCGCCCCGTGTGGTGGCGTCGTACAGGCGGATCTTGTATCCGGAGCCGGCGACCCAGGTCCGTTCGAGCACGAGGTAGCGGTCGGGGTCGTCGGGGAAGGCGAGGAGGGACGGAACGCCGGTGTCGGGGCCCCAGGGGCTGTCCGGGTCGGACTCGGCGAAGATCTTCTCGATGGGGTACGCGAACTGTCCGAGCACCCGGCCGCCGCGGGTCTGCTGGGTGACGCGGACGAGCGCGCCGTGCGTCAGGTCCGGCACCGGGCCGTCCTGGAGCAGCGGGCCCTCGACCGCGCTGGTGACCATCTTGCCCCGGGCTCCGAAGGTGAGTGCCTCGACGGCCTGGTTCCGGCGCGGTCCGCGGTCCGCCGTGATCGTGTAGTTCTCCGGCAGGCGCAGGCTGCCGCGGTGGGCGCCGTCCGGGTCGGAGATCTCGATGGACGGCTGGATCACCGGCGGTCCGGTGACTGCGGGCCGGTCGCCCTCCTGCCCCCACCAGTAGCGGCAGTCGAGCGGGTCGACGCGGATCTCCTCCGGGTCGACGGCCTTGCCGTCGCCGAGGGCGGGCGAGGGGTGGACCGATCCGTCCGCCTGGCGGAAGGGCCGGGTTCCGGTGAAGGCGACGGAGTGCACGCCGTCGGCGTCGACGTCCAGCCGCGCGGTGTAGAAGCGCGCGTGCTGGAGGAAGGAGCGGTCGTCGCTGATGAACACGTACTCGCCGGTGCACCGGTCGCGGTCGACGCCGGAGAGGCCGCCGACCGTGGTGCCCAGGAAATCGAACTTGTGCGGGACGATCTTCTCGCCGAGCAGGCGGGCCTGCACCGCGTGCCCCGACTCCGGTCCAGGGCCGCCGGGTTGGGGGGCGGCAGCCGCCACGGGAGCGAGCGTGGACGTCATGAGCAGTGCCGCGGCACAGGCGCGGTAGATCAAGGAGGCACTCATGCCGGTGATCATGGCCCGCCCACCCCCGTCCCACAGTCACCCACACGGGTATTCCTCCCGTGATCGGGCCGCTTCCCCACCTTCTGGACCATCCGTCGGATGATCAGCCCGAGGTGGAGGGGTTCAGCGTTCCAGCCGGTCGAGTACGGCGAGTACCGGCGCGATGCCGTCCTCGGCGGCCAGGCGGTCGGCCAGCGCGCGGGCGCGCTCGCGGTGGGAGGCGTCCGTGGTCGCCCGGCGCAGGGCGCCGGCCAGGGCGCCGGAGGTGAGGCGGCGCAGCGGCACCGCCCCGGGGGCCGTTCCCAGCGCGGTCAGCCGGGACGCCCAGAAGGCGGCGTCGAACTGGACCGGTACGGGCACCGTGGGCACTCCGGCCCGCAGGACGGCGCCGGTCGTGCCCGCGCCCGCGTGGTGGACGACGGCTGCCATCCGGGGGAACAGCAGTGAGTGCGGCACGTCGCCGACGGTCAGGATGTCCTCACTCTCGGCGTTCAGCCCCGCCCAGCCCCGCTGGACGACGCCGCGTACCCCCACCGCCCGCAGGGCGGCGACGATGTCCCGGCTCGCCCGCTCGGGGCCGGGTACGGTGGCGCTCCCCAGGCCGACGAAGACCGGCGGGGGCCCGGCGGCGAGGAAGTCCTCCAGCTCCGGCGAGAGCCGCCCGGTGTCGTGCGGCCACCAGTACCCGGCCACGTCGACCCCGGTGGGCCAGTCCCGGGGGCGGGGGACGACGAGTTCGCTGTAGCCGTGCAGCACCGGGCGTGCCCGGCGGCTCCGGGACCGGCGGCTTCGGGACCGGTCCCCCACTGTGAGGCCGTGGCGCCGCAACGACCGTACGGAACGGGCGAACACCAGCTCCACCGAGGTCATGACGGCGTGTCCGCTCAGCCGGTTCCCCACCGTGCCCAGCGGCCGCGTCCCCAGCATCGGGGCGGGGAACTCGCCGGTGGGGTGCAGCGGTTGCAGGTGCAGGCCCACGGACGGTACCGACAGGCCCTCGGCGATGGCGTCCCCGAGTGGCCCGAGCGCCCCGCCGATCAGCAGGACGTCGGCGTCCCTCGATGCCTCCACCAAGGACCCGGTCAGCTCGTCGGCCACCTCCCGGGCCATGGACACAAGGCGTACCAGCTTGCCCGCACCGGTCCTCGCGCCGTGCAGCCGTCGGCCCCGCTCGGAGTGCAACTCGGCCCGGGGATCCACCGGCAGGGGATGGAAGCGCACCCCCGAACCGGCCACCAGCGGCTCGAACACCGCGTGCGCGGCCAACGTCACCTCGTGCCCGGCCCGTACGAGCCCGGCGCCGAGACCCGTGTACGGCGCGACATCGCCCCGCGACCCCGCCGTCATCATCACGATTCGCACCCGGCCAGTGTGGCCCACCCGGGCGCCACGCCGACGTATTCGACCCTCGACGGCTCCTAGGCGCCGGATTCCGAGGCCGTGCGGAGAGCGGTCAGTACCGGGCTGATCAGGGGGTGGCCCTCCGCGCCGCGCCGGACGGCGGCGAAGACCCTGCGCGTCGGGGCGACGCCGTCGATCGGGCGGACCTCCACGCCCGCGAGCTCCACGCCGCGGAGGGCCGAGCGTGGCACGAGCGCCACGCCCGCGCCCGCCGCCGCGAGGGCGACGACCGCGCGGAAGTCGTCGGACGAGTGCTCGAGACGCAGCGTGAACCCCGCGTACTCGCAGGCCAGGACCGTCACGTCATGGCAGGGGTTGCCGCTGGACTGGCCGATCCAGGTGTCCTTGGCGAGGTCGGCGAGCGCGACCCGCTCGCCGTGCGCGAGGGGGTGGCCGGGCGGCAGGACCGCGTCGAAGGGCTCCGCGTACAGCGGGACCCGGGTGAGGCGGGCGTCGTCCTCGCCGGGAGCGCCCCGGTACTCGACCGCGACGGCCACGTCCACCTGCCGGTCGAGGACCATGAGGAGGCTCTCGTCACCCTCGGCGTCCCGCACCCGGACCTGGATGCCGGGCGCGGTGCGGGACAGGGCCGTGAGGGCGGGGGCCACGACGAGCCCGATGCCGGTGGCGAAGGCGGCGACCGTGACCGTACCGGCGTCACCGGAGCTGTAGGCGGCGAGTTCCGACTCGGCGCGCTCCAACTGGGCGAGGACGGCGTTGGCGTGGCTCAGCAGGATCTCGCCGGCCGGGGTGAGGCGGGCGCCCCGGGCGCTGCGGTCCACCAGGCGGTGGCCGGTCTCCTGCTCCAGGGCGGCGAGCTGCTGGGAGACGGCGGAGGGGGTGAGGTAGAGCGCGGCGGCCGCCGCGGTGACCGTGCGGTGGTCGGCCACCGCACGGAGGATGTGCAACCGCCGCGCTTCGATCATGCCCCTAGTCTCGCAGGCCGCGAGGCCGGCCCGTGCCTGCCCGCCGCCGTCCGGCCGCGCAGGTTGGGGCCGCCCCCGTCTCAGCCGCGCAGGGCGGCGCGGGCGTCGACGAAGGCGTCGACGGCGCGGTTCACGTCGTCCGTGGAGTGGGCGGCGGAGAGCTGCACGCGGATCCGGGCCTGGCCCTGCGGCACGACCGGGTACGAGAAGCCGATCACGTACACACCGCGCTCCAGGAGCAGTTCGGCCATGCGGCCCGCCTCGGAGGCGTCACCGATCATGACGGGGGCGATGGCGTGGTCGCCGGGGAGGATGTCGAAGCCCTCCGCCGTCATCCGGGTCCGGAACAGCTCGGTGTTCGCGCGCAGCCGGTCACGGAGGTCGCCGGCGGACTCCAGGAGGTCGAGGACCTTGAGGGAGGCGGCGGCGATCACCGGGGCGAGGGTGTTCGAGAAGAGGTACGGGCGGGACCGCTGGCGCAGCAGGGCGACGATCTCGGCGCGGGCGGCGACGTAACCGCCGGAGGCGCCGCCGAGGGCCTTGCCGAGGGTGCCGGTGATGATGTCGACGCGGTCCATGACGCCGTGCAGCTCGGGGGTGCCGCGGCCGCCGGGGCCGACGAAGCCGACGGCGTGCGAGTCGTCGACCATGACCATGGCGTCGTACTGCTCGGCGAGGTCGCAGATCTCGTCGAGCGGGGCGACGTAGCCGTCCATGGAGAACACGCCGTCGGTGACGATGAGCTTGCGCCGGGCGCCGCCCTCCGTAGCCTCCTTCAGCTGCTGCTCCAGGTCGGCCATGTCACGGTTGGCGTAGCGGAAGCGGCGGGCCTTGGAGAGGCGGATGCCGTCGATGATCGAGGCGTGGTTGAGGGCGTCGGAGATGACGGCGTCCTCGGGGCCGAGGATCGTCTCGAAGACGCCGCCGTTGGCGTCGAAGCAGGAGGAGTAGAGGATCGTGTCCTCCTGGCCGAGGAAGGACGACAGGCGCGCCTCCAGCTCCTTGTGCACCTCCTGCGTGCCGCAGATGAAGCGGACGGACGCCATGCCGTAGCCCCAGCGGTCCAGCGCCTCGTGGGCGGCGGCGACCACCTCGGGGTGGTCGGCGAGGCCCAGGTAGTTGTTGGCGCAGAAGTTGAGCACCTCGCCGGGGCGGCCTCCCGAGGTGACGGCGACGGTGGCCGACTGGGGGGTGCCGATGACGCGCTCGGGCTTGTGGAGCCCGGCCTGCCGGATCTCGTCGAGGGTGGTGCGGATGTCGTCGCGTACGGAATCGAACATGGGTCAGGCTCCCGCAGTCCAGTCGAGGATGATCTTGCCGCTCTTGCCGGAGGCCGCGTCGTCGAAAGCGGCCTCGAAGTCGGTGTACGCGTAACGGCCGGTGACGACGGGGGCGAGGTCGAGACCGCCCTCCAGGAGCACCGACATCGCGTACCAGGTCTCGAACATCTCGCGGCCGTAGATGCCCTTGACGGTGATCATGGAGGTGACGATCTTCGCCCAGTCGACGGCGAAGTCCTCGCTGGGCAGGCCGAGCATGGCGATCTTGCCGCCGTTGGTCATGTTGGCGACCATGTCGCGCATGGCGTGCGGGTTGCCGGACATCTCCAGGCCGACGTCGAAGCCCTCCTTGAGCCCGAGGGTGCGCTGGCCGTCGGCGATGGTCTGCTCGGCGACGTTCAGGGCGAGGGTGACGCCCGTCTTGCGCGCCAGGGCGAGGCGTTCCTCGCTGACGTCGGTGATCATGACGTTGCGGGCGCCGGCGTGCTTGGCGACGGCGGCGGCCATGATGCCGATCGGGCCCGCGCCGGTGACGAGGACGTCCTCGCCGACCAGCGGGAAGGAGAGCGCCGTGTGCACGGCGTTGCCGAACGGGTCGAAGATCGCGGCGATGTCGAGGTCGACGGCGACGCGGTGCACCCACACGTTGGAGGCGGGCAGCGCCACGTACTCCGCGAAGGCGCCGTCCCGGCCGACGCCGAGGCCGACGGTGGCGCGGCAGAGGTGGCGGCGCCCGGCCAGGCAGTTGCGGCACTTGCCGCAGACGAGGTGGCCCTCGCCGCTGACCAGGTCGCCGACGGCGATGTCCTCGACGTCACGCCCGACGGAGACGACCTCGCCGACGAACTCGTGCCCGACGGTCAGGGGCGTGGCGATCGTCTTCTGCGCCCAGCCGTCCCAGGAGCGGATGTGCAGGTCCGTGCCGCAGATACCGGTCCGCTTGACCTGGATCAGTACGTCTCCGGGGCCGGTCTCCGGCTCGGGCACGTCCGTGAGCCAGAGTCCCGGCTCCGCCTTCAGCTTGACCAACGCCTTCAATGCCACGGCTCCCGACGTGCGTGTCCTGTGATGTGGGGGTGCGGGCACGGCTGCGTACCCAAGATCCCTGGAAGAGAATCTTCCTTACGGAGCGCTCGCGGTCCATCGAGGATTTCTTAAGCGCGCTCGCAGATCAGCTTCACACCCCGGGCGGGGGCGGAGCGCGGTCGACACGGCCGAACGGAGAGGCCTCGCGCGAAGGCGCCTGACGTCACCGGCCGAGGGCCGCCATCGCCGCGTTGTGGCCGGGGATACCGCTCACTCCCCCGCCCCGGATCGCGCCCGCTCCGCACAGCAGCACGTTGGCGTGCCGGGTCTCGACGCCCCAGCGGCCCGCGCCCTCCTCCGCGTACGGAAAGGAGAGGTCGCGGTGGAAGATGTGGCCGCCGGGCAGGCGCAGTTCGCGTTCGAGGTCGAGCGGAGTCTTCGCCTCCACACAGGGCCGGCCGTCCGCGTCGAGCGCGAGGCAGTCGGCGATCGGCTCGTCCAGATGGGCGTCGAGCTGGTCGAGGGTGGCCGCGAGGAGCGCGGCCCGGGTGCCGTCGTTGTCGGCGGTGAACAGCCGGGCGGGGGTGTGGAGCCCGAACAGGGTGAGCGTCTGGTGGCCCGTGGCGGCGAGTTCGCGGCCGAGGATCGTCGGGTCGGTGAGGGAGTGGCAGTAGATCTCGGAGGGCGGGGCGGAGGGCAGCCGGCCGGCGGCGGCCTCGGCGTGGGCGGTGGCGAGCTGACCGTACCCCTCTGCGATGTGGAAGGTGCCGGCGAAGGCCTCGTGCGGGTCGACGGAGCGGTCGCGGAGTTTCGGCAGCCGGGTGAGCAGCATGTTGACCTTGAGCTGGGCACCTTCCGGGGCAGGCGGGGGCGTCTCGCCGAGGAGGGCGGCGAGGTCGCGGGGGGAGGCGTTGACGAGGACGTGGGCCGCCTCGACGGTGCCCTCGCCGTCGGCAGTGCGGTAGGTGAGCGCGGCGCGGGTCCCGTCGGTCTCGATCCGGGTGACCTCGTGACCGGTACGGAGGTCGGCGCCGGCGGCGCGGGCCGCGTCGGCGAGGGCGTCGGTGAGGGCGCCCATGCCGCCGACGGGCACGTCCCAGTCGCCGGTGCCGCCGCCGATGACGTGGTAGAGGAAGCAGCGGTTCTGGAGGAGCGTCGGATCGTGGGCGTCGGCGAAGGTGCCGATGAGGGCGTCGGTGAGGACGACCCCGCGGACGAGGTCGTCGGCGAAGGTCCGCTCGACGGTGGCGCCGAGGGGTTCCTCGAACAGCATCCGCCAGGTGTCGGCGTCGTCGACGCGGTCCCGGAGCGCGGCGCGGGTCGGCAGGGGTTCGGTCAGGGTGGGGAAGATGCGGCGGGCGGCCCGGCCCGTGCGGGCGTAGAAGCCCTGCCAGGCCTCGTACTCGCGGTCGGAGCCGGTGAGTGCGGCGAAGGAGGCGCGGGTGCGGTCGGGGCCGCCGCCGACGAGGAGGCCTCCGTCGCCCTTCGGGGTGTACGAGGAGACGGACCGTTTCCGTACGGCGAACCGCAGCCCGAGCTCGCGCACGATCTTCTCGGGGAGGAGCGAGACGAGGTACGAGTACCGGGAGAGCCGCGCGTCGACCCCGGCGAAGGGCCGGGTGGACACGGCGGCGCCACCGGTGGAACCGAGCCGCTCCAGGACGAGCACGGAGCGGCCGGCCCGGGCCAGATAGGCGGCGGCGACCAGGCCGTTGTGACCGCCTCCGACGACCACGGCGTCGTAGGAACGGGCGGCGGCGGACGGTGCGGAAGCGGTCATGGCTCATGCTCACACGGGGCGCCGAACCGGGAAAGGGGACGGCGGACCGGGTCCCAGGGGTGGCGGGGTCAGGGCGGTGGTGGTGTGGCCGCTCTCAGGAGGAGGGCGGCCGCTTCGGCGTGGCGGCCCAGGCGCTCCAGGCAGTGGGCCTCGTCGTCGAGGGCCGCGACGGTGTCGGGGTGGGCGGGGCCGAGGAGTCGGGCGCGGGCGGCGGCGATCGCGCGGTGCGACTCGAGCGCCTCGCTCCAGCGGCCGAGCCGGCCGAGGGCGACGGCGGTCTCACGGCGGCTCAGCAGAGTGTCCGGGTGGTCCGGGCCGAGGACCCGCTCCCGGTCGGCGTGGACGCTCTCGGACTCGCCGAGCGCCTCCGGCCAGCGGCCGAGCCGGCCGAGGTTGACGGCGAGGGCGTGGCGGGCGCGCAGGGTCTCGGGCCCGTCGGCGCCCTGCGCGCGGGTGCGGGCCGCGACGAGGTCCTGGCACACCTCCAGGGCGTCGGCGGCCTGGCCGAGCCGCCCGAGGCAGACGCCGGTCTCGTAGCGGGCGGCGAGGGTGTCCGGGTGGTCGGGGCCGAGGGCGGCGGCGCGGCCGTCGGCGACGGCGCGGTAGTGGGCGAGCGACTCCTGTCCTCGGCCGAGCCGCCCCAGGGTGTACGCCACTTCGTGCCGGGTCACCAGGGTGTCGGGATGCTCCTCGCCGAGCAGCCGGGCCCGGGCCTCGGCGACCTCGTGCGCCGTACGGTACGACTCCTCCAGGCGGCCGAGGCGGCCGAGCGTGAACGCCAGGTTGTGCCGGCAGCGCAGGGTGTCGGGGTGGTCGGCGCCCACGGTGCGCTCGCGTGCGGCGAGGACGGTGACGTACACCTCGTACGCCTCCGGGTGCCGTCCGAGACGTCCGAGGGCGTACGCCCGCTCCTGCCGGGCCGCCAGGGTGTCGGGGTGGTCCTCGCCGAGGACGCGGGCGCGGGTGGCGGCGACCCGGTCGAAGACGCGCAGGGCGTCGGCGGGGCGGTCGAGCCGGGCGAGGGCGAAGCCGACCTCGTAGTGGCTGGCGAGGGTGTCGGGGTGGTCCTCGCCGAGGGCCGCCGCGCGGTGCTCGGCGACGGACCGGTGCACGGACTCGGCCTCGCCCCAGCGGCCGAGGCGACCGAGGCCCATCCCGGCTCGGTACCGGCCCGCGAGCACGGCGATCAGCTCGGCGGAGGGAGCGGCGTACGCGGGTGCGTCCAGGGCGGGTACGTCGGGGGCGGGGCCCGCGGTGGTCCACTCGGTGGTGAGCACGGCCGCGGCGGGGTCGTGGGCGACCGGACGCGGCACGCCGCCCGCGTCGGCGGGCCGGTGCCCTCCGGTGATCCCCTGGAGCCACGCGGGCGCGTGGGCCGGATCGGGAGTGCCGGTGGCGGTGCCGGCGGCAGCGCCCGGCCCAGGGGCCGGACCCGGACCCGCGCTCGGCCCCGGGACGAGACCCGGAACCGGCCCCGGGACGGGGGTGCCTCCCGGGAGGGGCAGGCCGACCGTGGGCGCGAGGGAGGACGGCGGGACCCGCCCCGAGACGATCCGGCGGCGCAGGTCGCCCGCGTCGGCCGGCCGCTCCTCGGGCACCTTGGCGAGCAGGTCGAGGACGATCCGGTCGAAGTAGTCGGGCAGCTCGGCGCGGTGCGCGCGGGGCGGGCGCGGCATCGTGTCCCGGTGCCCGATGAGGATCGCCCAGGAGTCGCCGAGGTCGAAGGGCGGGGCGCCGGTGGCCAGTTCGTACAGCACGCACCCCAGCGAGTAGAGGTCGCTGCGGTGGTCGATCTCGCCGCCGCCGATCTGCTCGGGGGACATGTAGTGGGGCGTGCCCATGGCGATGCCGGTCCCCGTGAGGCGGGAGGTGAAGCCCATGTCGGCGCCGAGGCGCGCTATCCCGAAGTCGCAGATCTTCACCGTCCCGTCGCGCAGCCGCATGATGTTCGCGGGCTTCAGGTCGCGGTGCACGATGCCGTGGCCGTGGGTGTAGGCGAGGGCGTCGGCGACCTGGTCGGCGATCTCGACGACGTCCTGGACGGGCAGCGGGTGCTGGGCGTTCGCGGCGAGGAGCTGGCTGAGGTTGCGCCCCTCCAGGAGCTCCATGACGAGGAAGAGCACGCCGTCGTCCTCGCCGAAGTCGTGCACGACGGTGATGCCGCGGTGCTGGAGCGCGGCGGCCACCCGGGCCTCGCGCCGGAACCGCTCGCGCACCACGGTGAGGACATGGGGGTCCTGCTGCGGTCCGAGCGGCTTGAGGCACTTCACGGCGACCCCGCGCCCGAGCGCCTCGTCGGTGGCGCGCCACACCTCGCCCATGCCCCCGCGGCCGATGACCTCGTGCAGGCGGTACCGGCCCTGGATCAGTCTGGAGTCCCCCATCGTGTGCTGCCGCCCCCGTCGGTTTTCTGCGCCTTCCCCGGCTCCTCCAGTATGGACGCCGGTTCGGACAGTGGGTACGGGGCGGGGTACGCGTAAGGGTCGGGCCGGGTCTGCGGGCCGAGCCGGTCCATGGCGCGGATGATGTGCCCGGGCGGGAGGCGCCAGCGCAGGTGGGCGGGGACGCGGCGGAGGAGGTCGGCCGTCGCGACGAGCCGCCGGGTGACGGTCTCCGGCGGTGGGGCGGGGCGGCCGTAGAGCGCGTGGGCGTGGGGGGGCAGAGTGTCGTACGCGAGCGCGGTGACGCGCCGCCAGATCACCTCGCGCGCCGGTATGAGGGCGGGTTTCACGGGCGGCCTGCGGAGGAAGTCCTCGACGGTGCGGGCGTCCGGCCCGCAGGTGAGCCGGGGGCGTACGGCGTCGAAGTAGGCGGCGAGTTCGGCGGTGGAGCCCGGGACGGTGGCCGGGTCGAGTCCGACGAGGCGGGCGGAGACGCGGTGTTCGTCGACGTAGCGGTCGGCGAGGGCGTCGGTGAGCGGGATGCCGGAGCGCCGTGCGACGGAGAGGTACGAGTCGGTCTCGGCGCAGTGCACCCAGAGGAGCAGTTCGGGGTCGTCCACCCCGAGCAGCCGGTGGATCCGGCGCACGCGGGCGCCGGCCGCCTCGGCGGCTTCGGTGGTCCCGTAGCTGAGGGTGCCGACGAAGCTCGCGGTCCGCATGAGCCGGCCCCAGGGGTCCTGACGGAAACTGCTGTTGATCATGACGCCGCGGACGGCGACGGGGTGCAACGCCTGGAGCCACAGGGCGCGGACGCCCGCGAGCCACATGACGGGGTCGCTGTGCAGCTGCCAGGTGACGGAGCGGGGACCGAAGAGCCCGGGGTCGGCATCCTGCGTCATGGCGCTCAGGCTACGCCGGGCGCACGGAGCGCGAACAGACCGCGTGAGCCCGTAACAGCCCCTTGTCGAAGGCCGCCCATAGTCCCGGGGGCGCCGTCTTCGCGACACGCGGACTGGCATGATCCCGCCAACCATGCGGGGGTGGGAGCGCCGGGGAGGGGGTTCCGGAGGCCGGGGGAGGGCCATCGTAGGCGGTGCCCCGGGACTCTCCGTATACGCCGGCCGGTCACGCGTCTCGACTCGAAGCCCGGCCCAAGCCGACCATACGCAACAAAAGGACCGGCGCCATCGCGCCATCCGACTCGTTTAATTCGCCCGAAACGAGAGCGAAACGAATCGACCGTTCCGAAAAGAATCAGCCGTGACCTGACGGCAGTTCATGGTCACTCTTGATTGCCCGTCCGACGGGGTCCTAGGGTTCACTCCAGCTCAAGATCACCAGGGCAAAGCGCCACGGCCGGCACCGTTCACCCATGAGTGCCGACGCCATAGAGGGGTCGAGACATGGATACAGTCCGAATTCCTGACAGTGAAAAACAGGCACTGATGGCGCTCATTCCCACCGACGCCGCACAGCGCGTCGCGATCGGGACATTGGGTCCGAAGGGGACCAGCAGCGAGCACATCGCACGACTGATGCTGCACTGCGTCGGAGACCCCGAATCCTGCCGGATCGTCCTGAAGGACACCTTCGAGCAGTGCATGGAGGCGCTCGTCGGCGGCCGCATCGATCTGGCGCTGGTACCCCACGCGTACGCGTACATCAACGCCTTCTACATGCATCCGGCACTGGAGCCGGTGAGCCTCTTCCACGGGAGCACGCCGGAGTACGGCCTTGCCGCACGGACCGACTTCTCCTTCGACGAAGAACTGCTCAGCACCGAGGTCGTAGCCACTCACCCGGCTCCCGTTCCCATGCTGCGCCACCACTTCGACCGTCCCGTGAAACTGGCCACCGTCAGCTCCACGAGCCAGGCCGCCGACCACGTCGCCAGCGGTCTGTACAACATCGCTCTCACGAACGAGCAGGCGGTCGAGGAATACAACCTGAAGTTCGTCTACAGGTTTTCACGGATCCCCATGACCTGGACGGTTTTCGCACGGAGGAAGGATCTCAATGACCGCGGAAGTGCGTGAGCACCCCTATTTCCCGGCTCCCGGCGTCGCGCTCCACGACGACGGCATCCGGATCGAGTCCTACCGGCGCGAGGACACGGAGGTACGGCTCCTCTTCATCGCCCCCGGGGCCGTCCTGCGGAGCGACGCATCCCGGCGGGAAGCGCACGTCGGAATGGTCATCCGCGGCGAGGTCACCGCGACGGTCGGAGACGTCACGAAACCGATGGAGCCCGAGCACGACGTGTACGTCGCCCCTCCCGGCATCGGGCTCTCGGTCGCGAACACGACCTCGGCCGAAGCCGTTCTCCTGGAGATCAGGCGCTCCAAGCCGGGCGAGTCCTACCCCGCGCCGAGCGGCTACTTCCTCGAACCGCTCGAATCGCGCAAGTTCGTCAAGATGGACGTCACCTTCTTCCTGGCCGACTGGATCGAGCTGATGATCGCCGACATCCCCGGCGGCGGCGAGATGCCGTACCACAAGCACTCCCATGAACAGATCGGGACGTGCCTGGACGGTCGGTACGAGATGACGGTCGAGGGAACGCGCCACGAGCTGCAATTCGGCGCCACCTACTTCTGCGGGAGCCAGGAAGGGCACGGTGCCGCGAATCCCCATGAGGGCCTGGCCCGCTCCCTCAACATCTTCATCCCGCCGCGGTACCACCGGGTTCCCCAGCAGGAAGCCGAGCAGGGGACGCGGTGACCCGGGTAGCGATCATCACGGGCGCAGGCCGCGGCATCGGGAGGGCGACCGCACTGCACCTGAGCGCCAAGGGGTACACGACCGTCCTGTGCGCGCGCAGTTCCCACGACCTGGAGAAGGTCGCCGCCGCATCGCACGCGGAAACCCGTCACGGCGGGCAGACCACGTACGTCCTCCCGGGCGATGTCACCTCACGTTCCTTCCGTGAGGAACTGGTGAGTGACGTCGAGAGCCGTTTCGGCAGGATCGACGTCCTGGTCAACAACGCGCCGGGCCCGCCGCCCGGGTATTTCGACGAGATCCAGGTCGACGACATACGTTCCGCGATGGATCAGAAACTCGTCCCGTACCTCGATCTGATCAAGTCCGTCGCCCCGGTGATGATCCGCAACGAATTCGGCCGGATCGTCAACATCGTCGGCAACATCGGCAAGGAACCCGCCGCCGGCATGTTTCTCTCCGGTCTGGTCAACGCGGCCGTCTCGAATGCCGGCAAGTACCTGGCGAATCAGTACGCGAGACACCACGTGACCGTGAACTGTGTGCACCCCGGGGTCATCCGAACCCAGCGTTACGACAACGCCGTCGCCCATATGAGCCGGGCCGGCGACATGTCGCGGCAGGAGGCGGAGGAGCGCCTGCGCGAGGCGATCCCGATAGACCGGCCGGGAGAGGCCGACGAGGTCGCCGCCCTCATCGGCTTTCTGGCATCCGATGAATCGTCCTACGTCACCGGGCAGCAGATCTCGGTCGACGGCGGTCAACTGACATGCGTGTGAGAGGAGACCTGCTCATGTTCGAGGACAAGGTGGTCGTCGTCACCGGCGCCGCGTCGGGGATCGGCAGGCAGACCGCGATCGACTTCGCGCGGCAGTCCGCGAAGGTCGTCGTCGCGGACATCGACGAGAAGGGCGGGGCCGAGGTCGTCGCCGCGCTCCGGAGCGACGGACACGACGCCGTCTTCGTACCGACGGATCTGACGGTCGAGGCGGACTGCAGGAACCTCATCACCTCTGCCGTCGACGGTTACGGCAGGCTCGACGTCCTGGTGAACAACGCGGGCATCGAGATAACCACTCCTTTCCACGAGATGTCGGAGCTCGAGTGGGACAGGTTGGTCGACACCAACTTGAAGAGCATGTTCCTGTGTTCCAAGCACGCGCTGCGCGAGATGATCGCGGTGACGAGCGGAGTCATCGTCAACGTCTGCTCCGTGAGCGGTCTGGTGGCCTGGCCCGGTATCGCCGCCTACAACGCCACCAAGGGGGGAGTGATGATGCTGACGAAATCCCTCGCCGTCGACTACGCCCGGTACAACATCAGGGCGAACTGCGTCTGCCCCAGCATCATCGACACCCCGATGACGGACGTGTCCAACGGACACGATGCCGAGATCAAGGAACAGAAGGCGAAACTGAATCCGATCGGACGCCTGGGAACGCCGGAGGACGTCTCGAACGCGATCCTGTTCCTCGCTTCGGACAAGTCGTCGTTCATCACGGGCAGCGCGCTCACGGTAGACGGCGGTTACACGGCCATCTAGCCGTCCCGTTCCCCATGCACGAATGAAAGGTTGGCTGGAGTGTCGGACCGATCGACCGACGAGGAGCGCCCGCAGGGGTTTCCCGTCCTGACCGTCCTCGCGCTGATGGCGGGGATCTTCGCCGTCGGTTCCGAGGAACTGGTGGTCTCACCGCTGCTCGTGAACATGGCCGAGTCCTTCGGCGCGACGGTGGCGCTGATGGCGCTGTCGGTCAGCGTCTACGGCATCGGTACGGCGGTCGGCGCACTGCTCTTCGCTCCGCTCGGGGACCGGGTGTCGCGCCGGCTCAGCCTGGTGGCCGGGATGGTGATGTTCGTCCTGGGCACCCTCCTGTGCGCGTCCGCCACGGGCCCGGGGATGTTCTTCGCGGGCAGGGTGCTGGCCGGACTCGCGACAGGTGCGTTCGTCCCCACCGCCTATGCCTTCGTCGGTGACCGGATTCCGTACCAGCACCGTGCCAGGGCCATGGGCATCCTCGTGTCGAGCTGGTCGATCTCGCTCGTCCTCGGCGTGCCGATGGGGTCCTTCGTCGGGGAATGGGCGGGCTGGCGCTGGACCTTCGGGCTGCTCGCGATCCTGGGAGCCCTCGTCGTCTTCGTCCTGCTCCTGTTCGGTGGCGGGAAGCCCGCGGGCGCCGAGGGCGGGCCGGCCCCGTCGGGGAAGGCCGCGGAGCCGTCGGAGCGGGGCTGGGTGCGATCGGCGGCCCAGGCGCTCCGTGGGCCGAAGGTGTCCGTGTACGTGCTGGCCACGTTCCTGAACATGTTCGCCTTCTACGGGATGTACACCTTCCTCGGCAGCGCGCTTCAGTACCGGTTCGGCTCGGGAAGCTCCATGACCGGCGTCATGATCCTCCTCTACGGGCTTGGGTTCGCGACCAGTTTCCTCACCGGCAGGTGGGCCGACGAGCTGGGCAAGGAGAGGGTGCTGGTCGCCCTTCTCGCCGGGCTGGTCCCGGCGCTTGTGGCCATCCCGCTCGTCACCGGGTGGACGCCGCTGCTCGTCGTCTGCCTGTTCCTGTGGGGCGCGATGCAGAGCCTGGTCGTCACGCTGCTCAGCACGCTGCTGAGCGAGTGTTCGGCGCAGCACCGCGGCACCGTCCTGGCCTTCTACAGCCTCGCGACCAACCTCGGCGTGGCCCTCGGCGCGGCCCTGCTCGGCCCACTGTTCACGGCGTACGGGTTCTCCGCCGTGGGTTATGTCTGCGCCGGGATCACGCTCGTCGCGTTCGGCCTGAGCGCGTGGGTCTACAGGCACAGGGACAGGGACAGGGACAGGGACAAAGACAGGGGACAGGACGAGGACAGGGCGCGCGAGGCGGGAGTTGCGGCATATGAAGACTGAGTTCGCGCGACGGCTCCTCGATCTGCCCAGGAGTTCCTTCGCGACGACCGTGGGCAGGATCGACCAGCTCGTCGGGGCCGGTGAGGACGTCGTCAACCTCTGCCAGGGGAATCCCGACCTGCCCACTCCGCCGCACATCGTCGAGGCCTTGCGCCGCGAGGTGCTCGACCCCGGAACGCACCGGTATCCGTCCTTCTCGGGACTGCTCGAACTCAAGGCCGCCATCGCCCAGTGGTACGAGGCGAACCACCAGGTCCGGCTCGACCCGGAGACGGAGGTCGCGATCCTGTTCGGCGCGAAGGCCGGACTGGTGGAGATCAGTCAGTGCTTCCTGAACCCGGGCGACGTCTGTCTGATGCCCGACCCGGCCTTCCCCGACTACTGGGCGGGCGTGGTCCTCGCCAGGGCCCATATGCACCCCCTTCCGCTCCTGCGGGAGAACGGCTTCCTGCCCGACTACGGCGCGCTCGACCCGGCGACGTGCGAACGGGCCAAGCTCATGTTCCTCAACTACCCCAACAACCCCACCTCGGTGACGGCGCCACCGGAGTTCTACGAGGACACGGTCCGCTTCGCGGCCGAGCACGACGTCATCGTGGCGTCCGACTTCGCCTACGGGGCCCTGGGCTTCGACGGACAGGTCCCGGCCTCGTTCCTGGCGACGGAAGGCGCCAAGGACGTGGGCGTCGAGTTCATCTCGTTGTCGAAGATGTTCAACATGGCGGGTTGGCGGATCGGTGCCGTGGTCGGCAACCGTGACGTCGTCGCCGCGATCAACCTCATCCAGGAGCACTACTACGTCTCGCTCCCGCCGTTCATCCAGCGGGCCGGCGTCGCGGCCCTGTCCGGCCCGCAGGACTGCGTCCGGGAGCTGACGGGGATCTACCAACGCCGCAGGGACGTCTTCGTGGCCGGGATGAGGGAGGCCGGCTGGCGGATCGACGTACCTCGGTCGATCTTCGCCTGGCTGCCGATACCCGGCGGCGGAGGGTCCGTCGCCTTCGCCGACGAGCTGCTGACCCGGGCCAAGGTCGCGGTGGCGCCCGGCCGTTGGTTCGGGGCGTACGGCGAGGGTTACGTACGGGTGAGCCTGCTCGCGCCGGAGGAACGGCTCCGGGAAGCCGTCGCCCGACTGTCCGCGTTCCGCCCTCACCCATGCGCAGGAGATGCTCCGTGATACGTCATGTCGTGCTGTTCAAGTTCAAGCCCGGGGTCGACTGGAACGACCCGCGCGCCGTGGAGGCGGAACGTTCCACCGCCCAGGTGGGCGGTGAGGTCCCCGAGCTCCGCGCGTGGCGCCACGGGCGCAACGTCTCCCCCAGGGAGATCGCCTACGACTTCCTCGCCGAGGGGCTCCTGGACGACATGGAAGCGGTCGACCGGTACATCGTGCACCCCTTCCATCAGGAGTCGGTCCGGCTGTGGCGCGAGATCAGCGACTGGGTCGTCGTCGACGTCGAGGACTGACTCCTACCGGTCGGTGTCCGGTCCGTCCTAGCGGCGGACCCTGGGCATGCCCAGGCCGATCCACGAGATGATCTCGCGCTGGATCTCGTTGTTGCCGCCGCCGAAGGTGAAGATGACGGCCGAGCGGTAGCCGCGTTCCAGTTCGCCGCGGAGGACCGCGCCCGCCGAGCCCTCCTTGAGGGCGCCGGCGGCGGCGACGACCTCCATGAGGGACGCGTAGGCGTCGCGGCGGGCCTCGGAGCCGTAGACCTTGACGGCGGAGGCGTCCTGGGGGGTGAGCGTGCCGTGCTGGACGGCGCTCACCATCTGCCAGTTGAGGAGCTTCATCGCGTCGAGCCGGACGTGGGTGCGGGCGAGGGCGCGGCGGACCCAGGGCAGGTCGATGACGCGCCGGCCGTCGGTGAGCGGGGTGGTGGCGGCCCAGCGCTGCACGTCGTGAAGGGCGCGGATCGCCATGGTGCCGTGGGCGGCCAGGGTGACGCGTTCGTGGTTGAGCTGGTTGGTGATCAGGCGCCAGCCCTTGTTCTCCTCGCCGACCCGGCGGGAGGTGGGGACCCGGACGTCGTCGTAGTAGCTGGCGGTGGTGTCGTGCGAGGCGAGGGTGTTGATGATGGTGCAGGAGTAGCCGGGGTCGGCCGTGGGGACGAGGAGCATGGTGATGCCCTTGTGGGGCGGTGCGTCGGGGTCGGTGCGGACGGCGAGCCAGACCCAGTCGGCGGTGTCGCCGTTGGTGGTCCAGATCTTCTGCCCGTTGACGACGTACGTGTCCCCGTCCCGTACCGCACGGGTCTTCAGGGCCGCGAGGTCGGTGCCCGCGTCGGGCTCGCTGTAGCCGATGGCGAAGTCGATCTCGCCGGAGAGGATCCGGGGCAGGAAGTACGCCTTCTGCTCGTCGGTGCCGTACCGCATGATCGTCGGCCCGACCGTGTTCAGGGCCATGAGGGGCAGCGGTACGCCCGCCTGCGCCGCCTCGTCGAAGAAGATGAACTGCTCCATCGCGGTCAGCCCGCGGCCGCCGTACTCGGTCGGCCAGCCGACCCCCAGCCAACCGTCGGCGCCGAGCCGTCGCACGGTCTCGCGGTAGAAGCGCTTCTGCGCGGCCGGGTCCGCGACGGGGGCACCTCCCCTGCCCTTGAGGCTAGGGGGGAGGGTGTGGACGTCGGCCGGGACCAGCTCGGTGAAGTACGCGCGCAGCTCGGCGCGCAGGCGGTTCTGGGCGGGCGTGTACTCGAGGTGCATGGGGCCTCCCGTGGCGGCGGTCCTGCGACGCGCGACGGCGGCCACGGTAGAACGTGTTCCACAAATGCGGAAGCCTCGGGGCGGTACGGGACGCCTCGGAACGGCTCCGGGCGGCCCGCGGCCCCGGCTCGGGGCTGCCGAACCGGGGCCGACGGGGTGGGCAGGGGCGGATGCCCCGGCCCGGTCGGACTACGGCAGGAGCTCGTCCATGGAGGCGCGACCCTTCTCCGCCATACGGCGTTCCGCCCAGGCGAGGCTCTTCGGATTCACGTCACGGCCTGAGGCGAGGACCAGGTCCTCGGCCGTGAACTCGCCCTCCGACCCGGCGTGCAGCAACCGGTCGGGCGTCGGGAAGTCCCCCAGGGACGTCTTGTCGGGCTCAGCGTTCATGCCGCCTCCTACGTGTTCTTCCGGCACTGGCCATTCTCGTGTCCGACCACCCGGACCGCATCCGGGCGACGCTGTGGGCCGTGACCGGGGCCCTACGCGCGAGGCCCGGCGGGGCCGTGGTCAGGCGCCCCCGGTCTCCCCGCCGCCGCGGACGAGTTCCGCGGCCGCCCGGAGGGAGAGCGTGGCGCCCTCCTCGTGGTGGTGGGCGTAGGTCGCCGGGGCGAGCAAGGCGCGGACCGCCTCCTCGGCGCGGGTCCTGATCAGGGCCTCCGTCTCCGGGCTGAAGGGGCGGAAGCCGCCGTCCACCGCGGAGCCCGCGTGGGCGTCGTACGCGCCGAGGAGCCGGGCGCCGGTCTCGGCGTCGCCCGGTCCGCCCCGCCCCGCGAGCGCCCACGCACCCGTCGCGAACTGGACGAGGAGGAGGTACGGGGCGACCAGGTGGGCGAGGGTCTCCACCTCCGCGGCGGCGCGGGCGAGACGCCGCACCGCCCGGTCGTACGGGCCGCCGTCCACGCAGTCCAGCCACGCCCACATCCCGCCGACGAGCCCCCAGAAGAGGGCCGGGGTCGCGTCCCCGAATTCTTCCTCGAGCAGGGAGAGCTGCGCGCGGGCGAGGTCGGTGCGGCCGGTGCCGCCGTAGTGCTGGGCGAGCAGCATCCGCGCGGAGCCCGCGGCCTCGGCACCCCACTCCCCCGCCTCGTCGGCGGCCTCGGTCAAGAGCCGTTCCGCCGCCGGGTCCCCGTCCGGACGGAGCCTGAGCCTGGCGGCCGCGAGGCGGGCGGTGAAGACGGGGACCTGGGAGCGCGCGCCGACACGGGCGGCGGCGTCCGCGGCCCGTTCGAAGTCGGCGGCGGCCTCGGCGAGCCGGCCGGCGCGGTCGTACGCCTCGCCCCGGGCCGCGAGGGACTCCGCGATGCCCCAGGCGTCCGCGGCGGCCTCGAAGAGGGCGAGGGCCTCGGCGGCGTCGGCGGGGCCGTGTCCGATCAGCTTGGCCCGGATGAGGAGGGCGAAGCCCAGGTCCCAGCCGGGGGCGTGGGCGCGGCAGGCGTCGACGATCGAGGTGAGGGCCGCGTCGAGGCTCGGGAGTTCCCCGGTCATGAGCCGTGCGAAGTGCCACATCGTCCCCGGCTGGCGGCAGGTCTGCGGAAGGCCGGGGCGGTACGCGGAGACCAGCGCGTCGAGCCGGGCGCGGGTCTCGGGGTGTTCGAGCGCGGCGGCGCCCTGGCCGCCCTGGGTGGCGAGCGCGTAGAGGTGGCCGCCGCGCCGGGCTTCCAGGAGCCGCTCGCCGGTCCACGGCGGCGGTACGTCCGTGCACCGGCCGTCGAACGGCTCGGCGCGGCGGACGGGCTTCTGGAACGGGTCGGGTCCGAGGCGGGCGGACTCCGCGGCCCAGGTCCTGGCGTCGATCTGGTGGTTGCGCAGTTGCCAGAACCAGCTGAGGGAGTGGACGAGGCAGAGCACCTCCTGCTCGTCGCCGAGCGCCAGGGCCGTCCGTAGAGCGCCGCGCAGGTTGTCGTGCTCGCGCTCAAGGCGGGCGATGGCGGTGACCTGTCCCGGCCCTCGCAGCTCGGGGTCGGTGCGGCGAGCGAGCTCCCGGTAGTACGTGAGGTGGCGCCGCTCGGTCCCGGCCCGCTCCCCGGCCTCGTCGAGCCGTTCCCCGGCGTACTCCGCGACGGTCTCGAGGAGCCGGTACCTCATCCCCCGGCCGTCCGGTCCCGGTCCCGGTCCCGGCGACGCCACGACCAGCGACTTGTCGACAAGGGCGCCCAGCACGTGCAGTACGTCCGCGGTGTCCCGCCCGGCCTGTCCGTCCCGGCCCGGAGCGTCGGCGCACACCCCCTCCGCCGCCTCCGGGTCGCAGCCCCCCGTGAACACCGCAAGCCGCCGCAGCACCGCCCGCTCCGCCCCGTCGAGCAGCTCCCACGACCAGTCCACCACCGCCCGCAGGGTCTGCTGGCGCGGCAGCACCGTCCGCGCGCCCGAGGTCAGGAGCCGGAACCGGTCGTCGAGGCGGTCCGCGATCTGCCGCGGCGACAGCAGCCGCAACCGGGCCGCGGCCAGCTCGATGGCCAGCGGCAGCCCGTCGAGACGGCGGCACACCTCCGCCGCCGCCTCGGGGTCCTCGCCGATCGCGAACCCCGGACGCGCCGCCGCACCCCGCTCCCCGAAGAGGCGCAGCGCCATCGCCATCGGCAGCGGCCCCAGCGGACGCACCACCTCCCCCGGCACTCCCAGCGGTTCCCGGCTCGTGGCGAGCACGGTCACGCCCGGGCAGCGCGTGAGGAGGGCCTGCGCGAGCTCGGCCGCCTCGGTGATCACGTGCTCGCAGTTGTCGAGGATCAGCAGCATCCGCCGCCCCGCGCAGTGCTCGACGAGGTCGGCGAACGAGTCGTCGGGGCCGGTCCCGGGGGCGGCGGGGCGGTGCCAGAGGTGGGTCTCGCGTGCCCCGAGCGCGCTGAGGACGGCGGCGGCGACCGTGGCCCCCTCGCGTACGGAGGCGAGTTCGGCGAGATGGACGGGGCCGCTGTACGTCTCGGCCGCCTCCAGGGCGAGGCGGGTCTTGCCCACGCCGCCCGGGCCGGTGAGCGTGACGAGCCGCCGGTCGTCCCACGCGGCGGCGAGCGCGCCGAGTTCCCCGTCCCGGCCGATGAACGAGGTCAGCCGGGCGGGCAGGGCGGGCGCGCGGGACGGGACTCCCGGCGGCGGGGGCGGTGTCCCGTCGGTCAGGATTTCGGCGTGCAGGGAGCGCAGTTCGGGCCCCGGGTCCGTGCCCAGCCGGTCCGCGAGGCCCGCGCGTACCTCCTCGTACGCGGCGAGGGCCTCGGCGGGCCGTCCCGCCGCGCGCAGGGCCTGGATCCGCAGGGCCTGGAGGGGTTCGTCGAGCGGCTGCCCGGCCGCGAGGGCGGCGAGCGGCGCGAGGACCTCGTCGGCCCGCCCGAGGGTCAGGTCGGCGGCGAGCCGGTCGCGCCGCGCCCGGGTGTGCCGCTGCTCGACCCGTACGACCAGGGGGTCGGCGTCCCGGCCGGGCAGGTCCGCGAGGGCGGGGCCGCGCCAGAGCCCCAGGGCCTCGTCGAGCAGGTCGGCGGCGCTCGCCGCGTGCCCTGCGGCGAGGGCGGCGGCTCCCTCCGCGGCGAGGCGTTCGAAGCGGTACAGGTCGACGGCGTCGGGCTCGGCGGCAAGCCGGTAGCCCCCGCCGGGCACCGACTCCACCGCGTCCCGGCCCACAGCCCGGCGCAGTCGGCCGACGAGGGCCTGGAGCGCCGCCGTACGGTCCTGGTCGCGGTCCTCGGCGAGAGCGGGGCCGGCGTCGGCGGCCCACACCTGGTCGATCAGCGCGCGGGGGCTCACCACGCGCCCACCCGCCGCGGCGAGCGCGGTCAGGAGGGCCCGGAGCCTGACGCCGCCGAGGTGCGCCTCCGTCCCGTCGTCGGTACGGAAGGCCTGGCACGGACCGAGAACACGGTAGGACGGCTGCACCGGCCCATTCTGCCCCGCCGGCCACCCTGGCCCCCCGGTATTTCCCCCGTACCGGAGACCTCCCGCCCGGCCGAGGCGAACTCGCGCCACGCCGTGTCATCGCCATGGCGTCGGCGGGGCGCGGGTTCGACAATGGGGAGGATGACCGATGAAGACCGGCCTCCGCGCAATGGCGAGATCGGGCCCGCCGAGTGGCTCGCCATGAACAGGACCGGCAGCTTCGACTGGGATCTCGACACGGGCACCATCGATGTCGACACGTCCGGGCTGCTGGTCTTCGGGCTGTCACCGGACGCCTTCGACGGGCGTCCGGAGACGCTCGTGGTGCGGCTCGTCCCCGAGGAGCGGGCCCGTCTCGACGAGGTCGTGCGGCAGGCGGTCACCGGCGGCGAGGTCTCGTACACCGCGCACTTCCCCATCCCGCAGGACGACGGACCACCCCATTGGATCCATGTGCAGGCCCGGATCCTGCGCTCGCCCGACGGCTGGGCCCGGCGGATCGTCGGCGTCGTGCGGGACACCACCGCCGAGGTCACCCGCTTCGCCTTCGTCCAGGAACTGGAGAAGCGGCGCGAGGTCCAGACGAGCATCGTCGAGCGGACGACGAACGCCCTGTCGCGCGCGGTGACGGTCGACGACGTGACCGCCGCACTGACCGGCCCCGGCGGGCTCGCCCGGCTCGGCGCGGACGGGCTCGCGCTCGGACTCGTCGAGAACGGCTCGCTCAACATCATCGCGCTCAGCGGCGAGTCCCTCGACGTCCTCGACGACCTCCGCATCCGCCGCCTCGACCGGGGGCTTCCGCTGGCCGAGGCCGTACTGAGCGGGCGGCCCCGCTTCGTCTCCTCGTTCCCGTCGCTCGGGCGGGACTTCCCCGAGCTCGCCCCCTACCTGGCGCAACTCGACTTCCGGGCCGCCTGCTATCTGCCGCTGGTGGCGCAGGCACGTTCCCTCGGGGGCATGGCCCTCTTCTACCGGGGCCGTACGTCGTTCAACGCCGACGAGCGCAACCTCGCGCTCGGGCTCGCGGCGATCGTCGCCCAGTCGCTCCAGCGGGCGATCCTCTTCGACGAGGAACGGGAGCTGGCGACCGGCCTCCAGGCGACGATGCTGCCGCGCCGCATCCCGGCGATCACCGGCGGGGAGATCGCCGTGCGCTACCACGCGGCGTGGAGCGGCCGGCAGGTCGGCGGCGACTGGTACGACGTGATCCCGCTGCCCCGGGGCAGGGTCGGGATCGTCGTGGGCGACGTCCAGGGGCACGACACCCACGCCGCCGCCATCATGGGGCAGCTGCGGATCGCCCTGCGCGCGTACGCGGGCGAGGGCCACGCCCCTTCGACGGTGCTGGCCCGGGCCTCCCGGTTTCTGGCCGAGCTGGACACCAATCGCTTCGCCACCTGCACGTACGCCCAGGTGGACCTGGGGAGCGGAACGCTGCGGGCGGTGCGGGCGGGGCATCTGGGGCCGCTCATCCGGCACACCGACGGCCGGGTCGGACAGCCCAATCTGCGGGGCGGGCTGCCGCTGGGGCTCGCGACCTTCTTCGGGGACGAGGAGTTCCCGGAGACACGGCTCGACCTCGTGCCCGGGGAGACCCTCGTGCTGTGCACGGACGGTCTCGTCGAACAGCCGGGCTCGGACATCGAGACCGGGCTCGCCGCGCTCTCGGAGGCGATCGGGAGCGGCCCGCCGCAGGCGGAGGCGCTCGCCGACCACCTCTCCGAGCGGCTGTGGGAGCGCTGGGGCTCGGGTGACGACGTGGCGCTGCTGGTGCTGCGGCGCAGCCCGGACCCGGGCACGCCGAAGGCGCCGCGCATCCACCAGTACATCCACCAGGCCGATCCGCAGGGCCTCTCGGACGCGCGCGCGGCCGTCGGGCAGGCGTTGCGGGACTGGGGCATGCCGGAACTCGCCGACGACGCCGAGCTGATGACGGGCGAGCTGCTCGTCAACGTGCTGCTCCACACCGAGGGCGGTGCGGTGCTCACCCTCGAAGTGCTGCCCGAGCCGGTGCGGCGGGTACGGCTCTCGGTGCAGGACCGGTCGAGCGCGTGGCCCCGGCGGCGTACCCCCGGCGAGGCCGCGACCTCGGGCCGTGGGCTGATGCTGCTCGACGCGCTGGCCTCCCGGTGGGGGGTCGAACCGCGCGGCGAGGGCAAGGCCGTGTGGTGCGAGATCGGTCCGGCGACGGTGCCGACCGGCACCTCGGCGAACGGTGCCTGAGGAGGAACGTCATGGACCCTGTGGCCGCCTTGAACCGGATCGCGTTCCTGCTTGAGCGGGCGCAGGCGCCGGGGTACCGGGCGAAGGCCTTCCGTACGGCCGCCGCCGCGGTCGCCGCCCTGCCCGAGGGCGAGGCGGCCGGGCGCGCGGCCGCGGGCACGCTGGAGTCCGTGAAGGGTCTCGGGCCGAAGACGGGGGCGGTGGTGCGCGAGGCGCTGGCGGGGCAGGTGCCGGAGTATCTGGCCCATCTGGAGGAGGAGCTGGCGGAGTCGCTGCGGTCGGCCGAGCCGGGGACCGGCGGCGAGGCGCTGCGGGCGGCCCTGCGCGGCGACTGCCATCTGCATTCGGACTGGTCGGACGGCGGAGCCTCGATCGAGGACATGGGCCGCGCGGCGGCGGAGCTCGGCCACGAGTGGGCGGTGCTCACGGACCACTCGCCCCGGCTCACGGTGGCGCGCGGTCTGTCGCCTGAGCGGCTGCGGGAGCAACTGGACGTGGTGGCGCGGCTGAACGAGGAGTGGGCGCCGTTCCGGCTGCTGACCGGGATCGAGTGCGACATCCTGGAGGACGGCTCGCTGGACCAGGAGCCGGAGCTGCTCGAACGCCTCGACCTGGTGGTCGGTTCGGTCCACTCGAAGCTCCGGATGGACGCGAGGTCGATGACCCGGCGGCTCGAACGGGCGGTACGCGACCCGCTGATGGACGTCCTCGGGCACTGCACGGGCCGTCTTGTGGCGGGCGGACGGCTGCGGCCGGAGTCCGAGTTCGACGCGGAGCGGGTGTTCGCCGCGTGCGCGGAGGCGGGGACGGCCGTCGAGATCAACAGCCGCCCGGAGCGGCTCGATCCGCCGCGGCGGCTGCTGCGGATCGCGGTGGCGGCGGGGGCGTACTTCGCGGTGGACACGGACGCGCACGCGCCCGGCCAGCTGGAGTGGCAGATCATCGGCTGCGCGCGGGCGGAGGAGTGCGGGGTGCCGGAGGATCGGGTGGTCAACACCTGGTCGGCGGAACGGCTACTGGAGTGGACAGGGGCCTGAGGGGGCCGGGGGCGGGGGGGCGGGCGGTCAGGCTCGCTGCCAGACGGTGGTCGGGTTGCAGAACTCGCGGATGCCGTGGCCCGCGAGCTCCCGTCCGTACCCGGAGCGCTTGATCCCGCCGAAGGGCAGCGCCGGGTGGGAGGCGGTCATGCCGTTGACGAAGACGCCGCCGGCCTCCAGGTCCCGGACGAAGAAGTCCAGCTCCTCCGGGGAGCGGGTCCAGACGTTGGAGCTGAGCCCGAACGGGGAGTCGTTGGCGACGGCCACGGCCTCCTCGGCGTCGCTGACCGGGTAGACGGTGGCGACCGGGCCGAAGGCCTCCTCCTGGTGGATCCGCATCTGCGGGGTGATGCCGGTGAGGACGGTGGGCCGGTAGTACCAGCCGTTCCGGAGCTGCGGGGTCTCGGGACGGTGGCCGCCGCACAGGACGGTGGCGCCGTGGCGTACGGCGTCGTCGACGAGCTCCTCCAGGTCGGTCCTGCCCTGTTCGGTGGCGAGGGGGCCGACGTCGGTGGACTCGTCGAGGGGGTCGCCCACGGTGAGGGCGTTCATGGCGGCCGTGAAGCGCTCGGAGAAGTCGTCGTACACGTCCCGGTGGACGATGAACCGTTTGGCGGCGATGCAGGACTGCCCGTTGTTCTGTACCCGCGCGGTGACGGCGGTCTTCACGGCGCCGACGATGTCGGCGGAGGGCATGACGATGTACGGGTCGCTGCCGCCGAGTTCCAGGACGGTCTTCTTCACCTCGTCGCCCGCGACGGCGGCGACGGCCCGGCCGGCCGGTTCGCTGCCGGTGAGGGTGGCGGCGACGACGCGGGGGTCCCGCAGCACCGTCTCGACGTCGCCGGAGCCGATGAGGAGGGTCTGGAAGCAGCCCTCGGGATATCCGGCCCGGCGGAAGAGGTCACCGAGGTAGAGCGCGGTCTGGGGCACGTTGGAGGCGTGCTTGAGGAGGCCGGTGTTGCCCGCCATGAGGGCGGGGGCGGCGAAGCGGATCACCTGCCAGAGCGGGAAGTTCCACGGCATCACGGCGAGGATCGGGCCGAGGGGCCGGTAGTGGACGCGGGCCACGTCCGCGCCGGAGTCCTGGACGTCGCTCTCGGCCGGGTGCTCGTCGGCGAGCAGCTCCTCCGCGTTACGGGCGTACCAGCGCATGGCCTTGGCGCACTTGCCGGCCTCCGCGCGGGCGGCGGCGATCGGCTTGCCCATCTCGACGGTCATCGTGCGGGCGATGTCCTCGGTGTCCTCGTCGAGGAGGCTTGCTGCGGCACGCATGAGGCGGGCGCGTTCGGCGAAGGAGGTGGTGCGGTACTGGCGGTACGCCTCGTGGGCGGCGGCGATCCGCCGCTCGACCTCCTCGGGCCCGTGGGCCTCGTAGGTACGCAGCGTCTCGCCGGTCGCGGGGTTCACGCTGGCGATGCCCATGCCCTGCCTCCTCCTGCCGTCCGTCCCCGTCTGTGTCCCTGCCCCCGTCTGCACCTGCCCCGGTCCCCCGTCTGCAACCTTCCGCCAAGCACGGCGGAGCGCAACAGGGGCGGGGCGGTGGGGTGACCGGGGGGTGGGGGCGCGGGGCGTGTCAGGCGGTCAGCCAGGCGAGGGCGCCGGAGAGGTGTGCGCGGAAGACGGGGTCGCGGTAGGCCTCCGGAGCGTGTCCGAGGGCGGTGAAGAAGACACGGCCCCGGTCCACGTCCCGGCACCAGACGAGCGGGTGGTCTTCTCCGTGGGTGCCGCCGCGGTAGGTGGACTCGTCGGCCCGGGCGAGGATCCGTACGCGGTCGGCGCCTGTGCTGCTCGGGTGGGAGGTGAAGTTGTACCACTCGTCGGTCCAGGCCCAGCGGTCCGGGAGCGGGGCGGTCGCCGGATGGTCGTGGCCGTCGACGAGGACGACTCCGGGCTGGACCTCGGGGTGGCCGTCGAAGCGGGTGCCGAGCAGTTCGCCGTAGAAGGGCCAGTCCGGTTCGGCGTTCGCCGCGGCGTGGACGGCGAGCAGCGCGCCACCGCCTCGCAGGTACGCCTCGAAGGCGGCGCGGCCTTCGGGCGTCAGGACGTTCCCGGTCGTGGACAACAGCACGACGACGGCGCACGCGGCCAGACGCCCCGGATGGAAAGCACCCGGATCCTCGGTGACCTCGGCCGTCCGCCCGAGCTCCCGAGCGAGCTCGGAGAGCGCGGCGGCGCCGTCGGGGATGGACTCGTGGCGGTAGCCCGCGGTGCGGGTGTAGATCAGGACGTCGGCGGTGGACACGGTGCGGACTCCAGAGGCGGCGGGAGGGGCGGGGCGGCAGGCGGGTGACCCTAGAGAGTAAGCGCTTTCCCCACCCGTCGACCGTAGCCACCGAAAACCCCGGGCCGCAACCCCCGCCCCTCCGGCACACTGCCCGGATGACACCGCTCGACGCCCCCGGTCTCGCCCACGCCAGGAAGGCCCTCGCCCATGTGGCCGACGGCTCCACGGGAGACGCGCTCGACCCCTCCCTGCGGGTCACCCTCAACTTCCACCCGCATTTCCTCCGCCGACTCGCGGACGAGGGGGTGTACCGCTCCCAGTTCGTCACCGGCACGAGCAACGGCGGGCTCACGGCCCGGCCCGGCGGAGACCGGTGGCGGTGGGAGAGCCGTATCTTCGGCGGGGCGTACGACGAGGCACCCGCGCACACGCGCCCGGTCTACGGCGCCCTGAACTTCCGCCACCGCCCCTTCGGTGCCGCTCCTCGCTTCGGCTCCGCCCATCTGCGTCTGACAGCCGCCGCCCTGGAGCGCACCACCTTCTGCTATCCGGACAGCTTCTTGGAACCCGTGGACTTCGGCGTCGCGTCCCGGATGCGCCTGGTCGCCCTCGCCGAGGCCGACGACAAGGATCCGCTCGACGACTACATCGAGGCGCAGGTGCACGGACCGGTGGTGATCGGGCGCGATGTGGAAGCGCTCGTCCTGGATCCGAGTCACAAGGGCACGGAGGTGGAGGCGGCCGCTCGGCTGGCGCCGTGTCCCGTCGAGTGGCACGGCGGCTTCCGCCTCTCCGTCGGCGAACTGCGCCGTCATCCCGGATTCCGGGGGCCCGCGTACGTGGAACTCGGCGCCCGGGTCGCCGTCGACGGATGGCTCGACGCCGCGATCGTGCAGGAGGCGGCCGGCTCGGGGCGGTACGACCCGCAGGACGTGAAGAAGCTCTGGCACTGCGTGGCCCGGTTCGGGGCGCCGGCGGTCTGATCCCGGCGGCACGGAGCCGGCCGCCGTCCGTTGTCGTATCGGATGCACCTCTGTATCTTTTGGCGCGCCGTGCCCCACCCGCTCACCGAGGAGCCGTCATGAGCACCGTGCCTCCCGCGCTCGCCGCCGTCGTCGGAGCGTTGCCCGACGGGGTGGTCCTGCCGCTGCCGCCCACCTTCGGCTCCGTCGAGGAGGAGCGGCGGTACCGGAAGGAGCAACTCGCCGCCGGGTTCCGGATCTTCGGAAGGTTCGGGTTCTCCGAAGGGGTCGCCGGGCACATCACCGTCCGCGACCCCGGCGAACCGAACGCCTTCTGGGTCAACCCCTTCGGCATGAGCTTCGGCCAGATCAAGGCCTCCGACCTCATCCTGGTGGACCACGAGGGGACCGTCATCGAGGGGCGCCGGCCCGTCAACCGGGCCGCGTTCGTCATCCACTCGCGGGTCCACGCCGCCCGGCCGGACGCGGTCGCCGCCGCGCACTCGCACTCCCTCCACGGCAAGGCGTTCTCCAGCCTCGGCATCCCGCTCGCCCCGATCACCCAGGACGCCTGCGCGTTCTTCGAGGACCACGGGATCTACGACGACTACCGGGGCGTCGTGAACGAGACCGAGGAGGGCGAGCGGGTCGCCAAGGCCCTCGGCGACCACAAGGCGGTCATCCTCAAGAACCACGGCCTGCTCACGGTCGGCCACTCCGTCGCCGAGGCCGTCTGGTGGTTCGTCACCATGGAGCGCTCCTGCCAGGCGCAGCTCCTCGCGATGGCGGCGGGCACCCCGCAGCTCATCGACCGGGAGACGGCCCTCCTCACCCGGGGCCAGGTCGGCGGTCATCTGGCCGGCTGGTTCCAGGCGCGCCCGCTCTGGGATCAGATCACCGCGTCCGACCCCGACCTCTTCGACTGATCCGCCGGGGCGGGGATCTCCCGCGTCGACGCCTCCAGGAGCGGGGCGAGGAACTGCCGTTCCAGGCTGCCGGGCGGCAGCACGTCCGGTTCCACATAGCTCTGCGCGAGACCCCCCTCGCGCAGGGCGATGAGAAGCCGCGCGAACCGGTCGGCGTCCACGGTCAGTTCGCGCCCCGCCCGCCGCAGCACGAGCGTCAGCCCGCGGGCGATCTCGGCCCGCAGCCGCTCGTCGTGGCGGGCGAGCACCCAGGCGGCCTGCGGGTCGCGGATGGCGTGCAGGGTGAACTCCGTGGTGACCAGGTACCAGTCCCGCTCGTCCGCCTCGACGCGGGCGGCGAGCTCCGCGAGCCGCGTCAGCGTGTACTCCTCCGCCGACAGCGCGTCGATCGCCTCGGCCAGCCGCCGCACGGTCCGGTCGCTGTGTTCGTCGAAGAGAGCGAGGAAGAGTTCCTCCTTGCTCGCGAAGTTCGAGTAGTACGCGCCTCTCGTGTAGCCGGCGCGCTCACAGATCTGCTCGATCGTCGTCGCGTGGAAGCCGTGCTCGGCGAAGGTCTCCAGGGCGGCCTTCAGGAGCGCCGCGCGGGTACGGGGCCGCCGCCTGGTGACACCTTTCGGCACGGGTGCTTCCTCCTTCGTCGGGCGCCGCCGCTGCGGCGGACGCCCACCCTACCGGCGGTCCCATCCCGGGCACGGATGAGCACCGGCGGATAAAATTCACCCATGGGAGAGCGACCCGTCGCGCCCGCGGCGCCTGACCTGGTTCTCGAGATCGAGGGGGACGCGACGCGCATGACGCCGGGCCGCGTCTACCGCGTCGGACGAGACCCCACCAGCGACGTCGTCCTCGCGGACGCACGGGCGTCCTGGCATCACGCGGTGCTCAGCGCCGCCGACGGCCACTGGACCCTGGCGGACGAGGGCAGCACGAACGGCACCTACACGGACGACGGCCTTCGCGTGGCCGGAACCCGGGAGGTGCGCCCCGGGACGATCGTACGGTTCGGGCACCCGGAGGACGGGCCGCGCGCGGTGTTCTCGGCGGCGACACCGTCTGCTGTGCCGGGACCCCTCCCCGTACCGGATACGCCGGCCGCCGTACCCGAACCTCCGGCCGTAGCACCGGAGCTGGTCGGCGTACCGGAACCCCCGGCCGGAGCGCCGGATACGCCGGTCGGCGTACCGGAGCCCCCGGCGGTCGTACCGGAACCTCCGGCCGCCGTACCGGAGCCCCCGGCCGTAACGCCACCGCCCCCCGTACCGGAAGCGCCACCCCCGCCACCCCGGCCCGAGTCCCCCCGGCCCGATCCCCTCCCGCCCGCGGCGGCCCCCCGGCCCCCCTCCGTCTCGCATCCCGCCGCCACCGGTACCTTCCGGCGTCCGACCTCCGTGCGGCCGTTGCCCGCGCACACCATCCGGATCGGCCGCGCCCCCGAGAACGACGTCGTCGTCTCCGACCTCGTCGTCTCGCGGCGGCACGCCGAGCTCCGTGCCCAGCCGGACGGCACGTACTGGATCCATGACCTCGGCAGTCACAACGGCACCTTCCTCAACGGCGCCCCCGTCGTCGACGCCCGCGTGACGCCGGACGACATCGTCGGCATCGGCCGCTGCGCGTTCTGTCTGATCGGCGGGCAGCTCGTCGAGTTCACCGACACCGGCGAGGTCTCCCTCGACGTCCAGGAACTGGCCGTCACCGTCGACCACGGCCGCCGGACGCTCCTCGACGAGGTGTCCTTCCCGGTGGGCCAGAAGTGCCTGCTCGGGGTCGTCGGGCCGTCCGGCGCGGGCAAGTCGACGCTCCTCGGCGCGCTCACCGGCCAACGCCCCGCCGACCGGGGCACGGTGCTGTACGACGGCCGTGACCTGTACCGGGACTACGCCGAGCTCCGCCAGCGCATCGGGCTCGTCCCGCAGGACGACATCCTGCACCTCCAGCTCACGGTGCGCCGCGCCCTCGGTTACGCCGCCGAGCTGCGCTTCCCCGAGGACACCGCCCCGGCCGAGCGGCGGGCCCGGGTGGACGAGGTGATCCGCGAGCTGGGTCTCGTGGAGCGCGCGGAGCAGCCGATCCACAGCCTCTCCGGCGGCCAGCGCAAGCGGGTGAGCGTCGCCCTCGAGCTCCTCACCAAGCCGTCGCTGCTCTTCCTCGACGAGCCGACCTCCGGCCTCGACCCGGGCATGGACCGGTCCGTGATGCACATGCTGCGCGGGCTCGCGGACGACGGGCGTACGGTCGTCGTGGTCACGCACAGCGTGCTCAGTCTGGACGTGTGCGACCGGTTGCTCGTCCTCGCGCCGGGCGGTCGCGTCGCCTACTACGGGCCGCCAGGAGACGCCCTCGGCTTCTTCGGTTACGACCAGTGGCCCGAGGCCTTCGAGGCCTTCGAGAACGACCGGGACCGCGACTGGGCCGGTCAGTACGGGTCCTCGCGCTTCCACCGCCGGTACATCGCGGACGCCACGGCCCGCCCGCTGGTCCCCGTACCCGGGACCGGGACAGGAGCCGGGGCCGTCCCGCCGCCGGAGCCCGCCCCACCCCCGAAGGCGCAGAGCTGGGGCTCGCAGCTGCGGACGCTCGTACGCCGGTACGCGGCGGCGCTCTCCGCCGACCGCACCTTCCTCGCCATCATGATCGCGCTGCCGTTCGTGATGGGCGCGATGGCCAGAGCCCTTTCGGAGGGCAGCCTCAACCCCGAGTCGACCTTGAACGTCCTGCTCATCCTCTGTGTGGGCGGAGTCCTCACCGGCGCGGCGAACGCCGTGCGCGAACTGGTCAAGGAACGCACGATCTACCGGCGCGAGAGAGCCGTGGGCCTGTCCCGCTCCGCGTACCTCGCCTCCAAGGTGGTCGTCCTCGGCCTGATCACGGTGGTGCAGGCGGTCGTCCTCACCCTGGTGGCCCTGATCGGCGTGCCGCTGAACGTGCCCGGCGGCAAGGGCGTCCTGCTGCCTCCGCTCGTGGAGATCACGCTCGCCGTCGCGCTGCTCTCCTTCACCGCGATGATGCTCGGTCTGCTCGTCTCGGCCCTGGTCCGCAAGGAGGAGGTAACGATGCCGCTGCTCGTCCTCCTCGCCATCGTGCAGGTGGTGTTCTGCGGGGCGCTCCTGACCGTACGGGGCACGCCGGTCCTGGAGCAGCTGGCCTGGCTGGTGCCCTCGCGGTGGGCGTTCGCGGCGATGGGCGCGACGATCGACATCGGGGAGGTCGCGCCGAGCGACAAGACGGCTGATCCGCTGATGCGCCACACGGCGGAGGCCTGGTTGTTCGACATGGGCATGATGGTGCTGCTCTGTCTCGTCCTCGGCCTTCTCGTGGCCCGGCTGCTGCGCCGCCACGAGCCGGTCGTCATGCGGAGGTAGGCCCGTGAGCGTCCCCGTGTTCGAGTACCTGCCGGACTTCCGGCCCACCCACGTCGTACCGCGTGCCGGTCTCGCCGCCTGGGAGGCGCCGGACCCGGCGCTGCCCACGGTGCCGCTTGACGGGTTCCTGCCGGTGCGCCTGGAGGAGCGGACCGGCGACTGGGGGCGGGTCCAGTGTTCCAACGGCTGGACGGCGTGGGTCGACGCCCGCCTCCTCGTCTCCGTTCCCGACGACCCTCCGGCGGCGGGAAGGCCGCTCACCAGGACCGCCGACCCGCGCCCGCTGATCGCCCGCGCGGAGGACGCGCTCGGCCGCTACCGGCGCGCCGCCGAGGAGCTGGGGGCGGGCCGTCTCGACGGCGAGCACTTCCGGCTGCGGACCCGGGGCCTGCGGGTGGGCATGGTCGTCGACGGCGAGTCCGTGTGGCTGTACGACGCGGAGCACGAGCGCTGGGTGTACTGCGACGGCGTGGGGCTCAGTACGTACGCCGCTTCGGCCGCGCCCTCGGTCGCCTCCTCCCCCGCCGTCGCCGGATCCGCGTCCGCACCCGAGAAGACCCCTGAGGAACGGTCCGGCCCCACTCCCCCCGTGCACAAGCCGACGCAGGTGGCGGTGCGGGGCGACCCGTCCGCCGCCGCCGGGCCGCCACCGCCGACGCAGGTCGTGGAACGCCCGCCCGCCGCCGCGCCACCGCCGACGCAGGTCGTGGAGCGGCCGCCCACCGGACCGGTCGGTGAGGGCTGATGGCCGGCGGGCCGCGCGACGACCCCGAACTCCCGGCGGGCCGCCCCTCGGGGCTCCTCGGCAAGGAGGTCGCGGGCTACCGCGTGGAGGGCGAGATCGGGCGCGGCGGGATGGCGGTCGTCTACCGGGCGCGGGACCTGCGGCTCGGCAGGACGGTGGCGCTGAAGCTGCTCGCCCCCGAGCTGGCCCGTAACGACACCTTCCGCAAGCGCTTCGCGCACGAGTCGCGGGTCGCCGCCTCCATCGACCACCCGCACATCGTGCCGGTCTTCGAGGCGGGCGAGACGGAGGGCGTGCTGTACATCGCCATGCGGTACGTGGCGGGGCAGGACCTGGTGGCGCTGCTCGACCGGGAGGGGCCGCTGCCACCGGTGAAGGCGGGTCGGATCGCCGTACAGATCGCCTCGGCCCTCGACGCGGCGCACGCGCACGACCTCGTGCACCGGGATGTGAAGCCCGGCAACATCCTGGTCGCCGAAGGTACGGACCGCGACCATCCGGAGCACGTGTACCTCACGGACTTCGGCCTGACGAAGAAGTCGCTGTCGCTCACCGGCTTCACGACGGTGGGCGAGTTCGTCGGCACCCTCGACTACGTGGCGCCCGAGCAGATCTCGGGGAAGCCGGTGGACGGCCGGTGCGACGTGTACAGCCTGGCGTGCGTGGTCTTCGAGACCCTGGTGGGAGCGCCGCCGTTCCGCCGTGACACCGACTGGGCGGTGCTGTGGGCGCAGCAGTACGACCCGCCGCCGCCGCTCTCCGAGGTACGGCCCGGGTTGCCGGAGGCTGCGGACGCGGTGTTCGCGAGGGCGCTGGCGAAGACGCCCGAGGAGCGGTACGGGACGTGCCTGGAGTTCGTCGCGGAGCTGCGCGCCGCGCTCGCCGCGCTCGGCTCCGGGGGCGGCGGGACGGGGCCGGTGGGGACGAAGGGCCCCGAGCCCCTCGGGCCGCCGCGGGACCCGCCGGTGTGGGCGCGGCCGGTGTTCCGGGAGCTGTAGGGCCTCGTCCGGGAGCTGTAGGGCCTCGATCGTGAGCTATTGGTGCTCGATCTCGCCCTTGCGGCGTACCCGCGTGGCGAGGAGCCCGCCGAGGAAGCCGAAGAACAGGCCCCAGAGGAGGGCGAGTCCGACGGTCTTCCAGATGTGGGGGCGCAGGAGCACCTCTCCGCCGAGCGAGCCGAGGTCGCCGATGCCGAGGATCGAGAGGCCGAAGCGGGCTTCGACCAGGGTGAGGGGGGCGGCGACCAGCATGGTCAGGGCGAACGCGACCCCCAGGTGCAGGGCGTGCTGCCAGAGCCGGGTCCGGGCCGGGGAGCGGACCGCCGCCGCGAAGGCGGCGGCGAGGACGAGGAGGGCGGCGACGGGGAGCAGCCACCAGGCCTTCCCGTCCTGAGCGGCGAGCGAGCTCAGGTCGACGGTCGAGAGGTCCGGGGTGTCGCGGGTGCCGCCGCCCTGGCGCAGTACGGCGTCCAGGATCTGCGGCATGGGGAGGCCGAAGGGGCCTTCGGCCCGGCCCTCCCAGGAGCCGCCGATGCCCACGCCGAGGGCGAGCCAGGTGACGTTGGGCAGGCCGAGCAGGAGGACGGCGAGGGTTTCGGGGGCGTGGCCCCTGGTCGCCGCCACGACCAGGCCGATGACGAGACCGACGGCCACGTACGCGAGGAGGAGCAGGAGCATCGCGTGGGCGGCGGGCCTGACGGGTTCCTGGTAGCGGACGAGCCGGGGCGGCAGCGGGGCCCTGCGGGAGACGAGGAGCGCGACGACGAGTACGCCGAGGATCCACAGGAGGCCGTAGAACAGGGTGGGCCCGACATCGGTGCGGAAGCCGACGGTGGGGTTCACGGCGTCGAGGAGCTCTCCGAAGAGGTCCGCGAGGTCCCCGGTCTGCTCCCGGCCGCCGCCGATGGTGAGGGGGAAGTCGTGCCGGGCGAGCGCGCAGAGCCCCGCGAGGGCGGCCAGCCAGAGGACGACGGTGCTCGCGGCGCGCAGCAGGAGTTCACGGGAACTCGCCACGGCGTGGTGGCGCAGCGGGAGCAGGAAGCAGAAACCCGTGACCAGCGCGCCCACCAGGGTGACGGTGAGGGGCATGGCGGTCAGTTCGCCCTGGGTGCCCGCGAGGGATCCGGCGTCGCCGGAGAGTTCGACCTTGCCGCCCACGGCCATGACGACGACGGCGGCGAGGACGGCGGCGAAGCCGCCGGGCAGGTCGGCCGCGCCCGCGGCCCAGAGGCCGAGGCCGGCCGTGACGCCCATCGCGAGGTATCCGGCGACCACGGCCGCCAGGGCCTGGAGGCCGATGCGGGCGAGGGGCCCGGTGGAGGTCGCGGCGGGCCGCGTGGAGGTGGGGGGCCGACTGATCACGCTGACCACGCTAGTACCGGCGGCGGTCGGCCGCTTGCGGACGAGCGTGAAGCTGGTGCGGGGCTGCCACCGCTGCGGGGCCGCCCGAATGTCGCGACTGCGGGGCTGCCGGATGTCGGATGCCGGGGCGTGAGTCCCTCCGCTTGCGGGCGGGCACCGTTCGGCGCACACAATGGGCCCGGAACGGAAGAAAGGGAAAAACGTGACTTCCCACCCGCCGTCCGGCCCTCCGTCGGTCCCTCCCGCAGGTCCCCCCTCCGGCCCCCTCTCGGGCCGGAGCACACGCCCCGGGTCCGCCGGTCCGCCGCCACCCGCCGGGCCTCCCCACGACGGTTCGGGGGGAGGCTCGGGCGGCGGCGGTTCCTCCGGCGGCTCAGGGAGCGGCGGTTCGGGCGCCTCCCGCAGCGGCGGCCCCGGCAAGGGACCCTGGTGGCGCTCCGTCCCGAAGGTCGCCTCGGTCACCGCCGTCGTGGTGGCGGCCGCCGCCCTGGTCGTCGTCCTCACCAACCGCCCCGACGGCGACGGCACGGCGGGGGCGGGCGGCGGTGAGGTGTTCCTCCAGAACGCCGCCGCCGCGGGACCCGACCCGTTCACCAAGTCGACGGCCCGCACCGGCGGCGCCTCCGCCTCGCCGGCCTCGCTGCCGCCCCGTACCGCGTCGGCCACCACCGAGGTGTCGGGGTCGACGCCCGGCCTCTACGGCGGGACGCGGTCGGTGGCCAGCTGCGACGTGGAACAGCAGGTGCGCTACCTCTCCGGCGAGCCCGCGAAGAACACGGCCTTCGCCTCGGTCCTGGGCATCTCCGCGAACGAGGTACCGGCCTATCTCCGCTCCCTGACCCCGCTTCAGCTCCGTGCCGACACCCGGGTGACGAACCACGGCTTCCGGGACGGCGCCGCCACCACGTACCAGGCGGTGCTCCAGGCGGGGACGGCCGTCCTGGTCGACAACCGAGGAGCGCCCCGGGTGCGCTGCGCCTGCGGCAACCCTCTGACCGATCCGGTGGCGCAGAAGGAGCCGCGGACGACGGGGACGCCGTGGCAGGGGTACAGCACCTCCCAGGTCGTCGTCGTGGCGCCCTCGGTGACGGTCGTGAACGTCTTCGTCGTGTACGACCCCGAGGACGAGAAGTGGTTCGCGCGGAAGCACGGCGACACGGGCCGGCAGGACAAGCCGACCCCGCCGCCTCCGCGGCCTCCCTTCGTGTCCCCTACGGCCTCGGCGCCCACGTCCCCCTCCACGTCGACCTCCACATCCCCGTCCTCGCCTACCGACTCCCCGTCGACGGACACGTCCTCGCCGCCGACGTCCCCCTCGGACACGTCTCCTTCCACGGACACGTCCTCTCCCGAGTCGTCTCCGCCGACCGAGTCGTCTCCGTCGACCGAGTCGTCGGAACCGGGGTCGTCGCCCGCCACGGAGGGTCCGGCGGACCTGACCACCACGAGTGAGGAGGCCGACCGCTCCGCCTCGGTCGGCTCTCCCGCGAGCGTCTCCCCGCTGTCACCCCCGGCCGACACGGCTACGGCCTCGGTCTCGGGCCCCGCCTCGCTTCCGGTCCCCGGTCCGCAGGCGGCGGCAGGGGCGGCGTAGGCCGCCGGCTCCGGCCGTCAGGTGGCGGCGGCGGGCTGCTGCGGACCGTCGTTCTGCTGGCGCATCCAGACGATGGCGGCGCGTGTCGTGGTCATGGCGGTGACGATGGCGGTGAAGAGGGCGGTGTAGCGCCGTTTGGCCTCGGTCTCCCAGAGGGCGAACTTCCTCTTGTCCGCGTTGACGGTCAGACGCCGGTTGAGCACCTTGCCCGCCGCGTCGGCGTCGTATATCCGGTCGGCGAGATACGTCGGCCAGGTGGCCTCTCGCGCCGCCGCCTCCATGTCCGCGGGGACCGCCCACGTGCCCTCGACGCATGCGGAGGCCAAGGCCTTGAGCTCTTCACTGAAATCGCCGAACGTGGCGGAGTTCGCGTCGGACCCGGACGTCGAGTGCTCCGGGAGAGTGGCGATGTAGGACATGAACTCGGAGCCCTTGTCCGGGTGTCCGTACTCCTTGGCGGCTGCTGCGGCGGTGGTCAGGGCCGTCAACGCGTCCTTGCGTTGCTGGTGGACACGGGCGAACTCCGCCCTCAGGGTTTTCGCGACGGTCTTCTTCGTATCGTCGTCCACGCCCGCGAAGAACGTGTCCCACGCCGCCACGAGACGGGTGTGGACGCGGTCGGCGGTGTCGTCGAGCGAGTTGAAGACGTGGTCCCCCTGGCGCTTGCCTCCCTGGGAGGCCGCCGCCTTCCCCGAGGTGCCCTCTCCGTTGTTCCTCTTGTCGTTCCTCACGCGCTGCACCGCCGCCGTGGAACCGCCGGGCGTCCCGGCGGGCGCCCGCTGGACGGCCGTCTCCTGCGCCCAGGGGTGCCCCGCCTGCCGGAGCAGCTGCACGACGGCGGCGTTTCCCGCGAGGCGCTGGATGTCCGGGAGCCCGGGCCGGTCCGCCGGAGCCCGGCCTCCCGGCCGGTCGGGCTTCCTGACGGCAGACGCCTGGTCCGGCCTCTGGTCGTGCCTCATGGGGTGCCTTTCGTCGGGTCCAGGACGTACCCGAGCCCATCGGAAGGGCCACATGCGGGAGAAGGGCCGCGGGGGCACCTTCCGGGGCACGTTCCCCTGCCCGAGGACACACGAGCACGAGGTGTTATTCGGATGCCCGCTCACGGAGGTCCGTGTACGGTCCACCGAGTGGAACCACTCACCGACAAACAGATCCGCTCGTCCTTCGTGAACTGCACCAAGGGCGAGGCGGCGCGCCTCAAGCTGCCGCTCGACTTCGCCGAACTCCCCTGGGAGGACCTGGACTTCCTGGGCTGGGTCGACCCGGGCGCGCCGCTGCGCGCGCACCTGGTCGTGCCCCGCGCGGACGGGCCGGTCGGCGTCACCCTGCGCGTCCCGGCCTCCGGCCGGACCAGCGCCGTGAAGTCGAGCATGTGCCAGGTCTGCCTGACCGGGCACGCCTCCTCGGGTGTGACGCTCCTCGTGGCGCCCCTCGCCGGCAGCCGTGGCCGCGAGGGGAACACGGTCGGCATCTACCTCTGCGCCGACCTGGCCTGCTCCCTGTACGTGCGGGGCAGGCGGCTGCCGAAGCTGCGCGGCGGGCGCCACGAGGAGTCCCTCACGCTCGACGAGCAGGTCGCCCGTCTGACGGGCAACCTGGACGCGTTCGTCGGCCGGGTGACGTCGGGCTGAGCCCGGCCGGGCCGGACCCGGCGCAACGGCGACGGCCCGGGCCGGGATCGGCGTCACGGCGACGGGCCTGGCCGGGATCGGCTCAGCGGAAGGCCTGCTCGCCGGTGAGCGCCTTGCCGATGACCAGGGAGTGGACCTCGCTCGTGCCCTCGTAGGTGAGCACCGACTCCAGGTTGTTGGCGTGGCGCAGCACCGGGTACTCCAGGGTGACGCCGTTGGCGCCCAGGATCGTGCGGCACTCGCGGGCGATGGCGATGGCCTCGCGGACGTTGTTCAGCTTGCCGACGCTGACCTGCTCGGGGGTGAGCGCGCCCGCGTCCTTGAGCCGTCCCAGGTGGAGGGCGAGCAGCATGCCCTTGCCGAGTTCGACGGACATGTCGGCGAGCTTCTGCTGCGTCAGCTGGTACGAGGCGAGGGAGCGGTCGAAGACGGTCCGGTCGCGGGCGTACGAGATCGCCGTCTCCAGGCAGTCGCGGGCGGCGCCGAGCGCGCCGAACACGATGCCGAAGCGGGCCTCGTTGAGGCAGCCGAGCGGGCCGGAGAGACCGCGGGCCTCCGGCAGCATCGCGTCGGCCGGGAGGCGTACGTCCTCCAGGACCAGTTCGCTGGTGACGCTCGCCCGCAGGGACAGCTTCCGCTTGATCTCCGGGGCGCTGAAGCCGGGCGTGCCGGCCGGGACGAGGAATCCGCGCACGCCGTCCTCGGTACGGGCCCAGACGACGGCCACGTCGGCCACGGAGCCGTTGGTGATCCACATCTTGGTGCCGTTGAGGATCCAGTCGGAGCCGTCGCGCTTGGCGTTGGTCCGCATGGCGCCCGGATCGGAGCCGGCGTCGGGCTCGGTGAGCCCGAAGCAGCCGATGTACTCGCCGGCCGCCATCTTCGGGAGCCAGCGCTGCTTCTGCTCCTCGGAGCCGTACTTCCAGATCGCGTACATGGCGAGGGAGCCCTGGACGGAGACGAGGGAGCGCAGGCCCGAGTCGACGGCCTCCAGTTCCAGACAGGCGAGGCCGTACGCGACGGAGTCGGTGCCCGCGCAGCCGTAGCCCTCCAGGTGCATGCCGAGCACGCCGAGGGAGCCGAGGGTGCGGGCGAGTTCACGGGCGGGGATCTCGCCCTTCTCGAACCAGTCGGCGACGTGCGGGCGCAGCTCGCGGTCGGCGACGGCGCGGACGGTACGGCGGATCTCACGCTCCTCGTCGGTCAGCAGTCCGTCGACGGCGAGCAGGTCGAAGGGGTGGACGGGAGCGGAGCTGGACTGCGGCGACTTCACGGACGGCCTCCTGGCGGCTGTGGCGACTCGGCGTGCCGAAGCGTAGCGCCAGATCGGATATTGGATCCAGTATTGAAAATCCGATATCCGGGCCGTACGGTCCGACCGACTGGATCCGATCGATTGGATCCGATCCACTGGATCCCGTCGACTGGATCCGATCGCCGGCGAGGGAGAGCGGAATGCGCGCAGATCAGCCTGGCACACCGACGTCCGAGGGCGGCGCCCTCTCCGGGATCGTCGTCGCCGACTTCGGCCGGGTGCTCGCCGGGCCGTACATGACGATGCTCCTCGCCGACCTGGGCGCCGACGTCATCAAGATCGAGCGTCCGGGTTCCGGCGACGACACGCGCGCGTGGGGGCCGCCGTTCGCCGGCGGGGAGGCCACGTACTTCCTCGGGGTGAACCGGAACAAGCGCTCCGTCGCCCTCGACCTCACGGACCCCGAGGACCTGGCGGCGGCACGCGCGATCGTGGACCGGGCGGACGTCCTGGTGGAGAACTTCCGCCCCGGCACCATGGAGAAGCTCGGCCTCGGGTACGAGGACGTCCGGGCGGCCAACCCCGGGCTCGTGTACTGCTCCGTGACCGGTTTCGGTACCGCAGAGGGTGCCCGGCTGCCCGGCTACGACCTGCTCGTCCAGGCCATGGGCGGTCTGATGAGCGTGACGGGCGAACCGGGCGGCCAGGGGACGAAGGCCGGGGTCGCGCTGGTCGACGTCATCACCGGGCTCCACGCGGGCCTCGGCGTCCTCGCCGCCCTCCGGCACCGGGAGCGTACCGGCGAGGGCCAGCGGGTCGAGGTCTCCCTCCTCTCCTCGCTCCTCTCCGCCCTCACCAACCAGGCGGCCGCCCACCTCGGGGCCGGGGTCGTACCGCGCGCGATGGGCAACCGGCACCCGAGCATCGCCCCGTACGAGGTGTTCGAGGCCCAGGACCGCCCACTCGTCCTGGCCGTGGGCAACGACCGGCAGTTCGGGGCCCTCTGCGAGCGGCTCGGCCTGCCGGGGCTCGCCAGGGATCCCCGCTTCGCCACCAACACGGCCCGGGTCGCCCACCGGGAGGAGCTGGTCGCGGCACTCGCCGGGCCGCTCGGCGCCCGTACGGCCGACAGCTGGTTCGAGGAGCTCACCGCGGCCGGCGTGCCCTGCGGGCCGATCAACGACCTGGCCGCCGCGTTCGACCTCGCCGACCGGCTGGGGCTCGCACCCCGGGTCCCGGAGTCCGCGGCCGGCCCCGGCCAGGTCGCCCACCCGATCCGGCTCGACGCGACGCCGCCCACGTACCGCGCCGCTCCCCCGCGCCTCGGCGAACACACGGACGGCCTGCTGACAGCCCTGGGACGGTCTGTCCACAGGGGCTCAGCGGCGAACGGCCGCACGTAGGAAGATGGTCGGCACCGGCGCAGGAATGCGCGGGTGGGCAACGAGGGAACGGAAGGTCACAGGCGATGAGCAGCGCGGTGCAGAAGAGGCGGCCGCAGACCGCCCAGCAGTTCGTCCTGGAGGAACTGCGGCGCGCCATCACCAGCGGGGAGCTCAGGCCCGGCGGGCAGATCCGGCAGGACGCCCTCGCGGCCCGGTTCGAGGTGAGCCGGGTGCCGCTGCGCGAGGCGTTGAAGGCCCTGGAGGCCGAGGGCCTGGTCGTCCATCACATACACCGGGGCTACTTCGTCGCGGAGCTGTCGCTCGACGACCTCGAGGAGATCTACCGGATCCGTGAGCTCCTGGAGACGGAGGCCGTGCGCATGGCCGTCCGGTGGATGCCGGACGGCACGGTGGGCACCCTCGAACGCATCCAGCGCGAGGTGGAACGGGCCGCCGACGAGGGTGACGTGCCGGGGATGGCCGCGGCGAACCGGCTCTTCCACTTCACCCTGATCGAGGCGTCGGGCATGCCGCGCCTGGTCCGCCTCATCGCGACCCTGTGGGACTCCACCGACGCGTACCGCTCGCTCTACTACACCGAGGGCTCTCACCGGAAGCAGGCCGTGCGCGAGCACCGCGCCGTCATCTCCGCCCTCCGCCACGGCGACGAGGAGGCCGCCGTCCGATGGCTCGACGAACACCGGGCCCACGCGGTGGCGGCGCTGCGCGAGGTCCTGGGCCGGGACCTGGACCTGGCCTGAGGCGGTTACACCGGCCGCGGCTCTCGCCTACCCTGGCGCCGGACGCGAGGAGGAACCATGGGGCGGATGCCGTCGGCCGAACGACGCAGGCAGCTGGTCGAGGCGGCGATCAGGGCGATGACCAGGGACGGAGTCGCCCGGACCACGACCCGGTCGATCTGCGCCGAGGCCGGGGTGTCGCTGAGCGTCTTCCACTACTGCTTCGAGTCCAAGCAGGCGCTCCTGGAGGCCGCGATCGAGACGATCACCGGCAACTACGTGGCGCGGGTGATGTCGGCGGTCGAACCCGGCGCCACGCTGCGGGAGACCGTACGCGGGGCGCTCCAGACGTACTGGGACCACGTCACGGACCGTCCCGGTGAGCACATGCTCACCTACGACCTCACCCAGTACGCCCTGCGGGAGCCGGGGTTCGAGCACCTGGCGCGTGCCCAGTACGAGCAGTACGTGGTGTCGGCGGGCGCCTTGATCGAGCAGGTGCGCGCGGTGCGGGGCCTCGAGCCGCGGGTGCCGGTGGAGGTGCTCGCGCGGTATCTGGCGGCGGCGATCGACGGACTGACGCTCCAGTTCCTGATCCTGGGAGACCAGCAAGCGGCCGCCCGGCAACTCGACATGATGGCTGATCAGCTGGTGGGCATGATCGAGGGGTGACGAGCTACTGATCGGTCACATCGCCAACAGGTCATCTGTCCCGGACTCTTGACTCGGTCCACCGACACCGCGATCCTCGGGGCGCCCGGTACACCCCCACCGACCGGAGGCATCGCTGACCATGACTCGACCCCACTCGCGCGGGACCGGCGGCCGATCCGCCCTCCTGGCGCTGTTCCTCGCCCTGGCCGCCGTCCTCTTCGGCTCCGGCCCCGTCCCCGCGGCGGACGCCGCCGGTTCGTGGTGGGAGCCCACGTCCCGGCCCGCCGCCGACTCGCGGATCGACGTCACGGGCGCGCCGTTCACGGGAACGGACGCGCAGGGGAAGGTGCGCGGCTTCGTCGACGCGCACAACCACCTGATGTCCGACGAGGGCTTCGGGGGCAGGCTGATCTGCGGCAAGACGTTCGCCGCGGGCGGCGCCGCCGAGGCGCTCAAGGACTGTCCCGAGCACTACCCCGACGGTTCGGGCGCGCTGTTCGAGAACATCACCGGCGGCTCCGACGGCCATCACGACCCGGTCGGCTGGCCGACGTTCAAGGACTGGCCCGCCCACGACTCCCTGACCCACCAGCAGAACTACTACGCGTGGGTGGAGCGCGCCTGGCGCGGCGGGCAGCGCGTGCTCGTCAACGACCTGGTGACGAACGGCCTGATCTGCTCGATCCTGCCCCGGGACCGCAGCTGCGACGAGATGACGTCGATCCGCCTCCAGGCCCGTAAGACGTACGAGCTCCAGGACTACGTCGACGGGCTGTACGGCGGCCCCGGCAAGGGCTGGTTCCGTATCGTCACCTCGGCCGCGCAGGCGCGCTCGGTGGTCGAGCAGGGCAAGCTCGCGGTCGTCCTGGGGGTGGAGACCTCGGAGCCGTTCGGCTGCAAGATGATCCTCGACGTCGCCCAGTGCGACAAGGAGGACATCGACCGCGGCCTCGACGAGCTGTACGGGCTCGGGGTGCGCAGCATGTTCCTCTGCCACAAGTTCGACAACGCGCTCTGCGGTGTCCGCTTCGACTCGGGGACCATCGGGACGGCGGTCAACATCGGCCAGTTCCTGTCGACGGGCACCTTCTGGGCCACGGAGAAGTGCACGGGCCCGCAGCACGACAACCCGATCGGTCTGGCGGCCGCCCCGGTGATGGCCTCCAAGCTGCCGCCGGGCGTGAGCGTCCCCTCGTACGCCTCCGACGCCAGGTGCAACACCCGCGGTCTGAGCCGGCTCGGCGAGTACGCGCTGCGGGGCATGATGGACCGGGGCATGATGCTGGAGCTCGACCACATGAGCGTCAAGGCGGCCGGTAGGGCGCTCGACATCCTGGAGTCCGAGGAGTACCCGGGCGTCCTCTCCACCCACAGCTGGATGGACCTGGACTGGACCGAACGGCTCTACCGCCTGGGCGGTTTCGTCGCCCAGTACATGCACGGCGCGGAGGGCTTCATCGGCGAGGCCGGGCAGAAGGCGGACCTCCGCGAGAAGTACGGGGTCGGTCTCGGCTACGGCACGGACATGAACGGGGTCGGCGGCTGGCCGGGCCCGGTCGGGACGGGCGCGCCGAACGCGGTGAAGTACCCCTTCCGCAGCTTCGACGGCGGGTCGGTGATCGACCGTCAGGTGACGGGCGAGCGCACCTGGGACCTCAACACCGACGGCGCCGCGCACAACGGCCTGGTGCCGGACTGGATCGAGCAGATCCGGCTCACGGCCGGCGGGCCGGGGGTGGTGGACGAGCTGGCCGGCGGCGCCGAGTCGTACCTGACCACCTGGAAGTCGACCGAGGACCACCAGCCTGGCGTCAACCTCGCCGCGGGGGCGGCCGCTTCGGCCAGCTCGTCGGAGTGGAACCCGTTCACGAGCTACGCCCCAGGGCGTGCCGTCGACGGCGATGTGGGCACGCGCTGGGCGAGCGACTGGTCGGACGACCAGTGGATGGGCGTGGACCTCGGGGCCGTACGCCGGGTCGGCCGGGTCACGCTCGACTGGGAGCGGGCGTACGCGCGCCAGTACCGGATCGACGTGTCCGAGAACGGCGCGGACTGGCGGACGGTGTGGTCCACGGACGCCGGGGACGGCGGGTACGACACGGCGGTGTTCCCGTCGACGTCCGCCCGCTACGTACGGATCCATGGCGAGCGGCGGGCGACCACGTGGGGGTACTCGCTCCACGAGGTCGCGGTCCACAGGGCCTGAGAGCCGCCCGGGAACGGGGCCGGCCCTGCAGCCGGCCCCGTTCCCGACGGTCAACTCCCGTTCACGCCCGTCCAGTCGGCGGGGATACGGGCGAGCCGTACGCGCTGGGGGTGGTCGCCGACGTCCACGGAGGCCACCCGCTGCCCGGTGGCGAAGTCGATCGCGGTCACCCGGTCGGCGCCGCTCTCGGAGACGACGCAGGACCGTCCGTCGCCGCTCACGGTCGCCCAGTACGGCTTGGAGGCCTCGACGAGCGGGCCCTCCTGGAGGGTGGCGCGGTCGACGACCGTGGCGTAGTCGTCCATCGTGCCCGCGACGCAGAGCTTGGTGCCGTCGGGGCTCATCGAAAGGCCGTGATGGCGCGAGTCGTTGACCCAGGTGGTGCGGTCGGGATCGGTCGCCGGGTTGCCGGGGAGGGCCTTGGCGCGGGTGATCCGGTCCGTGGCGATGTCGTACTCCAGGAAGCCGTTGAAGAAGGAGACCTGGAAGTAGAGCTTCTTCTCGTCCGGCGTGAAGACGAGCGGGCGGACGGCGTCGGAGAGGTCGCCGCGCCCGAAGGCGTCGAGGCGTCCGCGCATGTCGATGACGCGGACGGTCTCGAAGGTGCGGGAGTCGACGACGGTGATGCGGCGGTCGCCCTTGGTCCAGTCGAGCCAGGGCGCGTCGAGCGCGGTGGTGACCTCGCCGATGGACATGTTCCACAGGAGTCCGTCGGAGGTGAAGACGTTCTCGTGCGGCTTGTCGCCCGTTTTGAAGGAGCCGAGTTCGCGGCCGGTGGTGATGTCGAGGACGTGGACCGTGTTCGCCGTGGACGCGGAGACGGCGACGCGGGTGCCGTCGGGCGAGACGGCCATGTGGTCGGCGCGGTAACCGGCTACGGGGAAGCGCCAGTTGATCCGTCCGGTGCGCAGGTCGAGGGAGACGACGTCGGCGAAGCTGGGTCGGGAGACGACCATCGCGGAGCCGTCGGGGGTCGCGTACATGTCGTCGACGAACTGGTCGTGGCCCTCCCCCGGGCCGTTGCGGACGCCGAGGAAGAAGGCGAGCTTGACGGGGTTGAGATAGATCTCGCGGAGGCGCTGCTCCTTGTCGGGGATCACGTTCAGGCGGCCGATGCGGCGGAAGTCGCCCTGGGAGGCGATGACATCGGCCGTGCCGTCCCAGTTGTTGCCGACGAACATCGCCTCGCGGAGCCCGGCGGGCGACGCCGTCCCCTCGGGGGCGGCCGAACCGGTGCCACCGACGGTGGCGACGAGCGCGAGGGCGACCGCGACGGCCGCGGTGAAGCGGCGGGGCCCGGGGCGGTGAGGGCGGGGGCGGGGAGAGGGCATGCGGGGGTCCTTCTTCCGGCTCACAGGATTGCGCCTGGGGTGGCTTACCCGAAGTAACCATGCACATGACAATCCTCGCAAGCCCTTCCGCCGCCTGTTTTCACCACATGTCCGACTCGGAAGGCCTCCGGTAGGAGATCATGGGATCCGGAACCCAGAAGGGACGGGAACGGACGATGAGGCACCGCAGTGTCGCCGACCTGATGACGCCGACCGCGGTGGCGGTGCAGCCCGGGACGCCGTTCAAGGAGATCGCGCGGCTCCTCGACGAATACGGCATCACCGCGGTCCCCGTGGTCGACGAGGAGAACCGGCCGGTGGGCGTGGTCTCCGAGGCGGACCTCCTGCGGCGGCACACGGCGAAGGACGGGCCGAGCACGGCGGAGGCCATGATGTCGAGTCCCGTCGTGACGGCCCGGCCCTCGTGGACGGCGGTCGAGGCGGCTCGCCTGATGGAGCGGCACCGGGTGAAGCGGCTGCCGGTGGTGGACGCGGAGGGACGGCTCATCGGGGTACTGAGCCGGAGCGATCTGCTCCAGCTGTTCCTGCGGAGGGACCGCTCGATCCAGGAGGAGATCCGCGAGGACGTGGTCGTCCGCATCCTGCGCCTCTCCCCCTCCGCCGTACACATCGACGTCGAGGAGGGCCGGGTGACGCTCAGCGGCACCCTGGACCGCCCGGGGCTCGGCCCGATCCTCGTCCGGCTGTGCGAGACGGTGGACGGGGTGGTGGAGGTCGCGGACCGGCTCGCGTACGAGGAGGCGGAGGGCGCGGAGGACGCCGCGGAGGACACGGAGAACGCGGCGCGAGCCGAGGGCGCGGCCGAGGGCTCGGCGGGAGGCGAAGGCGCGGCGGGAGACGGAGGCGCGGGCCAGCGCCCGACGGGTGTCTGACGGCGGCCCGCCGGGCCTTCGCCGCGGGAGGCGGTCCCGTCAGGAGACCGCCTCCGGCCAGCCGTATCCGGGGCCGGTGTGCTGGGGTACGGTCCCCGCGCCCACCGCCTCCATCTCCCGGTTGGCCTCGCGCATGAGCTTGCCGGCCAGGTCCTTCATCGCCCGGCTCGCGGCGAGCTCGTCGCCGATCGCCGGCACGTCCACGTCAGCCGGGTTGCACCGGGCGGAGCCGTGGCCCGTGAGGGTCGAGTGCCCGGTGCTCAGCCGGGCCTCGGCGTTGGTCCTGCCGCCCTCCTCGACCAGTTCCACGCCGACCGTCCATTCCAGGTTGCGGGTCATGGCCTGCCTCCTCGTACACCGGGCCGTGCGGACGTCGAAGCGCGGCCCCTTCCTCTCCCTCCAGGATCCATCCAGGGGGGCCGGGGCGCACGGGGACGGCGCGGGTGCCACCACCCCCGCTGCCGGAGTCAGCCGCGCAGGTGCGAGGCTCCGTTGAGGTCGAGGATCGTGCCGGACGACCATTCGGCGGCGGGAGAGGCCAGCCAGAGGACCGCGGCCGCGATCTCGGCGGGCTCGACGACCCGGCCGAAGGGGCTCTGGGCGAGGATCGCGGCCCCCTCGGGCCCTTCCAGGCGGGGCGCGACGCGTTCCGTGGCGAAGAAGCCGGGCGCGACCGAGGCGACGGCGATCCCGTACGGGGCGAGGGAGACGGCGAGCGACTGGCCGAGGGCGTGGACGGCGGCCTTGGTCGCCCCGTAGGCCGGGTGGTCGGGTTCGCCGCGGAAGGCGCCCCGGGAACCGATGTTGACGATCCGGCCGCCCGAGCCCTGGTCGATCATCCGGCGAGCGGCGAGATGGCTGAGGTTCGCGGTGGCGAGCAGGTTCACGGACACGTGCCGCTGCCAGACCGCCACCCACTCCTCGTACGGCGTCTCGGCGAGGGGGTGGCGGACGTTGACCGCCGCGTTGTTGACCAGGACGTCGATCCCGCCGAGCGCCTCGGCCGCCGTGTCGACCACGGCCACGGCTCCCGCCGGGTCCGCGAGGTCGCCTCCGACCAGGGTGTGCCCCGTGCCGTCGAGCGAGTCCAGGGTCGCGCGGGCCTCGTCGGCGCGCGAGCCGAAGTGGACGGCGACCCGGTCGCCGTTGGCCGCGAACGCCTGGGCCACGGCCCGCCCGAGACCGCGGGAGGCACCGCTGACGAGGACGCGGCGGCCTGATGCGGGCAGGTTCATGAGGGTGCCTTCCGGTCGGGTACGTACCCCCGGGCATTCTGCCCGCCGCCGGACACGCCCCAAGAGGCACCCGGGTGAGGGCGGTTCGCGGGGCGCCCGGATGATGGCTGTCATGATCCATACATCTCGCGCCGCCGGCACCTCCCGGCGCAGTCTCCTCACCGCCCTGACCGCCACCGCGGCCGCTGTTCCGCTCGCGTCGCTCACCGCCTCTCCGGCGCGCGCCGCGCAGGCGGGTGCTCCGGCCGCCGCGCCCGCCGCGGCTCCGCTCGCCGCCCCCGTGACCGGGCTCGGCGCGCCCAGATCCGCCGTGACCATCGCCTCTCTCGGTGCCGACTGGTTCGGTTCCGTGGCGCTCGGCGCGCTCGGTGTCGGCGTGCTGGCCGGCACCCCGGCCCGTACCGAGGTCACCTCCGGCGGCAAGCGCGTCGCGCTCCTCACGCACGGCGCCCGCACGGTGGTCCTGCCCGGTCCCGAGCGCACCTTCACCGAGGACAAGCGGCTCTTCGTCGACGACTTCCAGCGCACCCTGCCGGACCTGGCGGTCCCCGAGGCCGACCGGGTGTACTGGGGCACCGCGCCCGAAGGCGGTGGCTGGACCACGCTCGGCGGCTCGGCCTCCGACTTCTCGGTGACCCCCGGCGCCGGCGTCATCAATCTGACGACGGACTTCGCGAGCCGCCACGCCAGCATCCGCGACGGCGAGATCACCGACGTCGACGTGCGCTCGGTGGCCAGGTTCGACAAGGTGCCCACGGGCCAGGCGTGCTCGTACGCCCTGTCCTTCGGCTACCAGGACTCGCACAACAACTACCGGGCCCGGCTGTCCTTCACCACCACGGGGGCCGTCGAACTCCGCGTCGAGAAGGAGGTCGCCGACGCCGTCACACAGCTGGCACCGGCCGTCACCCTGGCCACCGGAGTGGCCGCCGGCACCAACTGGACCATACGGGTCCGCCGCGTGGGCACCAGGATCCAGGTCAAGGCCTGGCGCACGGCCTCCGCCGAGCCCGACGCCTGGGCCACCGAGGCCGACGACGCCACCTTCGCCAAGGGCCGGGTGGGCCTGCGCGCCCTCGCCAACGACGGCTGCACCAACCTGCCGGTCAAGCTGACCGTCAGCCGTTTCGAGGTCACCGACGCCACCTGGGACGCGCCGCCGACCGTCACCCACGGCGACTGGGTGCGGGTCCTCGACCAGCCCTTCGACGGCACCTGGACCCCGGCGGTGGAGACCCAGATCCGCGCCTGGGCCGGTTCGACCGCGCCCGACGTACTCGCCTACGCGGCCATGTTCCTGCCGGGCGCGCCGAAGGTGACCGCGGGCGCGGGCACCGCCGCGGGCAAGCAGGTCCTGGGGGAGGCCGGCTACGGCTACCTCGACCCGCAGGGCAACCGCTACGAGGGCGCCGACTTCCACGAGTACATGAACCTCGGCTGGACCTTCCCCGACGGCACGTACACCGGCCCCTCCAGCAAGCAGGTCGGCAACCTGGACTGCTCCGGCTACACGCGGATGGTGTTCGGCTACCACCACAAGGTCCCGCTGGCGGCCGGCGCCGACACCTCCGGGACCCGGCTGCCGCGCAAGTCCCGCGACATGGTGGACCACGCGCCGGGGGTCCGTATCGACCAGACGGCCGGTGGCACCCCGCCGGCCGCGGCTCTGCTGCAGCCGGGCGACCTCGTCCTCTTCAACGCCGACTCGGGTGACGACGGCGCGACCGTCACGGTCGACCACGTCGGCATCTACCTCGGCAAGGACGCGAACGGCAAGCGCCGCTTCCTCTCCAGCCGCAAGACCGGCAACGGCCCGACCATGTCGGACCTGGCGGGCTCCTCCACCCTGGACGGTACGGGCACGTACGCCACCAAGCTCCACACCGTGCACCGGATCTGACGCACGGGCCCGCCGTCACCCGCCGGGCCCACCCGCTCCCCCGGCTCGGGCACGGGACGCTGCGGCACTCGCACTCGTCCGTGTCCGCGCCGGGGGAATCGTGTTCTCGCAGGCCAGAGGCGCGGGGTTATTCCCTGGAACCCATCGGAGTTCCCATGGGAGCCATTGGATTCCGCATTGGAAAGCTCTCCGGAACGGGACTACGTTCGAGGACATCGCCACCCCGGCGGTCTCGGACCGAGGCGCCGGGTACGCGATCACCGCCCCTCGGGCCGGACCCTGGCCCGTACCTCCCGGGAGAACCCACATGCCCAAGATCCTTTTCGTGATGACCGGCGCCGACCACTGGACCCTGGCCGACGGTACGGAGCACCCGACCGGCTTCTGGGCCGAGGAGGCCGCCGCCCCGTACGAAGCGTTCACCGGCGCCGGGTACGAGGTCGTCGTCGCCACCCCCGGCGGTGTCGTCCCCACCGTCGACAAGAGCAGCCTCGCCCCCGAGTTCAACGGCGGGCAGGACGGCGCCGACAAGGTCGCCGCCACCCTCGACGCGATCACCGGGCTCCAGCACCCGCTCCGCCTCGAGGACGTGGACCTGGCCGACTACGCCGCCGTGTTCTACCCGGGCGGCCACGGGCCCATGGAGGACCTCGCCGTCGACGCGGTCTCCGGCAGGCTGCTGGTCGACGCCCTGAACTCCGGCAGGCCGCTGGCCGTCGTCTGCCACGGTCCGGCCGCACTCCTCGCCGCGACGGACGCCGACGGCGCGAACGCCTTCGCCGGGTACCGGGTCGCCGCCTTCACCAACGCAGAGGAGACCCAGTCCGGTTTCGCCGACAAGGCGAAGTGGCTCTTGGAGAGCCGCCTCGGGGAAGCCGGCGTGGACGTCCAGGTGGGCGAGCCGTGGGTGCCGAACGTGGTCGTCGACCGCAACCTCATCACCGGCCAGAACCCCTCCTCCTCCGCCCCGCTCGCCGCCCAGGTCCTCAAGACCCTGGCCGGCTGACGCTGTCGGTCACGGTGACGACCCCGGTCGGGCGCCCCGACCGGGGTCGCCAACCGTGACGCTCCCCAGCCATAGGGGGCGCGTAGGCTTTCCGTGTGAGGCATACGGATCCTGATGGGGCGACGGGCGGAGTACGGCCCGCCGCGGCGCCCGTGGCGGACCTGAATCTGCTGCGTACCTTCCTCGCGGTCTACCGCTCCGGTTCGTTCACCGCCGCCGCCGGGCTCCTCGGCCTGTCGCAGCCCACGGTGACCACCCAGATCCGCGCCCTGGAGCGGCAGACCGGCCGGGAGCTGTTCGAGCGGCTGCCGCGCGGTGTCGCCCCCACCGCGGTCGCCCATGACCTCGCGGCCCGTGTCGCCGCCCCTCTCGACGCGCTCGCCGCCGCGGGCGGCCACGAGTCCGCGCCCCACGAGCGGGCCGTCCCGGTGCACCTGGCGGGTCCCGCGGAACTGCTCTGCACCCGCGTCCTCCCGGCCCTGGCCCCGCTGACGGCCGAAGGGGTACGGCTCCGCGTCACGCCGGGCCTGACCGAACCGCTCCTCGACGAACTCCGCGCGGGTCGCCACGACCTGGTGATCGCCACGTTCCGGCCGCGCGGGCGCGCCCTGACGGCCGTACCGCTGATGGACGAGGAGTTCGCGCTGGTCGCCGCACCCGCCTGGGCCGACCGCGTCAAGGGCCGGCCGGCCGAGGATGTTCCGGCGGCGCTGCACGGGATCCCCCTGATCACGTACGCGGAGGACCTGCCGATCGCCCGCCGCTACTGGCGGCACGTCTTCGGCGCCCGGCTGTCGCGGCCCGCCGCCGTGACCGTCCCCGACCTGCGCGGTGTCCTGGCCGCGGTCACCGCCGGAGCCGGTTTCACCGTCCTGCCGCGCTATCTCTGCGAGGCCGAACTGGCCTCCGGAGCCCTCGTACTCCTCCACCGCCCGGACGACCCGCCCATCAACACCGCCTATCTCGCGCAGCGCCCCGGCCGCCCCGCCGACCCGGACGTCACCCGCGTCCGCGACCTGCTGATCGAGGCCGGCCGGGCCTGGTGACCCGCCCGCCTCGGCTCACCCCGTGCGTACGGGACGGGGCTCGACGGCGTCCGCGGCGGCGCGGCGCCAGGCGGATTCGCGGAGCAGCCGCAGGCCGTTGAGGCCCACGAGGACGGTGGAGCCCTCGTGGCCGAGGACGCCGAGGGGCAGCGGCAGGGTGCCCAGGAGGTCCCAGAGCACCAGGACGGTGATGAAGGATCCCGCGATGACGAGGTTCTGCACGACCAGGCCGCGGGCGCGGCGGGAGAGTGCGACGACCGTGGGGACGGTGGCGAGTTCGTCCCTGACGATCACCGCGTCGGCGGTCTCCAGGGCGAGGTCGGAGCCTGCGCGGCCCATGGCGATGCCGGTGTGGGCGGCGGCCAGGGCGGGCGCGTCGTTGACGCCGTCGCCGATCACCATGACCTTGCGTCCGGCCTTCTCCTGGTCCTGGACGGCGGCGACCTTGTCCTGCGGCAGGAGTCCGGCCCGGACGTCGGTGATGCCGACCGCCGCCGCCAGGCGGGCGGCGGCGCGCGGGTTGTCGCCGGTGAGGAGCGTCGGCGCGGTGCCGGTCAGGCCGGTCAGGGCCGCGACGGTGGCGGTGGCGTCGGGGCGGAGGCGGTCCTCGATGCCGAGGAGGCCGACCGGTGCTCCGTCCACCGTGACGAGTACGGCGGTGTGTCCGCCCGCTTCGAGTTCGGCCGCCGCGTCGGCGGCGCGGGCGGAGAGCGGATCGCCGGCAGGGTCGTCGGCGCCGGGCAGGAGCCGGGCGGGGGCGCCGACCTGGACCGTGCGGCCGCCGACGGTGGCGGTGACTCCGATGCCGGGGGTGGAGCCGAAGTCCTCGGCCGGCGCGAGCCGATGGCCGCGGGCCTGGGCGGCGAGGACGACCGCGCGGGCCAGCGGGTGCTCACTGGGGTGTTCGGCGGCCGCCGCGAGGGCGAGGAGCCCGTCCTCGTCCAGGCTGTTCGTCGCCGGGTCCGGTACGGGCAGCAGGCGGACGGCGGTGACCCGCGGGGTGCCCTCGGTCAGGGTGCCGGTCTTGTCGAGGGCCACCGCGTCGACCTGTCCGAGGCGCTCCATCACCACGGCGGACTTCACGAGGACGCCGTGCCGGCCGGCGTTCGCGAGCGCCGAGAGCAGCGGGGGCATGGTGGCCAGGACCACGGCGCACGGCGAGGCGACGATCATGAAGGTCATCGCGCGCAGCAGGGCGGCGGTCAGTTCGGCGCCGAACGCCAGGGGGATCAGGAAGACGGCCAGGGTGGCCGCGACCATGCCGAGCGAGTAGCGCTGCTCGATCTTCTCGATGAACAGCTGCGTGGGCGCCTTGGTCGCGGAGGCTTCCTCGACCATCCGCACGATCCGGGCGATCACCGAGTCGGAGGCGTCCCGGCCGACGGCGACCCGCAGCACGCCCGTGCCGTTGAGGGTGCCCGCGAAGACCTCGTCCCCGGCCTCCTTGGGCACCGGCAGGGGCTCGCCGGTGATGGTGGCCTGGTCGACCTCGCTCGCCCCCGCCAGGACGCGGCCGTCGGCCCCGATCCGCTCACCGGGGCGGATCACGATGACGTCCCCGACCACGAGGCCGCCGGTCGGCACGCTCTGCTCGGAGCCGTCGTCCAGGGTCCGGGTAGCGGTGGCCGGGGCGAGGTCGAGCAGGCCGCGTACGGAGTCCTCGGTACGGGCGGTCGCCACCGCCTCCAGGGCGCCCGAGGTCGCGAAGATGACGATCAGCAGCGCGCCGTCGAGGACCTGTCCGATGGAGGCGGCGCCCAGGGCGGCGACCACCATCAGGAGGTCCACGTCCAGGGTCCTGTCCTTCAGCGCCTTCAGGCCCTCCCACGCCGGTTCCCAGCCGCCGGTGAGATAGGTGGCGGCGAAGAGCGGGCCCCACGTCCAGGCCGGGGCCCCGAGGAGGTCCAGGGGGAGGGCGGCCAGGAACAGCAGCAGGGCGGCCAGGGCCCAGCGGGCCTCCGGCAGCGCCAGGACGCGGGTGCGCCGCCGGGCGTCCGCCGGGCCGGCGGACGGGGGTGCGGGCTTGGTCAGGGTGGAGGCCATGACAGAGGAGTCCCTTCACGGGAGGAGTCGTACGCCCACACCGTACAGGAACACATGAACATCTATTCATGTCTTCGTTTCCGTAGGATGCAGCCATGGGCCACGGAGTGAACGCACCGGACAGCAGCACGACACCGCGCACCCGTCTGACCCCGGAGAACGCGCAGCAGGTCGCCACCACGCTCCAGGCGCTCTCCACGCCGTCGAGGCTCCTGATCCTGGCCCGCCTCCGCGAGGGGCCCTGCGCGGCAACGGAACTGGCGGGGGCCGTCGGCATGGAGCAGTCGGCCTGCTCCCACCAGCTGCGCCTGCTCCGCAACCTCGGTCTCGTCACCGGCACCCGCGAGGGCCGCTCCGTCGTCTACGCGCTCCACGACGACCACGTCGCCGGTCTCCTCGACCAGGCCCTCTACCACGTGGAACACCTGCGCCTCGGCGTGACCGACACGCCGACCGGGCCGTGAGGCGAGACGTACGGGCCGACGGCCAACGGCCTACTGGATACGAAATACGGGATACGGGATACGGGATACGGGCGTCGCGGCAGGCGCGGCCGGATCCGTCGGCGTCGGTCAGCGGAGGGTCGGCGCGTATGCGTGGAGCGCCGCCAGGGTCTCCATCCGCTTCGTCACCGCACGTGCGGTGCCCACGGCGGCGCTCACGGTGATCAGCAGGGTCGTGGCACTGAGGGCGAACCTCTCGGCCGGCCCGTCGAGCACGAGGAGCGTGACGACGGGGAGGAGGGCCACGGCCGTCATGCACAGCGCGGCGGCGAGTCCGATCCGCGACTGGACGTAGGCGATGTACTCGGCGGTCGGCCGACCCGGGCGGATACCGGGGACGAAGAGCCCCGACCCCTTCAGCCGGTCGGCGAGTCCGGCGGCGTCCGGCTCGATGCCCGCCCGCAGCCACGCGTGCGCGAAGACGACGAGCACGTACACGGGCAGCAGCCACGGCCCCACCGGAGCCGGCACGAGGAGCAGCAGCGACGCCGGAATCATCACGCCGAAGCCGCCCTGGCCGCCCCTGACGGGCACGTACGTCGGCGTGGGACCGGAAATGCGGCGGCCGATCATCCGCCGGGCCCGCTGAACCGGAATGCGCCGCTCCCCCTGCTGCACGGTGATGACCACCGCCACTATGACCACGAGGGCGACGGCGATGAGCAGGAGGACGACGGTACCCCGCGTGCCGCCGGTCTCCCGCGCGGCGCTCAGCACCTGGGCCGGGACGACCGCGGCGATCTGGGCGAGGAAGAGGACGGAGAATCCCTCGCCGATGCCCCGGGCCGTGATCAGCCCGGCCAGCAGGACGACGACCGCCGTGCCGGCCGTCACACAGGCCACGATCACGACCTGTGCGAGCAGGCCGTCCGCGCGCGCGTGGAGCAGGGGCGAGTCGCCGGAAGCGCAGACACCGGTGAGCGGAACGCATCCGCCGCCGCTCACCGCCGCGGCCACCGACGCGGCGAACACGGCGGCCAGGAGGACGGCAAGCCACCGGGTCCCGCGCGCGATCGCGGCGGCGCCCTCCTCGCCGGCGTCCGTCAGAGCCCGCACGCGGGGAACCAGCGTGCCCATGACTTCCATGACGAGACGGGCGGCGATGACGGGCGCGATCCCGAAGGCGAACACCGAGAGCTGCCCGAGCCCGCCGCCGGTGAGCAGCTCGACGAGGCCGTGGAGTGGTGGCCCTCCCCCGTCGTCGGTGGCGGCCTCGGCCGGTGCCCCGCCGCGTACGCCCGGCAGGGGCAGGTTCTGCCCCAGCCGGAAGACGACGACGGCGAGCACCGTCCACAGCAGTTGCCTCCGTAGCGCGGGTACGCGCAGCACTCGTGCGAGCATGACCGACTCCCCCGTCCGTCCCACCGTCGCCGGGGCCGGATGTTTCACCCCACCGAACGCTCTCTCTTGTTCGACACGCAGTCAACTCCCTTACTCTGAGCGGGCGTCGCCGCGCGCGCCACGGCGAAGAGGCAGAGTCCGCAGGCCGTGACGAGCAGCCATCCGGGGCGGGTCGCGGCGGCGAGACCGGTGGGGGCGACGCCCGCGACCAGGCCACCGGCGACGGCGATGCCGACCGCCGCGCCGACCTGGCGGGCGGTGGAGGTGATCGCGCCCGCCACTCCGGCGCGGGACGGCGGCAGACCGCTGACGGCGGTGTTGGTCAGAGGGGCGTTGGCGAAACCGAACCCGATGCCGATGAGCAGGAAGGCGAGGAGGATCAGCCATACGCTCGTGTCCTGGTCGAGGTTCGCCAGACACAGCCCGCCGGCCGCGGTGAACCCGCCCGCGAGCATCAGCGGCAGCCGCGCTCCGCGCCGGCCCACCAGGGCGCCGGACCAGGGCGCGCACAGGGTGGCCCCGAGCGCCAGGGGCAGGGTGACGGCGCCGGTCGCGAGCGGGGTCCAGCCGCGGGCGTGCTGGAGGTGGAGGGTGTTGAGCAGCAGGGCCACGTTCAGGGCGACGAACACCGCCGCCGCGCCGAGGACGGCCGTGACGAACGGTGGCCGGCGGAAGAGGCCGAGGTCCATCAGGGGTTCGTCGCGGCGCAGTTCGACCAGGACGAAGCCGGCGGTGGCCGCCGCGGTCAGGGCGTAACCGGTGAGGGCCGGGGGTGACGTCCAGCCGATGCGGGGCCCTTCGATGAGGATGCCGACGGAGAGTCCGAGGATCACGGTGAGGAGCGCGGTGCCCGGCAGGTCCAGGCGGCGGGCGCGCTCCCCTCGGGACTCCGGCACGAAGACGGCGACGAGGACGAGAGCGGCGAGGACCACCGGCACATTGATCCAGAACACGGAGCGCCAGCCGAACGCGGCGATGAGTGCCCCGCCGGTGACGGGGCCCGCCGCCATGCTGAGGCCGAAGACGGAGGCCCACACCCCGATCGCGCGGGCGCGTTCCCGGGGGTCGGGCATCGCGTTCACCACGATCGCCAGGGCCACCGGGCTCAACATGGAGGCCCCGATCCCCTGGACGGCCCGGGCGGCGACGAGCGCGCCGGGGGAAGGTGCGAGGGCGCACGCGAGGGAGGCGAGACCGAAGACGAGCAGTCCGCACCGGAAGACCCGGCGGCGCCCGAAGCGGTCCGCGAGGGCGCCGGAGACGATGAGCAGGCCGGCCATGACCACGGTGTAGGCGTCGACGACCCACTCGAGGCCGCGGGTTCCCACGTCGAGGCCGCGCCCGATCTCGGGCAGTCCCACGTTGACGATGGTGGTGTCGACACCGACCAGGAACATGCTGAGCGCGCAGACCGCGAGCACCGTCCAGCGCCGGCGTGGGCTCAGCGGGGCGGGTGGAGCGGACAGGGACGTGGTGAGCACGGGAGTTCCCCCTTCGACTTCGACGCGAGCGGACGCCGTCAGGTTCGGGCGGGGGAAGGGCCCGGGACCAGGAACTTTGCGAAGACCGCAAAATGGCCGCATGGACGCCGAACTCGCGGAACTCCTCGACAGCATCGGGCCACGGCTGCGCGCCCTGCGGCGCGACCGCGACCTCACCCTCGAAGCCCTCGCGGAGGACACCGGAATCTCCGTCAGCACGCTGTCGCGCCTGGAGTCGGGCCGGCGCCGGCCGACCCTGGACCTCCTCATCCCGCTCGCCAGGGCTCACCGCGTGGCGCTCGACCAGTTGGTGGCGGCCCCGGCCACCGGCGATCCGCGGGTCCATCTGACGCCGCGCAGCCGGGAGCGGGGAAGCGTGCTCGTCCCGCTGACGCAGTACCCGGGCCGCGTCCAGGTCTTCAAGCAGGTCCTCGCGCACCGCGAACCGCGGCTGGTGACCCACGCCGGTTACGAGTGGCTCTACGTGCTGGCCGGTGAGCTCCGGCTGATCCTCGGGGAACGTGAGGTCGTCCTCCGGCCGGGCGAGGTGGCCGAGTTCGACACCGGTGAACCGCACTGGTTCGGTCCCGCCGGCCGCGAAGCGGTCGAGATCCTGCATCTGTTCGGTCCCCACGGGGACCAGGCCGTGATCCGCACGGGTCCGGCGGCGGGCGGCTGAGGGGGGCGCGGTCGGCAGGTCGACGGCCCGGAGGAGCAGCGGCCGGATGGCCGTCGTTCCTCCGGGCTCGTGCGTTCTTGCGGATCGGTCTCGTCCGGCAGAGGGGTCAGAGAAGGCCCTCGTCCGTCCGGCCGCGGCGCTCGCGGAGTTCGTCGGTCGCTTCGGCGTCGTCGACCGCCTCGGTCTCGATGTCGATGCGCTCCTTGCGGACCTGGCCGGCGACCGTCTCCTCTTCCGTGATCTCGTCCGTGCGCAGGCTGACCCGCTCGACGGGGACGGCCCGGGTCTCGACGACCGGGCGCTCCTCGTGGAGGGTGACCTCGTGTTCGGCCTCGGAGATCTCGGGTCCGGTCAGGGCCTGGTCGCGGTTCGCCTCGGTGATGGGCTCGCGCTCCACGCGGACTTCCTCGTGCCTGACGGGGATGGTCTGCTGGACGTTCTCGGTGACGACGTACTTGCGCAGCCTGATGCGGCCGGTCTCGACCTGTTCGGTGCCGACGTGCATCTGCTCCTCGGAGCGGGTCATCGCGTCGTCGCCCGTGCGTGCCGTGCCGCTGTCGGCGCGGGCGCGGGCCGCGTCGCCGTCTCCGCTCCTGGCGGTGCCGGTGTCCGCCGTGCCGTACGCCCAGCCGCCGTCACCGGGCTGGTTCGCCCGCTGCCAGGCCTCGTCCCAGGCGATGCCGTAGTGCTCGTACAGGCGCCGTTCCTCGTGGGTGGACAGATGACCGCCGCCGTCCACGTCGACGTGGGGGGCGTCCTTGATCCGTTCCTTGGGGTACGGGACCTCCAGGTGGTCGTCGACCATGGACGCGTCCTTGATCGGTACGAACGACTCGCTGGTGCCGAACAGCCCGGTCTTGACGGTGACCCATTCGGGGCGACCGGTGGCGTCGTCCACGTAGACGTGCTTGGCGTCGCCGATCTTCTTGCCCTGGGTGTCGTAGACCGGGTGGTCCACCACCGCGGGGATCTGTTCCTGGGCGATCATGATGGCCCTCCTGATTCTGTCGCGGTCACCGCGCGACTTTCCGCCCCCAGGAGATGAAAACACCCATATCCGAGCATATTTGGTTGATTCATAACCGGTTGAGCACTCAACACCCGTCCTGGGCGCCGGGGTGAAGTGTGCGCGCGTCAACGGGCACCCGGCCGGGCGTGGAGCGAGGCCGGATCATAGGCTGCGGGTATGCCCAGAACTTCACCCCACATCGCCTTCGACGCCCTCCTCTCCGGCAACAAGCGCTTCGTAGCGGGCACGGTCGAGCACCCGAACCAGGACGCCGCCCGCCGCACCGAGCTGGCCCCCGGTCAGGACCCGTTCGCCGTCGTCCTCGGCTGCTCCGACTCGCGCCTCGCCGCGGAGATCATCTTCGACCAGGGACTCGGGGACCTGTTCGTCGTACGGACCGCCGGCCATGTGCTCGGCCCCGAGGTGCTGGGAAGCGTCGAGTACGCCACCAGCGTGCTCGGCGCCCGTCTGGTCGTCGTCCTCGGCCACGACTCGTGCGGGGCCGTCGCCGCCGCCCGCGCGGCGGTGGAGGAAGGTTTCTCCGCCGGCGGCTTCGTCCGTGACGTGGTCGAACGCGTCACCCCGAGCATCCTCGCCGCCCGGGCGGCCGGTCTGACCAGCGACAGCGACATCATCGACGAGCACATCCGGCACACCGTGGACCTGCTCATCGACCGCTCCCGTCTCCTTTCGCAGCAGGTCGAGGCCGGTGAGGTCGCCGTGGTCGGTCTCGGCTACCAGCTCGCCGAGGGCAGCGCACGCCTGGTGACCTCCCGCGGCGACATCACCGAAAGCGACGACGCCGTCCTCGACGCGCCGTCGCCCCGGTGACACCACCCGCCACCCGCATCTGACCCGGCGTCGCTCTTCTCCGGGAACTCCGGAGGGCGCGGCGCCGGTCGGATCCCGTCGTCGGTCAGCAGGGGAACACCGGCTGATCAAGACCAGCAGGTGAGTTCTACCGGGAATCGAGTGGCACCGTCTTCGTGGCAGCCGTTCGCGTGGCGGTGGCAGCCAGGTAGGTGATGCGGAGGGCGCCGGTGGTGTGTTCGCGGTCGGCGAGCACCTCGACTCCGTAGACCGACTCGATCAGTTCCGGGGTCAGCACGGCCTCCGGGGCGCCCGCGGCTGCGACCTGTCCGTGGTCGAGGACGACGACGTGGTCGCAGTACCGGGCCGCGAGGTTGAGGTCGTGCAGGGCGACGACGCAGGTGACGTCCAGTGATGTCAGCAGGTCGAGGAGTTCGAGCTGGTGGCGGATGTCGAGGTGGTTGGTGGGTTCGTCGAGCAGGATCTCCTGGGGCTCCTGGGCGAGGGCGCGCGCGAGTTGGGCGCGCTGTTTCTCCCCTCCGGACAGGGTGTGCCAGCTGCGGTGCTGCTTGTCGGTGAGGTCGGTCCGTTCCAGTGCCGCGTCGACGATCCGCCGGTCGTGCGCGGTCAGAGCGTCGAAGCGGCCACGGAAGGGTGTCCGGCCGAGTTCTACGACCTGGCGGACGGTGACGTGGTGGGGGGCGGACACGTCCTGTTCGACGACGGCGAGCCGTCGGGCCAGCACTCGGCGGCTGAGGTCGTCCAGGCTGGTGTCGTCGTAGCGGACGGCTCCGGTGTGGGGCCGCCGCAGTCCGGCGAGCAGGCGCAGCAGGGTCGACTTGCCTGAACCGTTGGGGCCGAGGAGGCCGATGGTCTTCCCGTCGTGAGCCGCCATCTCGATGTTGTCCAGCAACTGGTGGCCTTTGACCGACCAGGAGAGTTGGGTGGTGGTGATACGGCCCATCAGGACTCCAGACGCTTCAGGAGCAGCGCGAAGGCAGGGGCGCCGAGAAGCGCGGTGATGACGCCGGCGGGAAGCTCGTGGGGCGAGAACGCCGTCCGCGCGAACGCGTCCACCCAGATGAGGAAGATGGCGCCGGTGATCGCGGACAGGGGAAGCAGAGTGCGGTGCGTCGGGCCGGCCAGGATGCGGACCGCGTGCGGGATGAGCAGCCCGATGAAGCCGATCGCGCCGGAGGCCGCCACGGCGGCTGCCGTGATGACCGAGGTCAGCACCATCAGCCAGACGCGGGCCGCGGTGACGTTGATCCCCAAGGCGGCGGCGGAGTCCCACCCGAACGTGAAGGCGTCGAGGGCCGGCGCGAAGAACTGCACGGCGAGCACCCCGATCAGGACGATCACGACGGTGACGGTCACCCCCTCCCACCGGGCACCACCGAGGGTGCCGAGCAGCCAGTAGGTGAAGCCGCGGGTGGAGTTGGCGTCCCCGCTGACCATGAGGATGACCGAGGTGACCGCGGCGAAGAACTGGGACACGAGCACGCCGGTGAGGACCACGCGGGAGGGGCTGGCGACGCGTCCCCCGCCGAGCAGGGCCAGCAGCAGGCCGAAGGAGACCAGGCCGCCGACGAAAGCGCCGGTCGAGAGGGAGATGCTGCCGCCGATGCCCAGCAGGAGCACGGCGACCGCACCGGTGGAGGCGCCGGAGGAGACTCCCAGCAGGTAGGGGTCGGCCAGGGGGTTCCTGGTGACGGCTTGCAGGACCGCGCCGGAGACCGCCAGGGCCATACCGACGGCGGCGGCCAGCAGGACACGCGGGAAGCGCGACTCCCAGATCAGGGCGTCCAGCAGCCCGGGCAGCGGCGGGGTGGGGGCGAGGCTGCCCAGGCCGGCATGGCGGAGGATGGTGGAGACGACATCCAGGGGCCGGATGTCCGCGCTCCCGAACAGCGACGCGGCGACGACCGACGCCAGCAGCCCGGCCCCGGCCAGGAAGAAGAGCGCCACCGTCGAGGCGCGCCGCCGGCGCACCGGAACGTTTTCACGGCTGGTGATCGTGGTTCCGGTGGGCGCGACGGTCTTGCGTGAGGTCTTCGTCATCGTGGTGGGCGGTTCACCCGAGCCGGTGCAGGCCGTCGACCAGCGCGGGCACCACGGAGGCACTGCCGTAGCTGGGATCCATGTGCGAGCCGGGGATGGATATGAACCGGTCGCCCTTCACCGCGGCGAGCTTGCTGGTGAGGGGGTCCTTCTTGAGCAGGTCGATCTTCTCCTTCGCGGTGTCGTTGGGCTCGCCCCTGGTCAGATCGGCCAGGATGATGACGTCCGGGTTCCGGGCGGCGACCTCGTCCCAGCTCACCTCGGCCCACTTGGTCTTCGCGTCGGCGAAGACGTTCTCGACACCGACGAGTTCGGAGATGTGCTGCGGCATACCACCGGGGCCCGCTGCCCACGGAGTGCCCTCATAGGTGGAGTAGAACCACATCACCTTCAGCGGCCTGTCCCGCTTCTTGACGTCGCCCAAGGCCTTCTGCACGACGGCCTTCTGCTCGGTCGCCAGTTTCTCGCCGGCGGCGGGCACACCCATGATCTTGCCCAGTCGGCGGTACTCCTCGTACAGCATCTCGAAGTCCGCGCCCGCCACGCTCTCGTGGAACGAGCAGTCGAACTCGGTCAGGTAGGTCGGCACGCCCAGGTCGTGCAGCTGCTTGCGGTCGCCGGACTGCTCCGCGGTGAACATGCTCGCGAAGGAGCCGTAGACGAAGTCCGGCTGCGCTTCCAGCAGTTTCTCGTGCTTGATCTCCTGCCCGGGCGCCGAGAGCTGCGGAATCTTCTCGTACTGCTCGGCGACGGCGGCCGGCGTCTTCTCGATCTCGTAGCCGGATCCGGCGATCCGGTCACCCACGCCGAGGTGGATGAGGATCTCGGCGGCGGTCTGGTTCAGGGTGACGGCCTTCTTCGGAGCGGCCTTGTAGGTCACGTCGGTGCCGCAGTTCTTGAGCGTGAACGGATAGGAGGTCGCCGCGCCCGTCCCCGTCGCCGTTGCCCGCTCGCCGGTATCGGCGGCCGGATCTGCAGTGCATCCCGCAACCGCGAGCAGCGCCAGGGCCGTTATTACGGTAATCGTTTTCGTTTTCATCAGCGGTAAAGTACCAGTTCGTAGGGGGGGGCAGGAGGGCCCGGCTCCGCCAGGGGTTCAGATCATTCGGTCGGGTCGGGCGCTACCGCAGCATCGCGGCCAGCCGGCGGACGACCTGCTCGTCGAACAGGCCGTTGGCCGCCATCCAGTCGTCGTTGAACACGGTGTCCAGGTACTTGTCGCCGCCGTCGCAGACCAGCACGACGATGGTGGTCCCGGGGCCGGAACTCTGCGCCTGCTCCAGGGCCTTGTAGACCACGCCGCCCGCCGAGCCGCCGATCAGGATGCCGAAGTTCCTGGCCAGGAAGCGGCAGGTCTCGAAGGCTTCCGAGTCACTGGCCTTGACACCCTCGTCGAACAGTTCGTAGTCGACGACGCCGCCGATTTCCGAGCCTTCGGGCGTGCCGGTGCCGGACTGGTGGTAGGGCGCGCCCTTGCCGCCGAAGACGACGGATCCCACCGGCTCGACGCCGATGATCTTCAGGTTGGGGATGCGTTCGCGCAGGACGCGGCCGGTGCCGCAGAGCGAGCCGCCGGTACCGACGGCCCCGTACAGGTAGTCGATGCCGTCGCCGAGGTCGTCGTGGAGTTCGCGGGCGAGGGGCCGGTACCCGTTGGGGTTGCCTTGATTGCGGTGTTGGGCGGTCCAGTACGCGCCCTGTTCGGCCGCGAGCAGCTCGGCCACGGTGTCGCGTTCGGCGGTGGCGAGGCCTTCCTCGTCCCCGGCGACGTTGAGGATGTCGGCGCCGTAGGCGAGCATCCCGCGCAGCTTGTCCGCGCTGGAGTGGTTGTCGACCACGGCGGTGAACTTGTATCCGCGTTCGGCGGCGATGAGCGCCAGGCCGAGTCCGGTGTTGCCGGAGGTGGACTCGACCAGCCACCCGCCGGGGGCGAGCAGCCCCGCCGCCTCCGCCTCGTCCACCATGTTCCTGGCCATGCGGATCTTGGCGGTGCCGGTGGGGTTGAACTGCTCCATCTTCAGCAGGACGGTTGCCGAACCGTCCGCAACTGACAGTTCGAGCAGAGGCGTCCGCCCGATCAGATCGGATATTTTAGATTTGATCATGATGTGTCTTTCGCGCATATCTCCGTCAGACACCGCACGAAGACGTCGTTGTCCTCGGGGGTGGACAGGGAGGCTCGGATGTAGGTCTCGTATCCCGGCTCACGCCACGCCTTGACGATGATTCCGGCGCGGTGCAGCTCCTGGGCGACCCCGTCGGAGCGGCGGCCGGTGTCGATGAAGAGGAAGTTGGTCGAGGACGGGACCACGCGCAGTCCTGCGCCGCGCAGCCGGTCGGTGACCCTGGCGATCTCCGCGGCGGTACGGCGGACCGTGTGCGCCAGATGCGCGTGGTCGCCCAGGGCGGCGATGGCCGCGTCCTGGGCCGGCTGGTTGACGTTGTACGGCGTACGGACCCGGTCCAGGGCCTGGATCAGAGCGGCGTCGGAGGCGATGCCGTACCCCACCCGGACGCCTGCCAGGCCGTACGCCTTGGAGAAGGTGCGCAGCACGATCCACGGCCGGTCCAGGCCGCGCAGAGCCTCCAGCCCGTCGGGGTACTCCGGGTCGCAGCGGGCGAACTCGCCGTACGCCTCGTCGAGCACCAGCAGGGCCGATTCCGGGATGGCGGCCACGACCTGCTGCAGTTGGCCGGCGCTGAGCATCGCGCCGGTGGGGTTGCACGGGTTGGCGAGGAAGACGAGTTTCGGGCCTGCGGCCAGCGCGTCGCGCCAGGCGGCCGTGTCGAACCCGAACTCGGCGGTGACCGGCACTTTTTCGACCCGGGCACCCATGACGCGGGGGAAGGTCTCGTGCAGGCTGAACCCGGGCGCCTGGGTGGTCACCAGGTCGCCGGGATCGAGTACGGCCCGGCACAGCAGTTCCAGGATGTTCTCCGAGCCGTTGCCGAGCACGACATGGTCGGCAGGCACGTCCAGGCTCTTCCCGATGGCCTCGGTCAGCCGTTTGCCGGTGGGGTCGGGGTAGCGGGAGACGCCGTCGGCCAGGCCCCGGCGTACGGCTTCGGCGACCGCGGGAGAGCTGCCGAACGGACTCTCGTTGTTGGAGAGTTTGATCACGCGGCGGCCGCCGCTGAGGGCAGCCACCTCGTCCGGGTCGGCGCCGGGATCGTAGCTGGGCAGGCCCGCCACCTCCCGGCGTATCAAGGAGGACGAAGCGGCTGGTGCGAGGGCGTGGTTCATGACGGCTCCGATCGCGGGACGGGTGCGCTGGACGTCGCCCGGTGGAGCCGGTCGACGCGGCGCAGGAAGGCGACCAGCAGGATGGCGGCGGTGGCCGCGAGGCCGATGGTCTGGCCGGTCCAGACGCCCTCGACGCCCCAGCCGGCGGTCACCCCGAGCAGGTAGCCCGCGGGCAGTCCGATCAGCCAGTACCCGACGAGGGAGATCCGGAAGGGTCCGGCGGTGTCGCCGATGCCGCGCAGGATGCCGTTGCCGATGTTCTGTGTGGCGTCGAAGACCTGCATGAGGGCGGCGATCAGCAGTCCGGTCACGGTCAGCGCGACGATGTCCGCGTTGCCGGCGTGCTCGGCCGAGATGAACAAGGACACGATCGTGTCCGGAATCGCCAGGTACACGAGGGCGACGAGCAGCGTCGCGATCACGCCCCAGGCCGTGCCGAGGAGCCCCATTCGGCGAGCTGTCGCATAGTCGTCGTCGCCGTCGGCCTCGCTGATGTGAATCGACGCGGCGTGCGACAGGCCGGCGGAGATCATGAAGACGATGTAGACGATCTGGTTCAGCACGGTCTGCGCGGCCAGCGCCTCGACGCCCAGGGAACCGATGACCAGGGTGAGCACGCTGAAGAACCCGGCCTCCGACGCGTACGTCCCCGAGATCGGCAGGCCCAGGCGCCAGACGGACCGTACGGCGTCCCCGTTCCAGCGCCGCGCGCCGGGCGAGGTGAGGTAGGGGCGCAGGACGCTGTCGCGGAGGAGTACCGCGACGAACGCCAGGAAGGACAGCAGGAACACGGTGACGGTGGCGATCGCGACGCCGACGAAGCCGAACGCGGGCAGGCCGAACTTGCCGTGGATGAGCACGTAGTTCAGGCCGATGGTCACGCCGACCGAGACCAGCGTGATGGCCAGCAGGGGGCCGGGCCGCTTGAGGCCGGTGGTGAAGTGCCGGAGGTTCTGGAACCACAGGCAGGGCAGCATGCCCGGCGCCAGGACGATCAGGAACTCGCCTGCCTTCTCGACCACCATCGGGTCCTGCCCCAGCAGGACGAGCAGCGGACCGATCAGCAGCAGCGCCGCACAGAACACCACCCCGCACACGGTCGACCAGAAGAATCCCGCGAACAGCAGCGCCCCGACGCGTTCGCGGTCGCCCCGCACCCGCGCCTCGGCCACCAAGTTGCTGACCCCGGTGACCAGGCCTGTGCCGGTGGTACGCAGCTGGTTGAAGAGCGCGATGGCCAGACCGGCGGCGGCGATCTCCACCGCGCCGAGCCTGCCCAGCATCACGATGTCCACGGTGGTCAGCGCGACATAGGCGAAGTTGGTCAGGATCAGCGGGAACGCGAGCTTGAGCAGCGTCCGCGAGTTCCTGACCCACCAGCCGAAACCGCCACCGCCCTGTGCCGTGCCGGTGGTACCGGCCACGCCGGTCGTTTCAGTACTGCTCACCAGAAGTCGACCTTTTCCCCGCGCCCACTCGCCAGCGCGAGATCGGCTATGTACCGGCCCAGCGCGGCGTCCGTGACCGCCATACCGCTGTTGTAGGCGAAGACGACGTCCTCCGGACGGCGGCGGGCGGGTGCCCGGCCGAGCAGGATGTCGGGCAGCTGGGCATCGACCTGTGGCAGGGACCCGTCTTCGCCCCGCAGGTCGTCGCAGGTGGCGAGCATCTGCGCGGTGTCGGTGGCGATCCGGTAGTCGGCGCCGTGGCACACGTCGGCGTGCACGCCGTAACCGAGGAGTACCGCGACCGAGCCCGGCTTCATCCAGTCACGCCGGACCTCCTGTGTGACGGACAGGCCGGCGGCGCCGATCACGATGTCCGCCTCGCCGGCGGCCTCCCTGAGATCCGTGACGATCTCGACCTCGCGGCCCTCGACGCCGTCCTGGACCGCGCGCAGACCCTCTGGGTAGGTGCCGAACACCTGCAGCCGCTCCAGCTTCGGCAAGGCCGCGAGCAGCATTGGCAGTGCCGTCTGCGCCTGGACGCCGGTACCGACGACCAGGGCGCTTCGTGCCTCGGGGCAGGCCGCGCGGGCGAACAGCGCGGTGGTGGCCGAGGACCGAAGCGGTCCGAGCTTCACCACGTCCATCAGTGCGATGGGGGCACCGGTGGTGTCGTCGACGAGGAAGACGAACGAGTGGAACCGGTAGCCGTCGCGGGTGCGGCGCGGGTCGAACTCGTAGACGGCCTTGAAGCAGACGGTGCCGCTGCCGCCGTCCCTGGCCACCATCGAATAGCTCAGCGAGCGGTGGCTGGGATCGTCGATGATCGTCTTGACCGGGTTGTCCGAGCCGCCTTCACGCAGCGCGCGGTACGCCTGCTCGACGACCTCGATCACCTGGCGACGGTCGAGGGCGAGTCCTTCCTGCTGGGACTGCGGCAACAGCCACAACTGCCCGGGTGGGGCACAACTCTGCGACATGCGAGGCTTCTCCTTCATTGGGGGTCGCATCGGATTGGTTCGAGGCCGCATCAGATTCCGTCCAGGCGCCAGCGCGGCGGGGCCCCGCCCTCGCCGAGCCGGATCACGGCCTTCATCGGCAGTGCGGCCTCATGGAACGGTGATTCGTTGGAGTCCATCTGGTAGCCGGCGGTGTTGAGGTAGACCAGGTGGTCGCCGCGGCGTACGGGTCGCGGGAAGCCGATCTTCCGCCAGGTGACCAGGTCGCTCTCCAGACAGGTCGAACCCGCGACACAGGCCGGGAACGACTCATCCGCGGCCGGCTGGGCGGACATCAGCAGCGGGTCGGGCAGGTAGTCGCTGTTGAACCACTGCTCGGAGAGGCTGAAGCTGCTGCCCGCGACGGTGACGACGGCGTACCCGTCGGTGTCCCGCCGGTCGTCGACCTGCTGCACCCGGTACACGGTGAATCCGGCCTGGTCCAACAGGGCCCGGCCGGGCTCGACCACGAAGCGGACGCCGTTGCGTTCCGCCTTCGCCGCCAGGCTTTCGTCCCCGTCGACCGGGTGCGTCATGATCGCGCGCACGGCCTGGGCCGCGGTCTGCCCCCCGTACGGATAGAAGTCCTGGAAGTGCTTGGCCGCGTGGTAGTGGGCCGGCCTGTTCTGCTCAAGGAACTCGTCCCAGAGCCGCGGCTCGACATAGCGAACCGGCAACCCGCCGCCGATGTTCACCAGTTCCGCGGAGAGCAAGCCGCGCCGCCGGGCGTCGAGACAGTGCTCGATCATCTCGTTCGCCGCGGTCGCGCGTTCCGCTGTGGAGTAGCCGTTCAGGTGGAACGAGAATCCCCGGAGGCTGATGCGGTCGGCGAGTTCCGCACACAGACCGACAGCGGCCTCTCGTTCAGCGGCGGAAAGCCCGAAGCGACTCGCCGGCTGTCCGACCGTCCGGGACCTCAGCAGCACACTCGCCTGCCGTTGCGCGAGCCGCGCGGTCGCGGCAAGCCTGCGGAGTTCACTGATCGAGTCGACGGCGACCAGACAGCCGTGCTGCACGGCGAGGGCGTGCAGCGTGTCGTCCTTCTCCGGGCCGGAGATCCCGATCCGGTGTCCAGGAACCCCGCCGGCCAGGGCCTTGACCAGTTCGGGAGCGCTGGCCACGTCGATCCCGACACCGAGGGAAGCGGCCGACGTGACGAAACAGTCGGCTTTGTTCGCTTTCTTGGCGAAAAGGATGTCGGCAGTGGCACCCGCCTCGGCGAACGCCTGGCGGAGTCCGACGACGTTCTCCTCGAAGATCCCGGGCAGCACGATGTGCAGCGGTGACCCGAGGCCGTCCAGAAGGTCGGCGAGCAGGACGCGGTGGTCCGCCAGGAGCGTGGAGACCGTGGGATGCCGGAGTGCGGTGAGCGCGAAGGGCCGGACTCCGACCATCGGGCGCTCCAGCACTTGTTGTGAGATGAGCACCCCGTACTTCTATACGATTATGACACTCATTTTCAATACTGGCTCGTGGAAGACGCCTGGCCGGCGAGGTCCAAAAGGTACATAAACGCCACGAATCAGATACAGGGTCAGCGAATCCGTCGAGCTGCGACGCGAGCAGTCGAAGTAGGCGCGGCGGAGGCGGACGCCAGCACCCCACCCCTGCGGTGGACCGTCGCCCAGCGCGGGGCAACCACCCTGGTCCTTGAGCACCGGACTCCCTAGGCTGAATCGTCTCCTAGAACCCTGGAAGGCCCTGGCCAGTCGCTGTGATGCGGTCGTACGTGGATAGGCTGGGCGGGCTCCGGAGGACCGGGGCCAGATCATGTGTGGGGTGGGGAATGCCGAAGCACCGGTTGTCCAAGAAGGGCCGCTACATCGCCATGGCGACGACTGGTGTCGTCGTCGTGGCAGGCGCCGGGATCGCGGCGCAGACCTCGATGGCCGCCCCTGCGTGGCCGGCACAGAAGACCTACACCGGCCGGGCGTTCGACGCCTGCACGGCACCCTCGCTCACCGCGATGAAGGCATGGAAGAAGGACGCCTACTACGGCGGCGTCGCGGTCTACGTCGGTGGCAGGAACCGCGGCTGCGCCCAGCCCAACCTGACCAAGTCCTGGGTGAAGTCGGTCGACACGCTCGGCTGGCGGGTCATCCCCCTCTACGTCGGCGCCCAGCCGCCCTGCCAGAAGAGCCGCAACAAGGAGAGGTTCACCGCCACCACCGCCGCATCGGTCGGGGCGAGCAACGCCAACGACGCGATCGCCAAGGCCTCGGCACTCGGCATGAAGGCCGGCAGCCCGATCTACCTCAACATGGAGTCGTACGACATCGCCGACAAGGCATGCAACGACGCCACCCTCACCTACGTGCGGTCCTTCACCAAGACCCTGCGCGCCAAGACCTACCGCGCCGGCCTCTACGGCTTCAGCACCTCCAGCGCCAAGGCCATCGCCACCGCCAAGGACCGCACGAACCTGCCGGGCAACCTCTGGTACGCCCTGTGGAACGGCCAGGAGACCACCACCAAGGACTGGCCCTGGGACCCCAAGCTGTACACCGACCACAGCCGCGGCCACCAGTACAAGGCCAACAGCAAGGAAACCCGCGGCGGCCACACCATCACCGTCGACCGCAACGCCTGGGACGCCCCGGTCGCCATCATCGGCTGACCAGCGCCGGCGCCGGCGGCTCCCGAGTGTCCTGACCCCGTCCTTCCCGCCCCGATCTGCGTGGTGGTCTCACACAAGGCCGGTAGCGGCCCGTCCAGTTGGCGTTCGGCTGGTGTCAGAGGGCTGGCACCGGCCGGCTGAGCCTCTGTGCTGCCCGACGAGTCAGTCGGGCAGCACCTTCGACGGCAAGGGCTCGCCGGTGGCGGAGATCGACCGGTACAGCCTGTCGAGGTAGGTGCGCAGCCGTTGTGCCATGTCGACGGAGTCCGGGGCCAGGGCCCATTGGAGCTGGTGTCCGTCCATGACGGCGAGGAGTTCCTGGGCTGTCGCCGTGCAGTCGGTGTCCGGGAGGAGCTCGCCCGTGCCGACCGCGCCGCGGAGAGTACCGGCCAGCCGCGTGACGATCGTGTCGTAGCGGCGCGTGAAGAAGGCGTGTGCGGGGTGCCCGGGTTCGGAGGACTCGCCGAGCAGGACGTTGAACATCCGAGTGCGGCCCGGGCGGCGGCTGTTGTACGTGACGAGGTCGATCAGGCGCTGGAAGCAGTCCGCCGCGGAGTCGAACTCCGCGGCGAAGAAATGCTCGACGTCGTGTTCCTCGCTGCGCTCGAGTACCGAGACGAGCAGGTCCTCCTTGCTGCGGAAATGGTGCAGCAGACCACCCTGCGTGACGCCGACCTCCTTCGCGATACGGGCCAGGGAGGAGGCGTGGAAGCCCCACCGTGCGAAGTGCTCGACGGCGGCGTCGAGAATGCGCCGCCTCCGCTCGTCGCCGACGGCATAGGGGCCGCGCGTCCTGGGTCCGTTCCGGGGAGGCCGGTCGTTGGTCCGATCCATGCGGATCACCGTAGTCCGGCGGTCGGACCACCCGCACCCAAGTGACGTGGGTCACTTGCTGAAAACCTACTAGCCACTCGGGTTTCGTGGTTCTCTGTGCTCGCCCACACGATGTCAACGCACTCACCTGCCCCCAGTTGACACGTGTCATCCCCGCCAACGCCTCTCCCGTAGGGGGTGTCGCGCGGGGGCCGTCGGCGCATCCGTCACCCCCTCTGCTTGCCCCGCCCCGCATGAGCCGCCCCTGAGGAGGCTGGACATGAGCACTTCCAGACCCGCAACCCACGACACTTCCGCGGCAGAACCGCCGGATCCGGCCGGCGAGGCCCCGGCCCGGGGGCCCGCCGAGCGGCTGGGCCCGCTGCTGGGCCTCCTCGCCGTCGGCAACACCGCCATGTTCATGATCTACATGGGTGTCGGCCAGGTGCTGCTGCCCGTACAGGTCGAAGCGCTGAACCCGGCGGACAAGGTCGCCAACCTCGGCCTGGTCTCCGGCGTCGCCGCCGTGTTCGCGACCCTCTTCAACCCGCTGGCCGGGCTGCTGTCCGACCGCTCCGGGCGGCGCAATCCCTGGATACTCGGCGGCGGACTCGCCGCGCTGGGAGCCCTCGCCCTCCTCGGCGCGGTGCGCAGCATCCTGCTGGTCACCGTCGGCTGGTGTCTGGTGCAGGCGACGATGAACGTCTACCAGGCCGCCATCACCGCCATCGTTCCCGACCGGGTGCCGATGGAACGCCGTGGCCTGGCTTCCGCCATGGTCGGCATCGGAACCCCGGTCGGCACGATCATCGGCGTCACGGTCGCGTCGGCGTTCGTGAAGGACGTCGGAACGGGTTACCTCGTGCTCGGCGCGGTGATCGCCGTCGTGGCCGTGCTGTTCACCGCCCTGGTACGGGAAAGGAAGGTGCCCGTCGCTCCGACGGAGTCCCTGGGGCGCCAGCTCGCCGCGTTCGGCTCCGCCATGAGGGAGGGCGACTTCCGGTGGGCCTTCATCGGCAGGTTCCTGCTGATGCTCGGCTATTTCGCCGTCGTGCTCTATCAGTTGTACATCCTCCAGGACCACGTCGACCTGCCCGAGGGGCTCTCCCCGGCCGGGGCGGTGGCGATCCTCGCCCCGATCGGCGCGGTCTGCACGCTGCTGTCCACCGTGGTCGGCGGTGTGCTCTCGGACCGCGTGGGCCGCCGCAAGCCGTTCATCGCGGTCTCCTGCGCCTTCACCGCGATCGGCATGATGATCCCGGTCCTCAGCCCCACCTGGCCCGGGATGCTCGCCTTCGGCATCCTGACCGGTCTGTCCTTCGGATGCTTCATGGCGGTGGACACCGCTCTGGTCACCCTCGTCCTGCCCAGCGCGGACGATGCCGCCCGGGACATGGGCGTGCTGAACATCGCCAACGCGGGTCCCCAGATCATCGCCCCCTTCATGGCCTCGGTGGTCGTCGCCTCATTCGGCGGCTACACCGCGCTCTTCGTCACCGGCGCAGTGATCACGGTCCTGGGCGCCCTGTCCGTCCTCCCGATCCGCAGCGTGCGCTGAAGCACCGCCCCCTCACCCACCAGGAGAAATCCGATGCCTGCCCTCGCCGCCCGCGATGACGGCCACCCCTACCAGGACTCCTCCCTCGCCGTCGACGAGCGCGTCGCCGACCTCCTCGCCCGGATGACCCTGGAGGAGAAGGCCGGGCTGCTCTTCCACACCATGCTCCCGCTGCACCCCGACGGCCGGCCCGTCGAGGCCGGCGACGAGGCGTTCGTCCCCGCGGACACCACCGGCGCGATCCACTCGAAGCTGATGAGCCACTTCAACCTGTTCGGCACGGCAGGGCCCCGGCAGATGGCGCAGTGGCACAACACCGTCCAGGAACTCGCCGCCGGCACCCGTCTCGGCATCCCCGTGACCGTCTCCACCGACCCCCGCCACTCCTTCACCACCAACATCGGCGCCTCGATGAACGCCGGAGCGTTCTCCGCATGGCCGGAGCCGACCGGTCTCGCCGCCGTCCGCGACCCCGAACTCGTCCACCGTTTCGCCGACATCGCCCGCCGTGAATACCTCGCGGTCGGCCTGCGCGTCGCCCTGCACCCGCAGATCGACCTCGCGACCGAGCCCCGCTGGTCACGCCAGTCGGCCACGTTCGGCGCCGACGCCGTCCTGACGAGCGAGCTGGTCCAGGCGTACATCCTCGGCTTCCAGGGGGAGACGCTCGGCGCCGGCAGTGTGGCCACCATGGTCAAGCACTTCCCCGGCGGCGGCCCCCAGAAGGACGGCGAGGACCCGCACTTCCCGCACGGCAAGGAGCAGATCTACCCCGGCGGCATGCGCGAGTACCACCTGGCTCCCTTCAAGGCCGCCATCGCCGCCGGAGCCTCGCAGATCATGCCGTACTACGGACAGCCCATCGGCACCGACTGGGAAGAGGTCGGCTTCGGCTTCAACCACGGCGTCGTCACCGGTCTGCTGCGCGAGCGGCTGGGGTTCGACGGCATCGTCTGCACCGACTGGGGCCTGCTCACCGACCACGAGATCTTCGGCGAGGTGCACGAGGCCCGCGCCTGGGGCGTCGAGCACCTCACGGTCGCCGAGCGCGCGGCGAAGGCCATCGACGCGGGCGCCGACCAGTTCGGCGGCGAGGCGTGCCCCGAGATCGTGGTGGAACTGGTCCGCTCCGGCCGGATCGGCGAGGAACGGCTCGACGTCTCGGTGCGCCGCCTGCTGCGCGAAAAATTCGTCCTGGGCCTCTTCGACAACCCCTACGTCGACCCCCACCTGGCCGAGGAGATCGTCGGGGCCGGTGAGTTCCGCAGCGCCGGCAAGGCCGCCCAGCGCCGCTCCCTGACCGTCCTGGTGAACCGTGACCGAACCCTGCCGGTGACCTCGCCACGCCCGAAGCTGTACGTGGAGGGCGTCGACGCCCGCACCGCATCGCGCTACGGGGACGTGGTCGGCGACGCGGCCGAGGCGGACCTGGCCGTACTGCGGCTGCACACGCCGTACGAGCCGCGGGACAACCGCTTCGAGGCGCTGTTCCACTCCGGACGACTGGACTTCACCGAGGAGGAACTCACGCCGATCCTGCGGCTGCTCGACACCGTGCCGACCCTCGTGTTCCTCAACCTCGAACGGCCCGCCGTCGTCCCCGAGATCGCCGAACGCGCCGCCGCGCTCATCGCCGACTACGGCGCGAGCGACGCGGCCCTGCTGGACGTGGTCTTCGGCCGCGCCCGCGCCGAGGGACGGCTGCCGTTCGAGATGCCCCGCTCGATGGCCGCGGTCGAGAGCTCCCGCCCGGACGTGCCGCACGACACCGCCGATCCGCTCTTCCCGTACGGCGCCGGCCTGGACGTCTGACCGACCGACCCGTCCACCCGACCACCAGTCAGGGCGGCGTCGCCCTGACTGGTGGTCAACGGCGAGGACATTGACGGAAGGCTCCTGAACCGCCCGGCTGTCACACATGGAGATCTCCAGGTGTGAGAGCGGGACGGGGGCCGCTGGCCCCCGTCCGCTCCGGCTCGCGGCCGGCCCCTGGCCTCTGCCTGTCGCTGCCAAGGGCATATCGCCATCCGGGCCTTCCGGCTCCCTCCGCCCCCGAACGTCAGCGGAGGGCGCCGGCGTCCTTCACCTTCAGTGGTTCACACAGACGTTGCCGAACGTCGGGTTCAACAGTCCGATGACCGACACCGTGTTGCCGCACGCGTTGATAGGGACGTGCACCGGCACCTGAATCACGTTGCCCGATCCGACACCCGGCGAGTACGCCGCCACTCCCCCGGACCAGCTGTCCGCCGAAGCCGCCGACGCGCCACCGACCACCGCCGCTCCCGCCGCCACGGCCAGGCCGACGCTCATCCATCCACGAGACATCGCACAACTCCTCGTTCTCTTCCACCCACCGACGCGACGAGCGCCGCACGGACCCCGACGAGGTCCGTGCTCCTGATTCGGCCGTGGTGGCGGCCCGGCTTGGGCGAGGGGATCGCATTCACTCGAAGGGAGCAGCAGCTCGGCGCACGAGCCGTGGTCAGCCGCCCTCGCACCACCGCGCTCAGTGGGCCGCCGCGCCCGATTCGGCGTGCCGCCCGAGCACCTCGTAGAGCGACTCGCCTTCGGTCATGACGGGCGGCAGCAAGTTCTTGCGTGCTTCCTCCTTCGCCTCCTGGAGGAGGCGAAGAAACTCTTCGTCGGTCATCTCACTCACCGCATTCGATGTCTGTCACATGTCATTCGTCGCGAACGTCCTCGTGGATGGGCCTGTCAGGCGATGCGACGCGCCGGAGGGTCCAGGAAATGGATTGCCGACCCGGTGGCTGCGTCTCACCGTCGGCCTGGACCGGCAGTTGATCATCGGCGGTCGGTCGATGTCGACATGTCGTTGGCCCAGGAGCAGGCGGAGAGCCTTGCCGGGACCAACGACTGGGAACATGTGGACAGGGAGCGGGTCCACCAGGACTGGGACGTCCTGTACCGGGAGGTCACGCCTTTCCTGGACGGCGGCTTCCTGCCCGGGGACCAGCAGATACAGGAGCTCGTCCGCAGGCACTTCGACATCGTCTGCCGCTTCTACACCCCCTCCAGGGAGGCTTACGTCGGCATGTCGCTCTTCTACGCCGAGGACGAGGCCATGAGGGCGTTCCACGATTCCTACCACCCCGGGATGGTGGAGTTCCTGGGCGCCGCGATCAAGGTGTTCGCCGAGCAGGGAAGCGGGTTCGCCCCCCGCGCAGGGACCGAGGCTTCGGCGTAGTCGGGCGACACGGGCCAGGACATGCATGGGCGAGCTCTGCATCACCGTCTGAAGATCTGGCGCGGAGCGGCGGGCCACCAGGGCCGGTCTCCGAGGTCGAGGATGAGGGCCGGGACGAGGAAGAGGCGTACCAGCAGCGTGTCGATCAGGACACCGACGCGCGATGATGCACCCGATCTGGGCGAGGTAGAGAAGCGGCATCACGGTGAGGGCCGCGAAGGTGGCGGCCAGGGTGACGCCGGCTGCGCCGATCACACCACCCACCCTGCCCGGGGCGCGCGAAGCTGCGTCCCGGGGCCCGGGCGGTCTCTCACTTCGGCATGGGCACCGTGTCGATGATGTGCACGCCTGTCTCCGTCTGCTCCGCCGTACACACCCGCAGGAAGCTCGTTTCGGGGTCCCGCGCCACCGCTCAGGGGACCATGTCGACGATCCGGTTGGTGCTGCAGCAGAGTTTCCGGAGACGTCGCGCGGGACCGCCCTCGTGCCCTCGTGGACAGAGGGCGGTCCATCGGACTGAGAGTCCGGTTATCGCTGGTTGATGGGCAGAGACAGGTCGGTCACCTGGTGCTTCATCGGGAAGGCGCCCTTGTCGGCCGCCTTGCCGGCCAGGACGTCGACGCTGTACAGGCGGTAGCCGCCACCCGTGTTGATGGTCGCGAAGCCGTGGTTCGTTCCGGTGGCCGGGTGGGTGTGGATGTCGAAGCCGGCGTCGGGGCGGGCGTTCACGCCGAGGTTGCCGGTGGGGGCGAGGGTGCCGGCGTTGGCCGGGGACTGCAGGGAGATCCGGTCGGCCATCGTGTCGAGGTCGAACAGGGTCGTCGCGGTTGCGGTGTTCAGGTCGTTGTTGGTGTAGGCGGCGCCGGTGACACCCCTCGCGGTCGACGGCGGCATGGTCGGGTTGGTGAGCCGGCCGTCGACGACGGTCGTCAGCGGCGCGGCCGTGTCGTCGATGTTGTGGCGGAGGTTCTGCCCGGTGTCGGAGACGACCCGCAGCCGGTTCGCGGCCGGGTTGAAGTCCACGCCGAACACGGTGCCGGTCAGGGCGACGGTCAGCTGGGACACCTTCCGCGACGAGGCGTTCATGGTGTCCAGGGTGTAGACGCCGCCCCTGTCTCCGACGCCGTACAGCTTCTCGTCCTGGACGCGGAAGTCGATGCCGATCAGCTTGGTGTCGCCGCGGAGTCCGGTCACCTTGCCCAGCGACCACGTCTTGGCGGGCTTGTGGACGTGGAACTCGACCAGACGCTGGTCGGCGGTCAGACCGATCGCCGTCAGCCCCTTGTGGTCGGTCGCGGGCAGGGTCTGCGACCGGCCGCCGGCAGCGGCGAGCGCGGGGGCCGCGCAGGCCGCGCACAGGGCAGCCAGTACCGCGGTGGCGGTGGCGGTGGCGGTGACGGCGGCGGTGCGATGGCGCATGTTCACTCCTGGATCGGATGCCTCGGCCGGACCGGCCGAACGTCTCGGCCGGGATTCGTGGCCGCTGCCGTGCCGGACGTGTCAAGGCCGCAGAACCCACCCGCTTGGGTCAAGGTGCGACTTCCCGGCTGCTCCGACCGGGTCACGGCTCCCCCTCGTCGTCACGGACGGTCAGCCGAAGGTGAACGCGAAGGCCTGCAGGCCCGGGGTCAGGCGTAGTTCGAGCCGGGCTTCGCGGGCCGTGTCGTGGTCGGTGAGCCGGTAGAGCGTCGGTGTGCCCCGGACCTGGAGCGACTTCGTCTGCTTGCCGTCGACGAGGACCGTGACGGTGCCCTCGCCCGCGAGGACGAGGTTGGCGTTCTTCGCCCGGTAGGTGAGGGCGAGGCGGGCGTTCGGGCCGGTGGTCAACTGCTCGTACGAGGCCGTCCAGGTGCCCGCCAGGGAGACCTTGTTCAGGGGTACGCCCCCGGGCGGGAAGGCGTACGCGACGGCCTTGTCCGCGGTGAGCTCGGGCGTTCCGGTGTAGCCGCGGATACGGTGCGTGCTCAGGTACGTCTCGGGAGTACGGCCTTCGGTGAGCTGGTCGTTGACCTGGCCGGTGGGCGGCGGGAGCCGGGTTCCGGGGTCGGCCTCCGCGAGGAGCTCGCGGATCAGTTCCTCGGTCTGGGCGTACCGGCCTTCACCGAAGGTGAAATGGCGCACTGTTCCCTGCGCGTCGATCAGGTACTTCGCGGGCCAGAACCGGTTGCGGTAGTTGTCCCAGGTGTCCAGCTTGTTGTCGAGGGCGACCGGGTAGGTGATCCCGAACTCGCGGGTCTGGTCGGCGACGTTTCCCGCATCCCTTTCGAAGGCGAACTCGGGGGAATGGACTCCGATGACGGTCAGGCCCTTGTCACGGTAGGCGCGGTCCCAGTCCTTGATGTGCGGCAGGCTGCGCTGGCAGTTGATGCAGGAGTAGGTCCAGAAGTCGATCAGAACGACACGGCCGCGCAGGGAGGCGAGGTCGACCGGTCGGCCTTCCGGCGTGTTGAGCCACGCGGAGATGCCGGCGATCGGCGGGGCCGGGCCGCAGGAGCGGAGCTCGTTCACACCGTCTTCGCAGCGGGACAGCTCCTCGTTGGAGTCGTCGTAGAGCCCGGAGAGCTGCTGCCGGGCAGCGTCGCTGTCCTCCACCTGCTTCTGCGCGGAGGCCGTGTAGTCGGGGAGCGCCCGCTGCAGCGCTGTGGTGACGTCGAAGGCGAGGGCGAAGGCCAGCGCGATCATCAGGGCGCCGGAGACGATCCGCACCTTCCGCGCCCGGGTCCTGAAGGCGGCGACACGCTCGGCGACCCGCCGGCCCGCGAGAGCAAAGACGAGGAGCGGGATCGCTGTGCCGACGGCGAAGGCCAGGGTCAGAGCGACGATGTCGGCGCTGATCTCGCCCCGGGCACCGGCGACGGTGATGGCGGCGAGGACCGGGCCGGCGCAGGGGACGTAGAGGAGTCCGAGTCCCAGACCCAGGACGAAGGCGCTGCCTTCCTTGTTGATCCGACGCTGAGGGATCCGCGCGAACGGCTTCTCCAGCAGCCGTTCGACGGGCGGGAGGATGAGGCCCAGTCCGATCAGGATCAGGAGCGACAGGCCGAGGTACCGCATGATGTCCTGCGGTAGCCCCAGTGCGGTGATGATCGTGACGCCGAGCAGGGTGAAGAAGCTGAAACTGAGCACCAGGCCGGCGACGACCGCGTAGGGGCGGTGGTTGCGGGCCGGTGGCCGCGGCGCCTCCCGCGGGGCATCGGCCGTGACGACCCCCGCTCCGGCCCGGGCAACACCCACCGACGCCGCGGCCTCGCGTGGTGCAGATGCGTCCTTGCCGGGGGCGCCCGTGAGGAACACGACAGGCAGGACCGGCAGGATGCAGGGAGAGACCGCGGTGATGAGGCCGCCCAGCAGACCGATCAGGACCAGGGTGAGCATGGCGACCGCCTCGATTGTCCGAATAGCTTTCTTCACACCTATTCGTCACGAAATCGCCCCTGGATGGGCATGGCCCTGTGTAGATCGACCGGCCGTGTGCGCCGAGCTCAAGCGGCAGCGCCTCTGGCTCAGGCCGCTAGGGCCTGTCCGGCGGATCATGGCGCCAATTGCTAGTTCGGCCACGATGGTGTGAACAGCACGTGCCTATTGAGAGGACCTGTGCGGTGCCAATCAGCATGAGACTCGAACGACGGGTCCGACGCGACTTCCTCGAGGCCGGCTCTGCGGTAGAGATCATGCGGATGCTTGATGAGCTCCCAAGCACGGCGGGCTATGACGCGGAACTGTTCGCAGGTGAACGTCTGCAAGCCGCGATCGTGCTGCTTGCCGAGAGGAGGATCCGTTGGTTTCCCACCGGGAGTTCAGGGTCCACCGCGCGCAGGCATCCCGGACGCGCCCTGGGCGGGTCCGGCTGTACGAGCGGGTAGCGAGCTGCGGGTGACGTTGGCCGGAAGGGGCGGCCATACTGTCACGTGGTACCTCAACGGGGAGCGTGCGGCACATGGGTGGGGAGTGGATGGCGTGGACCTGCCGGGACACATAGGCGGGTACGCCGTGGAGCGGGAGCTGGGCGCGGGCGGCATGGGGATGGTGTATCTGGCGCGTTCCCGTGGTGGACGCACAGTGGCCGTTAAGGTGGCCCGTCCCGAGCTGGCAGCCGATCCGCATTTCCGCGCGCGGTTCCGTGCCGAGGTCGAAGCCGCCCGCAAGGTCGGCGGATTCCATACGGCGCAGGTCGTCGACGCCGATCCGGACGCGGAGACGCCCTGGCTGGCGACCGCCTACGTCCCGGGGCCGACGCTGTCGGGGCTCCTCGCTGAGAAGGGCCCGATGGATGAGCGTCAACTACGGCTGCTCGGGGCGGCGTTGGCGGAGGCTCTGCAAGCCATTCACGCCTGCGGACTTGTCCACCGTGACCTCAAGCCGGGCAACATCATCATGGCTGATGACGGGCCCCGGGTCCTCGACTTCGGCATTGCCCGGGCGGTCGAGTCGACCCGGCTCACCGCCACCGGATCCGCCTTCGGCACCCCAGGCTTCCTCGCCCCCGAGCAGGCACAGGGTCGCGAAGTCGGCAGCGCAGCCGATGTGTTCGCACTGGGCGCGGTGCTGGTCGCTGCCGCTGGCGGGAGCGCGTTCGGGGAAGGCACGCCAATGGTGCTGATGTACCGCTCGGTGCACGAACAGCCGGACCTGTCCACCCTCCCTCAGGACCTGCAGCCGATAGTCGCCGACTGCCTGGCCAAGGATCCGGCACAAAGACCCACACCGGGAAAGCTGTTGGACCTGTTCTCGCCGGACACCGCTCTGTACACGCCGACTTTGCCCGTATCGGCCGTACCGCCCGAGCTGACGCCAACGCCGACGCAAGCCGCTCCGACCGAGGCCGCACCGGTACCGACAACCGCTCCGCCGAGGAAGAAGCTCACAGAGGACCGGATTGCCGCCTTCGTGGCCATTACGCTGGCCGTGGCCAGCTTGGCAGGCTTCGGTGCGTATTCTCTCAACGGCTGGTTCAGTGCTCCCTTCCCCGAGGCCACGCACCGGCTTACCGCGCCCATCAAGGTGGCGGGGGGCGCGTACGAGCTCGCCAACGAAAAGTCTTCCTCCCCGGGCCATATCAAGGACACCGAGTACGACAGGGACGTGATTTCCGTTGATGCTTCCTACACCGGGACCGAAAAGGCCCCTGTGTTCCAGAAGGTGGACGTCAACGGCGGTTACGGGCGGTTCAAGAACTTGAAGGGGCAACGGGACGCCCTGCTGCACTCCGTGAGCGTGACAGGCACGGAGATTGTCGACGAGCCGCGCAAGGAGATCCGCGTCCCCGGCTCCGACGTAGAATTCAGCTGCCAGACGGTGTCCTGGCCGCATTCCTACCCGGCGAGACCCACAAAGACCCAGTGTGCCTGGTCCGACGGCAACACCCAGGCCGTTGTCGAGTTCGTGCCGGCTGGCCCGCTCGAACTGGCGGCGGCGGAAACCCGCAAGATACGCGACGACATGCGCAAGCCAATCGACTGACGGGCCCCTCCCACCGAGCGACAGGCGGCCGCCGCCTTCCCCGCCCCAGCCGCCGAAGAGCCCCTTGTCCTGGTGAAAGCCCGCTCACGGACTGCCCATCGCGCCTGATCAACGAGCCCTCTATGCACTGTCCGGCGGATCATGGGCGGAGCCATGAGCGGACTGCCGCTGCGGTGACCGTGCTGTGGAAGACGTAGGCCCTCTTGTCGTAACGGGTGGCGACCGCACGGGAGTTCTTGAGCCGGTTGATGGTCCGCTCGACCTCGTTGCGTCGCCGGTAGCCGTCCCGGTCGAAGCTGGCAGGTCTGCCGCCCGTACTGCCTCTGCGCCGGCGGTTGGCTCGCTGATCCTTCGGCTCAGGGATCGTGTGCTTGATGCGGCGTCTTCGCAGGTAGTGGCGATTGCGGCGGGAGCTGTAAGCCTTGTCTCCGCTGACGTGATCGGGCCTCGATCATCTGCAGGGCGTCGCCCTTTTTTTCGGGACCCGCGGACTGGCCTTGCGGGCGCCGGCCGCGTGCTGATGGGCCCGGCAGGACGTCGAGTCGACGCCGACCATGCCCCAGTCGATCCGCCCGGCAAGGTCGGCGTCGGCCTGGACCGCCTGCAGAAGGCGGTCCCAGGTGCCGTCCGCCGACCAGCGGCGATGCCGCTCGTAGACGGTCTTCCAGGAGCCGTAGCGTTCGGGCAGGTCACGCCACGGGACACCGGTACGGACCCGGAACAGGATCCCGTTGAGCACGGTCCGGTGGTCGTTCCACCTGCCGCCTCGACCGCCCGGCGGAGGCAGATGCGGCTCCAGCAGCGACCACTCGTGATTCGTCAGATCCCCCCGACCCCCGACCCATGACCCATGACCCATGACCCATGACCCATGACCCAACCAACGAGCGACCGGTCGGAAAGTCACATGATCCGTCGGACAGTGCCTAGTCGCCAGGCGCCCGCATGCCCCTGGCGCGGGCGGTCCTTGATGCCGCGTCGGAGCCAAGCAGGTCAAGGACTTCGCGGGCGAGGCCCGGTCGGCTGGAGGCGGCCAGGACACCCCCGCTGAACGTCGAGCTGATGGCCGTGTCACCTGGCAGCGGGCCGATGACGACGACGCCCGGCAGGTCCATCAGCTCGCTGTGCTGTTGAAAGGCGAGGTCGGCTCGGCCGGACGCCAGCAGGCTGCCTGCGGGCACCCCCGGTGGCGCTTGGACGAGCCGGTCGCACAGCGCGTCGGCGAGGTCCAGCCGGGTGAGCAGAGAGACGAGGGCCGTGCCGCTGGGGCCGGTGGAGTAGGCGATCCCCTTCGCGGAGGTCAGCGCGGCTCGCAGCTCGGATTCCGAGCCGAGTGCCGGAACGGGTGTTCCTTCCGCCACGGCGGCGACGACCTGAGAGATCCACAGCGGTCGCGTCGTGCCTTCGAGGATGTGCCCTTCCTTCTCCAGCTCGGCCAGTGCGCCGTCGGCGAGGACGAGGAGGTCGGCCTCGGCGCCTTCGCGCACCCGCCGCGCGATCTCGACGCCGCCGGCGGAGTCGAAACGTACGGGGAGCCCGTGAGCGAGCCGGAGCTGTTCGGACAGCTCGGCCAGCACGGGCCGCGTCGCCATCGAGGACAGCCCTGAGATGTCTCGGTCCACGTCGCCTCCTTGGTGTCCGGCAGATGGTACGGCGCGCGACCGGGTGCCTCAACGCCGGTCTGGGAGACTGACGACGTGAGTACAACCCGGAGCACGGCGGCTGGAAAAGTCCTGGAGGTCCTCTCGGCCTTCGACCGCGAGCACCCGTCGCAGACGTTGTCGGAGATCGCTCAGCGCACGGGTCTGGCCCTGAGCACCACGCACCGGGTGGTGGCCGAGCTGGCGGGCTGGGGCGTGCTGGAGCGGGCCGAGGACGGGTCGTGGCACGTGGGGCTGCGGCTCTGGGAGATCGCCTCGGGGTGCCCGCGCACCCAGATCCTGCGCGATGTGGCGCTGCCGTTCATGCAGGACCTGTACGAGGTCACGCACGAGAACATCCAGCTGGCGGTGCGGGAGGGCACGGAGCTCGTGTTCGTGGAGCGGATCGCCGGGCACCGCTCGGTGGAGCTGCTGACGATGGTGGGGACCCGTTTCCCGATCGCCTCCACGGGGATGGGGCGGGTGCTCCTCGCGCACGCGCCGCAGGAGATCCAGGAGGAGGTCCTGCGCGCGCCGCTGCGGTCATGGACCCCGCACACGGTCGTCGATCCGAAGGCGCTGCGGGCGCAGTTGGACCGGATCCGCCGGGAGCACGTGTTCGTCAGCGATCGGCAGCTGTCGGAGAGCACGGTCGCGGTGGCCGCGCCCGTGCGGATCGGTCGGGTCGGGCCGGTGAGCGCCGCTCTCGGGGTGGTGATCACGGCGCAGGGCGCGGGTCGTGCGCGCCGGCTGCGGGAGCCGCTGCTGCGGGCCGCGCACGGGATCTCGGAGGAGCTCGGCCGGCGCACCCGTACGACCTCCTGAGGTTCCGGTTTCGGGGCGGGCTTCCGCCTGACGGAAACGGCAGCGACCTGGCGACGGACCGGGTGTCAACGTTCGGGGTGTTCGAAACGTCCGCAGCCGCTCAGGAGTTGCCATGGCCGATGCCCCCGTCGACACCGTCGCCTCGGTCCCCGTAGCCGTCGTCGGCGCCGGCCCCGCCGGCCTGATGCTGGCGCACCGGCTCGGGCGTGCGGGGGTCGGGACGATCGTGCTCGACACCCGTACCCGACGGGAGATCGAGACGACGCAGCGCGCCGGGATCCTGGAGGCCGACGTGGCCCGGGACCTGGTCGAGACCGGTGTCTCCGACCGGATCCTGCGGGACGGCCACGAGCACGAGGGCATCGAGCTCCGGTTCGGCGGCCGGGCGCACCGGATCCACTTCAAGGCCCTGGTGGGCGAGTCGGTGTGGCTCTACCCGCAGACCGATGTCTTCATCGACCTGGCCGACGCGCGGGAGCGCGACGGCGGCACGGTCCACTTCGGTGTCCGGAACACCGAGGTCCTCGACATCGCCACCGACGCCCCGCGGGTCCGCTACACCGCGGCCGACGGGTCCCGGCACGAGATCCGGGCGCGGTACGTCGTCGGCGCGAACGGCTCGCGGAGCATGTGCCGCGACCTGGTGCCGGAGGACCGGCGGACGCGGTACGGCAAGGAGTACCCCTTCGCGTGGTTCGGCATCCTCGCGGAGGCGCCGATGAGCGCGCCCGAGCTGGTCTACGCCCACTCGGAGCACGGGTTCGCGCTGATCAGCCAGCGGACCGAGGCCGTGCAGCGGATGTACTTCCAGTGCCCGCCCGACGAGTCCGTGGACGACTGGTCGGACGACCGCGTCTGGGAGACCCTCCAGGCGCGAGTGGCCGGTGAGGACGGCTTCCGGCTCAAGGAGGGTCCCGTCATCGAGAAGACGGTGCTGCGGTTCCGGTCGTTCGTGCAGGAGCCGATGCGCTGGGGTTCGATGGTGCTCGCCGGCGACGCGGCGCACACCGTGCCGCCGACCGGTGCCCGCGGTCTCAACCTGGCGCTGCACGACGTGAAAGTCCTCGCCGACGTACTGCTGCGGGCGCTCGGCCGCGAGGGCGGGGGCGCGCTGGACGAGTACCAGCCGCGGGCCCTCCAGCGGGTGTGGCGGGCGCAGAACTTCTCGTACTGGATGACCCGGCTGCTCCACACCGCGCCCGGCGCCTCGGCCTTCGACCTGCGCCGCCAGCTCGGCGAGCTCGACAACGTGGTGGGCACGCGCGCCGGACGCGCCTACCTAGCGGAGCAGTACACCGGCTGGCCCGTCAGCGCCCAGGGCTGACCGGCCTACCTCTCGGAGCAGTACACCGGCTGGCCCGTCAGCGCCCAGGGCTGACCGCGTACCCGGCCCGGCCGGCCCCCGCCCCGACACCCCAGGAGACCTCCCATGATCATCGACTGTCACGGTCACTTCACCACCGCGCCGCCGCAGCTGGCCGAGTGGCGCGACAGGCAGATCGCGGCCGTCGGCTCCCCCGCGGACGCGCCCGACCCCGGCGACCTCGTCATCACCGACGACGACCTGCGCCGGGCCGTCGAGGGCAACCAGCTGCGGCTGATGGACGAGCGCGGCAGCGACCTGACGATCTTCTCCCCGCGGGCCAGCTTCATGGCCCATCACATCGGCGACTTCCAGGTCTCCTCGACCTGGGCGCGGATCTGCAACGACCTCGTCCACCGCGTCAGCACGCTCTACCCCGACCGGTTCGCGATGGGCGCGATGCTGCCGCAGTCCCCCGGCGTCGACCCCGCCACCTGCCTGCCCGAGCTGCGCCGCGCGGTCGAGGAGCTCGGCGCGGTGACGGTCAACCTCAACCCGGACCCGTCGGGCGGCCGTTGGACGGCGCCGCCGCTGACGGACCGGAGCTGGTACCCCCTCTACGAGGCGATGGTCGCGTACGACATCCCCGCGATGATCCACGTCTCCACGTCCTGCAACCCGGCCTTCCACACCACCGGCGCCCACTATCTGAACGCCGACACCACGGCCTTCATGCAGCTCGTCCAGGGCGACCTGTTCGCCGACTTCCCGACGCTGCGGTTCGTCATCCCGCACGGCGGCGGCGCGGTGCCGTACCACTGGGGCCGGTTCCGGGGTCTGGCGATGGCGCTCGGCAGGCCGGACCCGGAGACCCTGCTCGACAACGTCTTCTTCGACACCTGCGTCTACCACCAGCCCGGCATCGACCTGCTGGCCCGGGTGATCCCCGCCCGGTCCCTCCTCTTCGCCAGCGAGATGATCGGCGCGGTCCGCGACATCGACCCGCGCACCGGCCGCCACTTCGACGACACGAAGCGGTACGTCGACGCCACCCCGCACCTGTCGGACGAGGCCCGCGCCGCCGTCTTCGCCGGCAACGCCCTGCGCGTATACCCCCGACTCGCCGCCCGTCTCGCCGCGGCCGGCCGCTGACCCCAGGAGAACCACGATGGAACACACCGAGATCGGCGTCGTCCACACCAAGGTCGACCGGGCGGACCCCGAGGCCGTCGCCGAGCTGTCGACGTACGGCGTCGCGACGATCCACGAGGCCATGGGCCGGGTCGGACTGATGCGCCCCTACCTGCGCCCGGCCTACCCGAAGGCCCGGATGTGCGGCACCGCCGTGACCGTGCTCCTCCAGCCCGGCGACAACTGGATGCTCCACGTCGCCGCCGAACAGATCCGGGACGGCGACGTCGTCGTCGCGGCCTGCACGACCGAGAGCGAGGACGGCTTCTTCGGCGAGCTGCTCGCCACCTCCTTCCGCGCGCGGGGCTGCGCCGGCCTCGTCATCGACGGCGGTGTCCGCGACGTCGCCGACCTGGAGGACATGGACTTCCCCGTCTTCTCCCGCGCGGTCAACGCCAAGGGCACGGTCAAGGCCACCCTCGGCTCGGTCAACGTGCCCGTCGTCTGCGGCAACGCCCTCGTGCGCCCCGGTGACGTCATCGTCGCCGACGCCGACGGTGTCGTCGTGGTACCGCGCGAGCGGGCCGCGGAGGTGGCCGCCGCATCGGCCGCCCGCGAGGCCACCGAGGAAGGCAAGCGCACGCAGTTCCGCGCCGGGAAGCTCGGTCTGGACATGTACGGCATGCGCGGCCCGCTGGCCGAACTCGGCCTGCGCTACGAGGACTGACGAGGACGGAGCGGACCCATGACGACCGACTTCGAGAAGACCCCCGGCTGGCTCGACTGGTACGCCGACCCGAGCCGACCGCAGTTCCGGCTCCCCGAGGGTGCCGTCGACGCGCACTGCCACGTCTTCGGCCCGGGCGCCGAGTTCCCGTACGCGCCCGAGCGGAAGTACACGCCGTGCGACGCGTCGAAGGACCAGCTCTTCGCGCTCCGCGACCACCTCGGCTTCACCCGCAGCGTCATCGTGCAGGCCACCTGCCACGGCGCCGACAACACCGCCATGGTCGACGCCCTGCGCGCCTCCAAGGGCATGGCCCGGGGTGTGGCGACCGTACGCCCCGATGTCTCCGACGAGGAGCTGCGCGAGCTGCACCGGGCGGGGGTGCGCGGGGTGCGGTTCAACTTCGTGAAGCGGCTGGTGGACGCCGCGCCGCGCCAGGATCTGCTGGACGTGGTCGGGAGGATCGCCCCACTGGGCTGGCACGTCGTCGTCTACTTCGAGGCGCCCGACCTGCCCGACCTGCGCGAGTTCTTCCTGTCGATCCCGGTCCCGCTGGTCGTGGACCACATGGGCCGGCCCGATGTCACCAAGGACCCGCACGGGCCCGAGTTCGAGGCGTTCCTGGACTTCCTGCGGGCCCGTCCGGACATCTGGTGCAAGGTGACCTGCCCGGAGCGACTGACGCGGGGCGGCCCGCCGGCCCTCGACGGCGAGCAGGATGCCTACCGGGACGTGGTGCCGTTCGCCCGGCGCGTGGTCGAGGAGTTCCCCGACCGGGTGCTGTGGGGCACGGACTGGCCGCACCCCAACCTCACCGACCACATGCCCGACGACGGGCTGCTGGTCGACTTCGTCCCCCGCATCGCGCCCACGCCGGAGCTCCGGCACAAGCTCCTCGTCGCGAACCCGACACGCCTGTACTGGCCGGACGCCGACTGACCTCCGTACGATTGGAAGCCCGCCATGTCACTGGACAAGACCTACAAGCTGGTGCCGGGGACGACCATCTTCGACGCCGAGCAGTCCGCCAAGGGCTATCACCTCAACCAGTTCTGCATGTCGCTGATGACTCCGGAGAACCGCGCTGCCTACCTCGCCGACGAGCGGGCCTACCTGGACGCGTGGCCGCTGCGCGAGGAACAGAAGCAGGCGCTGCTCGACCGCGACCTCAACGCGGCGATGCGCGAGGGCGGCAACATCTACTTCCTCGCCAAGTGGGGTGCCACGCTGGGCTTCTCGTTCCAGCAGATGGCCGGCTCGATGACCGGCATGACCGAGGAGGAGTACCGCGCCATGATGGTCGGCGGCGGGCGCTCGGTCGAGGGCAACCGCATCGACCACGCCGTCCTCGAAGCCGCCCACGCGTCGGCGGAGCCGACCGAGCACGCCGTCATCACCGGGGCCGTCTTCACCTCGCACGTGCCGGCGATCGGCGCGGCGCTGGACCACGACAAGGCCGAAGAGCCCTACTGGCAGCCGGTCTTCGCGGGGTACGAGTACTCCAGGGCGTGGGAGCGGGAGAACGTTCCCGACGTCATCTTCCTGGTCTACAACGACCATGCCAGCGCCTTCGACCAGTCGATGATCCCGACCTTCGTCCTCGGCACCGGCGCCTCCTACCCCGTCGCCGACGAGGGGTACGGGCCCCGCCCCGTCCCCGGCATCGAGGGCGACCCCCACCTGGCCGCGCACATCGCGCACTCCCTCATCCGGGACGACTTCGACCTCACCCTCGTCAACGAGATGGCCGTCGACCACGGCCTGACCGTCCCGCTGTCGCTGATGTTCGGCGACGTCGAGAAGTGGCCGTGCAAGGTCATCCCGTTCCACGTCAACGTGGTGCAGTACCCGGTCCCCTCGGGCGCCCGCTGCTTCAAGCTCGGCCAGGCGCTGCGCAAGGCCATCGAGTCGTACGAACGCCCCCTCACCGTGCAGGTGTGGGGCACCGGCGGCATGAGCCACCAGCTCCAGGGCCCGCGCGCCGGTCTCATCAACCGCGAGTGGGACAACGCCTTCCTGGACCGGCTGGTCGCCGACCCCGCCGGCCTGGCCGAGGTGCCGCACCTGGAGTACGTCGAGGATGCCGGCTCGGAGGGCATCGAGCTGGTCATGTGGCTGATCGCCCGCGGCGCGATGAGTGACGTGGACGGCACCGGCGACGTCGAGGTCAAGCACCGCTTCTACCATGTGCCCGCGTCCAACACGGCCGTCGGTCACCTGATCCTGGCGAACCACCCCCGGGCCGAGGCGCCCGCCGAAGGAGAGAACTGACATGACCGATGACCGAACCCTGCGGATCGCCCTGGCCGGCGGCGGCGCCTTCGGCGCCAAGCACGCGGCCGCGCTCCGTCGCATCGAGGGCGTCGAGGTGGCCGCCGTCGTGAGCAGCAGCCTGGAGCGAGCCCAGAAGTTCGCCGCCGAGCAGGGCGTCTCCCGAGCCGCCGCGTCCCTGGACGAGGTGCTCGCGATGGACGACGTCGACGCCGTCGTCCTCGCCACCCCGACCCAGTTGCACGCCGCGCAGACCCTGGCCTGCCTGGAGGCGGGCAAGCACGTGCAGACCGAGATCCCGCTCGCCGACTCCCTCGCCGACGCCGAGGCGTGCCAGGCGGCGCAGGAGCGCACCGGTCTGGTGGCGATGGTGGGCCACACCCGCCGCTTCAACCCGAGCCACCAGTGGGTGCGGCGCCGGATCGAGGCCGGCGACTACAACATCCAGCAGATGGACGTGCAGACGTACTTCTTCCGCCGCACCAACCTCAACGCGCTCGGGGAGCCGCGCTCGTGGACGGACCACCTGCTGTGGCACCACGCGGCGCACACCGTCGATCTGTTCGCGTACCAGACCGGCTCGCCGATCGTGCAGGCCAACGCGATCCAGGGCCCGATCCACCCCGAGCTCGGCATCGCGATGGACATGTCGATCCAGCTGCGCGCGGCGAGCGGCGCGATCTGCACGCTGTCGCTGTCGTTCAACAACGACGGACCGCTCGGCACGTTCTTCCGCTACATCGGCGACAGCGGCACCTACATCGCCCGGTACGACGACCTGTTCACGGGTGAGGACGAGCCGATCGACGTGAGCGGTGTCGACGTGTCGATGGACGGCATCGAGCTCCAGGACCGCGAGTTCGTCGCCGCGATCCGCGAGGGCCGCGAGCCGAACTCCTCCATCGCCCAGGTCCTGCCCTGCTACCGGACGCTGGCGGCGCTGGAACACCAGCTCACCTCCGCCGAGGGCTCGTGACCGCGCCGACGCGCGCCGGCGCGGGGCGGGTCCCGCGCCGGATCGGGCCGTTCGAGGTCCCTGCCGTCGGCCTGGGCTGTATGGACCTCGGCCACGCCTACGGGGTCGCGCCCTCGCCCGAGGAGGCCGAGCGGCTGCTCCTGACGGCGCTGGAGAAGGGCGTGACGCACTTCGACACGGCAGCTCTCTACGGCTTCGGCGCCGACGAGGAGCTGGTCGGACGGGTGCTCGCCAGGCACCGGGTCCGGATCGTGCTCGCCACAGATGTCGGTGGTTGAGGGTACGTCCGGTCAGCTGTCGATGAGGGCGTCCACAACGGCTCTGGCGACGCGGCTCGCGCGCTCCGGTGTCCAGTAGGCGGGCTCTTCCACCGTGGAGACGTAGTAGCCGCGGGTCAGTAGGGAGAGGACGTCGGCGGCGAGGCCGGCGTCCGGCACCCCCGCGGCGAGGGAGGCGTCGAGGAACTCCGCGCGTGCTTCGTACGGTTCCTGTCGGTCGACGCCGTTGGGGTCGGAGTGTGCCGACGAGAGCATCTCGATCCACAGCGTGCGGAGCAGCAGGTCCTCCGGATCCGTGGTCAGGTGCCACTCCACCGTGGCTCGCAGCCGGTCCGCGCCGGACAGGTCGCCCAGGTGGGCTTCCAGGTCGCTCCGCCACCGGGACTCGGCAGCGCGTACGGCGTTGGTGATCAGCGCGGTGCGCGTGGGCACGTAGTTGGTGACCATGGCCGTGGAGCCGCCGAGTTCCTTGGCCACGGCACGGATGGTGATGGCGCGCGCGCCGTCCCGGGCGGCGACAGCGAGGGTCGCCTGGGCGATTGCCTTGCGGCGCTGGACTTCGTCGACGTCGATCGGCATGGAATCAACCTAGCTCAGAGGGGGGTTGACGTTGAGCGCACCTAAATGCAACGCTGTTATATCACGTTGTTATCTAAAGGTTCGCTTCCTTGGAGGGGCTTCATGAGCCTTGCTGTCCGACGCGTAACGCCGGAACCCGTCCCGCCGTCCGCGCAGCAGCACATGGTGCGTATGCGTGACGGAGTGCGACTGGCCACCGATGTGTACGGGGCCGATCAGGGGGTGAGGCCCGCGCCGACGATCCTGGCCCGCCTGCCCTACGACAAGAACAGCCGCTATGTCTTCTTCGACGAGATCGCGAACAGGTTCACGGCGCGTGGCTACGTCGTGGTGGTCCAGGACGTCCGGGGCAAGTTCCGCTCGCAGGGCAGGACGCTGGGCTGGACCGGAGAGGTCGACGACGGCTACGACACCCTCGAGTGGATCACCCGCCAGTCCTGGTCCGACGGGATCGTGGGCATGTTCGGCGACTCGTACTACGGCTTCACGCAGTGGTCCGCCGTCTCCAGCCAGCACCCCGCCCTTCGCGCCATCGTCCCCCGGGTGACCAGCACCACGAACGCCCCCGGCATCGCCACCTACGACTCGGGCTCCGGGCGACAGCCCCTGTGGCTGGAGGGGGCCAGCTACCAGGCGCAGGTGTGGACGGACAACGACATCCACGAGTTCGACGTCGACCTCAACCGGCGCCCGATCATCGCCGCCTACGAGGAGGCGTTCACCACGATCGGGAAGCGCTCCGCCGGGTTCGACCTCATCGTCGGCGGCATCCCCCTCGACCCGTACAACGGGCCGCACCCCTACGACGCCCGCCCCGTACCCGTGCTGCACTGCGTGGGCTGGTTCGACAACCTCGGCATCGCCCACATGCGCGACTACACGGAGCTGGCCAAGCGCCCCTGCTGGGCGGCCGTCCAGTACCTGATCGCCGACACCATCGACCACGAGAACTACTTCCTCGAGGACGCCCCGGCGACCCCGGAGACCGACCACCTGGCCGGCGGCGCCGCCCTCGCCCGCATGCTGGACTCCTACACCGGTCCAGCGATCGAGTTCTTCGACGTCTTCCTCAAGGGCGCCGCGCATCCCGACTCGCTTCCCCGGGTGCGCTGGAAGCTCGGCCATGCGGGCTGGCGCACCTCGGCCACGTGGCCGCTGCCGGAAGCCAGGGCAGCCGAGTGGTATCTGACGCAGCCGGCCGCGGCGACCGGCGCGGTCCCCGGTGGACAGCTGGCCCCGAGCCCGGATGGCACATCGGAATCGGCGGAGTGGAGGTACGACCCCGACGATCTCGTACCGTCGGCCGCGGCTGATACGTTCATGCAGGTGCGCGACCACGTCGACGAGCGCCGTACGCTCGACCGGGACGACGTGCTCGTGTTCACCAGCCCCGCCTCTGATCGGCCACTCGACCTCGCCGGCCCCGTCCACGCGGTGCTGCACGTGGAGAGCACGGCCCCCACGTTCGACATCTTCGTACGCCTCCTCGACCTCGCCCCGGACGGCACGGCACGCCTCATCGTGCGTGGCTGCGTCCAGGCCGACAGGCCCGGCGAGGTCGACATCGCCCTGGGACACACCGGCTACCGGGTGCGCCCGGGCCACCGCCTCGCGCTGATGATCGCCGGCAGCGACTTCCCGAACCACCTGCCCAACTCCGGCTCTCCGGAGAGTCCGTGGCTGACGACCGCCCCCAAGGCGAGTCTGCAGACGCTCCGGACCGGCGCCGCTCACCCCTCCCGCCTGTGTCTGACCGTCCTGCCCGAAAGCGGCGAATAGCCCCTGCACCCAGGAGGGCCCATGCTCCCTCTGCGACATCTCCCCAGCTCGACTCCGGCAAGCGGCGCGGGAGCGCACCACACGGCCGTCGAACGGTGTCATGAAGGAGGCGGTCCGGAATGAGTCTCCGATTCGTCGCGGTCAGGTTGGGCATGCTCGTCCTGACCGTGCTCGCCTCCAGCCTGGCCATCTACGGCGCGATGTTCCTCACTCCCGGGGATCCCGCCACGCTGCTCGTCGGGGGCAGCCGGAATCCCGACCCCGCCGTACTGGCGCAGATCCACCGCGAGTACCACCTGGACGATCCGTTCGTCCAGGGCTACTGGCACTGGCTGAGCAGCTTCCTTCAAGGGGACTTCGGCAGGTCCCTCGTCTACCGCGACTCCGTCGCCGGCCTCATCGGCGCCCGCGCCGGCGACACCCTGGCACTCGTCGCCTACGCCTCCGTCCTCGTCCTTGTCGGCGGCACCGTCATCGGCACCGTCGCCGCTCTGCGCGGCGGACGCACGGAGACGCTGGCCACGACCCTGACGGCGGGTGCGATGGCGGTACCGACCTTCGTCATGGCGGTCCTGCTCATCTGGCTCTTCGCCGTCCAGCTCCCGTGGTTTCCCGTCTACGGATCCGGCGAGGGCTTCACCGGTACCCTGTCGCACCTGACGCTTCCGGCTGTCGCGCTGGCGCTGAGCTGGATCGGGTACGTCGCCCAGGTCACCCGGACCGCCGTCCGCGCGGAGATGCGCTCCGAGCACGTGGAGACCGCCCGCAGCCGCGGCGTCCCCGAGCGCACGGTGATCAGGCGGCACGTGCTGCACAACGCCTCCGGGCCCGTCTTCGCCGTCTCCGGCGTCGGCATCGCCGGACTCATCGCCACCGCGGCCGTCGCCGAGCAGGCGTTCGGCACAGGAGGGCTCGGAGCCCTCATGATCGAGGCCGCGTCCAAGCAGGACATGGCCGTCGTGCAGGCCGTGTCACTGATCTTCGTGATCGTCTTCGTCGTCATCAACACCACCGTCGACCTCGTCAGCGCCGCCTTCGACCCCCGAACCGCACAGAAGGGGGCCACCCGATGACGACCGCCCTGTTCACCCGCACCGTGCCCAAGCGGCGGACCGGACGCCCACGCGACCACCTGACGTTCGGCGCGGGATGCGTCGTCGCCCTGTTCGTCCTGCTGGCCGTGCTCGGGCCGCTGCTCGCCCCGCACGACCCGAACGCCGTCGATCCGCTGAACGTCAACGCCGGACCGTCCGCCACCCATCTTCTCGGGACGGACGACACCGGACGCGATCTCCTGTCCCGGCTGATCGCGGGGACCCGCGCCAGCCTCGCCGCCCCGGCCTTCGTGATCGCCGTGTCCACCACGCTCGGTACCCTCCTCGCGCTCACGGCAGCCTGGTTCGGCGGTTGGCTGGACCGGTTCGTCTCCGGGGCCCTGGACATCGTCTTCGGTTTTCCGGGGCTCATCATGGCCGTTCTCGTCGCCGCGGTCTTCGGCGCCGGACTCACCGCACCGATCGTCGCCCTGTCGATCGCCTACCTGCCCCTGATCACCCGCGTCGTGCGATCGGCCGCGCTCAAGGAACGCAACCTGCCGTACGTGTCGGCGCTCCAGCTCCTCGGTGCGCCCACCGCCCGCATCTGGCTGAGGCACCTGCTGCCGAACCTGCTGCCGCTCGTGCTCGTCCAGGCCACCATCGGCTTCGGCTACGCGCTGCTCGACGTGGCCGCCATCTCCTTCCTCGGACTCGGCAGTCAGCCGCCGGACCCGGAGTGGGGGCTGATGGTGGCCAACGGAGCCCCCTCGATCCTCGCCGGCCAGCCGCAGCAGGCGCTGTACGCGGGCATCGCCATCCTGATCGTCGTCGTCGCGTTCAACCTGCTCGGGACGGGACTGTCCCGACGTCTGCTCGGAGAGAACGCATGAGCACACCACCCCTGCTCCAGATCGACGCGCTCGGCATCGACCTGCTCCTCGACGGCACCCCGCGTACCGTCGTCCACCGCGCCCACGTCACGATCCCCGAAGGCAGGGCCGTCGCCCTGGTCGGCGAATCGGGTTCCGGCAAGTCCCTGACGGCCCGCTCCGTGATGGGGCTGCTGCCTGAGGGCGCCCGGATCCACGGAGACGTGCTGTTCGCCGGGGAGTCCGTCCCAGGGATGAAGCCCGAACGCCTGCGTGCCTTCCGGGCGACCGAGGTCGCCATGGTGTTCCAGGACCCCCGCGCCCACATCAACCCTGCCCGCAGTGTCGGCGACTTCCTGATCGAAGGGCTGACCACCGCACGCCGTGTCCCGGCGGCCGAGGCGGTCGAGAAGGTCACGGGAATCCTGCGGGAGGTCGGCATCGCCGACGCCGACCGGCGCATGCGTCAGCGGCCCCACGAACTGTCGGGCGGCCTGCTTCAACGCGTCATGATCGCCGCCGCACTGGCCGCCGAGCCACGACTGCTCCTCGCCGACGAACCGACCACCGCCCTCGACGTGACCACCCAGGAAGAGGTGATGGCCATCATCGGAGAAACCCGCGAAGCCCGCGGTCTCGCCCTGCTGTTCATCACCCACGACCTGGAACTCGCGGCCGCCGTGTGTGACCGGGTCGTGGTGATGTACGCGGGCACCACCGTGGAAGAACTCCCCGCCGACCGCCTGCGCGGGCACGCCGCCCATCCCTACACGCGCGCCCTGCTCGCCTCCCGCCCCTCGGTCTCCGACGCCGCCGCGGAACTTCGCTCGATCCCCGGAAGGCCCCTTTCGGGCTTCGAAGCACCCGACGGATGCGCCTTCAGCGACCGCTGTCCCCACGTTCAGGACCTGTGCCGGAGCGACCGGCCCCAGCCGAGCGCCGACGGTGACGCCTCGGCGGCCTGCCACTTCCCCCACACGTTCACTCCCGAGGAGGCCGCTCGCCATGCTTGAGGTACGCAACCTCCGCAAGGAGTTCGGTGACTTCGTCGCCGTGGACGACGTGACGTTCTCGCTCCCGGAGCAGGGGGCTCTGGCCATCGTCGGCGAATCGGGATCGGGCAAGACGACCACCGCCCGCATGATCGCCGGACTCGAGACGTCCAGCGGCGGACACGTCATGGTCGCCGGCGATGAGCGCAGGCCCGGCCGGCTGCGCTCACGCGAGCGCCGCGCCCGCGGCCGTCAGATCCAGATGGTCTTCCAGGACCCTTACTCGTCCCTCGACCGGCGCCAGCGCGTCGGCGACGCCGTCGCCGAGGCGGTCGGGCTCCACAAGGACCTGCCGGCGGACCGGCTGCGCGCCCGCGTCGCCGAACTGCTCGACATGGTGGGTCTGGACGACAGGCAGGCACGCTCCCTGCCGAAGTCCCTCTCCGGCGGACAGCGTCAGCGCGCCGCCATCGCCCGCGCGCTTGCCGCCGAACCACGGATACTGATCCTGGACGAGGCCATCGCGGCTCTGGACGTGTCCATCCAGGCGCAGATCCTGGCCCTGCTCACCCGCATCCGCACGGACACGGGGACCGCGCTGCTGTTCATCACGCACGACCTCGGCGCTGTACGGCACATCAGCGACGACGTCCTGGTGATGCAGAGAGGCAGAGTCGTCGAACGCGGCCCCGTCGCCAAGGTCCTCGGCGACCCTGAAGACCCCTACACCCAACGCCTCATCACCTCCATCCCGAAGCCGGGCTGGAAACCGCGGAGAAGGGCGGACAGAGCAGCCGCCTGATGACCCGTATGGTCACGCGGCTCACAGAGCGAAGACGGCTGTCCCGGCGACGGAGCGGGGCAGCCGTCTTGCTCTCGTCACATCCGGGTCACGCCAGGGAGGGCACGTCGGCGGGCCGGACCGGCAGGGCCCCGTTCGCCTGCCCTTCGACGGCCCGCCCGCTGCGGGCCGACGCCGCTCAGGGCGCTTCCACCAACGGGGGCTCTCCCATGGGGGCGGTCAACGCTTCACGCAGGGCGCTGAGGGCATCTGCACCGATACGGTCCGCCAGGACGCTTTCGATGACGGCGAGGGTTCCCTGGGCGCGTCGGTGCACACGGGCGCCCTCGGCGGTGGCGCGGATCAGGCGGCTGCGGGCGGAGGCCGGATCGGGGACCTGCTCCAGCAGTCCCATGCCGATGAGGGCGTGCACGGCCTGGTGAGCGGTCTGCCGGGTGACGCCCATCCGGCGAGCGAGCTCGGAGACCGTCGTGCCCTCTTCGTCGAGGGCGGCGAAGACAGCCGCCTGCCCGACGGTGACCGGCTGCTCGCCGGCGGCCCGCATGCTGGCCAGCAGCGCGTCGTCGAACCAGCGCTTGGCGTCGGTGAGCAGCTGGGGCAGGTTGCGGGTGGGGGTGGTCATGGCTCCTCGTGGGACGGGGCTTCGAGCATAGCGACCACACAGGGTCCCCTCCGCAATGAATGTCAGGTAGCCTGACATTCACCCGTTCGTCGTGCCGGAGGTTCCCATGACCATGGAGTTCGCCCGTCCCAGCCGTCCGCGGTCGCACATACCGGCCGAGCCCGGCAAGCCGTACTTCATCGAGAAGGGCATGGGCGACCGAGCCCACCTCTTCACCGACCTGGTCACCGTCTACGCGGGCGGCGAGCAGACCGAGAACGCCTTCAACTTCTTCACCGTCGAAGGCCCCAAGGGCGACGTGATCCCGGCCCACGTCCACTCCGACACGTACGAGGTCTTCTACATCACCGACGGTGCGGTACGGCTGTTCGTCGAGGACCTGGAGGGCGACCAGCACGAAAGGCTGCTCACCGCCGGCGACTTCGGGTTCGTACCGAAGAACTGCCCGCACGCCTACCGCATCGAGCGCCACCACAGCCGGGTCGTCGGCGTGGCCGCCGGACCCGGCGGCACTTTCGAGCGGTTCTTCGAGAACCTGGGCGTCCCGACCGAGGAACTCGGCCTGCCGACCGAGCCGTACGTACCGGGGCGGCAGAAGTTCGCCACCGTGCCGCAGCGGTACGACGTGCGCTTCCTGCCCGGACACCAGTGGCGCACCGGCGGCTGACCCCGTGCCGTACGTCCAGACGTTCTCGACCGGGGTGCTGGTCGGTGTCCTCTACGTAGCGCTGCGGGTCAAGGCCCCGGCTCCCCCGCTCGTCGCGCTGTTCGGCCTGCTCGGGATGGTTGCCGGGCAGAGCGCCTTCGGGGCGCTGTGACCGACCCGCGCCGACTGCGCCTGTCCCGGTTCGCCCGCCGGGCCACGGTCTCCTTCACCGCCGGGACGGCGATGGGCGCCGCGTGCTGGGGACTTGGGCTCACCGCGCCCGCGCCGACCCTGCTGGGCCTGGCCGGGCTGCTGGGCGTCGGCATCGGCGAGCGCGCGGCCACGGCGTTCCGCGTCCGACTGGCCCGTCGCCGCCCACGTCACCGATCCCGGCTGTCCGCCCGCCCCGATCAAGCCGCGCCCAGAGAGGCACCCATGTCGCTGTCACCCGACCTCGCCGCGTTCCTGGCCCCGCCGGCCCCCGAGCGGTTGCCGCTGCCGCCCGCCGCTCACCCCTCCCCCGGCGTGCGGCTGCTGCGCGGCGTCCCGTACGCCTACCGTGCGGGCGTCCGGCCGCTCGAACTCGATCTGTGGCTGCCCGACGAGACGCACGGCCCCCTGCCGGTCGTCCTCTACCTCCACGGCGGGGGCTGGCGCGCGGGCACGCGTACGGAGATGGGGCCACGCTTCCGCCACTGGGACCCGGGCCCCTTCGCCCGTCTCGCACAGGCCGGGTTCGCGGTCGCCTCCGTCGACTACCGACTGAGCGGCGAGGCCGTCCATCCGGCCCAGCTCGACGACGCGACGGCGGCTCTGGGATGGCTGAACGCCCGAGCCGACGAGATCGGCCTGGACACGCGCCGGACCGTGGCGTGGGGCGAGTCGGCCGGCGCCCACCTCGCCGCCCTGCTCGCCCTCACCGCTCCCCTGAGCGGCTGCGTCGCCTGGTACGGGCCCACCGACCTGACCACCCTGCCCGGCCAGTGCCAGCCCGGCGCCTACGACGCCGCCGACCCCAGCACCCGTGAAGCCCTGCTGATCGGAGCGGCGATCGCCGACGCGCCGGACCTGGCCCGCGCCGCGAGCCCGGTCGCCCACGTGCACGCCGACGCGCCGCCGTTCCTCGTCCTGCACGGCGCCGAGGACGCGCTCATCCCGCTCGCCCAAGGCGAGCAACTGGCAGCCGCGCTGCGTCAGATGGGCGCCGGTGTCGACTTCCGGCCCGTACCCGGCGCCGACCACGGCTGGGCGGGTCTGGCGGATGACGGAGTGGAGCGGTGCTTCACCGCGTCCCTGGACTTCGCCCACGCCTGCACCGCGGGCCCGCTTCCTCCCGTAGGCTGCGCGACTCAGGACGGTTCATGCTCGGGTCGATCATTCAGTCCGGGGTGACCGGCACGGCTCCAGGCGGTCAGCCGGACTGCGCCCAGGAGAGGGTCGGCCTGGTGCGCGTGGCGCGTGCCTCGATCGCCGTGGCGACGTGGAGCAGCAGGTCCTCCTGGAAACGTCCGCCGATCAGCTGGACGCCGGAGGGCAGTCCGTCGCGCAGTCCGGTCGGTACGGAGATGGCGGGGAACCCGAGGACGGGGACGGCCTGCATCGGCCACTGCGCGGCCAGGAGTTCGCTTACCCGGGTGTCGCCGGCGAGGTCGGCGTCCTGCTCGAACGGGGGCTCGGCGCAGACCGGCGTCAGCACGATCCGGTCCTGGCCCAGGAACTGCTGGAGGCGGCTGATGAGAGTGCCGCGGCGGGCGTAGCCCCGGATGTAGTCGGTGAGGGTGGGCTGCTCGCCCCAGGTCTCCGCGGCGGCGGTGAACGAGGCGGCGAGCGAGACGCGTACGGTGTCGTCACCGAACCGCTCGATCTCGGACATCATCGTCTTCAGCTCCTGGTAGAGCAGAAGCGACCACAACCGGGCGGCCTCGCCGAGAAGGGGAAGCTCGATCTCCTCCACCTCGTGTCCGGCCTCGCTGAGCCACCGGGCCGCGTCGTCGATGGCTGCGTTGACGCTGGGATGCGGCTTGGCGCCGCCGGCGTCGCGGACGACGGCGACCTTGACCCGGCCGGGCTCACCCAGCGGCGGGCGTACCGGGAGGCCGACGGGGTCGTTCAGGTCCGGGCTCACCATGGCGTGCAGGCCGAGCCGGACGTCGTCGACGGTCCAGCCGAGCGGCCCGTGGACCGCCATGGTCTGGAAGGACAGCGGGCTGTCGAACTCCTCCGCGCCGCGCGGTTCCACCCCGGAGACGAGTCCCATGGTGGGGCGCAGGCCGACGGCGCCGCAGCAGTAGGCGGGGAAGCGGACGGAGCCGCCGATGTCGTTGCCCTGCGCGATGGGCGTCATGCCGGCGGCGACCGACGCTGCGGCGCCCCCGGAGGACCCGCCGGGGGTGCGGCCGGGGTCCCACGGGTTGAGCGTCGTGCCGTGCAGGTCGTTTCCGGTGAACCAGCGGACGGCGAAGGCCGGGCTGTTGCTGCGGCCCATCAGGGTCGCACCGGCCTCGCGGAGGCCGGCGACGCAGACGGCGTCGTCCTGGGCCACGGCGCCGGCCCAGGCCGGGACGCCGTGCGAGCTGACGTGTCCGCGCTGCGAGGTGTTGATCTTCGTGGACACCGGGACACCGAGCAACGGGGGCAGGTCCCCGCCGGCCGCGACCGCGGCGTCGGCGGCGGCGGCCTGGGCCAGGGCTTCCTCGGGCCGGATGTCCACGAGGGCGTTGAGCGCCGGGTTGGTCTCCTCGATGCGCGCGAGGAACGCCTCGGCGACCTCGGTCGCGGAGAACGTCTTCGCGCGGATGCCGGCGGCCAGTTCGGCAGCGGAGTGGTCCCACAACGGGCTGCCGCTGGTGGTGTCGGTCATCGTCGTCTCCTGATTCGAAGGGGTGGTGGTCACTTGCCGGTGCCGCCGAGGTAGGCGGCCCACGGCATGCCCATGTACGCGAACGACGTCGGCGCACCGCTGATGCGCTCGTTCATGAACATCCGCTCGTGCGTGCTGGCCAGGAACACGGCCGGGGTGGTGGGGGTGAACAGGGCCTGGGCTTCGGCGTACGCCTTGGCCGAAGCCGCGGGGTCGGAGGAGGTACGGGCCTGGTCGAGCAGCCGGGTCACCTCGGGGTTGTCGTAGCCCGTCCAGTTGAAGAGGCCGCGGGGGGTGACGCTCTCGGCCACGTAGGACGACGGGTCGGGCATCGTGACGTAGCCGAAGGTGAGGATGAGGTCGAGACCCTTGCGGACCGAGGGGTCGTAGAAGAGCGAGGACATCTCGGTGGGCTGGAGCTGCTTGATCCCGATGTCGACACCGATCTTCTTCGCCGCGGCCTGGATGAATGTCAGCGCCTGGAGTCCGCGCTGGTCCCCGGCGGGGATGGCGGCCACCAGCGGATGCGAGAGGGGGCGGGCCTGCGCGACCAGCTCCTTCGCCTTGTCCGCGTCCGGCTTCGGGACGTCGGGCAGTGCCGCGTAGGCGGCGTCGAACTGGGCGGCGGCCTTGTCCCCGCGCCAGGTCAGCGGAGGCACGAGCGACTTCAGGGTGGTGGCGTCACCGCCGAAGACGTTCCTGATCAGCGCGTCGCGGTCGATGACCAGGGACAGGGCGTCCAGCAGCTTCCGGTCGGCCGCGGGCGACTCGGCATGCGCGGGAATCAGCAGGACGTTCTGGGTCGACGGGCCGAGGTGCACAGCGCCGTTCCCGGCCTTGCCGAGCGCGGTGGCGCTGCTGGGCGGCAGCTCGTAGGTGCCGTCCACTTCGCCGGACAGCAGCGCGCTGGTGAGTGTGTTGTTGTTGGTGATGAACTGGAACGCGACCCGCTTCGCCTTCGGCTTGAGCTTGGTGTCCCAGTAGGCGTCGTTGCGTTCCAGGGTGATGCCGTTGCCGGTCTTCCAGGAGCCCAGCTTGAACGGCCCCGTACACATCAAGCCGCCATTGGCGGTCCCGTAGGCGGGGCCGGCCTTCTCGGTGTACGCCTTCTGGCTGACCGCACCGAACGACGTGGCGAGTGCCTTGGGGAGCGTCTGGTCGTACCCCTTGGTCCGCAGTGTCACCTGGTGGGGGCCGGTGGCCTTGATCGAGGTCACGGCAGACAGGTAGTTCCCGTACAGGGCCTGCGTCCTCGGGTCGCGCTGTCGCTCCAGACTGTGGATCACGTCCTCGGGTGCCATGGGCGAGCCGTCCCAGAACGTCACGCCGGGACGGAGGTCGAGAACCAGAGTGCGGCCATCGGCCCAGGTGACCTTCTGGGCGAGGCCGGGGCTCAGGGAGAAGTCCGCGTTCATCCGGGTCAGGGTGTCGCAGAGGTTGGCTTCGACCGTCTGGGGCGAGTAGTCGCCGATCTTCGCGGGGTCGAGGGTCGTCGGTTCACCGTAGGGCAGGGCCCAGGTGATCCGGTCCACTTCGGCGGTTCCGGGAGCCGTGGTGGTGGTCAGACGGCCGGGCTTGGGGATGGTGCCGTTTCCGTTCGACGAGCTGGTGCAGGCCGTGGCGGCCAGCAGTCCCACGCTCGTGAGCAACGCCAGCACCGATTTCTTCGCAGCCATAGCTGATGCTCCTTGCCGAGGGGAGTCGAGAGGAGTGAGGAGAGAGAAGGGGACGCTCGACACGGGGGGAGAGATGGGACACGCCGACGAGCCGTCGTAAACGAACGTCATATAACGTTGTTGCATGTCACGCTTGCATCTGGTGAGCTAACGCGTCAAGAGCAAGACGTGGCCGGATCGCATCGGGACTTCGGGTGCGCCGCCCTCTCACAGAAGCGGAGAACCACCATGCCCTTCACTCCCGCCCTCGACTTCGTGTTCGAGATCCGCGCCGAGGTGTCCGAAACGCTGCACATCGGCAACGGTGACGGAGAGGTCACCGAATTCACCCCCATCACCGGGGGCGTCGTGGAGGGCCCCCGCTTGCGCGGGACGGTCCTTCCCGGCGGAGGCGACTGGAGCAGCACGCGCGGGGAGGTGTGTGAGCTGGAGGCCCGTTACCTGCTCCAGGCGGAGGACGGAGCCGTGATCGACATCGTCAACCGCGGTTACTACCGACCCAAGGCCGACACCCCGGACCAGTTCGACGGAGAGGTGCAGGTCTCCGAGGCCGGCCACTACTACCGCACGTCGCCGGTCTTCCGCACGGACGCCCCCGCCCACCGCTGGCTCACGGAAACCGTCTTCGTCGGGCTCGCCCGCCCGGACGGCGACGATGCCGTGGTCATCCGCATGTACGCGCTCAAGTAGGGGTCCGGCCGTGGTCCGCGCGAGGTCCGCGCGGACCACGGCGCGGCAGCCGCCCCCCGGCTAGGACAGGGATCGCCATGTGGTGACCAAGGCCTCCCGGAGTACGCCGATCTCCTCCGCGGTCAGGTCGGCCACCATGCGCTCCTCCAGCGCGCGGGCCGGCTCGGCGTACTCGGCGAGCAGGCGTTGCCCCGGGGCGGCGATCAGGATGAGGCGTTCGCGGCGGTTGGCCGGGTTGGGCTCGCGGCGGATCAGGCCGCGGCTCTCCAGTGAGCGGACCATGTCGGCCATCGTCTGGGCGGTGACGAAGGAGTCGCGGGCGAGCTGGGCGGCGGAGATGCCGTCGTGCCGCTCCAGCACCGTCAGGGCGGTGTACTGCAACGCCGTGATCCCGGCGGGCTTGAGCAGCTCCTCCAAGCGGGCGCGCACCGCCAGCTCCGTCCTCTTGAGCAGGTAGAGCAGTGAGGTGCTCACGTCGTCTCCCGTGGTGATCGTCCGCGTGGGGGCGGGTCATGTCGCCGCCGCCGGAGAGGCGGTGCCCCTCACTCTAAAACATTGACAGGAATCCTGTTGATACCCAGACTGACGTTCATCAGGATTCCTGTCGATCCCGGCTCGTGCCGGCGTTTCGGCATTCCCCCTCCGCTACGTACGAGAGGCACCTCTCATGGATCTTCAGGGCAAGGTCGCGGTCGTCACCGGCAGCGGACGCGGTCTCGGCCTGGCGTACGCCCAGGCCCTCGCCGCGGCCGGCGCCGCCGTCGTCGTCAACGACGTCGACAAGACCGTCGTCGACGCCGCCGTCACCTCCATCACGTCCGAGGGCGGCAGGGCGACCGGCGTCGTCGCGGCGGTCGGCGACAGCGCGGCGGCGCAGGAGCTGGTCGACGCGGCGGTACGGGAGTTCGGGCGCCTGGACGTGCTCGTCACCAACGCCGGCATCCTCCGCGACCGCGTGCTGTGGAAGATGACCGACGACGACTTCGACGACGTCGTCCGCGTCCACCTCCGCGGCACCTTCACCTGCGCCCGCGCGGCCGCGGTCCGCATGCGCGAACAGGGCACCGGAGGCCGGCTCGTCCTGATCTCCTCGCCCGCCGGGCAGCGCGGCAACTTCGGCCAGACCAACTACGCCGCCGCCAAGGCGGGCATCGTCGCCATGGCCCGCACCTGGGCCCTGGAACTGGGGCGAGTCGGCATCACCGTCAACGCCGTCGTGCCGGTCGCCGCCACCGATATGACCAAGACCATCCCCGCCTTCGCCCCGGTCATCGAGGAGTCCGAGCGCACCGGCAAGCCGCTGCCCGACTGGCTGCGCAAGGACGAAGGCCTCGGCACCGTCGAGGACGTCGCCGCACTGATCACCTTCCTGGCCTCGGACGACTCCGACGGAGTCACCGGGCAGGCGATCGGCATCGGCGGCGACCGGCTGGCCCTGTGGGCACACCCCAAGGAGAAGGCGGTCGCCTTCGCCGAGGGCGGCTGGAGCGCCGACGCCATCGCCGCCGAGTGGCCGGACGGCGTCGGAGCCGAGCCCGAGACCTACGGCGTCCCCGCGCCGCAGGCCCCGGAGGCGTGACATGACCGACCTCGCGCTCGACCTCGACCGGCTCACCGCCATCGACATGCACACCCACGCGGAGGTGTCCAAGGACGGTCACGGGGCCCTGAGCCCGGAGCTGTTCGGAGCCTCCGAGAAGTACTTCAAGGCCCACGGCCACCGGCAGCCGACCATCGAGGAGATGGCCGGCCACTACCGCGAACGCAGCATGGCCGCCGTGGTGTTCACCGTCGACGCCGAACACGCCACCGGCCACCCGCGGATATCCAACGAGGAGATCGCCGAGAGCTGCGCCGCCAACGCCGACGTCCTCATCCCCTTCGCCAGCATCGACCCGCACAAGGGCCGCGCGGGTGTGAGGGAAGCCCGGCGGTTGGTGACGGAGTACGGCGTCCGCGGCTTCAAGTTCCACCCCAGCATCCAGGCCTTCTCCCCGAACGACCCGCTCGCCCACCCGCTGTACGAGGCCATCGAGGAACTCGGCGTGCCCGCGCTGTTCCACACCGGCCAGACCGGCATCGGCGCCGGCGTGCCGGGCGGCGGCGGCATCCGGCTGAAGTACTCGAACCCGATGCTGGTCGACGACGTGGCCGTCGACTTCCCCGAACTGCGGATCATCCTCGCCCATCCGTCCTTCCCCTGGCAGGACGAGGCCCTGGCCGTCGCGACCCACAAGCCGCACGTGTACATCGACCTGTCCGGCTGGTCGCCGAAGTACTTCCCGCCGCAGCTCGTGCGCTACGCGAACACGCTGCTGAAGGACAAGGTCCTCTTCGGCTCCGACTACCCCGTCATCACCCCCGACCGCTGGCTCGCGGACTTCGAGAAGCTCGACATCAAGCCCGAGGTCCGGCCGAAGATCCTCAAGGAGAACGCCGCCCGCCTGCTCGGCCTGACCAGGGACTGAAGGAGACGCCGTGTTGAACCAAGGCATCGGCTCCTGGCCGGCGCGCCGGGCTCGCAAGACACCCGACCGCGTGGCCGTCGTCCACGACACCCGCACCCTGACCTACCGCGAGCTGCACGAGCGCGTCCTGCGTCTCGCCCACGCCCTGCGGGCACTGGGCGTGGCGCGGGGGGACCGGATCGCGTACCTCGGGCCCAATCACCCGGCGTTCCTGGAGACCCTGTTCGCCGCGGGCTCCCTGGGAGCGATCTTCGTCCCGCTCAACACCCGGCTCGCGGCGCCGGAACTGGCGTACAACCTGACCGACTCGGGCAGCACCGTCCTCGTCCACGGGCCCGAGCAGGAGGAGAGGGCCAGGGTCGCGACGGCCGAGGCGGACCTGAGCCGTCGCATCGCGCTGACCGGCCCTGACGAGGACGGCGCCCTCGGTTACGAGGAGATGCTCGCCGGCGCGGGGACGGAGGCCCTGGACGAGCCCGTGGCACCCGAGGATCCGTGCATGATCATGTACACCTCCGGGACTACGGGCCGTCCCAAGGGCGCCGTCCTCTCCCACGCCAACATCACCTGGAACAGCGTCAACGTCCTCGTCGACACCGACCTGTCCGGCGACGAGGTCACCCTCGTAGCCGCCCCGCTGTTCCACACCGCCGGGCTCAACATGACCTGTCTGCCGACCCTGTTGAAGGGCGGCCGGGTGGTCCTGCTCGGCGCCTTCGACGCCGAGCGCGTCCTGGAACTGATAGGGCACCTGGGCGTGACGTACATGTTCGGCGTCCCCACGATGTACGACGCGATGGCCGCCCGGCCCCGCTGGGAGAGCACGGACCTGTCCAGCCTGCGCACCCTCAACTGCGGCGGCGCCCCCGTGCCCGCCCGCACCATCGCCGCGTACCTCGATCGCGGCCTGGCCTTCAGCCAGGGCTACGGCATGACCGAGGCGTCCCCGGGCGTGCTCTTCCTGGACCGGGAGCAGACCTCGGCCAAGGCGGGCTCCGCCGGCGTCCCGCACTTCTTCACCGACACCCGCGTGGTCCTGCCGGACGGCAGCGAGGCCCGACCCGGCGAGCGCGGCGAGATCCTCGTACACGGCCCCCACGTCATGAGCGGCTACTGGAGACGGCCCGAGGACACGGAGGCCGCCTTCGCGGACGGCCACTGGCTGCGCACCGGCGATGTCGCCAGGACCGACGCCGAGGGCTACACGTACATCGTCGACCGAATCAAGGACATGTTCGTCTCGGGCGGCGAGAACGTGTACCCGGCGGAGGTGGAGGACGCGCTCCTCTCCCATCCCGCCGTCGCCGAGTGCGCGGTCATCGGAGTGCCGGACCCCACCTGGGGCGAGGTCGGCCGCGCCGTCGTCGTCCTCGAACCCGGCGTCCGCGCCGACGAGGACGGCATCCTCGGCCACCTCCACGGCCGGCTTGCCAAGTACAAGATCCCCACATCGCTCGTCGTGACCGACGCGCTGCCCCGTACGGCCTCCGGGAAGATCATCAAGCCCGGCGTACGCGACGCCTACGCGGCAGGTCCCGCCGAACGCACCCACCCGTGACCCACGTCGACCACCACGCTCTCAGAGGCCACGCCGACACGTCGCCTCCGCCACCGAGAGGAACCCCTCCATGCCCACCACCGCCCACGGCCTCGACAGCCTCAAGTCCCTCAGCGGAGCCGATCTCGGCCGCACCGAATGGCTCGAGATCACCCAGGACCGGGTGAACACCTTCGCCGACGCCACCGACGACCACCAGTGGATCCACACCGACCCGGAGAAGGCCAAGGGCGGCCCCTTCGGCGGCCCCATAGCCCACGGCTATCTGACCCTCTCCCTCATCATTCCGCTCTTCGGGGAGCTGCTCACCATCTCCGGCACCAAGATGAGCGTCAACTACGGCCTGGACAAGGTCCGTTTCCCCAGTCCCGTCCCCGTCGGCGCGAAGGTCCGCCTGCACGGTGTCGTCGGCACGGTGGAGGAGGTCAAGGGCAACGGCGTGCAGATGCCGCTGACGTTCACCGTCGAGGTCGACGGCAGCGCCAAGCCGGCCTGCGTCGCCCAGGCCGTCTACCGCCACTACGCCTGACCGGGTGGTCATGCGAATCCGGTCGGGAGCCGTCCACACGGTCTCGCTGAGCGCATTGTCTTCGAAGTCCGCAGGTCGCCCTGCTTGCGGGCCCCGGCCGCATGCTGATGGGGGCACCGGACGGACGCAAGCGTCGTTGAGAGTATGGCGGTCTTCTGGTGCCATCTGGTGTGACAGGAAGACACTCGCAGGAATGAGTCTTGCCGACATGCTCTTTGCTGCGGCAATGTCGATATCGTCCGAGCCGGGAGTCTCCATCGCCGCCCATCAAGGCGACGCACTGTACTGACGCTCCATCACTGAAGTCAGCATCAGCACCGACAGACGGCGCTTCCAGCCGCCGTGCAGCGCCGAGATCATCCATCCTGAGAACACCTCCTGATCTGCGAAGACACGAGTCAAAGGCCCTTCCGCTCGAATGCCGAGGAGACAGCCATGAGGATGCTCATCAACGTTCCGGAGACCGTCGTCGCCGACGCGTTGCGGGGGATGGCGGCCGCGCATCCCGAGCTCACCGTCGATGTCGAGCGGCGGGTCGTGCTGCGGCGGGACGCGCCCGTGGCGGGGAAGGTCGCGCTGGTCTCCGGCGGCGGGTCCGGGCACGAGCCCTTGCACGGGGGGTTCGTGGGGCCCGGGATGCTCGCGGCCGCGTGTCCCGGGGAGGTGTTCACCTCGCCGGTGCCCGATCAGATGGTGCGGGCCGCGGCGGCCGTCGACAGCGGCGCCGGGGTGTTGTTCGTCGTCAAGAACTACACCGGCGACGTCCTGAACTTCGAGATGGCGGCGGAACTCGCGGAGGACGAGGGCATCCAGGTCGCCAAGGTCCTCGTCGACGACGACGTCGCCGTCACGGACAGTCTCTACACGGCGGGCCGGCGCGGCACCGGCGGCACGCTCTTCGTCGAGAAGATCGCGGGCGCCGCCGCCGAGGAGGGCGCCCCGCTGGAGCGGGTGGAGGCGATCGCCCGCCAGGTCAACGCGCGCTCCCGGTCCTTCGGCGTGGCCCTCGGCGCCTGCACCACCCCCGCCAAGGGCAGCCCCACCTTCGATCTCCCCGACGGGGAGCTGGAGTTGGGCGTCGGGATCCACGGCGAACCGGGTCGTGAGCGGCGGCCGATGATGACCTCACGGGAGATCGCGGACTTCGCCGTCGACGCCGTCGTCGAGGACCTTCGACCCTCCGGGCCGGTGATCGCACTGGTCAACGGCATGGGCGCGACCCCGCTGCTCGAACTGTACGGCTTCAACGCCGAGGTGCAGCGCGTACTCGGCGAGCGGCGCGTGCCGGTGGCCCGTACCCTCGTCGGCAACTACGTGACCTCGCTCGACATGGCCGGCTGCTCGGTGACGCTGTGCGAGGTCGACGAGGAGCTCCTCCGCCTGTGGGACGCGCCCGTGCAGACGCCCGCGCTGCGCTGGGGCCGGTGAGACGAGGGATGGGAGAGGGGACCGACATGACGGAGATCTTCGGCGCGGACTTCCTGGTGCGCTGGCTGGCCGCGGTCGCCGAGGCCGTCGACCGTGAGGCGGACCGGCTCACCGAGCTCGACTCCGCCATCGGCGACGCCGACCACGGTGCCAATCTGAAGCGGGGGTTCGCCGCCGTCACCGAGACCCTGGCGAAGGAGCCGCCGGCCACGCCGGGCGCGGTGCTGACCGTCGCCGGACGGCAGCTGATCTCCACCGTGGGCGGCGCGTCGGGGCCGCTGTACGGCACGCTGCTGCGCCGTACGGGCAAGACGCTGGGCGACGACGAGCGGGTGACCCGCACGCGGTTGGCGGAGGCGCTCGGCTCCGGCGTGGCGGCCGTCTCGCAGTTGGGCGGCGCCCAGGTCGGCGACAAGACCATGCTGGACGCGCTCGTCCCTGCCGTGGAGGGTCTGCGGGAGTCGTACGGGGCCGGCCGCGCCGCCGCCGAGGAAGGCGCCCTCGCGACCGTACCGCTACGGGCGCGGAAGGGCAGGGCCAGTTATCTGGGCGAGCGGTCGGTGGGGCACCAGGACCCGGGGGCGACCTCGTCGGCGCTGCTGTTCGCCGCGCTCGACGACACCGCGCGGACGACCGCGCGTACGGAGGGGGTGTCATGAGTGCCACGACCGGAGGCGCGGCGGCCGCGCCCGTGGGCATCGTGCTCGTCTCGCACAGCGCCGCCGTCGCCACCGCCGTGGCCGAGCTTGCGCGCGGGCTCTCCGGCGGGGGTGACCTGGCGCCGGTCGTCCCCGCGGGCGGGACCCCGGACGGGGGGCTCGGGACGAGTTCCGAGCTGATCTGCGAGGCGGCGAAGGCCGCGGACCGGGGCGCCGGGGTGGCGGTCCTGGTCGACCTGGGGAGTGCGGTGCTCACCGTGAAGGCGCTGCTCGCCGAGGGCGACGAGCTTCCCGGCGGCTGCCGTCTGGTGGACGCGCCGTTCGTCGAGGGCGCGGTCGCCGCGCTGGTCACGGCGAGCGCGGGCGGCGACCTCGACGCGGTGGCGGCGGCGGCCTCGGAGGCGTACGCCTACCGCAAGGTGTGACGGCCTGGAGTACCGCGTGGAGCGACTGCGTGGAGTGAGCGAGAAGCCGCACCGGGTGGCGACCGTGTTGTGATGTACCTGGTCAACGCACTAGTGTCACAGGGCCTTGGTGTTCGGGAAACCGGTGCAGTACCGGTGCGGCCCTCGCCACTGTGATCGGGAGGTCCGGCTCCACCCCCGCGGGTTCCACCCTCGGGGAAGCCACTGGACCGCGACGGGAGACCGTCGTGGTGTGGGAAGGCGGAGTCGGACGTATGACCGTCAGCCAGGAGACCGGCCAGGGTGCGTTGTCCATCCACGAGGTGCTGGAGAGGGTCTCCCAACCATGCATATAGCCGAGGGGTATCTGCCCCCTGTGCACGCGGCCGCCTGGGGCGTCGCGTCCGCACCGTTCATCGTCCACGGGGTCCGCGCGCTGACCCGCGAGGTCCGGTCCAACCCCGAGTCCACTCTTCTGCTCGGCGCCGCCGGCGCCTTCACCTTCGTCCTCTCGGCGCTCAAGCTGCCGTCCGTGACCGGCAGTTGCTCGCATCCGACGGGCACGGGTCTGGGCGCGATCCTGTTCCGGCCGCCGATCATGGCGGTGCTTGGGACGATCACCCTGCTCTTCCAGGCCCTGCTGCTCGCCCATGGCGGGCTCACCACGCTCGGCGCGAACGTCTTCTCGATGGCGATCGTCGGCCCCTGGGCGGGATACGGGACGTACTGGCTGCTGCGCCGGTCCGGTACGCCCCTGATGGTCGCCGTCTTCTTCGGCGCGTTCGTCGCCGACCTGTCGACGTACTGCGTGACCAGTGTGCAGCTGGCGCTCGCCTTCCCCGACCCGGGGAGCGGTATCGCCGGTGCGCTCGCCAAGTTCGGCGGGATCTTCGCCGTGACGCAGATTCCGCTCGCGGTGAGCGAGGGCCTGCTGACCGTGCTCGTGATGCGGCTGCTCGCGCAGTCCAGCAAGGGCGAACTGATCAGGCTCGGCGTCCTCGGCGGGCGCACGGCCAAGCGGCGCGAGGAGGCGGCCACGCGATGAGCCGGAACGCGAAGATCAATACCCTGTTGCTGCTCGTCGTCGCCGCGCTCGCGGTCCTGCCGCTCGCGCTGGGGCTCGGGGACCACAAGGAGGAACCGTTCGCCGGGGCGGACGCTGAGGCGGAGGTCGCGATCACCGAGCTCCAGCCGGACTACGAGCCGTGGTTCACGCCGCTGTACGAGCCGCCGTCCGGGGAGATCGAGTCCGCCCTGTTCGCCCTCCAGGCGGCGCTGGGCGCCGGTGTCCTGGCGTACTACTTCGGTCTGCGGAAGGGACGGAGGCAGGGGGCCGCACGCGCCGGGGCGACCGGGACGGACGGGGACGGCGAGACCACGGACGTCCAGGCCACGGCCGTCACGGATCGCGCGGTCACCGGGCGCGGCGCCGAGGAGCCGGGAGGCTCGGCCGCCGACCGGCGGGGCGCGTAGCCGCCGATGCTGCCGATCGACGCGGCGGCGCACAGCAGTCGCTGGCGCCGCCGCCATCCCGCCGAGAAGGCGCTGCTCGGCTTCGGTCTGACCCTGTGCGCGGTCTGTCTGCCGCCGTGGCCGGGGGCCGTGCTCGTGGCCGCGGCCACGCTCGGTGTGCTGCTCGGTCCGGCCGGTGTGCCGGGCCGGGCGCTGTGGCGGGCTTTCCGCATCCCGCTCGGTTTCTGTGTCACGGGCGCGATCCCGCTGCTCTTCGAGGTGGGCGGCGCGCGGGGGCTCGTCGCATTCGCCCCCGGAGGCCCGGTCCAGGCGGTCGAGCTGCTCCTGCGGACCGCGTCGGCGTCGCTCGGGGTGCTGCTGTTCGCGTTCACGACGCCGGTCTCCGACGTCCTGCCCCGGCTCGTACGGGCGGGGGTGCCGGCGCCGGTGGTGGACGTGGCGCTCGTGATGTACCGGATCATCTTCCTGCTGCTCGACTCCCTGGCGAAGATCCGGCAGGCGCAGGCGTCCCGGCTCGGGCACACCACCCGGGCCGCGACCTGGCGTTCGCTCGCCGGTCTCGGCGCGACCACGTTCGTGCGGGCCTTCGACCGGGCGCAGCGCCTGCAGTCGGGTCTTGCCGGGCGGGGGTACGACGGGACGCTGCGGGTGCTCGTGCCCGTGTGCGTGGTGTCCCGCCGGTTCCTCGCCGCCACGGGCGCGCTGCTCGCGGGGCTCGTCGCCCTCACCCTCGTACTGGAAAGGTTCCTGCCGTGACGTCTTCGACGCCTTCGGTCCCTGCGGCTCCCGTGGTGGAGCTGGTGAACGCGGGCTTCGCCTACGAGGAGGGGCCGGCGGTCCTGTCGGGCGTGGACTTCTCGGTGGCGGAGGGGCGCGCGGTGGCGCTGCTCGGCCGCAACGGCAGCGGCAAGACCACCCTGCTCCGGCTCCTCAGCGGCGGGCTGCGCTGCGGGAGCGGGTCGCTGCTCCTGGACGGGGCGGAGGTGGCGTACGACCGGAAGGGGCTGACCCGGCTGCGGACCACCGTGCAGCTGGTGACGCAGGATCCGGACGACCAGCTGTTCGCGGCCTCGGTCGGCCAGGACGTGTCGTTCGGTCCGACGAACCTCGGGCTGCCCGAGGAAGCGGTACGGCTGCGGGTCCAGGAGGCTCTTGAGGCGCTGGACATCGTGGCGCTGGCGGACCGGCCGACGCATCTGCTGTCGTACGGGCAGCGCAAGCGGGCGGCGATCGCGGGGGCCGTCGCGATGCGGCCGAGGGTGCTGATCATGGACGAGCCGACGGCCGGGCTCGACCCGCACGGGCAGGAGCGGCTGCTCGACGCGCTCCAGCGGCTCCGGGAGTCCGGTACGACGGTGCTCATGGCGACGCACGACGTGGATCTGGCGCTGCGCTGGGCGGACGAGGCGGCGGTGCTCTCCCCCGCCGGTCTGCGTACGGGCCCGGTCGCCGAGCTGCTCGCGGACGACGCGCTGCTCGACGCGGCCCGGCTGCGGCGCCCCTGGGGTACGGCTGTGGCACGGCTGCTCCGTGCCCAGGGGCTGCTCGGCGCTGACGCACTGGAGCCTCGGACGCCGGAAGACCTGGACATGTGGGCGGGGACGCCCGTTGCTACCGACTAGTAGCCCCTTTGCTACCGAGTAGTAGATATCACGTCCCCGATCTTCTGCAACTAGTTGCACAACGGGAGGGGGTCCCCTACAACTGAGGTCGACGTTCCTGCGCGAGGAGGCGCCCGCATGACCCCGTACCCGCACCTGCTGAGCCCGCTCGACCTGGGGTTCACCACCCTGCCCAACCGGGTGATCATGGGGTCGATGCACGTCGGTCTCGAGGAGACCGAGCACGGCTTCGAGCGCATGGCCGCCTTCTACGCCGAGCGCGCCCGGGGCGGCGTGGGCCTCATCGTCACCGGTGGCATCGCGCCCAACGACGCCGGCCGTCCCTGGGACGGCGGCGCCAAGCTCACCACCCCTGACGAGGTCGCCGAGCACCGGCTGATCACCGACGCCGTGCACGCCGAGGGCGGCCGGATCGCGATGCAGATCCTGCACTTCGGTCGGTACGCGTACCACCCCGCCCTCGTCGCGCCCAGCGCCCTCAAGGCCCCCATCAGCCCCTTCGTACCGAACGAGCTGACCGACGCCGAGGTCGAGCAGACCGTCGAGGACTACGCCCGGTGCGCCGAGCTCGCCAAGGAGGCCGGGTACGACGGCGTCGAGGTGATGGGCTCCGAGGGCTACCTCATCAACGAGTTCATCGCGGCCGCCACCAACCAGCGCACCGACCGGTGGGGCGGCTCCTACGAGAACCGCGTCCGCTTCCCGCTGGAGATCGTCCGCCGCATCCGCGAGCGCGTGGGCGAGGACTTCATCCTCGTCTACCGCCTCTCCATGCTGGACCTCGTCCCCGGCGGCTCCACCCTGGAGGAGGTCGTCCAACTGGCCAAGGAGATCGAGGCCGCGGGCGCCACCATCATCAACACCGGCATCGGCTGGCACGAGGCACGCATCCCCACCATCGCCACCTCCGTGCCGCGCGGCGCCTACACCTGGGTGACCAAGAAGCTGATGGGCTCGGTCTCCGTACCGCTCGTCACCAGCAACCGCATCAACACCCCCGAGGTCGCCGAGGAGATCCTCGCCGACGGCCGCGCCGACCTGGTCTCGCTGGCCCGCCCCTTCCTCGCCGACCCGGACTTCGTCGCCAAGGCCACGGCCGGCCGCGCCGACACCATCAACACCTGCATCGGCTGCAACCAGGCCTGCCTCGACCACACCTTCAATCTGAAGATCACCTCCTGCCTGGTCAACCCGCGCGCGTGCCACGAGACCGAGCTGGTCCTCTCCCCCACCCGCCGCGCCAAGCGAATCGCCGTCGTCGGCGCGGGCCCGGCCGGTCTCGCCTGCGCCGTGTCGGCGGCCGAGCGCGGCCACGCCGTGACCCTCTTCGACGCCGCCGACGAGATCGGCGGGCAGCTGAACATCGCCAAGCGGGTCCCCGGCAAGGACGAGTTCGACGAGACGCTGCGCTACTTCCGCGTGCAGCTCGCCGAGCGCGGGGTCGAGGTACGCCTCGGCACCCCGGTCGCGGCGACCGACCTGGACGGTTACGACGAGGTCGTCGTCGCCACCGGCGTCGCCCCCCGCACCCCCGCCATCGCGGGCGTGGACCACCCGAGCGTCGTCAGCTACCTGGACGTGCTGCGGGACGGCGCACCCGTCGGCGAGCGCGTCGCGATCATCGGCGCCGGCGGCATCGGCTTCGACGTGGCGGAGTACCTCACGGACGGCGGGGAGGGCGCGAGCCAGGACCCCGAGACGTACTTCCGCCAGTGGGGCGTGGACACCTCGTACGAGAACCGGGGCGGCCTGCGGGCCCCCGAGCGCGCCGCGCCGCCGCGCCAGGTGCACCTGCTCCAGCGCAAGGAGACCAAGGTCGGCGCGGGCCTCGGCAAGACCACGGGGTGGATCCACCGCACCGAGCTCAAGCACCGGGGCGTGGCCATGGTGGCGGGCGTGTCGTACGACCGCATCGACGACGAGGGCCTGCACGTCACGATCGGCGGCGAGGCGCAGCTGCTGCCGGTCGACACGATCGTGCTCTGCGCCGGCCAGGAGCCGCGCCGCGACCTGTACGAGGAGCTGGTGGCGGCGGGCCGGGTGGCGCACCTGATCGGCGGCGCGGACGTCGCCGCCGAACTGGACGCCAAGCGGGCCATCGACCAGGGCACCCGGCTCGCGGCGACGCTGTGATCAGCGCGGCCGGCCTTTCCTAGGATGCGTGCATGTCCCTGCCGCACGCGATCCTCACCGCGCTGCTCGAGAAGCCGTCCTCCGGTCTCGAACTGACGCGCCGCTTCGACAAGTCGATCGGATACTTCTGGTCGGCCACGCACCAGCAGATCTACCGCGAGCTGGGCAGGCTGGAGCAGGCGGGGCACATCCGTGCCCTGCCCGCCCCGGTCCCGGTACGGGGGCAGCGCAAGGAGTACGAGGTGCTGCCCGCGGGCCGCGCCGAACTCGGCACCTGGGTCGCCAGGTCCGAGGACCCGAAGCCGATGCGGGCCGCCCTGCTGCTGCGGATGCGGGCGGCGGCCGTGGTCGGCGCGGCAGGGCTGCGCGCGGAACTCTCCCGGCACCTCGCCCTCCACGAGGGGCAGCTGGCGGAGTACCTGGAGATCGAGACCCGGGACTTCCCGGCGGAGCGCCGCCGCACGGAGCCCGACCGGCTGCGCCATCTCGTCCTGCGGGGCGGGATCGACATGGAGCGCTTCTGGGTGGAGTGGCTGAGGAGCGCGCTGGTGGAGCTGGGGGCGCCGGGGTCGGGCGGGGACGAGGCGCCTTCGGCGACGCCTGGGGAAACACCCTCGGGGGCGCCGTCGGAGACGTCTTCGGCGGCCACTTCCGACGCGCCCTAGTTGTCCACGTGCGCGTGGACGGTCTTTCCGTCCGCGTCGCGGCGCACGGTCAGGCTGTCGACGAGGCGTGTGACGATGCCCCAGCCGAAGCCGCCTTCCCTGCCGGGGTCATGGGCTTTCGGCCGGGGCGGGTCGGGGTTGCGGTCGTGGACGTCGATGCCGATGCCGCCCCCTTCCAGGGCGAGGTCCAGGGTGCACTCGCCGTCGGCGTACCGGATGGCGTTGGTGACCAGCTCGCTGACGACGAGGACCGCGTCGTTCTCGGTGGTACGGCGCAGGGGGTGCCCGGCGACCAAGGCGTCACCGGCGAGGCGGTGCACCTCCAGGCGTGCTCGGGCAGCGGCCCCCGGGCCCTTGAGATCATGGTGCCGTGAGACCGCCATGACGCTCTTCCCCTCTCCTTCCTCGGTTCTGGACAGCCTCGGTCCCCGCCTCTGCCCGGATGCCCGGCATCCATTCACGCGCGAGCAGGAAGGCCGAAACCGTACTGCCGTGGTCGGCGTGCGGGTGACGGCACGCGACGGGTCGCGTACCGGCGTGGATACTGGGCCGTTGGAGTTCCACCACACGAAAGGGCGGGTATGGCCGACGACTTGGGGCACCGGGCGACACGTCACGCGGTGGTCATCGGGGGAAGTCTCGCTGGGCTGCTTGCCGCTCGGGTACTGGCCGAGCACGCGGAGAAGGTGACGGTCGTCGAGCGCGACCGGCTTCCCGACGGGCGGGAGGCGAGGCCCGGCGTGCCGCAGGGCCGGCACCTGCACGTCCTGATCGCCGGCGGGCAGCAGGCGCTCGACGAGCTGCTCCCCGGGTTCATGGGCGAGCTGCACGCGCTCGGCGCGCCCAAGGTGGGCGTTCCCGAGGACATGGTCCAGTGGCAGAACGGCCGGTGGTTCCGCCGTACGGCGGCGACCGCGCACTTCTACACCGGTCCGCGCCCCCAGCTGGAGTGGCTGGTGCGGCAGCGGGTGCTCGCCGACCCGCGGATCGAGCTGGTCGACGGTACGGAGACGGTGGGGCTGACCGGCGACTCCTCGCGCGTCCGGGGCGTACGGCTGCGGGAGCGCGGCGCGGGGGCCGACAAGCAGCCGCGGACCCTCGCGGCCGATCTGGTCGTGGACGCCTCGGGGCGGTCCACGAAGGCCGCGGACTGGCTGGCGGGCATCGGCGCGGAGGCCCCGCACGAGGAGACCGTCGACACCGGTCTCGCGTACGGCACCCGGGTCTACCGCGCTCCGGCCGAGGACGACGGGACCGACGCGACCGGCTACTACATCGTGCCCAACCCGGCCCAGGTCTACGGCGGTGTCGTGCTGCCCCTCGGCGACGGGCGGCACCTGGTGACCCTGTCGGGGCTGCGCGGCGACGAACCGCCGACGGAGGAGGGCGCGTTCGAGGAGTACGCGAAGCGGTTGCCGCATCCGGTGCTCAGCGACTGGCTGGCGCGGGCCGAGCCGGAGTCCCCGGTGTACGGGTTCCGCAAGACCGCCAACATCCGGCGGCGGTACGACCGTCCGGGCCGCCGCCCGGCCGGTTTCCTCGCCACCGGCGACGCGCTGTGCGCCTTCAACCCCATCTACGGGCAGGGGATGGCGGTCGCCGCGCTCAGCGCGGTCGCGCTGCGGCGGGCGCTCGCCGACCCGCGGCGCACCCCGACCACCCGGCAGGTGCAGCGCGCGCTGCTCGACGCCTCGCGGCAGGCCTGGGACATCTCGGTGGGCGCCGACAAGAAGATGCCCGGCGCGACCGGTGACGCGGCCCGCCCCGGGGCACTGGACAAGGCGGTCGGCTGGTATCTGAGCCGGGTGCAGACGCGGGCTGCGGGCGATCCGGTGGTGGGGGCGCCGTTCCGTGCGGCGCTCACCCTGACCGCCCCGCTGACCTCGCTCTTCGCGCCGCCGGTGGCGCGGGCGGTGCTCTTCGGCCCGGTGGCGGACACGCCGGCGGGACCACCGCTGCGGCGCGACGCCTGAGGCCGCGGCGGGCCCTCGGCGGCTCCGGCGCCCGGCGCCGAGGACCGCTCAGGACCCGCGCCGGGCTGCCCGGCGCCAGAGCCGCCGGGGCTCTCGGCGGACTCGGGCGCCCGGCGCCGAGGACCGCCGGGGCCCTCGCCCCGCTCAGGCCCCCGGCGCCGCCGTCACCATGCCCGCGGCGATGGCCGCGCCGAGCGCCGCGTAGTCGTCGGCGTTCTGGCCCGCGTAGGCGAGGGCGAAGTCGGCGACACCGCGGTCGAAGACGTCGGAACCGCCGAGGTAGGCGGCGATCGCGATGCGGTCGCCGGTGCGGGCGTGGGCGCGGGCCAGGGCTCGGCCGCAGAGCCGCGCGTAGTCCCTGAGCGCGGCCGGGGACATGGTCTCCACCTCGGCGGAGCCCTTCATGTCACGCAGCTGGCGCCAGTAGAAGTGGCGTTCCTCGGGGCCGGTCATCCAGCCGAGGAAGATGTCGCTCGCGGCCTGGATGAGCCGCTGGCCGCAGACGACCCGGCGTCCCTGGTGGCCGTACGCGCTCGGCGCGAGGTAGGTCTCCAGGACGGAGGGGCCGGCCTCCTTGATCTGGAGGATGAGCGGGTCGTCCTCGTCCCGGCCTTCGAGGAGGAGGACGAAGCAGCGGGTACCGACGCTGCCGACCCCGACGACCTTGCGGGCGGCGTCGCGGAAGCGGTAGCGGTCGAGGAGGATCCGCCGTTCCTCGGCGAGCGAGCTGCGGTAGTCGCTGAAGACCTTGCCGAGGGTGACCCGGTCGATGTCCGTGGCGCGTTCGAGGAGCGGCGGGTCGTCGACGATGTGCCGGACCCCGGTCGGGTCGGCCTCGGTCAGCTTGGCCAGGGCCTGGAGGCTGGTGCGCCGGCGGGCGCGGGCGAGGCGGTCGGCGAAGCGGGCGCGTTCGTCGCGGTGGACGAGGGCGAGGAGGTCGTCGGCGGCGATCCGTTCGTACCAGACGGCGAGCTCCCCGAGCCCGGCCAGGCGGCGCACGGCCGTCCGGTACGACTCGGTGGCCAGGAGGGCCGCCCGGTGGGCCCTGGGCCGGGAGCTGCCGTTCTGGAGGGCGGCGACGGCGACACTGGCGGCGAGCCGCTTCACGTCCCATTCGAAGGGCCCGGGGAGCGTCTCGTCGAAGTCGTTCACGTCGAAGAGCAGCGTCCGTTCGGGTGAGGCGTAGACCCCGAAGTTGAGGAGGTGGGCGTCGCCGCAGAGCTGGACGGTGAGCCCGGTGTGGCGTTGGGCGGCGAGGTCGGCGGCCATGACGGCGGCGGCGCCGCGGAAGAAGGCGAAGGGGGAGGCCGCCATCCGGCCGTAGCGGAGGGGGACGAGATCGGGCAGCCGGTCCTGGGACTGGCGTTCGAGCACGTCGATCGGGTGGGGGCGCTGGGCGCTGGGTATCCAGCGGCCGTGGGAGGAGCGGGGGACGCGTTTGCGGGCCGCTCTGCCCCGTGCGGCGCGCTCCGACGGTGTCGTCATCCGGCCTCACCGCCTCTTCCGCCGCCGCGGTCTCGTCCCCGCCACCTGGTACCTCATTACAAGGCGCGCCGTTCGTTTCGGCCACTCTGCCGAAGTGGTCTAGCAAAATGGTTTAGACCAATGATAGGAATTGATCACCCACACGGCCCATGCGGTCACGCTGAGCGAAGAGAGGGTCTGATCATGGCCGAGCCCGATTCCGAAGCGCCGGCGGAGGCGCCGCTCTATCTCCGGGTCGCCGCCGCGCTGCGCGAGGATCTCGCCCACCGGCGCATCTCCCCCGGCAGCCGACTCCCCTCGGAACGTTCCCTGTCCCAGCGGTACCACGTCAACCGGCAGACCGTACGCAGCGCACTCCAGCTCCTGCGCGACGAACGGCTCGTGGTCACCGACCGGCGCGGCACCTTCGCCGCCGCCGCGGCCGGGGGCGAGCCCGTCGTCCCGGCCCTGACGGCCCGCCGGCCGACGTTCCCCGGCGGTCCCCGCGCGGCCGAGGCGCTGGTGCGGGCCTCCCTCGTCTGGGAGCCGCCGCCCACCCCGCTCGCGGCGCGGCTGCTGCTCGTACCGGGCGAGCCGACGCTCGTGCACCGGCACGTCGTACTCGGGCCGCACGGCGCGGCGCTCCAGCGGGCGGTGTCGTGGTTCTCCCGGCCCGCGCTGACCGAGATCCCCCAACTGTCCCGGTACCGCCGCTACCGGGACAGCAGCCAGCAGCCCGATCTGCGGCTGCTCTACCACTGGATGCACCAGGCGGGGCTGCGGATCACCCACCGGGAGTCGGTCGCCGTCCCGCCCGGCCCGGCCACCGCGGCGGACGGCGGCGCGGCCCGGCTGCTCGTCCACCGGGTGGTGAGCGATCAGCACGGGCACGCCCTGGAGATCACGGACATCGACTTCTCGGCCCAGTCGGCGGCCTGGACCTACGAGTTCAGCGGATGACGGCGCCCCCGGCGGGGTCCGCACCCCGTCAGACGATGCCCTCCGAGATCTCCGCCTCCTCGCGGGCGGTGCCGTACGCCGTCGGTGTCCCGTACGAGCGGCGGGCGACGTACCACCAGACGCTGGCTAGGACGAGGACGACGGCGAGCGCGATCACGGCGTAGTTCATGGTGTCGACCGTCACCGGCGCCTTCTGCGGCAGGCAGAACAGCACGGTGACGATCGCCACCCAGACGACGGCCGTCCAGCCGATCGGCTTGCTCCAGCGGCCCAGGCTCCACGGGCCGGGGGTGAACCGGTCGCCGGCGCGCAGCCGCAGGTAGATCGGGATGGCATACGCGGGCGTGATGCCGATGACGTTGATCGCGGTGACGGCGCCGTAGGCGGTGGCGGAGTACAGAGAGGGGAGGGCGAGCAGCGCGGCGACCGCCACCGCGAGCCAGACGGCAGGCACCGGGGTCTGGGTGCGTCCGCTGACCTTGCGCCAGATCGCCGATCCCGGCAGGGCGTTGTCGCGGCTGAAGGCGAAGACCATCCGGCTGGCGGCGGCCACCTCGGCGTTGCCGCAGAAGAGCTGGGCGACGATGACGACGAGGAGCAGGGCGGTGGCACCGCCGGTGCCGAGCGCGTCCAGGAAGATCTGGGCGGGCGGGACGCCCGTGGCGCTGTTCTGCGTGGCGGTGTAGTCCTGGATGGCGAAGCTCAGACCGGCGAGCAGGGCGAATCCGGCGATCCAGGAGACCCAGATGGCGCGGACGATGCCCTTGGCGGCGGCGACGGAGGCGTTGGAGGTCTCCTCGGAGAGGTGGGCCGAGGCGTCGTAGCCGGAGAAGGTGTACTGGGCGAGGAGCAGGCCGATCGCGGCGACGTAGAAGGGGTTGGCCCAGCCGGTGTCGTTGACGAACTCGGTGAACACGAACCCGGCGGACTGGTGTCGGTCGGGGACGAACGCGAGGGCGCCGACGATGACCGCCACGCCCGTCAGGTGCCACCAGACGCTGATCGAGTTGAGCACGCTGACCAGCCGGACGCCGAAGAGGTTCAGGAGGGCGTGGAGCAGCAGGATCGCGAGGAAGATCAGGAAGGTGGAGCCGGCGGTGGGTTCGAAGCCCCACTGGAGGTTGAGGAAGGCGCCGGTGAAGAGCGCGGCGCCGTAGTCGATGCCGGCGATCGCGCCGAGCAGACCGAGCAGGTTCAGCCAGCCCGTGTACCAGCCCCAGCGGCGTCCGCCGAGCCGGTCCGCCATGTAGTAGAGGGCGCCGGAGGTCGGGTAGGCGCTGGTGACCTCGGCGAGGGCGAGGCCGACGCACAGCACGAAGAGGCCGACGCCGACCCAGCCCCACAGCATGACGGCGGGGCCGCCGGTGCCCATGCCGAAGCCGTAGAGGGTCATGCAGCCGGAGAGGACGGAGATGACCGAGAAGCTGATCGCGAAGTTGCCGAAGCCGCCCATACGGCGGGCGAGGACGGGCTGGTAGCCGAGCTCTCTCAGCCGCGCCTCCTCGTCCTGGGCGGCGGCCTGGGGCGGCTTGCGTATCGCGTCGGTGGGGGCGGCCGTGCGTGACATCGTTCCTCCGGGGACGGGGGTGAGCGGGCAGTCCGGAAACAGGGGGTGTGCCGGGGCGTCAGCCGCCGAGACAGCGGGCGCGGGCGCGCAGGAAGACCTCTTCGGCGAGTGCGCGGTCGTCCGGGTGGGGAGTCCGGTACGCCCACGGCGGCGTCGTGTAGTACGGGCCGAGCGAGTCGAAGACCCGGGCCGCGTCGTCGAAGCGGAGGGCGCCGAAGAGGGCGTGCGCCAGGTGGTTGAGGTCGAGCAGGGAGGCGTCGTCGGTGGCGCAGAAGAGGAACCAGGAGTCGAGGGCGCGCCGGGCCTCGCGTACGGCGTCCTCCGCGACCCAGTGGAGGTCGAGGGCGCGCTCGTGGCCTCGCTCGCGCCGGTAGCGCTCGACGCGCACATAGAGCGGGAGGACGTGCAGGGCGGAGCCGACGGGCGCGTTGGAGGCGGCCCAGTGGCAGTAGTTGACGGCCTCGGAGAGCGGCCCGGGGCGCCGGGCGTAGACGAACTGCAGCATGCGGTGGTGCGCTTCGCGGTTGTGCGGGGCGCGTTTCTCCGCCTCGGCGAGCAGGCCCCAGGGGCCGGGCGGCAGCATGGGGGCCGGCGGGGGGAGCCGGTGTTCGGCCATGCGCTGGCGTACGTCGAGTGCGGCGAGGGCGAGCAGGCCCACCCACGGCACCGGGTCGGCGGGGGCGAGATCGGCGGCCTCGCGGCAGGCGGTCCCCGCCTCCTGCCAGAGTTCCCTGGTGCGGGCGTGGCCGGCGCGGTGCGCGCGTACGGCCCGCTCGACGGCGACACGGCTGTGCATCACGGTGGCGGCGGGGCTGTCGGGCTGCTCGGCGCGCCAGGTGTGGATGACGTCGGTGCCGGCGGCGACGGCGGCGAGGACCTGGGTGCGCCGGGTCCAGCTGTCCCAGTCCGCCGTCTCGCCGAGGAGGCGCGCCATGGCCACCCAGCGGCCGGTGCGTAAGTCCTGGACGGCGTTGCGCAGGGCGTGGTCGTGGCCCGCGGGGTGGTAGACGGGCCGGAAGCCGTGTCCGGCCATCAGGGGGTGGGGCGTGGTGTGGGCGACATGGGTCCTCGGTGGATGGAGGGGGTGGTCAGTCCCCCGGCGTGCGTCCCGGCCGTTGATCGGCGATCACTATAGAGGGCGCTGGATGCGACCGGTCCACTTTCTTTCCCGACCGTAAATATCCAGCCAGCGACCGATTTTGACTCACCATCAGGCAGCTGCGGCGGACCTGACGGGGTCCTCCGCCGAGGCTTGACGAAGGGCCGCCGCGACGGCACCCTGACCCCTTTCGGTGACCGTCCGGTCACCGAGAGGTCCAGCGACAGGAGCAGCACGATGACGGGCGGCCCGGTACTCGCCGTCGATCAGGGCACCTCGGGCACCAAGGCCCTCGTCCTGTGCCCCGAGCGCGGAGTCGTCGGCAGCGGTACGGCCCCGGTACGGCCCCGGTATCTGCCGGGCGGCCTGGTCGAGGTCGACCCACGTGAGCTGTACGACTCCGTGGTCGCCGCGGGGCGGGCCGCGCTCGCCGACGCGGGCACCGCGGTCGTGTCCGTGGGCCTCGCCAACCAGGGCGAGACCGTCCTCGCCTGGGACCCCGCCACCGGCGAGCCGCTCACCGACGCCCTGGTGTGGCAGGACCGCAGGGCGGCCGGGATCTGCGCGGAACTCGACGCCCACGCCGACCGGTTGCGGCACCTCACCGGTCTTCCGGTGGACCCCTACTTCGCCGCACCCAAGATGGCCTGGATCCGCCGCCACGCCACCGGCGCCGGCGTCGTCACCACCAGCGACGCCTGGCTCGTCCACCGGCTCACGGGCGCCTTCGTCACCGACGCGGCGACCGCGGGCCGGACCGGGCTCCTCGACCTCGACACCGTCGCCTGGTCGGAGACCGCCCTCGACCTGTACGGCCTCGGCGGCGAACGGCTCCCGCGGGTCGTGGACTGCGACACGCCCGTCGGCACCACGAGCGCCTTCGGTCCGCCTCTGCCGCTCACCGGCCTCCTGGTGGACCAGCAGGCGGCGCTGCTCGCCCAGAGCGCCGACGACCCGGCCGCCGCCAAGTGCACGTACGGCACGGGCGCCTTCCTCCTCGCCCGGACGGGGCCGGTGGCCCGGCGCGCCGCCTCCGGCCTCGTCAGCTGTGTCGCCTGGCGGCTCGGCGGACAGGTCACCCACTGTCTGGACGGCCAGGTGTACACGGTCGCCTCGGCCGTGCGCTGGCTCACCGACCTCGGCGTGATCGCCGGGGCGGAGCAGATCGACCCGGTCGGCGGCGCAGTGCCGGACACCGGTGGGGTCACCTTCGTCCCCGCCCTCGCGGGGCTCGCCGCGCCCTGGTGGCGGGGCGACGTACGCGGCTCACTCACCGGCCTCGGGCTGGACACCGCGGCGGGCCATCTGGTGCGTGCCCTGTGCGAGGGCATCGCCGCCCAGGTCGTCGAGCTCGCCGCGGCCGTCGCCGCCGACCGGGGCGCTCCCCTGACCTCGCTGCGCGCCGACGGCGGGCTCACCCGGTCCGCGCTGCTCATGCAGACCCAGGCGGACCTCCTTCAACTCCCGGTCGAGGTCTCCTCGTCACCCGACGCGACGGCGCTCGGGGTGGGCGCGGTGGCCCGGCTCGGGCACGATCCGGGGCTCACGCTCCGCGAGGCCGTACCGGAGTGGAAGCCGTCGGTGGTGTACGAGCCGAGGATCTCGGGCGACGAGGCGGCGGCGCGGCTCGGCCGGTTCCGTGACGAGGTGGAGGCGGCGGTGGAGCGGGCGGGGGCGGGGGCCGGCGGCGGCGGGGCTGGTGGTGCCGGTAGTACTGGTGATGCCAGTGGTGCCGGTGGTACTGGTGGTGCCGGTTCCAGCGGCGGGTCCGGTCCCGGCGGCGGGGGTTCCGGTTCCGCATGAGCGTCACCCGCACCGGCCCGCTCCCCGCGGGCGCCGAAGCGGCGTACGACGTCGTGGTCGTCGGCGCCGGGGTCGTCGGGTCCGCCATCGCCCGCACCCTGGCCCGCCACCCGCTGCGGATCGCGCTCGTGGAGGCCGCGAACGACGTCGGCGACGGTACGTCGAAGGCCAACACGGCCATCCTGCACACCGGTTTCGACGCCGTGCCGGGCACCCTGGAGGCGCGGCTCGTCCGTGACGGACACCGGCTCCTCTCGGCGTACGCGCGGGAGACCGGCATCCCCGTGGAGCCGCTCGGCGCCCTCCTCGTCGCCTGGGACGAGCAGCAGCGCGCCACCCTCCCCCGCCTCGCGGAGAAGGCCGAGCGCAACGGTCACCGCACGACCCGGCTGCTCTCCGCCTCCGAACTCCGCGCGAGGGAACCGCACCTGGGCCACGGCGCGCTCGCTGCGCTCGCCGTCCCGGGCGAGTCGGTGATCTGCCCGTGGACGACGACCCTCGCGTACGCCACGCAGGCCGTACGCTCCGGGGTGGACCTGCACCTGAACTGCCGGGTGGAGAAGGTGCGTCCGGGCGATCCGTACCACCGGCTCCTCACCGGGCGAGGGGTGCTGCGGACCCGGCACCTCGTGAACGCCTGCGGGCTCCACGCCGACGCCTTCGACGCGCTGGTCGGCCGCGAGGACTTCACCGTCACCCCGCGCCGGGGGCAGCTGCTGGTCTTCGACAAGTTCGCCCGCGATCTGGTCCGGCACATCCTGCTGCCCGTACCCGGCCCCCTCGGCAAGGGGGTCCTCATCGCGCCGACGGTGTACGGGAACGTGATGCTCGGGCCCACCGCCGAGGACCTGGACGACAAGACCGCCACCGGCACGACGGCGGAGGGACTCGCCGGACTCCGCGAACAGGGCGGCCGGATCCTCCCGGCGCTCCTCGACGAGGAGGTCACGGCCGTCTACGCGGGGCTGCGGGCCGCCACCGGGCAGGAGGACTACCGGATCGCCGCCCACCCCGAGCTGCGGTACGTGACGGTGGGCGGGATCCGTTCCACCGGGCTCACCGCGTCCCTGGCCATCGCCGAGCACGTGCGCGGACTGCTCGCCGACTGCGGGCTCGACCCGGGTCCCGAACGGCCGCTCGCCCCGCTCCGTATGCCGAACCTCGGGGAGGCCTTCGCCCGCCCGTACCGGGACGCCCGGCTCATCGCCCGCGACCCCGACTTCGGCTCGATCGTCTGCCACTGCGAGCGGGTCACCCGGGGCGAGATCCGGGCCGCGCTCACCTCGGCGATCCCGCCGGGGGGCCTCGACGGGCTGCGGCGGCGTACGCGCGCGCGTGGGGGCCGCTGCCAGGGCCACTACTGCGGCGCGGAGGTACGGGCGTTGTTCGAGGAGTACGGGGAGGGCGCGCGGTGAACCGTACGGTCGACGTACTCGTCGTGGGCGCGGGACCCGCCGGGCTCGCCGCGGCGGCCCGTCTGGCGGCGACGGGCGCGGGCCGCGTCGAGGTCCTGGAACGGGAAGAGGCGGCCGGCGGGGTGCCTCGGCTCTGCGCCGGCACGGGATTCGGCGCGGACGCCCTGGGCCGCCCCCTCGACGGGCCGGCGTACGCGCGGCGTGCCCTGCGGGCGGCGCTGCGGGCCGGGGCGACCGTACGGACCGGTGTGTCGGCGACCGGCTGGGCGGGGCCACTGACCCTCGACGTCACCGCACCGACCGGGCTCGAACGCGTCCGGGCCCGTGCGGTGGTCCTCGCGACGGGCGCGCGTGAACGGCCCCGCAGCGCCCGGCTCGTACCGGGCTCACGGCCCGCCGGGGTGCTGACCACGGGCGAGCTCCAGCGGACGGTGTCCCGGTTCGGCGCCCGGCCGGAGCGGATCGGGCGGCGGGCGGTGGTCGTCGGCGGCGATCCCGTGGCCCGCGCCGCCGTGCGGACGCTGCGGGCCGCGGGGGTGGAGGTGGCCGCGCTCGTGAGCGAACACCCGGTGCGGCGGGCCGCGTTCGGGAGGCTCCCGGTGCTCGCAGGGGCGGTCGTGACGGAGCTGCTCGGGCGCGGCCGGCTGACCGGGGTGGCGATCCGGGACGGGAACGGCCGTGCGGCCGTGCTGCGGTGCGACACGGTGGTCTTCACGGGCGACTGGATCCCGGACCACGAACTGGCCCGCGCCTGCGGACTGCCGCTCGCCCCGGGCACGCGCGGCCCTGCCGTGGACGGCGCCTTCCGCACCGCCGAACCCGGGGTCTTCGCGGTCGGCAACCTCCTGCACGGAGTGGAACCCGCGCTGGTGGCCGCCGCCGAGGGCCGGGCCGTGGCGGCCGCCGTACGGGAGCGGCCCGACGGAGGTCCCCCGCCGGTGACCGGGGTGACGGTGGTGGCGGAGGGGCCGCTGCGATGGGTCTCGCCCGGTCGCCTGGGTCCGGTGGCGGTCCCGCTGCTCGTCCGTCCCGAGCGCCGGCTCGTACGGCCGGTCCTGACCGCCGCTCAGGACGGGACCCCGCTGCGGCGGGAGCGGCTCAGCGGTTCGCTCGCCCCGTGGCGTTCGGTACGGCTGCCGCCCCACTGGACGAGCGGCGCGGATCCGGCGGGCGGGCCGGTGGTGATCAGCGCGGAGGAGTGAGGAGCGTGAGGGGGTGAGGGCGCGTGAGCCGGGGAGTACGGGCCGGGCGCGCGCGGCGGTGTGTTGCGCCGCTGCGGGGGTGGGGCCCGTCGGCGACACTGGGTGGCATGCCGGAGAAGCGCAGCGCGGGTCTGCTCGTCTTCCGCCGTACGACGGACGGTGGCGTCGAGGTCCTCATCGGCCATATGGGTGGGCCCTACTGGGCCACCCGCGACCAGGCCGCCTGGTCGATCCCCAAGGGGGAGTACGAGCCGGACGAGGCTCCGGAGGCCGCGGCGCGCCGCGAGTTCCAGGAGGAGCTGGGGCTTCCCGCACCCGAGGGCGAGTGGTCCGATCTCGGTGAGAGCCGGCAGCGCAACGGAAAACTCGTCACCGTCTGGGCCGTGGAGGGCACGCTCGACCCGGCCGAGGTCGAGCCGGGCACCTTCACCCTGGAATGGCCGCCCCGGTCCGGTGTCCTGACGGAGTTCCCGGAGATCGACCGGGTGGGTTGGTTCGCCCCGGAGGAGGCAGCTCCGCTGCTCGTCGCGGGACAGCGGGTCTTCCTCGAACGGCTCCTGACACACCTCGACGGGCGGGGCTGAGCGCGATTGTCAGACCCGTACGAGAGGGTGGTCAGCGCCGAACTGTCGAGAGGGAGCCCGACATGACCACGATCACCGCACACGAGCGCGCGGCCGCCCAGGCGTACCTGCGGCTGCTCGAATCCACCCAGGCCGTGCTGACCGATCCCCAGCTCGCCCCGTACGCGGGGGTGATGCTCACCAACCCGATGGCCGAGGCCGACGAGGCGCTCCGTGCCGCGGGCCTCGCGGGGAACGAGGACCGGCTGCTGCGGCTCGTCTCCTCGCTGCGGGCCTCCCCCGCGAGCGCGTGGGGGCGCGCCGGCTGAGCCCCGCCCGGCCCCGCCCCCACGTGGGCGACGTGGGGGCCGTCAGCCGCCCGGCCGGACGGGGAGCGTCCGGACGCTGTTGCCCACGAAGCCGGAGTGGCGGGGCAGCTCGGACTCCGGGACGGCCAGGTCCAGGTCCGGGAAGCGGGTGAAGAGGGCCTCAAGGGCGAGGGCGGCCTCCATCCGGGCGAGCGGGGCGCCCAGGCAGTAGTGGGGGCCGTGGCCGAGCGAGAGGTGCTTCACCGCCCCGGTGCGGGTGAGGTCGAAGCGGTCGGCGTCCGGGCCGTGGACCTTCGGGTCCCGGCCCGCCGCCGAGTACCCGGCCAGGACGGGGGTGCCCCGGGGGACGAGGGTGCCGTCGACGGTGAGGTCGCGGGTGGGGTAGCGGAACGGGAAGTAGCTGACCGGGCTGTCCCAGCGGAGGGTCTCCTCCACCACGTCGGCCCAGGTGGCACGCCCCTCGATGACCAGGGCGAGCTGGTCGCGATGGGCGCAGAGCGCCCGGACCGCGTTGGTGACCAGGTTCAGGGTGGTCTCGTGTCCTGCGACGATCAGCAGGAGCAGGGTGCCGATCAGTTCGAGCTCGCTGAGCCGGTCGCCGCCCTCGTCCCGGGCGGCGATGAGGGCGCTGGTGAGGTCGTCACCGGGCGCCGCGGCCTTCTGCCCGGCGATGGAGGCGAGGAGTTCGACGAGTTCGCGGTTGGCGGCTACGGCCCGCGCGGGCTCGGTGTCGGTGGCGACGACCAGGCTGGAGAGACGGTGCAGCCGGTCCTGGTGGGCGGGGTCGACGCCGAGGAGTTCGCAGATGACGCCGAGCGGCAGCGGAAGCGCGTAGTGGCGGCGCAGGTCGGCGACGCCGTCGCCGACCTGCGCGGCTTCGGCGAGTGAGTCGAGGAGCCCGGCGGTGACCGTCTCGACGCGCGGGCGGAGTTCCTCGACCCGGCGGGCGGTGAAGGCGCTGCTGACGAGGGTGCGCAGCCGTCGGTGGTCGGCGCCGTCCGCGGTGGTCATGCCGGGGACGGTGGCGAAGGTCCGCAGGGGCCAGCCGTCGGGTATGCGGCCTTCGGTGAGGGCGGTGAAGTGCTGGGCGCCCTTGGCGACGTCGGGATGGGAGAGGAAGTCACGCAGGGCGTCATGGCCGAGTACCGCCATGCCCTCGACGCCGCCGGGCAGGATCACCGGTGCCACGGCGCCCTCGGCGAGCAGCCGCGCGTTGCCCGCGTGCGGGCAGCCGCCGGCCGGGTCCAGGCGGTGCGGCGGCCTACCGGAGGCGGCGCTGTGCGATGTGTTCACGGCGGGGACTCCTGACGGCCGAGGGTGTGAGCGGTCAGATCCTACGGTCAACTCTGTTCCGTGCGTACGGCGTTGCCCAGGGCACTGTCGTCGCCCGGCCGGTCGGGGCCCCCGCCCCTGCCGAGGAGTTCGGCCAGGCCCCGACGGGTGGCGGCCACGACGACCCGGTCGCCGGGGCCCAGGACGCGCTCGGGGCGCAGCCGCCAGCCCTGTTCCCCGGCACCGGAGCGGGAACCGGCACCGGTGGCCGTTCCGGTGGCCGTGGCGCTCCCGTCGAGGGCGATGACCCGCCAGGCGCCCGCGTGGAAGGCGTCCGCCACGGTGAGGCCGTCCAGGAGCGGGTGGTCCGTGACGTCCACGGCGGCGAAGAGGAGGACCCGGCGCTCGACCGGGACGGCCCCGAGCACCTGCCGGCCCAGCATGGCGCCGGCGAAGGCGGGTGCGGCGAGGTGGGAGACGCTGCGGCTGCGGGTGAGGGCGGCCGGGTGGGCGGTGCGCAGGGTGCGGAAGACGGCGGTGGCGAAGTCGTCGTCGTACAGGCGCAGGACGACCCGCAGGTCGGGGGTGACGGCGCGGGCGGAGAGCGCGGCCTCCAGGTTGGTGATGTCGACGCTGGTCAGGGCGAGGAGGGCGTGGGCGCGGTGGATCCGGGCGGCCTCCAGGACGCCTTCCTCCGTGACGTCGCCGATGACGGTGGGGACGCGGAGCCTGCGGGCGACGGCGATGCCGCGGGCCTCCGGGTCGGACTCGACGCACACCACGGGGATGTTGAGCCTGCGCAGCCGGGCGAGGACGCGGGTGCCGACCTTGCCGAGACCGAGGAGGACGACGTGCCCGGACAGTCCGCGCGGTGGTCTGCGCAGGGTGGTCGCCGTACGGAAGGTGCCGAGGCCTTCGATGAGGGCGGCGACGATCACGGGCAGCAGGAGCAGTCCGACGAACCCCGCGAGGATCTGGAGGACCTGCCGGCTGGTCGACTCCTCCAGGGCCGGTTCGCCGATGGCGAAGATGTCGAGGAGCGTCAGATAGGCGGCGTGCAGGGGGTGGTCGCCGGTGGTGAAGGTGGAGGCGAGGGCGAGCGCGAGGACCGCGGCGGCCGCCCCGGCCAGGGACCAGCGCAGCCGGCGTGAGAAGAGGGAGGCGACGGGCAGTGCGGAGGCGGCGAGACGGCCGGGCGAGAGGGCCGGTCCGGCCGGGGTGACCGCTTCGAGGGTGACGGCGGCGCGGCCGGTGGCGGCGGCCACCGTCCGGTCGTCGGGCAGCAGCCGGGGGCCCTCGTCGCCGCTCCCTTCGGAACCTTCGCAGCCCGCCGGGTCGCCGGCCGTGGCGGAGAGCAGGGCGAGCGTGCAGAGGCCGGGGTCGGGGGCCTCGCCCGCGGTGGGCGGGCGTTCGACGGCGTGCAGCAGCAGTCCCCCGGCCTGGACCACTTTGCTGGTGCCCGCGACGGCGGCCGCGGCGAGGCCGGGCGCGGCGGTGTCGACGTCCGAGAGGACCGTGGTGGCGGCGTCGAGCTTCTCGGGGTCGAGGCCCGGTTCGGCGACGGCGGCGGCCTGGTCGAGGAGGGTTTCGAGGTGCTGGCCGAGCTTGCGGTTGTAGAGCCGGATGACCAGGCGGAGGCGGGGGTTGAGGCGGCGGGCGGTGAGCGCGGCCCGGATGTTGGTCTCGTCGTCGTCGTGGACGAGGGCGAGCGCGGCGGCCCGCTCCACCCCGGCGTCAGTCAGGGCCCGGTCGTCCGCATCCGCGGCCTCGACGACGCGGAGGGTGCCGGTGGGCTCACCGCCTTCGGTGGCGCCCCCAACCGGGGCGGCGGTGGCGGTCGTGCGGGTGACGGCGGCCGTGACCCGCCCGAAGAGGGCGAGCGCCCGGCCGGCCCGGGCGATGGGGGTGCGCGGGGCGTCCGGCCGGCGCGGGACCAGGAGGGTGACCTGCTCGCCGTACACCTCGTGGAGTTCGCCCGCGAGGCGGTGGGCGAGGGCGTCGTCCCCGCAGACGATCATGTGCCCGTCCGGGGCCCGGCGCGGCTGCCGATCGGCCCGGAGGGCCGGCGCGCCGAAGGGGCCGCCGGCGGCGGTCCCCGGGGACCTGGCGGGGCCCGGGACGGACCGGGGGGCCGGTTCGACGGGAGTGACTCCGGTGGCTCCTGCCGGAACCGCGTTGCTCTGGTACGGGTGTGAGGGCACGTCACAAGGATGCCCTGCGGCACCGACAGCGGGCCGGGGAGGCCTGTGGGCGGTGGGGGGGCCGCCGCCCCCTCCGCCACCCGGGCGGGCTCACGACGCGCCGCCGTACGCCGCACTCGCTACCCCGGTCGGCGCACTCCGATCTGCGCGTCCCGCGCCGCCTTCCTACGGTGGCTGAATGATCGTCATGTCAGCTGTCCGCCATACCGCCGTGGGCACCGCGGCGGTGCTGTTGGTGCTGCCCGTCCCCGCGGCCGCCGCGGCTCCTGCCGTCCCGGCGGGCTCCGCCTCCCGCGTCGGTGTGGTCGGGGAGCCCACGCCGCCCGCCCGGCAGTACGTCGACCCCGCGCGGCTCGCCCGGAGGGGCACGCAGGTGCAGCGCTTGCCGGGCGCCCCCGACGTGCCTTCGGTGTCCGCACTGTCGTGGGTGGTGGCGGACGCCTCCTCCGGCGAGGTGCTCGCCGCGCGGGACGCGCACCGGAAGCTGCCGCCGGCCAGCACCCTGAAGGCGTTGTTCGCCCTCACCGCGCTCCCCCGCCACGACCCCTCCGCGCAGCACACCGTGGCCGATACCGAGCTGACCGGGATCGGGGACGGCAGCAGCCTGGTCGGGGTGAAGGAGGGGTACACGTACAAGGTCTCCGACCTGTGGAACGGGGTGTTCCTCAGCTCCGGGAACGACGCGGTGCGCGTGCTGGCCGCGATGAACGGCGGCTGGGAGGCGACGGCCCGCCAGATGCAGGAGAAGGCCCGGTCCCTGGGCGCCCTGGACACGAACGTGGTGTCCCCCGACGGTTACGACGCCCCGGGGCAGGTGTCCTCGGCGTACGACCTGGCGGTGTTCGGTCGGGCGGGGCTCCAGGACCCGGCGTTCACCCGGTACTGCTCGACGGCGTACGCGGACTTCCCGGCGGGCTCCTGGTCGTACGGCATCGCCAACACGAACCGCCTGCTCACGGGCGCGGACGGGGTGGCCCGCTATCCCGGGCTGATCGGGGTCAAGAACGGCTACACGAGCAACGCGGGCAACACGTTGATCTCCGCGGCCCGGCGGGGCGACCGGACCCTGGTCGTCACGGTGATGAACCCGCAGAGCGGCGGCGGGCTCGCCGTCTACGAGGAGGCGAGGGAACTCCTCGACTGGGGCTTCGGGGCGGCGGGACGGGTCCAGCCGGTGGGCACGCTGCTGCCCGTACGGACGAAGGCGGCGGCCGATCCCGGTACCAAGGCCGTGACGGCGACCGGGGGCGAGCGCGACACGGAGGCGGCCGGACGGGCGCCGCGCGCCGGGGCGGAGGCGGACGGTCCGGCGCGTGGCGCGGGGGCGGACCACCCGGCGCCACGCGCGGGGGCGGAGGCGGCGGTCGCAGTCGGCAAGGACCCGGCGGAGGAAGAAGCCGCCTCGCCCGCGTCCGCCGCGCTGCCCCTGACCCTGGTGGGCTCGGCCTGCGCGGCGGCGCTCGCCCTGTGGGGGCGACGGCGCAGGGCGGGCCACCGGGCGCCCTGACCGGACGGCCGGGCCGCCTCGCGTTCCGTCAGGCGCCGATGTACGCGGCCAGGTGCTCCCCCGTGAGGGTGGAGCGTGCGGCCACGAGCTCGGCGGGGGTTCCCTCGAAGACGATGCGGCCGCCGTCGTGTCCGGCGCCGGGGCCGAGGTCGATGATCCAGTCCGCGTGGGCCATGACCGCCTGGTGGTGCTCGACGACGATGACCGACTTCCCGGAGTCCACGAGCCGGTCGAGCAGGCCGAGCAGCTGCTCCACATCCGCGAGGTGCAGTCCGGTGGTCGGCTCGTCGAGGATGTAGACGCCGCCCTTCTCGCCCATGTGCGTGGCCAGCTTGAGCCGCTGGCGCTCGCCGCCGGACAGTGTGGTGAGCGGCTGGCCGAGGCTGAGGTAGCCGAGTCCGACGTCGGCGAGCCGGGCTAGGATGCGCTGCGCGGCCGGCGTGCTCGCCTCGCCCGCGCCGAAGAACTCCACGGCCTCGGTCACGGACATCGCGAGCACCTCGCTGATGTCACGGCCGCCGAGGAGGTATTCGAGGACCGAGGCCTGGAACCGCTTGCCCTCGCAGTCCTCGCAGGTGGAGGAGACGCCGGCCATCATCCCGAGGTCGGTGTAGATGACGCCCGCGCCGTTGCAGGTGGGGCAGGCGCCCTCGGAGTTGGCGCTGAACAGCGCGGGCTTCACGTCGTTGGCCTTGGCGAACGCCTTCCGGATGGGGTCGAGCAGTCCGGTGTACGTCGCCGGGTTGCTGCGGCGCGAGCCGCGGATCGGGCTCTGGTCGATCGACACGACGTCCTCGCTCGCGGCCGCCGACCCGTGGGGCAGCGAACCGTGCACGAGGGAGCTCTTGCCGGAGCCGGCGACGCCGGTGACGACGGCGAGCACCCCGAGCGGGATGTCGACGTCGACGTTCCGCAGGTTGTGCGTGGTCGCGCCCCGGATCTCCAGGGTGCCGGTGGGCTTCCGTACCGTGTCCTTCACGCCCGCCCGGTCGTCGAAGTGGCGGCCGGTGACGGTGCCGCCGGTCCGCAGGCCCTCGACGGTTCCCTCGAAGCAGACGGCGCCGCCCTCCGTACCGGCGCCGGGGCCGAGGTCGACGACGTGGTCGGCGATCGCGATCGTCTCGGGCTTGTGCTCGACGACGAGCACCGTGTTGCCCTTGTCGCGGAGTTGGAGCAGGAGGTCGTTCATCCGCTGGATGTCGTGCGGGTGCAGACCGATGGTGGGCTCGTCGAAGACGTAGGTGACGTCGGTGAGCGAGGAGCCGAGGTGCCGGATCATCTTGACGCGCTGGGCCTCACCGCCGGACAGGGTGCCCGCGGGCCGGTCGAGGGAGAGGTACCCGAGGCCGATCTCCACGAACGAGTCGAGCGTCAGCTGGAGCGCCGTCAGGAGCGGCGCCACCGACGGTTCCTTGAGCCCGCGCACCCAGGTGGCCAGGTCGCTGATCTGCATCGCGCAGGCGTCGGCGATGCTGATCCGTTTGATCTTCGACGCCCGGGCTCCTTCGGCGAGACGGGTGCCGTCGCACTCGGGGCAGGTGGTGAACGTGACGGCGCGCTCGACGAACGCCCGGATGTGCGGCTGCATCCCCTCCTTGTCCTTGGCCAGGAACGACTTCTGGATCCGCGGGATCAGCCCCTCGTACGTCATGTTGATGCCCGCGATCTTCATCCGGGTCGGCTCGTGGTGGAGGAAGGCGTGCAGCTCCCTCTTGGTGTACTTGCGGATCGGCTTGGCGGCGTCGACGAGCCCGGACTCGGTGTAGAGGCGGTAGTTCCAGCCGCCCGGCGTGTAGCCGGGGATGGTGAGCGCGCCCTCGTCGAGCGACTTGGAGTCGTCGTAGAGCTGGGCGAGGTCGATGTCGGAGACGGTGCCCCGGCCCTCGCAGCGCGGGCACATGCCGCCGGTGCGGTTGAAGGTGGCCTTCACGGCCTTCTTGTTGCCGACCTCGACGGTGATCGCGCCGCTCGCCCGGACCGAGGGCACGTTGAAGGCGTACGCGCTGGGCGGGCCGATGCGCGGCTTGCCGAGGCGGCTGAAGAGGATGCGGAGCATCGCGTTGGCGTCGGTGGCGGTGCCCACCGTGGAGCGGGGGTCGGCGCCCATCCGCTGCTGGTCGACGATGATCGCGGTGGTCAGCCCGTCGAGCACGTCGACCTCGGGGCGTGCCAGGGTCGGCATGAAGCCCTGGACGAAGGAGCTGTACGTCTCGTTGATCAGCCGCTGGGACTCCGCGGCGATCGTGTCGAAGACGAGGGAGCTCTTGCCCGAGCCGGAGACGCCCGTGAAGACCGTGAGCCGGCGCTTCGGGATCTCGATGCTGACGTCCTTGAGGTTGTTCTCGCGGGCGCCGTGCACGCGGATCAGGTCGTGCCGGTCGGCCGGGTGCGGAGGCTGCTTGTCCATGCAGACACGCTAGCCGCGGCCGAACGGCGACGCTTCTCTCATCCTGATCGATCCATGTCGCTCCATGGCGGCCCATGGCAACCCTAGACGGCCCCTGGCGGGCCATGGCGGTCCGTGATCGATCCGTCAGGCCCCCGGGAGGCCCTCCAGGGCTTGCCGGGGCGCGGGGCGGGATCCGGCCACATATCGTTCGGCGGCGTGGACGGCTTCGCGGGCGGTTCGTTCTCCCATGAGGACGCACAGGGTGTACGCCGTGTCCTCGAAGCGCCGGCGCGCCGACAGGTCGCACGGCCTGGCCAGCACGGTCCGCTCCTGGGCGCGGTAGTGCCGGAGCAGCCGGTCGACCGTGTTCCTGTCGGGCAGCAGCATGGTGTCCTCCTTCTCCTTCTCCTGAGTCGCTCCATAGTCCCGGTCGTCGGCGACGCTCGCGACCCGCACGGACACGCCGAGTGACGGCGCCGCCCGGCGTGCGCTTCCGCCGTCCATGGCGGAGGGTCGAAGACATGAACCCGAGCACGATTTCGCGCGTGGTCGTCACCGGCGCCACCGGCAATGTGGGCACGAGTCTGGTCCGGGCCCTGGCGGGCGAGCCGGGCGTCGGGTCGGTCCTCGGTCTCGCCCGGCGCCGACCGGACCTCGACATCCCCGGGGTCGAATGGGCCGAGGTGGACCTCTCCCGGGAGGGGGACGAGCCCCGGCTCGCGCGGTACGTCGCCGACGCGGACGCCGTCGTCCACCTGGCGTGGCGGTTCGGGCCGACCCACGACCCGGTGGAGACCTGGCGGACGAACGTCCTGGGGTCGGTGCGCGTCTTCGACGCGGTCGCGGCGGCGCGCGTGCCCGCCCTGGTGTACGCCTCCTCGGTCGGGGCGTACTCGCCCGGCCCCCCGAGCGGTGCCCCGGTGTCCGAGGCGTGGCCGACGCACGGCTGGCCGGGCGCGGCGTACACCCGCGAGAAGGCCTATCTGGAGCGGGTCCTCGACACCTTCGAGCGGGACCATCCGCTGACCCGGGTGGTCCGGATGCGGCCGGCCTTCCTCTTCAAGGAGGAGTCGGCGAGTGAGCAGCGGCGGATCTTCGCGGGGCGGTTCTTCCCCGGCCAGCTGATGCGTCCCGAACTGCTGCCGCTGCTGCCGGAGTTCGAGGGTCTGCGCTTCCAGATCCTGCACACCGAGGACGCCGCCGACGCCTACCGTCGGGCGCTGCTGCGGGACGTCCGCGGCGCGTTCAACCTGGCCGCCGAGCCGGTGATCGACGGGACGACCCTGGGCGGGATGCTGCACGCCCGGCCGGTACGGGTGCCGGCGGGCGCGGTGCGGGGCGCGTTGTCGGCGGCCTGGCACCTGCGGCTCGTTCCTGCCTCCCCCGGGCTCTTCGACGCGATGCGCCACATGCCGGTCCTCGCGACGGAGCGGGCGCGGCAGGAACTGGAGTGGACGCCGTCGCGGAGTTCGCAGGAGGCCCTGGAGGCGTTCCTGCGGGGTGTCCGCGGGGGCGCGGGCGACGAGACGCGCCCGCTCGCGGGGCGCCGCGTGGGCTGATCCGGCGGCCGCCACGCGCGCGGGTGGACGACTTCACGCGCGGGTGGACGACGAGCCGTCAGCGTGGGGTGCTGGGCCAGTCGACGAGTCGGATCGCCCCGCCGGCGGCCTCGCGGCCGCGGCAGTGGGCGCGGTGGCGTCGTATCACCGCGTCGATGTCGAGTCGGCGGGCGAACTCGGGGCGCGCGGCGAGGCGCCGGGCGTACGCCCACAGGGCCGGATGCCCGGCGACCCGTTCCATCGCGGCGGCGTCCAGGTGCCAGCGGTGGACGGTGTCGAGCTGGACCAGGGTGACCCAGACCCGCACGTCGGCGGCGGTCGGCGCGTCACCGAGAACGTACGGGTGGCGGGCGAGCCTGCGTTCCAGGGAGCCGAGTGCCGCGAAGAGGACGGTGAGGGGGTCGCGGTGGGCGGACTCGCCGTCGAGTCCGAGCTCGCCGGCCCGCTGGGCGGCCCGGTTGATGCTCCTCTCGCACAGGTCGGTGATCGCCTCGATCTCGGCCCTGTGCTGCTCGGGCAGCAGTTCGGGTCCGTCGCCCCGGAAGCGGAGGGCGAGGTCCCGGAGGATGTCGGGGACGTGGGTGCTGACGATCCGCCCGGCCCAGCCGTCACTGAGGACGGGTGCGGCGGCCGGCCCGTCGTAGAGGTGTGCGCTCGCGTCGTACAGCGGGCGGAGGGCGGTGTACCCGCCGTCGGGCGTGTCGGGGGTGTCGGGCAGCACGGTGAGCGGGAGCGTGTCGTCGAGTCCGAGGAGGCTGTGGGTGAGGGCGATGCTCAGACAGCCGGGGTCGGACGGTGCGAGATGGAGACGGTAGCGGTGCGGCACGGCGTAGTGGCCGCTGCGCACGTCACGGCCGATCCGGCCGCGGAATACGGGCACGGCGGAGGCGGGCAGCAATGAGGAGGGGACGACGGACATGCTTCTCCCTTGGGGGTGCTCGGTGCTCGGAGCTCAATGGCCGGGTCTCGGCGGACGCGGGCGCGCGTCAGTGCACGGGACGTACGCGCCGGTGGTGACGGCGACTCGCGGCGCTGCAGACCCGCAGCAGATCGATGTGCCGACGCGACGTGAGGGGCAGGGGCCGCGGCAGGGGTAGGGGGCGCGGGCGGGGCGCGGCGGGTGAGGTGTCCCGCCGACCGCTGCGTCCCATGGTTCCCTACCTGCTCGCTCGGTTTACCCGTCCCCGAGTCTCCGACCGGTCGTGGGCGACGTCAAGGGTGCGGAACGGGCCACCTCCCGCGCCGTGCGGAATAATGCGCGCATGCGCATTTCAGCCAGGGCCGACTACGCGGTGCGTGCCGCCCTCCAGCTCGCCGCCGCCGAGGACGCCGGGCCGCTGAAGGCCGAGGCGATCGCCGAGAACCAGGGCATCTCGCACAAGTTCCTGGAGGGGATCCTGGGCGACATGCGCAAGGGCGGCCTGGTGCAGAGCCAGCGCGGTGGCAACGGCGGTTACTGGCTGGCCCGGCCCGCGGAGTCGATCTCGGTGGCGGAGGTCATCCGCTGCGTGGACGGCCCGTTGGTCTCCGTCCGCGGGGAACGGCCGCCGGATCTGTCGTACACCGGGCCCGCCGAGTCGCTGCTCACCCTGTGGATCGCCCTCAGGGCCGGTGTCCGCGAGGTGCTCGGGGTCTCGCTCGCAGAGGTGGCGGCGGCCGAGCTGCCGGCCGGGATCGTCGCGCTCGCGGACGATCCGGAGGCCTGGACCAACCCCTGAGCCGTCGGCCAACCCCGTACGACCTGCGCCGACTTGTCGTCGTCCCACAATCCGGGACGACCCTGTCCATTCTGCGGACGCCCCTTGGGGCGGGACCTTCACCTCTGCCACTATCCCTACTATTCCAGTGGGAATAACAGAGATCGGGTGAGGTGACGTGAGTACGCCGAGGAGATCGCCGAAGAGAGCAGCGATGGGCACCGCCTTCGCACCGCTCGGCCGACCGGGTGACCACCCCGACGGACCTCTCGCGGACCCTCTCGCCGAACACCCCGCCGACCGGCCCGCCGACGACGGGATCTGGCCCCGCGTCACCCGCGAACTCGCCGACGACCTGGCCTACGACGCCCTCGCGCGGGACCGGGCGGGGAAGGTGCCCCACGACGAGGTCGCCCGGCTCCAGGAGGCCGGCCTGCCCGCCCTGCTCACAGCGCCGGGACCGGGCAGGCGGGGCGCCGACTGGCGGGCCGCGTCCGCGGTCGTACGGGAGATATCCGCCGCCGACAGCTCGGTGGGCGAACTCCTCGCCCACCACTACGCGCTGTCCTGGAGCGGCCGCTTCTTCGGCCCCGTGCGGAAGCCGGGCGGCCGGCGCCCGAGCGGGCCCGCGCTCGATGTCCGTACGGCCGAGGGGCGCTGGCTACTCGCCGGCGGCATCGAACCGCCGCGGGACGACACCGGCCCGGGGCTCACGCTCACACCCGCCGCCACCGGCCGCGGCTGGGTCCTCGACGGGACCCGTGCCTTCGCCTCCGCCGTGACGGTGGCCGACCGGCTCGTCGTCGGAGCCCGTCCCGGCGGCACGGGCGACCTGCTCGTCGTCCTGGTGGACCCGGCCCTGCCCGGGGTGTTCACCGACGCCGGCACGGACCGGGTCGGGCAGCGTCTCGCGGGCGCGGGCACCGTCACCTTCGACCGGGTCCCGGTGCCGCCCGAGGACGTGATCGGCGCTCTCCCCCAGGACGAGCACGCCGTCGCCCCGTACACCACACTCGCCCCCCTGGCCCTACGGCTGCTCCTCGTCCAGGTCGCCCTGGGTGTCGCCGAGGGGGCGCTCGCCGAGGCCCGCGACATCCGCCGCGCGGGGAAGGCGGGACCGGCACCGGCCGACCGGCCGGGAGGTCACCCGATCGGCCTCCCGAGCGCGGACGGCACCGGGGAGATCCCCGCCGGGGACGATCCATACCTCCTCCTCGCCTACGGGGAGCTGGCCACGGCCGCGCACGCCGCCGCAGCGGTGGTGGAGCGGGCGACGGACGCCCTGGTCCGCGGTCTGCTCGCCGCCCGGACGCTCGGCGTGGAGGAACGGGCCGACATCGCCGTCCTGGTGGCGGCGGCCGAGACGGTCACCGGCAGGGCGGCCGTGCACATCACCACCCGCGTCCTCGAACTCGTCGACGGCACGGCGGGCGCCGACGTCCACGCCGGAGGGCCCGGCTTCGACCGCTTCTGGCGGAACGCCCGGACGCTCACCGCCCCCACGCGGGCGGCCCACCGGCTCCGTGACATCGGGGACCACTACCTCAACGGCAGCCACGCCCGGCTCACCCTGCCGGCCTGACGGGGAACACCGCGCCGGCGGAGGGGCGAGGGGACGGACGTACCGGCATGTCGGGACGTCCGGCCCTCTCGGCGGGCCGCCGATGGGCCCAAGCTGGGAGGAGAAGGGCCCGACCGTCCGGCGGGCCCGACACCGCGCCCACGGAGGCATCCTGATGAGCCATGAGATCGTCGCTGGAGTGGACGGGTCCCCGGAGAGCCTCGCCGCGGCCGACTGGGCCGCCCGCGAGGCCGGCCACCGGGGGCTCCCGCTCCGCCTCGCGCACGCGTGGCGCTGGGAACCGCTCGACCTGCCCCTGGTGCAGGACCGCCCCGCCCAGGAACGCGCCGCGGAGGCGGTCGTGCGCGAGGCGGAGGCCACCATCGCCGACCGCTACCCCGGGCTCGCGCTCACCGCCGAGGTGCTCGCCGACACGCCGCCCGCCGCGCTGCTCGGCACCGAGGAGCGCGCCGAGATGCTCGTCATCGGCTCGCGCGGCCACGGGGCCGTCACCGGGTTCCTGCTCGGCTCGTACGGGCAGCAGATCATCGCCGCCGCCACCCGCCCCGTGGTGGCCGTCAGGTCCCGCGACGGGGAGCCGGCCGAACCTCCCACGGGGCACGTGCTCGTGGGGCAGCACGGCGGGCCCGAGGACAGCGCGGCCGCGCTGCGCTTCGCGTTCGAGACCGCCGCCGCGCGCGGGGCCTCGGTGCGGGCCGTGCGCGCGTGGAGCCTGCCGCCGCTGTTCGCCTACAGCCCCGCGTCGATGCGGCTCGCCGACGAGGCCGGCGGGCTCGTCCCGTACGAGGAGAAGGCGCTGCGCGAGGCACTGGCGCCGTGGCGCGAGCGTCACCCGGACGTGCCGGTCACCGAGCACGTCGAGCTGGGCAGCGCCGGTCAGGTGCTGCTCTCCACCTCGGGGGCCGCCCAGCTGATGGTGGTCGGCCGACGGGCCAAGCGGGGAGCGATCGGGCCCCGGATCGGTTCCGTGGCGCACGCGGCGCTCCACCTCGCGCCCTGTCCGGTGGCGGTCGTCCCGCAGGACTGAAAGGGTTCAAGTGGTCAATACGGGGTGACGCGCCGTGTTGACGCGTCACCTTGACGAGGAGTGTCGGGGCGGACGGGGCCGGAAAGTGTTATCGCCGTCGCCCCGGTGGCTCTCCCACAGCGCCGGACCGTCCGGCGACCACGGCGAGAGAGCGGAGCTCCATGCGGCACCACGACCATCCCGAGCACCACGAGCACCACGAGCACCCGGCTTCCGTACCGGTACCCGTACCCGTACGCGCATCGGCGGAGGACCCGGCGGCGCGCCCGAACGGGCGTCACCGCAAGGGTGGTGGGACGAGACGGCGTCCGTCCGGACGTCCGTCCTTCCGCACCGCCGTCACCGTCGCCGGGGCCGCGACCGCCGTGCTGACGGTGGCGACCGGCGTGTACGTGGCGGCCTCCCCCACCGGAGGCCCCGCGGCCTCGGGCTCCGCCGCCGCTGGCACGGCCGCCGCTCCCGCCGTCGCGGAGCTGGTCGCGCCCTTGAACTCCCCCGCCACCAGTGCCTCCACCGCGCCCGAGACCGTACCGAAGGCCACGCCGACGTCCGCACCGCCGCCCCCGTCGCCCACCGGCGCGCCCTCCCCCGTCACGACGAAGGCGGCGACGGCCCGGCCCACGGCCGCGCCCACGGCCACGCCGACGGAACCGAGCACGGCGCCGGAGCCGCAGCGGGAACAACCGCGCGCACAGCCCCAGGAGACGCAGCGGGCACAACAGGGCGCGGCCCAGGGAGCCGAGGCGCCGGCGGGGTCGGCCGCGAGCTTCGTCCAGGATGTCGTCGCCCTCGCCAACGTCGAGCGCGACAAGGCCGGTTGCGGTCCGCTCCGCGCCGAGAGCCATCTGCGGACCGCCGCCCAGCGGCACGCCGACGACATGTCCGCCCGCGACTACTACGACCACAACAGCCCGGAGGGCCGCAACGCCGGTGACCGGATAAGCGACGCCGGGTACGCGTGGTCGGCCTACGCGGAGAACATCCACCGGGGCCCGAAGACCCCGGCCCAGGCCATGGCCGACTGGATGGAGAGCCCCGGCCACCGGGCGAACATCCTCAACTGCGCGTTCAAGGACATCGGGGTCGGCGTGACCCTCACCGCCAACGGCCCCTGGTGGGTGCAGAACTTCGGCGACAAGCGCTGAGCCCTCCGGAGGCTCAGGAGGCGGGGGCGGCCAGTTTCTGCACCCAGATCGTGCCGCCGGGACCGGGCGCCGACGCCACTCCGGTGTCCCGGTACCGGCAGTCGAGCATGTTCTCCTCGTGCATCGCGCCGTCCGTCCAGTCGTCGACGACGGACGCGGGGTCGGTCGTACCGCGGTCGAGGTTCTCGGCCCAGGCGCTCCAGTCGTAACCGGCGGCGGTGATCCGCGCGTCCGCGTACTCCCCCTCGGGGCTGGCATGTCCGTAGTAGCCGCGCGCGGCCATGTCGTGGGCGTACCCGCGGGCCGCCGCGGTGAGGCGGGGGTCGACGCGCAGCGGCGCGCAACCCGCCTCCGCTCTCAGCCGGTTGACGAGTCCGGTCAGCCGCTCCCCGGCGTCGGGCGTCGGCGTGGGCCGGGGCGTCGTCCGGGTGGGCGTCGGGGCGGGCGTGGCGACGGTGGCGGTGGGCGTCGGAGTCGCCGGGGGCGGGGAGGAGGCCGCCGGGGAGGGGGCCGCCGGGGGCGCGGCGGCGGGCCTGCCGGGCTTCACGCGCGCGTGCGGCTCCTGGGGTACGAGGAGGGTGACCGCGCCGAGGACGGCGACGGCCGCCACTCCGGCGAGCCCGGCGCGGCGGAGCGTCGTCCGGCGGGAGAAGGTGTCGAAGGCGGCGGGTTCGGGGGCGGGGCCGTCCCCGGCGGGTGCGAGGGATTCGCGCGCGTCGCCGCGACCGGGCGCGAACGCACCCGCTTCGCCGGCATCGCCGCCACCGGCCGCGAAGGCGACCGGGTCGAAAACGTCGCCCCCACCGAACCCCGCGGCGAGCGGAGGTACGAGGCCGAGGCCGACGAGGAGGCCTTCTACGGGGGCGAGGCCTCGGCGGCCGGTCACCCGGGCGGTGCAGTCGGCGCAGGTCCGCAGATGGCGGGCGACGCGTTTGCGCCAGAGCGGGGAGGGGCGGCCGTCCCAGGCCGTGACGGTCTCGGCGAGGCCGGGGCACATCGGGAGGGCGTCCAGCGCGCGGACGACGGCCCGGCCGGTCTCGAGGCGCTCCTTCATCCGCTGGACGCGGACGGCGGCGTGCTGCGGCGAGATGCCGCCGAGGCCCTCGGCGAGTTCGGCGCGGGTCAGCTCGCCCGCGGCCTCCAGCCACCAGAGGGCGAGGAGTTCGCGGTCGTCCTCGTCGAGCCAGCGGGTGGCGCGGGCGACGTCGCGGCGCTGGCCGGAGAGGCCGAGCCGGAGGATGGTGATCTCGGTGAAGTCGCCGGCCGGGTCGGCGAGGTGGCTGGCCCGGTCGAGCCCCGGTACGGGTGCCTGGAGGTGTTCCCTCCAGCGGCGCCGTATCCCGTTCATGGCGATGGCGACGAGCCAGGACCGGAAGCGGGCCGGGTCGCGGAGGGCGGGCAGGCCGTCCAGGGCGCGGACCATCGTCTCCTGGACGATGTCGTCGGTGTCGGCGTGGCCGTCGAGGGCCCGGCCGACGATGTTGTGGACGAGGGGGAGATACGCGCGTACCAGTGCGTCCCTCGCGTGCGCGTCACCGGCCCTGGCCGCCTCCACCAGCGCGGTGGTGCGGCCCTCGTCGATGTGCATGGATCTGCTCCCTCATCCCTGGTCCGAGTCCCCCGTCGTTCGGAGACCCGTGGGCGTGGGAGGGATAACACTTCTTCTCCGGAGCTCTTCTCCGAGCTCTTTCCGGCGCGGGGCCCGGGCCCCTACACCGGTGGTGCCGCGGGCAGGGTCGGGACCGTGGCCCCGTTCCCCTCCCGGACGGCTGCCACGACGTCGTCGTGGAGATCGCGGCTCTCCTCCTCCGTCGCGCACGGAACGGGACTGCCCGACATGGTGAACCAGTCGGACGCGCCGCTGTACTGCACGGCCACGCGTGCTTCGCCCTCGGCCCAGGTCGTGTGCACGGTCACATCGCCCGTGACGACACCGGCCTCGTCGGTCAGCACCCCACCTCGCCCGGTGTAGACACCGGCGGTCGTCCAAGATGCCCAGCTCATCCATCCAGGTTCACACCCGGACGGCGGATGCGCCACCGACGGGACCGCCCCGGCCGGATGTGGTCCGGCCGGGGCGGTACAGCGGGTCTCGCGACGGTCAGGCGAGGGACGCGACGGCCTCGTTGAACGTGGCGGAGGGGCGCATCACGGCCGCGGCCTTGGCCGGGTCGGGCTGGTAGTAGCCGCCGATCTCGGCCGGGGAGCCCTGGACGGCGTTCAGCTCGTCGACGATCTTCTGCTCGTTGGCCGAGAGGTTCTCGGCCAGCGGGGCGAAGGCCTTGGCCAGCTCGGCGTCCTCGGTCTGGGCGGCCAGCTCCTGGGCCCAGTAGAGGGCGAGGTAGAAGTGGCTGCCGCGGTTGTCGATACCACCGAGGCGGCGGGTCGGCGACTTGTCCTCGTTGAGGAAGGTGCCGGTGGCGCGGTCGAGGGTGTCGGCGAGGACCTGGGCGCGGGAGTTGCCCGTGGAGGTCGCGAGGTGCTCGAAGCTGGCCGCCAGGGCGAAGAACTCGCCGAGGCTGTCCCAGCGGAGGTAGTTCTCCTTGACGAGCTGCTGGACGTGCTTCGGGGCGGAGCCGCCGGCGCCGGTCTCGAAGAGGCCGCCGCCCGCCATCAGCGGGACGACCGACAGCATCTTGGCGCTGGTGCCCAGCTCCAGGATGGGGAAGAGGTCGGTCAGGTAGTCGCGGAGGACGTTGCCGGTGACGGAGATGGTGTCCTCGCCGCGGCGGATGCGCTCCAGGGAGAACTTCGTCGCCTCGACCGGGGACAGGATCTTGATGTCCAGGCCCTCGGTGTCGTGCTCCGGCAGGTACTGCTTGACCTTGGCGATCAGCTGGGCGTCGTGGGCGCGGTTCTCGTCCAGCCAGAAGACGGCCGGGGAGCCGGTGGCGCGGGCGCGGGTGACGGCGAGCTTGACCCAGTCCTGGATGGGCAGGTCCTTGGTCTGGCAGGCGCGGAAGATGTCGCCCTCGGCGACCTCCTGCTCCAGGACGACGTTGCCCGCGGAGTCGACGAGGCGGACGGTGCCGGCCTGGGCGATCTCGAAGGTCTTGTCGTGGGAGCCGTACTCCTCGGCCTTCTGCGCCATGAGGCCGACGTTGGGGACGGAGCCCATGGTCGACGGGTCGAAGGCGCCGTTGGCGCGGCAGTCGTCGAGGACGACCTGGTACACGCCGGAGTAGCTGTGGTCCGGGAGGACGGCGAGGGTGTCGGCCTCCTGGCCGTCCGGGCCCCACATGTGGCCGGAGGTGCGGATCATGGCCGGCATCGAGGCGTCGACGATGACGTCGGACGGCACGTGCAGGTTGGTGATGCCCTTGTCGGAGTCGACCATCGCCAGGGCGGGGCCCGCGGCGAGCTCGGCCTCGAAGGAGGCCTTGATCTCCTCGCCCAGGTGCGGGACGGAGTCCAGGCCCTTGAGGACGCCGCCGAGGCCGTCGTTCGGGGAGAGGCCGGCGCCGGCGAGGACCTCGCCGTACTTGGCGAAGGTGGCGGGGAAGAAGGCGCGCACGACGTGGCCGAAGACGATCGGGTCGGAGACCTTCATCATCGTGGCCTTGAGGTGCACGGAGAAGAGCACGCCCTCGGCCTTGGCGCGGGCGACCTGCTCGCTGAGGAAGGTGCGCAGGGCGGCGGCGCGCATGACGGCGGCGTCGACGACCTCGCCGGCGACGACCTTCAGCGGCTCGCGGAGCTCGCTGGTGGTGCCGTCGGCGGCGGTGAACTCGAAGCGGAGGGTGTCGTTCTCGGTGACGACGACGGACTTCTCCGTGGAGGCGAAGTCGTTGTCGCTCATGGTGGCGACGTTCGTCTTGGACTCGGGGGTCCAGGCGCCCATGCGGTGCGGGTGGGCCTTGGCGTAGTTCTTCACCGAGCCGGGCGCGCGGCGGTCGGAGTTGCCCTCGCGCAGGACCGGGTTGACGGCCGAGCCCTTGATCTTGTCGTAACGGGCGCGGACGTCCTTGTCCTGGTCCGTCTTCGGGTCGTCCGGGTAGTCCGGGAGGGCGTAGCCCTGCGCCTGGAGCTCGGCGACCGCGGCCTTCAGCTGCGGGATGGACGCCGAGACGTTCGGCAGCTTGATGATGTTGGCGCCGGGCGTCTTGGCCAGGTCACCGAGCTCCGAGAGGGCGTCGGCGATGCGCTGGCCCTCCTCGAGGAACTCCGGGAAGGCGGCGATGATGCGGCCCGCGAGGGAGATGTCCCGCGTCTCGACCGTGACGCCGGCCTGCGAGGCATACGCCTGGATCACGGGCAGGAACGAGTACGTCGCCAGGGCAGGCGCCTCGTCAGTGTGGGTGTAGATGATGGTCGAGTCAGTCACCAGGGTGCTCCGCTCCACGTCTGCGTATGCGAGATTGCTCGACATCAAGATATCTCGTGATCGAGGTCCTCGGTAAAGGGGCCCACGAGCTCGCCCTCGCGGGGCGCCCCGGTGTCCTCGACGAAGGGTCCGCCGAGGCGGTACGGAGTGGGGGCGCCCTCCAGCTCGACGCGGCGGAGCAGGGTGAGCGACAGCAGTCCGGCCGCCGCGGCGACGCCGGCGGCGAGGGCCTGGCCGCAGCGGTGGGCGAGCTGGAGCTCGGCCGGGTCGTAGGGGCCGCCGGCGGGCAGGGTGAGGGTGGCGCCGAGCAGCCAGATGCCCGCGCCGAGTCCGGCGGCGGCGACGAGGAGGAGCGCGAGGGTCGCGGAGAGGCCGGCCGGGGTGGGGCCGCGCCGGGCGCCGGGGCGCACCTTGCCCCTGCGGGCGAGGAGGGCGAGGAGCCCGCAGTGGACGGCGAGGGCCAGCAGGGCGGCGGCGATGACGTCGCCGGGCCGGTGGCGGCCGGCCGCGACGGTGTAGGCGCCGATGGCGACGGCCCAGAGGGTGGCGGCGCCGACGGCGACGCCGCGCAGCCGGTACGGGACGACGAGGGCGAGGCCGAGGGCGATGCCCAGGGCGAGCGTGGTCTGGGCGCTGGGGAAGCCGCTCGGGAGGAGCGCCCCGCCGGTGTCGAGGAGCCGGGGGCGGGGTGCGTACCGCTGGAGCAGTCCGGTGAGGGCGAGGGCGGTGACGATCGCACCGGCGGCCGCGCCGGTGAGGGCGTACCGCTTGCGTATGAGGCCGACGGCGAGCAGCAGGACGCAGCCGAGGACGAGGGAGAGGGTGGTGAGCCCGGCGAGTGAGGGGTGCTCGCGGAGCAGGGTGGCGGCGGTGGTGTCGGCGCTCCGGCCGGTCGTGGCGGCGTCGCCCCAGCGGCGGCCGGTCGCGGTGAGCACGAGGCCCGCGTAGACGACCGTGAGGACGAGGACGGCCCCGAGGCAGGCGCGCCGGGTCCGGGTGCGGACGCGGGTGTGGAACGAGCCGGACGCCTCGCCCGCCACGGCGGCGTACCACCAGGTGTCACTGGTCTTCAGCGGCCTCGGGGAGCCGCCCGCGCGGAACCTGTCGTTGGAAGCCATGCCCCGATTCGAACCCACGCGCGGCGGCCCCGCCCGCTGGACGCACCCGAACGACGACCGCGCGGGACGGGCCCGCTCAGCGGTCCTGCCGGGGGCGCTGGGCCAGGACGAGGAGGACGAGTCCGCCGAGGAGCCCGAGGACGACGGCGACGCCCAGGGGGGCGCGGGTGGCACGGTCGCCGACGAGCTGCCCGACCGCCTGGAGCACGAACGCCGTGGCGATCGCCAGCTGGCCCCAGCCGTACGGCGCCGGCCGGAAGACCCGGCGCCGCTGCCAGGACACGATCCAGCCAGTGCGCAGCGCCGCGACGCCGGAGAGCACGAGCAGGAGCGCGAGCGCGCTCGGGATGACGACGTACCAGTCCATGGCGGGCCCCCTGTTCCGCCGGCTCCCTGCCGGCAGGTGGCGCGATCATGCCATGGCGAGGCGACGGGAGTGCGGAGGGAGGGGCGTACGGAAGGGGCGTACGGAGGAGGGGTCGACGGGCGGGGTCAGGAGGACGCGCGGACGACGAGTTCCGTCGGGAGCATCCGGCGGGGCTGCTCGTCCGGGTCGCTGGGTGCGGCGATCTCCTGGAGGAGCAGGCGGGCCATGGTGCGGCCCATCTCCTCGATGGGCTGGCGGACGCTGGTCAGCGGCGGGTCCATGTGCCGGGCCACGGCGGAGTCGTCGACACCGACGAGGGCGACGTCCTCGGGGACGCGGCGGCCCGCCTCGCGCAGCACGCCCCGCGCGCCCGCCGCCATGACGTCGGAGGCGGCGAAGACGGCGTCCAGGTCCGGCCTGCGGTCCAGGAGTTCCCGCATGGCGCGGCGGCCGCCCTCCTCGGTGAAGTCGCCGCCGGCGACGAGCCCCTCGTCGGGGGTGAGCCCGGCGTCCGTCAGGCCCTCGCGGTAGCCGTCGAGGCGGCAGCGGGCCACGTACATGTCGAGGGGGCCGGTGATGGTGGCGATCGCGCGGCGGCCGCGCGCGGCGAGGTGGGCGACGGCGGTCCGGCCGGCGCCGGTGTTGTCGGAGTCGACGAAGGCGACGCGCTCGTCCTCGGTGCGGCGGCCGTTGAGTACGGCGGGCAGACCGAGGGCGCGGACCTGGTCGGGCAGCGGATCGGCGCCGTGCACGGAGACGAGGAGGACGCCGTCGACGCGCTGGGCGGCGAGGTACTGCTCGAAGCGCTGCCGCTCCTGTTCGCTGCGGATCAGGGTGAGCAGCAACTGCTTGTCGGCGTCGGCGAGTTCGCCGCTGACGCCGCGGATGATGTCGAGGAAGTACGGCTCCGCGAAGAGCCGGGCCTCGGTCTCGGGGATCACCAGGGCGACGGCGTCGGTCCGGCTGCCGGCGAGGGCGCGGGCGGCCCGGTTGGGCACGTAGCCGAGTTCGGCCACGGCTTGTTCGACGGCGGCCTTCGCCTGCGCGCTGACCCGGGGGGAGCCGTTGATGACCCGGGAGACCGTGCCGCGGCCGACTCCGGCTCTCGCGGCGACCTCTTCCAGGGTGGGCCTGCCGGTCTGTCGCCCGCTCACCGCCATGTCCCGCTTCTCCCCTCGGGCCGCCGCCCCGCCTGCGTGTGCACGCGAACCTATCAGGCGGTGCGGTGCGCCCCCGGGGTGCCGGGGACCGGCTCAGGCGCCGGTCGGCGTGAGCTCGGCCATGGCTCCCCAGCCCTGCTGGGGGACCTCGACGTTGATGATCTCGGGGGTGGTGGCGATGGCTCCGGCCATGGCCGCGAGACCCGCCGTGAAGTGCGGGGACGCGACGTGGGCCGCGCCCGCGTCCGCGTCGGCGAAGGCCTCCAGGAGGACGAAGACGTTCGGGTCGTCGACGCTGCGGGACCAGTCGAAGAACAGGTTGCCGGGCTCCTCGCGGGTGGCGCGGGTGAAGTCGGCGACCAGGTCGAGCCAGCGGTCGGCGTGGTCGGGACGGGCGGTGAATCGGACGGCGATGAAGATCATGCGTCCAGCGTGCGGCGCGCCGGCGGGCACGACCAGTCGCCGCGGTCAGGATTCCGGCAGGGCCGGAAACCCGGGTACGGCGCGGGTGAGCGCGGCCCGGATCTCTCCCTGCCGCCGCCCGAAGTCGGCGGTCGGCAGCGATACGGAGAGGGCGTGCACGATGCCGTCGCCCCGCTCGGGCAGCGCCACGGCGAGACAGGTGTAGGCGAGGTCCGCCTCGCCCACCGACACGGCGTAGCCCTGGCCGCGCACCCGGCCGACCTCGGCCTCGAAGCGTTCGGCGCTGGTGATGGTGCGCTCGGTGAAGCGGGCCATTCCGTGCTCGGCGAGGTAGCGGCGGCGCAGGGGCCGCGGCAGCGCGGCGAGCAGCGCCTTGCCGTGGGCGGTCGCGTGGGCGCGGTCCTCGGGACCCGGCGCGAAGGGGTGGTCGGTGTCGGTGACGGGGGCGGTGGTGTCGACGACGGTGATCAGGCCGTCGCGGTAGGCCGTGTGGTACGCCTCCGCGCCGGTGGCCCGCCGCAGCCGGCCGAGGAGCTCCCCCGTACCGGCACCGATTCCGTGGTGCCGCTGGTGGGAGCGGTGGAGGGCCGGGACGCGGGGTCCGGGCGCGTATCCCTCCGCGGTACGGACGAGGTAGCCGCGGGCGAGCAGGGGGCCGGTCACGTGGTAGACGGTCGAGAGGGCGCAACCGAGGCACCGCGCCAGGGCCTTGGCCCCGACGGGCCGGTCGGCGTCGGCGACGACGTCGAGGACGGCGAGGGCCCGGTCGACGGACTGCGGCCCGGGGCTCGGGGTGGCGGCTGGCATCACTCCAGCTTAAGGTCCCGGTCCCGCGCTCCCCCGGCCTCCCGGCTCAGGGACCGGGTCCCGCCTCGGCGGCCAGGCCAGGGCCCACCCCCACCCCCCTCCGTCACACTCCGTCATCGATTCGCCGCCCTGGGTATCGCCGCAGGTCAGGCCGCCTTTATGTGCATAAGACACTCTTTCGGCGTACCGTCGAGTGGATTCCCCCATCCTCGACGCCACGGGAGAGCGTGTGCCCCGCTCCAGGACCGACCATGCCCCGACGCACCGCGGGGAGCGCCGTCCGCGTCTCCGGGCGGTCGCCATCGCGACCGGTGTGGTCGCCGTCGCCGCGGGCGGGCTGTACGTGGCAGGGCTGCTCACGACCGGTGACGACATATCCGCCGGCACCCGGGTCAGCGGGGTGGACGTCGGCGGGATGAGCCGCGCCGAGGCCCAGGCCAAGCTCGCGGCGGAGGCGCCGGCCGCGTGGAGCGCGCCGATACCCGTGCGGGTCGGCGACCGCACCGCGACCGTGGAGCCCGCCTCCGCCGGCTTTTCGGTGGACCTGGCGAAGACCGCGGACGAGGCGGCGGACCCCTCCCGCGACCCCGTCACCGTCATCGGACGGCTCTTCTCGTCCGGTGAGCGCGAGATACGGCCGGTGTACGCGTACGACGCCGAGAAGACCCGGGCGGCGGTGGCCGGGCTCGCCCAGAAGAACGACCGCGCGGTACGCGAGGGGTCCGTCGCCTTCCGTGCCGGCAAGGCCGTCGCGACGCAGCCGGTGACGGGCCAGAAGCTGGACACCGGGCAGGCCGCCGAGACCCTGCGCGCGGCCTACCCCGCCGCCACCGGCGCCGCGGCCGTCACCCTCCCGGTCGCCCTGACCGAGCCGAAGCTCCCCGCCACCGAGGTGGCCCGCTTCCTCGACACGTACGCGAAGCCCGCGGTCTCCGGCCCGGTGACGCTCACGACGGGTACCGAGCGGCTGCGGATCTCACCCACCACCCTCGGCGACCACCTCACCGTGAAGACCGAGAACGGCCGGCTGACCGCCGCGCTCGACGCGGAGGCGCTGCTCCGCGACCCCGACGTGGCCCGGCCGGTCGCCTCACTGACGGGCGCGCCCGTCGAGGCCACCCTCGGGGTACGGGACGGCAAGGTCGTGGTCGAGTCCGAGGGCCGGCCGGGCCACGAGGTGACCGCGAAGGCCCTCGGTGACGCCGTGCGCCCGCTGCTCACCAAGACCGGCGCGGCCGCGCGTACCGCCCCGGTGGCCACCACCGTCACCCAGCCCGAGCTGACCGCCGGCTCCCTCGCCCGCCTCGGCATCACCGAGGAGATGTCGACGTTCACGGTGGACTTCCCGACCGCGCCGTACCGCACGACGAACATCGGTCGGGCCGCCGAGCTCATCAACGGCTCGGTCGTGCGGCCCGGCGAGGTCTGGAGCTTCAACGAGACGGTCGGCGAGCGCACCCCGGACAACGGTTTCGTCGACGGCACGATGATCCTGGACGGCCAGTACCGGTCCGCGCCCGGCGGCGGGGTCTCGGCCATGGCCACCACCGTCTTCAACGCCATGTTCTTCGCCGGGGTCGACCCGGTCGAGTACGGCGCCCACTCCTTCTACATCGAGCGCTACCCGGCCGGCCGCGAGGCGACCGTCGCCTGGGGCAGCCTGGACCTGAAGTTCCGCAACGACTCGGGCAAGCCGATCTACATCAAGGCGGACGCGACGGACTCGTCCGTGACCGTGAGCTTCCTGGGGACGAAGAAGTACGACTCGGTGGAGGCGGCCGCCGGGCCGCGGACCAACCTCAAGGAGCCCGCGAAGCGCGAGGGCACCGGCAAGGAGTGCGTGCCCCAGGAGCCCCTGGAGGGCTTCGACATCTCGGTGGACCGGGTGTTCAAGGACGGTGGCGCCGAGGTGAAGCGGGAGACGTTCAAGACCCACTACACCCCGCGCGACGAGGTGACGTGCAAGCCGGACCCCGAGAAGACTCCCGAGAAGACCCCCGAGAAGCCCGAGAAGCCCGCAGAGGAGCCTGCCGACGCGAGCTGACGCGCACCGGCGGAAGGGTGTCTTCCCGTGCGACCGGGGCATGACTTCGGAGCGCGCCCCGCATCCCGGACGGCCCGCACCGATCCCGTCGGAGGCCCGCCTTGGCACAGCGCACCGACCCCTGCGAGCGGCTGCTCGGCGACGCCGTGCGCGCGGGCGTCTTCCCCGGCGCCGTATGGGCGGCTGGTGACGCCCGCACCACCCTGTCGGCGGGGGCCGTCGGCCTCCTCGACCCGGCGGACCCGTCGGGACCGACCCGCGTGGACACGCTCTACGACGTCGCGAGCCTGACCAAGATCCTCGCCGTCTGGGCGGTCATCGGCACCCTCGTCGACGCGGGCAAACTCGATCTGACCGCCCCTCTCGGCTCGTTCTGGCCCGAGGCCGCGGGACGGCCCCTCGCCGGGGTCACACCCCACCATCTGCTCACGCACACGGCGGGCCTGCCGCTCCGCGCCAATCTGCGGCACCTGTACGGCTCCGATCCGCAGGACGTCAGGGACGGCGTCCTCGCCGAGCCGCTCGTGCACCGGCCGGGGGCGGCCGTCGCGTACACCGACCGGGCCGCGCTCATCCTCGGCTACCTGGCCGAGCACCTGACCCGGCAGCCACTCCCCCGGCTCGCCGAGGACCGCGTCTGGGCGCCGCTCGCCATGACGGAGACCCGGTACGGTCCGCTGCCGGCCGGGGTCAGGGAGCGGTGCGCGCCCACGGAGTACGACGGCGAGAGCGGCGCCCCGCTCCGGGGCGTCGTCCACGACTTCTCGGCCCGGCTCCTCGGCGGCGCCTGCGGGATCGCGGGCGTCTTCACGACCGCCGCCGACATCGGCCGCTTCCTGCGCCATCTCCTCGCCCCGCTGCCCTGCGCCTTCTCCGCCGACTGGACGGCGGCCTCGCTCCGCGTCCGCACCGGCGCGCTCGTACCGCCGCGGGGTCTGTTCTGGCATCCGGCGCCGGGCACGGCTCCGGCGGAGGGCGTCTGGGCCCACTTCGGCTTCACCGGCACGGCCCAGTGGGTGTCACCGGCCCGTGACCGGTGGGCGGTCCTGCTCACCAACCGGCTCCGCCTGACCCGCGACCCCGGCCCGCTGACCGGCGTCAGGAACGCCTTCCGGACCCTCGCCTTCGGGTGACCCGCACCGGTGTCCCGCGCGTGTGACCCACCCCCTGATGGACCGGACGGACCTGGGGTTACCATATGAGCGCCGCCTAGCTCGAAAGATAAACTTGTGACTGTCAATGACGACTCGTTCACCAGCTGGAAGAACCGCGAGGAGATCGCGGAGTCGATGATCCCGATCATCGGGAAGCTGCACCGGGAGCAGGACGTCACCGTCCTCCTCCACAGCCGCTCCCTGGTGAACAAGTCGGTGGTCAGCATCCTCAAGACCCACCGCTTCGCCCGGCAGATAGCCGGCGAGGAGCTGTCGGTCATCGAGACGCTCCCCTTCCTCCAGACGCTCACGACCCTCGATCTCGGCCCGTCGCAGATCGACATCGGCATGCTGGCCGCCGAGTACAAGACCGACGACCGGGGTCTCTCGGTGGCCGAGTTCACCGCCGAGGCCGTCGCCGGTGCCACCGGCGAGAACAAGATCGAGCGCCGTGACGGACGCGACGTCGTCCTCTACGGCTTCGGCCGCATCGGCCGCCTCGTCGCCCGCCTCCTCATCGAGAAGGCCGGTTCGGGCAACGGTCTGCGCCTGCGCGCGATCGTGGTGCGCGGGGGCGGCGAGCAGGACCTGGTGAAGCGCGCCTCGCTGCTGCGCCGCGACTCGATCCACGGCCAGTTCCAGGGCACGATCACCGTCGACGAGGCGAACAGCACCATCGTCGCCAACGGCAACACCATCAAGGTGATCTACGCCAACGACCCCTCCGAGGTCGACTACACGGCGTACGGCATCGACAACGCCATCCTCATCGACAACACCGGCAAGTGGCGCGACCGCGAGGGCCTCTCCAAGCACCTGCGCCCCGGCATCGACAAGGTCGTCCTGACCGCGCCCGGCAAGGGTGACGTGCCGAACATCGTGCACGGCGTCAACCACGACACGGTGAAGCCGGACGAGAAGATCCTGTCCTGCGCCTCCTGCACCACCAACGCGATCGTCCCGCCGCTGAAGGCCATGGACGACGAGTACGGCGTGCTGCGCGGCCACGTGGAGACGGTCCACTCGTTCACGAACGACCAGAACCTCCTGGACAACTACCACAAGGCCGACCGCCGCGGCCGTTCCGCGCCGCTCAACATGGTGATCACCGAGACCGGTGCCGCCTCGGCCGTCGCCAAGGCGCTGCCGGCGCTGAAGGCGCCGATCACCGGCAGCTCGATCCGCGTCCCCGTCCCGGACGTCTCGATCGCGATCCTGAGCCTGCGCCTGGGCCGCGAGACCACCCGCGACGAGGTCCTCGAGTACCTCCGCGACGTCTCGCTGCACTCGCCGCTGAAGCGTCAGATCGACTTCACCACGGCCCCCGACGCCGTCTCCATGGACTTCGTCGGCTCGCGTCACGCGTCGACCATCGACGCCGGCGCGACCAAGGTCGACGGCGACAACGCGATCCTCTACCTGTGGTACGACAACGAGTTCGGCTACTCGTGCCAGGTCATCCGGGTCGTCCAGCACGTCTCCGGCGTGGAGTACCCGACCTTCCCGTCCCCGGCGGTCTGATTCCTGAACCAGGTCCGCCCCGAGGGCCAGCGCATGCTGTTCTCCGCGACCCTGGACCGCAACGTCGACCTCCTGGT